>CAVUFV010000010.1:0-115647 GCA_963740915.1 uncultured cyanobacterium
CAGCGGATCAGCAAATTCATGACGGGTCAGTGCTTTTGGCAATCCGCAGGTTTCTAGCTCAGTTTGAAACAGGTCTAAAAATTCTTTGAGCGATCGCGCGATCGCTCTCTTCATCGGCTCCGGCGCATTCTGAGCTAGCCCATCCGACACCGTTTGTTTCAAAAAATCCTTATAGAAATCTTCTGCCGCCGCCCTCGTCAGCGGACTGAGCACGTCCTTAACCAGCCACTGTGCCCCCGCGCTCAACCCCGCCAACGTTAAAAAATCCAGCATGTTTGATGAAGTGCGATAACTACTCCCTGTCAATATGCCATCGATCAATTAAAACTGCTGTGAGATCCTACCGTTGAGGCACTGCTGCCGAGTTCTGCTGAGTTAAAGGCCGAATTAAAGATAGACAGCAACACCAGCTCACAGCCCTGAGTTTCGGACTTTGTAGTTAATCTCTTCAACCGGTAGGTTGTCGCTATCCCAATCTCCGTAGCGCAACTGTAGGCGCTTTTCGCCCGCATGAAAGCCAAATTTTCCGCTATAGCGAGCGGCCTCGGTGCCTAAACTTTGAATTCGCACTTTGCCATTAAACACGGTGGCGCGAGCTAGATAAATCACCAAGTCATCGCGGGAGGGCCGGTTAACTGTTGTCGTAGCAGTGAGATGCCCAAGGCCGCGCTCGTCTATTTCTTGCGCGAGGGCGATCGCCGTATTGCGAATGCCGCGAATGGCGACAATCATCGCGGCTATGGCCATCGTAATATCAACGCCCTCATCGGTGAGAATTTGGTTGTTAGATAAGTACTGAAAATTTCGTTCGCCTAAGTCGTCGCGAATGCGGCGATGAATTAGATTTTGGGGGTGATAGTGACTGAGTGCGCCGACAATCGCTCCGCAGGCTGCTCGGGGCTCTCGCCAAGGTGATTCGCGGGTTTTGCCGTAGCTGACGTGGTTATCGCCGTCTCGCAGCCTGCCAACGTGGGTTTTGAGATCGATGGCGACCAGCGAAATCGATTCAGGGTTGCCCGCATAGAGCTGATTTTTGAGATGTTC
This sequence comes from uncultured cyanobacterium, assembly GCA_963740915.1. Lineage (GTDB taxonomy): Bacteria > Cyanobacteriota > Cyanobacteriia > Phormidesmidales > Phormidesmidaceae > Phormidesmis. The sequence continues at coordinate 1,045 of CAVUFV010000010.1, forward strand.
ATCTAGCTCATGGGCCACGGTGACATGGGCTAGGGTTGCGCCATTGTCGGTGCCGCCGCCAGCGGGGAAAAAAGCTTCTAGCTTGAGTTCGCCAATTTCTGAGAGCGTCGCGAAGCGGGAGGCGACCACATCCCGGTAGCGTTTGGTGGCTTCACCTTGATGGATGCGATCGCCGCAATTCGTATAGGCCAATGTCGTCACCACGCTCGGCAGCGTTAAATCAGCCCCGCAAGCCTTAACCGCCGTTGGGCTAGTCGCGGCAAACTGAAGCTCATCTCGAAGGATTTGCAGGCCGTGAATCAGCGCGTAGCGATCGCTGACTAGCTCATTAAGATAGTTGTGATAAGCGTTCCGCTCCATGCCAAAGCTAGCCGGGAGCTGCCAAAAATTGTCAACTCGCGCTTGAATGGCAGCAGCATCGAAGGGAAAAGACATCGGATCGCAGGACTCCTAAAAATAAACCTGTCAAAATGGCTGTGACGGGCAGCGATTTTCAGCGGCACTCAAGCAATTAGCGGCCAGCCAGCCATCTTTTTAGAGAATTTTAAGAAATTTATTATAGATTTTTCTAAAGCAGCATTCGGATTTAAATTGGCCGTCGATATCTTACCCTGAAGCGTCTTGAAACTGGTGCGATTGCCGCCTTTTGCCCCTCTCAAAAAGCGGCAAAAATATCTGAAACCGCTGACGCCAAAGAGATAGGAGTGTTTTTGGCAACGCCTAATCGCCGATCTTCAAACTCAGTCAGTCAATGCCTAACTGCCGTCGCCGCCGAGCTAATAAGCCGCAAACTCACTCCTGCTATCGGCCCAGAACCCTTATTTTCTGCGGCATAGTACTTGTGACCTATTCATTCTTGTGTTACAACTACATCGAAGTTTTTATTGCGTTATCTTCCATGAATAAAGGTGAACTTGTCGATGCAGTTGCAGAAAAGACAGGCGTTTCTAAAAAAGACGCCGATGCGGTTGTGACCGCTGTCGTAGAAGCAATCATGGCCTCTGTTGCTGAAGGTGAAAAAGTCAGCTTAGTTGGCTTTGGTAGCTTTGAGCCTCGGGCCCGTAAAGCCCGCGATGGCCGCAACCCTCAAACCGGACAGACGATCAAAATTCCCGCCACGACCGTACCCGCCTTCTCGGCAGGTAAGGGGTTCAAAGAACTTGTTGCCTCAGCTTAGGCTTATCTAGACTGAATCTAGACTGAAGGTTGCCTTGGCAATAGTTCATTAGCACTGTTACCAAGGCAACATCATGCATTCCACTCGATACTATCAAGGCTTTCGATATAGTATCGAGCCTAAATTTAGATCTGTTTCTCAAGCCGTTTTCTTACCCACTGCCGAAAGGCTCTAATAGTTACATTACGGCCTAAAGCTCTACTCTGCTCCAAATATTGAGGAATAACCTTCTTCAAACCCCAATCAGGAAAAGCTAAGCTTTCCTCAACTTCTGTATACTCATCGGTTTGCAGCACATAAATGCTAAGCCCCTTGCGACTAAATCGCCACAGCTCTGGTACGCCTAGCGCTTCATAGGTTTTGAGATGGGTTCGAGCAGTAATATCTATCTCCAAAGCCAGATCAGGCGGCGGATCGACAGCCAGATCAAGCCGACGTTTGCCGCGAATAGCCGCTTCATTTTGAATGTAAAAACATTGATTAGGCTCAATACCTTTAAGCATATCCGGTTTTTTAAAAGTTGTTGAACCTAATGCTCTAAATTCAGTATCAAGTTCTTCCAGTAGAGCCTTCAACAAATCTCCAATGATCTCTTTATCATCTTCATGTTTAGGCAGAGGAACCATAATCTCTAGTTTTCCGTTGTCGTAAGCAACTCTGGCCGCACGTTGTTCACCCAGGTCTTCTAAGATATTAGACCTCTTGCATAATAGACCTCTTGCATAATAGGATTCATGGTAATTTGGCAAGCTTTAGTTTACAGTTTCCCTCACAGACAGATGAACTACGAAGCCAGCCAAGCCCTCAGTCATAGCCAGTTTAAGCGTCGATTCGGTGTCCAGATAGCGACTTTTAAGCGCATGATTAAAGGTCTGAGACCTGAACTGCCGCTGGAAAGAGTGCGGGGTCATCCACACAAGCTATCGGTTGAGAACCAGATTTTAGTGGCACTAGAGTATTGGCGTGAATATCGCACCTACTTTCATATTTCCACCGACTGGGTCGTCTCAGAATCGACGATTTGTCGCATTGTCCATCGAGTCGAAACCGATTTAATGGCTTCGGGATTGTTCCGAATTCCCGGCAAAAAACGTCTGGCACAAGGCTTTGGCCAGTATGAAATGGTGGTAATGGATGTGACCGAAACGCCGATTGAGCGGCCCAAACGCAAACAAAAGAAATTCTACTCTGGCAAAAAGAAATTCCATACGCTCAAGTGCCAAGTCATCATCGACAAAGCCACTCTCGATATCATCTGCCTCCATTTTGGTCACGGTCGCACCCATGACTTCCAACTATTCAAAGTCTCGGGGGTTCACTTTATCCTGAGACAAAGAGCTTGGAAGACAGTGGATACCAGGGCATTGCTCGCTATCATGCAAACAGTTTCATCCCCCAGAAAAAGCCTAAAGATGGAGAGCTATCCGAGTCAGACCGGGAGTACAATCGCGCCCTTGGCAGCGAACGTATTTGTATTGAGCATGTGAATCGACGGCTCAAGATCTTCAAAATTTTAGCCTAGCGCTATCGCAATCGGCGACGTCGCTATGGCCTCCGGTTCAACCTGATAGCAGCGCTCTACAATCATGAACGCTCGCTCCTCCCCTGTTAAATTGAAGAACGAGGGAGGGACGTTGCTCTAGCACATAATATTTATGCAAGAGGTCTATTTAGGCTTTTTTGAGTTCGTTCATAATGCTAGAAAAAGGGGAAAAGCCTTGCTCGATAGTCTATTAGACATTATCGGCAATAAGAGTGAAAAAATGCCTTCAAACCCTAGGGTCATTTCATTCTAGATTCAGAAAGTGAACTTTCAGGCTTTCAGCTATCGTAAGGGCATGTTTTGGAAGCCTGAAACCGTTTGTTATTGTTGATTCACAAAAGCTTCAGTTTAGAATGAAACAGCCCTGCTTCAAACCCTTATCTAGCAATCACTTCAGCCGATTTTTGAGCGATCACTGAAACCCTTGTCTGGCAGGGGTTTCTACTATTACCGATAAATAGTCTATTGAACACGTTGCTTAGCTAGCTCCTTGAAACCCCGATTAAGCCTCTTTTATTTGAAGATTTTCTATACGTAGTTTTGACATATGCTGATCAAGCTGCGGATATTCTCTAGGTGCTGGAGGAAAAAGATAGTCAGAAGTAAATAAAACTCCGACTTGAATATCTTTAGGTGATGATATTTCTCGAATAGTATTAGCTATGATGTTTCTATAGGCGTATATAGTGCCATAGCGCTGCAAAACCGTTGCTTCTACAAGGGCTTCATTCAGCCAAGACTTCATAGATTGTTTTCTAGTTATGCTGCTTTTAAGCTGTTCACTTTCCTCTTCCGTACCATTAAGCTCTACCAGTAGTTTTGGCAAATATTGTTGAGGCGATAATCGTGCTTGAATAAGATGCAGTTCGGAAGATTCTCCATTCTTCTGAATATACTCGTTCACCCATTGAAGAGATTGGTAGGGTTGTTCATCAGCAGTGATGATGGCACGAATTAAAGGCTGGATTTCCGCTAATTCTTGATTACTAATCGGGCGATTATACCACCACGATATAAATATTTTTTGCTCTTGAAGCCACTGGTATTGAATGGAAGCTCTGCTGGTTTCTGATAGAATTTGCTGATATGTATCTAAGGTTTCATTAACTACAGCTTCTCTTAAAGGTGAAAGAGGTTTATTATTCCACATGCTAGCGGTTAAAAAGATTGGATTAGAAAGTGCTTCCAGGGTAAAGGCTTCGATAGCTTTTCCAACTTTACCCTGTTTTAAGTATGAGAGTCCTAGCACGTAATAAGTGTAGGTATCAACGCTTCGTGGCGATAGGCGCACAGCCTGCTCGGCATAGGTTTCTGCTTCCTGGGGATTATGCTTGAGGAGTAGGGCCGCTAAGTTTTGATTGAACCAGGGATCGTTAGGGGCTGCTTTAACGGTATCTTTTAGATAGCCAATAGCCATTAGTTCAAGCTTAGTAGCATCTTTTTCTGATTTTATATCAGGGAGGAGTCTAATAATTGTTTCAGCAGCTAAGGCAGGATAAGTTGGATCCCAAGGCACTAGCTTACTTGCCTTAGCCCACTTTAGATCCGCACTCGCAAAATCTCCTTTTTGAGAGTCTTGAATGGCAGAATCTCCTATATAGAGACCAGCATCTACCCTCGTCCAAAGCTGAAAGTTACTGCAGAGAATTAGTAAGAGGACTAAACTGCTAACTCTGCGTGTGTAGTTAGAAAGTTCGAGATTATGTTTCTCTAGTTTATAGGCATCTGCTAAGTTGATAAGTAGCGCAATGGTTATCATTAACGCAGTAGAGATACCAATATTCTCTAGCTGATAGTCGGATAAACTCGAAACAATGTACCCTATCCAACTTGCAATAATGCCATATAGTAGAAAGCGATCGCGCTGTTTTGTGACTCGTGTGTGAAGCAATACCCCCAATCTAGCAATAATGATTATTAGAGAAGCGTAAATGCTAAATCCTAAAAGCCCTAGCTCTGCAACTAGCTGGGCAGGTGTATTATGTAATTGCTGGACTAAAGCTAAGCCTGTTCCCGCATTCAGGGGCCGGTAGATATTATATACGCGAGATAAATTTCCTGGGCCAATGCCAAGCAGCGGATGTTTGGTCAGAATATTATGAGCTGTCTCAATCATAAAAATACGGTCTTTAGTTGGCCCATCGGATATAGAAACAACAGAAACCGTATTTGCTTCAGTGGCTGGATCAATCGTAAAGAGAGCTCTTATGCGCGGATTGCTAGCCATTGCTAACGTCATTATGAGGAATAGACCGATACCGGCTATAGCCCAACGACGGCGATCATGCTTTTTGCTAAAGAAAAACCCTAAGCCAATCAAAACTAGCCCCATTGCTAGTGCGCCAACTAATGCACCTCGTGATCCACTGGCATAGAGGGCAATGACTACTATACCCGTTGCTGCTATACCTACCTTCTTGCACCGGCCCTGTTGTGAGAGCGTAAAGCTACCAACGATAGGGAAGAGCAACAGTTCATAGCCGCCGACAAAGTTATGATGACCCAATGGCTGAGCATTGCGAATGGCCGCATTAAAATCTTGAGATAACCACATGCTGAGATTTGGCCGCCACAGTGCTAGGCCGATAATGCTGGTAACAATACCAGTAACCGATAACATGGCCCACAGTAGATAACGTGTCAGGTTTCCATATCTGAGCCAGTTGACTAAAAAATAGAGACAAACGATGTAGTTAATAATCAGTAGCAGGTTCCAACAAGCGACAGCTTTAAATTGCGCATTGAGCGTTGAGAGTGTGCCTGCTAAAATGGTGAGAATGACAACGCCATCCAATCCATAACCTAGCCGCCCAAAGGGAATAGAGAACTGGCGGCAAACTCGGATAGTGTAAACGCCTAGAATGAAGAAGGCTCCCTGCCATATTAGGATATATGGCCAGCCAACCATATAGCTGTAGGCGTTGGGTAGCCAAGTGAACGCTAGCAGGGTTAATAGCCCTATGCCTCCTATCCATTGGCTTTGCCATTGTGCCGGTGAAGATGGCTCATGGTCGTTGGCAGATGCGAGATTACTGGCAATATCCATATTCTGGGCGGCAAGTTGTGAGATGTGGTTTTAGTATGCCCCTTTTCCTAAACAAACTATTTTGATGGTTTCTAATAAAATTTCGAGATCTAAATTGAGTGACCAGTTATCGATATAGTGCAGATCTAATCGGGCGGCATCGTCAAAATTTTCAATATCTGAGCGTCCGGAGATTTGCCAGAGCCCGGTAATACCCGGTAGAACCTGATGGCGAATGTGATGCCAGGGCTTAAATAGGGCAGTGTCTCTAAGCGGTAGGGGCCGAGGGCCGATTAGACTCATTTGGCCTAGTAAAACATTGAATAGCTGCGGCAGTTCGTCTAGGCTTGTGCGCCGCAGAAAGTGGCCAATGGGGATAATACGCGGATCGTTGCGGATTTTGAACATTATGCAGTCTGAGCTTTCGTTTTGCGCTTCTAGGTCGGTTTGTAGCTGCGGGGCCTCGGTGACCATCGTGCGAAATTTCCATACTTGAAATATTTTGCCATGTAGGCCCATGCGCTCTTGCCTAAAAAAGACAGGGCCAGGGGAAGCGGTTTTGATAGCGATCGCGATTCCTAAAAAAAGCGGCAGCAGGATTAAAATAATGAGTGCCGACAGGATAAAGTCTGCACAGCGCTTAAGCCGATAGTCGAAGCTTTGCAGAAAGGAAGACTCAATTTTCAGAGTGGGCAAGCTGGCAAAAATTTCTGGAATGCCGCGCCGATAAATCATTTCCCGGCTAGAGGGCAGCAGCCTGAGCACGATGCCCACACTGCGTAACCGCCAAAACAGGCTGGAAGCAAGTTCGGCGTTAGGGATATTTTCGGCGAGGACTTCTTCGGGATTGAGGCTAGCGATAGTTTGAAATGTGGTGGCTGAATGAGCCGTAGAGGCGATCGCTGCTCCTACCACCCGATAGTATGGTTGATTTGTGACGATTTGCGAGAGCGTTTGCAAGCGATGGGCGGGCGCAATCAAGAAAACGGTGATGGGCTGTCGCCGCGCTTCAACCCGGTGTAACAAAAAATGGGTGAACAGTCGGGCGCAAATGACAATGACAATACTGCTAGACCAGGCTGAGAAGAAGAGCGATCTCGGTGGATCAAGATGGGGGTCGTAAAAGTAGCTGATGACTAGCGACGCAAGATATACGTAACTAATAAGCTGCGCTGCTTTGGCATAGTCTTTGGCAGCGTTGGTAGGACCATAAAGGCGGTACTGAGCAAATAGCGCTAACGTGGTAAGAACAAATAGCCAAAATAAGCTAGGAAAGCCTAGCCACGTCCACCAGACTAGAGAACTTGGGAGAGGAGAGTAAAACTGGTTGAGATACTGAGCCAATTTCCAGGCGGTAGAGATCGCCAGGGTATCGCTCAAAACCAAACAAATTCCCCTCAGCCTTTTCCTTAAGGAGCGTTTTGGCTGAGATGATCGGCAAGAAGCTCGAATATCCGTCTTTGGCCTTGATAGGCTAGCGTTGGGAGGCCGAGTTGTTGCATCTGAAAATGGCGTTAGCATGACTACGACTGATCCCTGATAAAGTATTCTGTGCGCTTTGGACTTAGCTTACTCAGCAGGTGCGCAGGAAAGACTGAACTACTTGACTGCGGAGTTGCTCGACTTGATGCGCTGTGTAAAATTACTGAAAACATGCTTGGTCATTTGTATGGCAAAAAGAAAAATAAAGGCTGTGTTGGTGAGCAGATAGCGAGACCAAAGTCGTCTAGGTTCTTTTATGAGACGAAAGAGCCATTCGAGACTAAATTTCATCATCCAATGAGGGGCCTGGGCGACCTCTCCGCTATGGAATTTGAAGGCTGCTCCGACACCGATCATGACTGCATTGAGCTTACCCATTTGCCGATACATCCATTCTTCTTGTTTTGGGCAACCCAGTCCGACGAAGACAACTGTTGCGCCTGAGCGTTGGATGCGGGCGAGGTCTTCTTCTTCTTCTTCTGCGGTGAGCGCCCTAAAAGGAGGGGAGTGCATCCCAGCAATGATCAGATCAGGGAAGATCTGCCGCAGTCTTTCGGATAGGCGCTGAAGGGTTTCGGGTGTGCTGCCGTATAAGTAGACAGGCTGGTTGGTTTGGGTAGCGCGATCGCACCAGGCCAGCATTAGATCGGGCCCATACACACGGGGCTGATAGCGCGCGCCTAGCCAGCGCATTCCCATCACCAAAGGCATTCCATCCGGTGCGACTAAGGCAGCTTTGCCTAGAACATGCCGGTATTCTGGATGCCAGTAGGCGGTCATAATGACGTGGACATTGGCCGCGACGATGTAGCTAGATTGCTGGGTTTGGATGAGGGTTTGGATGCGATCGCAAGCATCTAGATAAGTTGTTTGATCAACTCGTGTTGTAAGAATTGACTGCGACATACTTACGATCAGTTGCCTAATTCCATCCATAACAACTCAATTTTGCGTGATTCTACCACCGTTAGCTTACTTTTCATAGCCATGGATTCTGCCGACTAAAGTAAAACGTAAGTTTATTCTTCCCTAGGGAATACTAAATCAATCAAACTTGTTTCTGTCTGATTAGCAGAGACATACATAGCCAAGAAAGAAGTCTCTGAGTTCTATAAATATTTTATGAAAATCTTAATTATCCACAATCGCTATAAAGATCGAACCGGAGAAGATGCCGTGTTTGACAGAGAAACTCAACTTCTCAAAGATAGAAATCACGAAGTTCATCTATGGATGGCTGACAACCGAGATATCCAGGCAGGCAGTATTTTCAAAAAAATAGCGATTGCAAAAGCTACTATATGGTCAAGCCATTCATATCGGAAAGTTCTTGAGAAATTGCAGGAAATAGCACCAGATATTGTTCATGTTCACAATACATTACCGCTTTTATCACCTGCTATTTTTCATGCCTGCAATCAAGCCCATATACCTGTTGTTCATACACTTCATAATTATCGGCTGGTGTGCCCATCAAATACGCTCTTCCGAGATGGAAAAATCTGTGAAAAGTGTACTACTGGCAGTCTACTCAATAGTATTCGCTACGCATGTTACAGAGGCTCTTATATACAAACAGTCGCCGTTGCAGCAATGCTGCAATATCATAGATGGATAGGAACCTGGAAAAGTAAAGTTGATGGATACATTGCTCTTAGCGAGTTCCAGAAACTAAAACTTAAGCGCTTAAAATTCCTGAGGAAAAAATCTACCTAAAGCCTAACTTTCTCGAAAATGTTCATAGTCAAACGGACAAACCTAAATTCGGCTCCTATTATTTGTTTGTGGGTAGGTTAATCGATGAAAAGGGAATCAGACTACTTCTTGAAAGCTATCAAAATACAAATACTAAATATCCTTTAGTTATTATTGGGCCTGGCTATCTCAGCAACATAGTTGACTATGCTGCAAAAGAAGATCCTCAAATCAAGTATATAGGCGTTCAATCCAAAGCAGAAGTTTTAGATTGGATGAAAAATGCAATTGCTCTTTTGTTCCCTTCAGTATGGCCAGAATGCTCACCTATGACAGTTTTAGAGTCGTTGAGTTGCTCACTTCCTGTGGTTTGCAGTGATTTCGGTGCTCTCCCAGATATGATAAAACACCAAAGTACTGGATATGTGTGTTCTCCTATGACATCGAGTCACTTGCCAATGCAATTTACTGGATTGAGTCTAATTCTCAAGCTTGGTCATCTTTAAAGCAAAATCTTCCTAAGAGTATAGACCCTATGTATTTAGAGATTTTAATTATATTCATTTAATCGAAATATACAAATCAGTGATTGAAAAATATAACAGCTATGAAATTCGTGACTTCTCCTTCCAAAATAGCGCTGCTGTAGCAAATTGACAAGTCCAGTAGGGGTAATTGCTCGACGGTGCAAAGCAAAAATCGTACGCCTGGAAGAAAGCGGTGATACTTTTCAGCTAAAAAATGCTAATGAATCTGACCTCTTTCAATAGCAGGAGGACTACCAGTGAGCGTATATAGCAGTTGGGCTTTATTGCATAAATATGCCAAAAGCCTTATAAATCAAAGGTTTCTCATTGAGAATTTTTATTAAGAGCCCTTATGTATCAAGGGCCGCAAAATATTCGTGCAACAAAGCCTAGCAGTTGTATAAGGGGTGCTATAAAGTATGAGCCAGCGTTAGTCTTTGAATGCGATCGCCTGAAGAGCTGCGCCCATACCCAGTCTTGGCGCAAGGTGGTATAGAGAATTTGCGATGATTTTAAGGAAAGCTGGCCAACCCTGAATACTTTCAATAGTCTGAGGTATGCTGGTGAGTATCAAAACCCTGTTGAATCCAGCCTTATGCAAGGCGTATTTTAGTGAATGCGGAGAAAAGTAGACAATATGCTCCGGTGGAGTGATATGCGACCACTTAGATCCCCTGATCCGAGCGCCTATACTATTGATGTTGGGGGTCTCGACGAACAAGGCTCCCTCAGGAGACAATAGTCGGCAGCATTGCTTAAGCTTCTTCACTGGGTCAAGTAAATGCTCAATAACGTGATAGCTCGTAATCAGGCTATAAGCGTTAGCCGGTAGGTCAAGCGTAGAAATATCGCCCTGTAAAACAACGCAGTCACCCAACTTTTGTGTCGCCTGCTCAACTGCATCTTGACCCAGCTCTGTTCCTGAAATGTGCCAGCCCGCTTGCTGAGCAACCTTCAAGAAGTCGCCAGTGCCGCAGCCAACATCTAATAGCGATTTGTTTGGAGAATCAATTAGCGAAGGTAGATAGGCTGTGAGTAACGCCTCCAATGCTGCATAACGATTTTCAGCAAAAGAACAGCCTACCATTGTGCTCTTGCTAAAGTTATTGTGATATCCGTTGTTGTAAAAAAAATCTAGCTCTTCACCTGTGGGCATAGGCGTAAAGAAAACAACTTGACACTTGCCGCAACTCATCAAATCTCCCCCCTGAAGTCTATGGAGAGAGTCATACTTGCTGTGGTTACATATCGGACAAGTCAGAACATTCACAGGCAACTGCCCTATCTTAGGTAAATTCATTTTGCCCAAAATCATGTCGAACTAACATTCTTTGATTTAATTCGATTTTATAGGTTCAGTGCAGCCCATATCTTTCTACGGCTGCGGGAAAGTAAACCGAACTGATGAGCTTGCGTGAACCGATCAGCTTGAGTATTTCTTAGAACTGCGGAAGGATGGCTCAGTGGGAAAAGCATTTCCACAGTCGGCATGTTAGAAAAGGGCGAATGACTATGAGTGTGGTGAGTACCCTCAGAATTAAAACCAATGTTAGACACCAGATTAGTGCTGGGTAAGATACACAGACCACTCTGTAGCCAACAGGCTAGCGTCCAAGCATAGTCCCATGTATCGATTTGTTTAGTATAGGTTTGTTCAAACTTATGATGCCAGTATCTGACAGCAGCAGCGTCGTTCAAGATACCGTCTAACCAACGGTTGTGCTTAGCCTGCGGCCATAGAGCCATATCAGCGTCGTAGTGGTGCCAGGCTCGTTTCCAAGTTGCCCAACCCCAACAGTGAGGATATCGGGAGAAGTAATAGCTGTTCTGCGTCCTTTTTCGTCCAAACTGAAAGTTATCTCCTGAGATAGCCATAATGCGCTCATCGTCAGAGTAATACTCCAGCAACTCATGGCAAAAGCGAAAAAATGAAGGGTGCGGCAAGCAATCATCTTCGAGAATAATAGCCTGATCAACCTGCTCAAATACCCAATTAAGACCAGTAGATATACGGGTTTTGCAGCCTAGATTAGTATCAGCATAGTTAGTAAGTACTTCTCCTTTCCATTGAGCTTTATCGATGAGATCGCGAGTGGCCTGACAGTTTTCTCTATCAGTCTGATGATTAGAACGTGGGCCATCTGCGATAATGAATACTTGGGATGGCTGAATACGGGTGACTACGCTCAATAGTTTCTTTGTCGAGCTAGGTCTATTAAAAACTATCAATACGACTGGAACGGTAGTTGAATACTGGTGCATACAAATCGCTGTAGATGGAGAGATAAACGTCGTCTAAATCTACACTACCCTGAACAGAATCTCGTTTATGCATAACATAGAAAAGCGCGAGAAATTTTAACTACATCATCAGCAAGTAAAAACAGTGATTTTGGGTAGCCTCTAGATACCATTTGCAAAACATTTGAGACCACCATCAGTTCATAGGAAGGACTTTTTATTAAAATGAAAACAGATTCCGAAAACATGAAAAAATTTAAGCACTTAGTAGTACTTCCGCTGTATAGATATCTATTTGCTAGAAAATGGCTGTTCGCGTTCAACAAAGTTGTTTTTACTTTGAGTCTTCGAGGGATAGGCATACTCAATAATGAAAACGATGCGATAAGCGGCGAAAATTGGTTCTTGGAGCAAATATCTGAACTTTTAGAAAACTCTACTGTAATCGACGTAGGCGCAAATATTGGGAATTACTCAGACAAGATAAAATCGTGTGCTCCTACAGCTAGCCTTTACTCCTTTGAACCGCATCCTAAAACATTTGAGCGTTTGATCGTTCAATCGAAAATACATAACTACGAAGCGATAAATGCTGGTTGTGGGAGTGAAAACAAAGAAGCCAACATTTATGACTATAAAGACGCCGAAAACATGGGCACTGCTCATGCAACTCTGTATGAGGATGTCATCAGTCAGATTCATTCTGGCGACTCAAGAAGCTGGATAGTTAAGATCGTAAAACTCGACGACTTTGCGAGAGAAAAAAATATAGATACAGTACGTTTAGTGAAAATAGATGTTGAAGGTGCCGAGCTAGAAGTTTTGAATGGAATGAAAAGCTTAGTTGACTCTGGGAAAATCGATATCGTACAGTTCGAATTTAATTCGATGAATGTATGCAGCAGGGTGTTCTTAAAAGACATCAAGAATCTGCTAAGCAAATATAGATTCTACCGGCTATTGCCCGATGGAGCGGTAGCTTTGGGAGAATACTCTGCGCTTTATTGGGAGATATTTGCATATCAAAATGTTGTAGCGATCAATGAAAACTTCCATTCCAAAATCAAAGGTCACAAAATCAAGCTATGAACATCTAACCTCCCGAAACAACACATTTTTCGACAATGCTAAATTAAACTCGGGGAATAAAAACAAGAGATTTCGTCAGCATGTTTCCAGTTCTATGGAGGGGGCGAAAGAAATAGCAGGCTCCATGCACGGCAAACCAGTACGATACAACTGTGGCCGCTGCTGCTCCGAAGGCACCATACTTTGGTATTAGCATGTAGTTGAGAATGATATTGATGATGCTTGCGATCGCAACAGTCTTAAGATAAAGCCCCGTTAGATTCATCGCCACCATAAAAGAACCACGAGCAACTCCTAATGCCATAAACATAACGCTCCAGATAAGCAAAGAGAGAATAGGCGCTGCCTTAACATAACTATCCCCGTACAAAATGCTCAGAAGCTCTTTTGAGAAGAGGAATACGAATAGTGCAGAAACGTATCCCATCAAACTGATTTTGTTGTATAAGCTTTGGAGCGCGCTGTAAAATTCCTGCTCGTCTTCCTCTTTTAGTCGAATGAGCTTAGGAAATGTAGATTGGATGAATGCGAGAGGTATAAGGCAAAAAGCTTCTGTCAAACGAACTACAGCAGAGTATAAACCTAGCTCAGCGTTGCCCGACATGCTGCTTATCATAAGCTGATCTACTCTCATGTAGACTGTGATAGCAATCCCTGAAAAGATGAGTGGCCAGCTATCTCTAAGAATACTTTTTAATCTGCTAAACGAGACAAAGGCAAAATCAAGGAAATAATTCTGTTTTATATAGAACGCAGATAAAAAAAGTAAGGATGCCAAAAATTCAACGCTAGAGACTATGGCTAATACAAAAATTGACTGGTCTTTTATGATGGCGAGCACTATCAAAACAGTGGCAACGCTAGCGGCCAGATTCCTAGCGCAGGCAATCCATTTAAACTCCATTATTGATTGAAAAAAGAACTCAATGGCTTCAGAAGCTCTGAAGATCATCTGCAAAGAAAATATGATAATTAATATCTGCACAGTCTTATCCTCGATAAACACGAGAGATATGCCGCTGGCTAAAGCCGCTAGAGAAATACCTGAGAAAAGTCTTAGTGCTATAGCCGTGCTGACAATTTCCTGACGATGCTCAGGTTCTTGTACGAGATCTTTGACGACAATCTGGTTGGAGCCTAGATTGGAAACAGCTACAAAGAAACTTATAAATGCTAGAGCATAGTTATAGACGCCGTATTGCTCGGGTTGAAGGTATCGAGCTATTAAAATTCCAGAGATTAAGGCTAGGCACAGCCGAACAATTTTCTCAAAAATTTGCCAGCCAGTGTTCACAAGAATCTCTCTGGATTCTTTGTTGTTCTTAGCTTCTCTAAGAAACGTTTTACAGGATTTTATAAGCCCTTGATGCGAGATGAGATATCTATTCATATGGACATTGTGATGAATGATGTAACCTACTTTGTCTAGGCTGGGTTCTGTCTGAAATTTGCCAGTCAAGACCTTGAGAAGATCAACAGGCTGTCAACTGCAGGCTTGAAACCCGAAAGATAGTTAACTTGATGAATTTGATGCAGCTCCATCGTAGGTGAGCAGGCGATCCATCGCGGTGAGCCGGTTTTGATAGGTGCGCAGCCGGTAGGCAGGGCTAACCGCTTCTACAGTGAAACTACACTCCCATCATCCTGCTCTCTGAAGGATTTTCCGATAGCGTCGCTAATGCCATCCCTAGGTGATTGACCTCGTTAACCTACTGTTGTAACCGCCGCGAATCTGCTGATCAGTTTAGGAGCCAATTTCATTCGCGCTGTAGCGATTCGTCTTGAGCAACCGCTGTAACTAAGGGTCTTTGCGTAGAAGAAGTCTGATTGGGGTTTTGTTGCGATCGCGACAGCATGGTCTGCATATCACCATGCAGATTATCAGCAGCAAACAGCGCATAGCCGTTAGTCGATAAATTGCGCAAAAGCTGAAGCTGATCAAACGCCACTTGAGCGGGTAAATTTAGCAGCCGAATGCCCGGAATCACGAGCGTAGAGCGATAGCTAGATTCCACCACCCAAGGCCGAATCAGCTCTTCAAACCGCTGCGTGGTGCTGGCATAGCTCATCAGCACAATCCAATTGACTAAGCCCTGATCGGCCCAATCTTCCCAGTCCTGCTGGATGGTTTGCTGGCGCTTGTAGGTGTCATCGGCAAAAACAGCCGCCGAGAGGATAATGCCAGGACGCTGACGGCGCAACTGCTGAGACGCCTCGCTGACAAAAGAAGTGATCTGCTGCGTGCGAAAAGCAATCCACTGATTCCAGAGGTAGGCAAGACGAGCATCACCGCCATTTTGCGGCGATAGCTGAATCGGATCGACGCCCGTGAGCGATTGAAACTGCTGGCGGGCGGCAGTGCCATAACCAAACAGGCGATCGGCTGCGGGATCTTGAAAAGGGTAGCGTACGTAGTCGAACTGGATGCCATCTACGTCATAGCGGCTGGCGATTTCGCTGAGCAAATTCAAAAGGTACTGACGCACTTCAGGATTTGCCGGATCTAAAAAGGTTTTGGTTTGCCCTGGAATAATCAGGTTGCCTCGATTGTCATAACCGGCCCAGCCCGGATGGGCGCTAAGAATTGGGCCAGGATAGTTCGTCGGCTTGCCGACTAAAGGGTTATGGGCTTGGTTACCGGCGGCAAAAAGCCAAACCCAGGCATGGACTTTGATGTCATAGGCTTTGCCTAAATCCACAGCGGACTGTAAAGGATCCCAACGAGTCGTCAAAGGATTTTGCTGGGGCGCGACGGTGCTGGGGTAAATGGGATAGCCCGCGTTGACGGTTTCGACAAAAACCGTGTTGATGCCAGCGGCTTTGAAGTTTTCAAATATTTTGGCGAGGTTTTGATGGGAGCCCGCCGAGACGATGGTTTCACGATCTAGCCAGATGGAGCGGATGTCGGCTTGATTGATGTTTCTATCTGCCATTTGTGGATTATTTTGGCTGAGAAACTGCTGAGCGGTGGGTCGTTCAGTCGGGGCAGAAAAGGCGGCTAGGCTCAGGCTCGTTCCGGCCAAGACGCTAACCAGCCCACAGACAATGCCGCTGCGAAGAATTTTTTGAGGCAGATTTCTTTTGCCTTTATTTCGATATATATAAGGAGGGCTTTGTAAGGGGTGGGTAGACTGCTTAGCCGCAGCGGTGCTATGGGCACGAAGAACCAGAACCATTAGAGATGACTCAGTGAGAGGGCAAGATTCTACAAAGAGGCGATCGCTCTTTTGTCTTTCTTTGAATGCCCGCAGATGGCGTGGGGATATCAAGCAAAGCTGCTGAGTTGATTGAAATTGCAGGAGTTCAGTAGTTTCGACTAGGACGGGGGGAGCGAGGAAGCTGGGCTTTTAAGCGAGGTTTTGGGTTTGGGCCTGTAGGGTTGTGATAGTATGGAAAATCTGTGAACAGTACTTTTTGTCTAATAACTTTCTAAGCGTATGGCTCTGCTTCAAGAACGAAAACAGGAGATCATCAGTGAGCATCAGGTGCATGACACTGACACTGGATCGGTTGATGTACAAGTAGCGATGCTGACGGATCGGATCAACGCCCTCAGTCAGCACCTGCAAAAAAATAAAAAGGATTATTCTTCTCGCCGTGGGCTGATGAAGATGATTGGTCAGCGCAAGCGATTGCTGGCTTATTTGGTGAAGCAAGATGCTGAGCGCTATAAAACGTTGATTAAAAAGCTAGGCATTCGTCGCTAAAAGTAGCCAAACATTGTTTGGATTGATGTTGGACAAGGTTCATCTCGATAGAGCGCGAGATAGAGCGCGAGTGCCTTGAGTGGATGGGCTTAAGTAGATAAGCTTAAGTAGACAGGCTTGAGTGGGTAGGTAGGGTTGATCATGGCTGCTAAGTCAGAACAAGACGCGAATACGGGCCGATCAGGCTTGCCGTTTGAGCCTAAAGGCAAAAAGTCGGGGAAAGGTAAGCTTGAGGGCAGCGATCGCGCCCAAGCTTCGGCCTCAACCACGGCAAAATCAAGCGATCAGCTGAAGTCGTCTGTGTCTGATATATCGGCTCGGGCTAAAGCTAAAGCAGATGAAATTCTGGCGGGCGATCGCGCCAAGCCCAAAAAGCAAACTACTTCAAAGACCAGCCAAAAAACAGCCAAAAGTAAGCGAAATCGCGCTAATAACAGCGGCGCTATTCCTAAAGAGGTTAGCGATCGCATGTTGCGCCGCATGGCCGTCCTCTCAGGTAGCCCGGTATTCTTAGGCGTTGGCATTTTCTTTCTAGCCTATTACCTCAAAAGCCACGAAATTGTAGACTTCCCCCCGGTAGCGGTGCTGCTCGTGACCATGGGATGCTTTGGGTTGGGCGTACTTGGCCTGACGTACGGGGTGCTGTCGGCCTCTTGGGATACTGATCCAGGAAGCTTAATAGGGCTAAGTGAATTCAAGCTGAATTTTACTCGCGTGATGGATGCTCGGAAGGCCTCTAAAGACTTAGTTGAAAGACTTAGTTGAAAAAGACTTAGACAACAAGGTTAAGCCAACTGGTCAACAGCTTAGCTAACGGCTTTTTCGAGTCGCTGGCTTTGCGCCATCAGATAAAGATCGGCCCACTGGCTAGCCAACTGCTTTTCCGTCAGGTTCATTGACTGGGCGACTTCTTTGACGGGGCGGCCCGATTTTAAGGCGGTCAGGATAGCTTGCTGATCGTCCGAAAGGTGGCTCCAGTAGCGATTCCACTCGGTTAGCGTTAGCCCTAGATTGTGATGCTTTAAAGACGTTTTGAGCCAGCTAAATACCAAGTCGGGCTGATCTTTAAGAGTAAAGATGCGAATCGCATGATAGCTGATTTTTTCGCGCAGACGGTAGGCTTCGCGAACGTTCAGGCCGAGCTGCTGAGAGATATTATCTTGGGCGTAGCCTTGCAGGTGTAGATCCAGCCACTGCACCGCTGTAGCGCCGAGCTTTTCATGCAGGTAATCGGCAAACTGCTGCTTCACGGCCTGGCGAGCGGCCTGGTGCTCTTCAAATTCCCTTTGCATTTCGTAGCGATCTAGCGCTTCAAAATCTAGCAGGCTCACCGTGCCATTGGCTTCGTCGGTACCGATTTCTTCAGAAATGAGCTGAATCAGTTCGCTGTTGGGCACTTGGGTCATGCCACCGCGCTGCGATCGCCGCAAATAATTCACAAAGCGGTACACCAGCAGCGGCTGATTGCGAATCGGGCGCAGACAATATTCTTCAATCGTGGCCAGCGTCAGTAAATTTCGCAGACTGGTGCGAGTCGTGCACTGCGCGATCCAAGCAGTTTGCGCCTGCAGGTGGCGATCGCTCTGCAACATTTCTTGAATCACTTCTTGCAATACATCTTTGACTGCCCTTTGGCGATCGCGGCTGAGGGCAATCCAGGTACGAATTTTGCTACGAATCAAAAACAGTCCACCCAGCTTTTGCAATAGCCTTTGATAAGCTCGCTCCGGCGAAAGCCCCCAATAGTGAGAGAGCAAAATTCGATAGCGATAGTCCATCGCCTTTCGCGCTAACTGAAGCGTCTGATAGTCCATGCCCTCAAAGCGCTGCAAGTCGCCGACTAACCACTGAGCAATAGCCTCATGAGTGACCCTCCCTTGATCCGGCAAATCGTCTTGCAGTTGCGCAATCCACTGCGGCATCAGTTGCTCAGCGGTGAGCGAACTGTTCGCCTCCTCATCGCCGACTGAAGGAGCTAGGCTGATGGGCCGTAAGGCTGTTTTCTTTGAAGACGGTGCGGAAAAATTTCCTGGGAAACCGCTGGCAGAATCGCTGGCAGAACGCGCTGAAGAGTCGATCATAATCGCTGCAAAGTAAGCGCCAAGATAATAATGCCTACTCTAACTCATAGAAGTGATTGAAACGCTGATGCTAATTAGGTTCGTGTTTTGATTTAACGTTTGAAGATTTAACGTTTGAACGTTTGAACATTTGACGATTGCATCGGACTTTGATGCAATCGCTTTGAGTTGAGTCTCATTGACTTCATCTCTACTTCACAAATACGTCCCTAACCTAATAGGTGAGAACAAAATTTAGGGAATATTACGCACATACGCGTAGAAAAATGAGGCACTTACTATAATTTTTTGAGTCCTTAATATCAGTGAAAGCACAGACTTATCAATAACGTTCGATGTCAAGTAGCGCCTTAGCGGAGAAAGTTATGGATCAGCCCCCTCAGACTCACCTCTACCAGCCGCCCTTGCCGCGGGTGTCTCATGTTTCTACGCGATCTTTATTCAAGCGAACGCTAGATATTTTGGGAGCCCTGATTGGGTTAGCGATGCTAGCGATGCTATTTGTGCCGGTCGCGATCGCTATTCGGCTCGATTCACCTGGCCCCATTTTTTACTCACAAAAGCGCTTTGGTCTGCAAGGGCAGCCTTTCCGCATTTGGAAATTTCGCTCTATGGTCGTTAATGCTGACGAGCTAAAGGCCAAAATTGCCAACGAAGCCCAAGGCTTAATTTTTAAAAATGCTCAAGATCCGAGAGTGACACGGGTAGGACAATTTTTAAGAAAAACCAGCCTAGACGAATTTCCACAGTTCTGGAACGTGCTCAAAGGCGATATGAGCCTGGTCGGCACCCGCCCGCCCACTGCCGACGAAGTGCAACACTACAGCGATCGCCATTGGCAGCGTCTAGACGTACGCCCCGGCTTAACCGGGCAATGGCAGGTCAGCGGGCGCTCAGCGATTAAAGACTTTGAAGCAATTGTCGATCTCGATTTGCACTATCAGCTACATTGGACACCGCTGTATGACGTGCATTTGCTGATTCAGACCGCGATGACGATTCTATCTAAGCAATCTGGAGCCTACTAAGTGAGCTTAATTAAGCCACCGCGCCACATCCTTGGCGTGATAGGTCAAGATCAAATCCGCCCCTGATCGCTTGAAGCCCATCATGGTTTCCATCACGACTTTTTCTTCATCTATCCAGCCATTGATCGCGGCGGCTTTGACCATCGAGTATTCACCAGAAACGTTGTAAGCGGCAACCGGCAAGTTAGTCGCCTGCTTGACTCGCCAGATAATATCCATGTAGGCCAAGGCGGGTTTTACCATCAGCATATCTGCGCCTTCAGCGATATCAAGGGCGATTTCCTTGAGCGCTTCGGTGCCGTTGGCCGGATCCATCTGGTAGGTGCGGCGATCGCCAAACTGAGGCGCAGAATCAGCCGCATCGCGAAAAGGGCCGTAATAAGCAGATGAGTACTTAGCGGCGTAAGACAAAATTGGCAGATCCGCAAAGCCGCCCGCATCTAACCCAGATCGAATTGCACTGACAAAGCCATCCATCATTCCCGAAGGCGCAATGATATCGGCCCCGGCATTGGCTTGAGAAACGGCTGTTTTTTTAAGCAGCGTCAGGGTGGGATCGTTAAGCACGCGGCCACTGAGATCGCCCACTTCTAAATAGCCGCAGTGACCGTGATCGGTGTACTCACACAGGCAGGTATCGACAATGACAATCAGCTCAGGCACAGCTTTTTTAATCGCTTCGGTCGCTTTTTGGACAATGCCGTGATCGTGCCATGCGCCAGTAGCTTCAGTATCTTTTTCTGCCGGAATACCAAACAAAATCACCGCCGGAATTCCCAGCCCGTAGACTTCTTTAGCTTCTTCAACAATTTTATCGACCGAGAGCTGATACACCCCCGGCATAGACTTAACCTCTTGTGAAAAGGCCGATCCCGGCACGGCAAACAGGGGATAGACCAAATCATTAACCGTGACGATGTTTTCTCGCACCATGCGGCGGAGATTTTCGTGCGATCTCAAACGACGGGGGCGATGGGTAGGAAACATAAGGGCTTTTTGCGACAGGGCTTTTTGCGACAGGATAGATGATTCAGTGTAAAGCTTGGGCTGAAACGAATTCGGCCAATTCGCCCAAAAGTTACGTTCTGTAAAAAAGCGGATATCTCACGGCTAGGTTTAATTTGATCGTAGCTGAATTTAATTTGACGGCGGCTGGGTGGTATTAGCCTAAAATACGGAAGATAGTGAATTAAGTATTTTAGGTAGAAAACTATACGTGTTTGCTCCATATGAGCTGCTGTGGGCGCTGATTGGCCTAATTTTGACGATTGGGAGTACCTGGTTTGAAGCCTTTTCGCTCAAGGTGCCTTGGTCGCTCTTTCGGCTAGAAGGGGGATCGGTAGATGCATCTTCACTGGGGGTGACCTTTCAGGTTGGTGCGGCTTTATTTACCGGCTGTATGGGCGGCAAAAATGCGGCGGCGCTGGCCCAAATTGCCTACGTAGCCTTGGGCGTGGTGCTGTTTGAGCGCTTTGGGCTTCAGGTGTTTACCCAAGGAGCTGGGGTGGGGTATTTGCGCGAACCCGGATTTGGCTATTTGCTCGGCTTTATTCCGGCCGGATGGCTGTGCGGAAAGCTGGCCTTTGAGGCTAAGCCGACGCTGGAGCGATTAGCGTTTGCGGCGCTGAGTGGGCTTTTGGTGGTGCATCTGTTTGGCCTGTTTTATTTGCTGGTGGGATCGCTCTTTCGCTGGGTGCAGGTAGAGTCGTCTTTGATTGACGCCATTATGGACTATTCGCTGTTGCA
Source organism: uncultured cyanobacterium (assembly GCA_963740915.1). GTDB lineage: Bacteria > Cyanobacteriota > Cyanobacteriia > Phormidesmidales > Phormidesmidaceae > Phormidesmis. The sequence continues at coordinate 22,386 of CAVUFV010000010.1, forward strand.
GATTCCGGGGCAGGTGATGGTGACCTGTGCGATCGCGCTGATTGCCTACGGTTTGCGCAAAGCCCTGTTTTATTAGTCTTATTTTTATGACAAAAGTTAGCTACAGACCCAAGAATCCGGTGTTTTGGCTGGTGGCGATCGCTGGCATCTTGCTCGATCAGCTGGCCAAGCATTGGGTTGTGCAAAATTTTGAGGTGGGCGAAAGTATTACCCTAATTCCAGACGTTTTGAACTTTACCTATGTGACCAATCCGGGGGCGGCCTGGAGCTGGTTTAGTGAAAATGGGGCGTGGCTGAAATGGCTTTCGATGCTGGTGAGCTTAGCCTTGGCTGCCTATGGTTGGATTGCGCGGCTGCCCAACCCTTGGGAGCAAGCGGGCTATGGTTTTATCTTGAGCGGCGCGTTTGGCAATGGCATTGATCGAATGCGGGCCGGAGAAGTGGTCGATTTTTTGCAGGTATTTCCGGTCACCCGATTTCCGATATTTAACCTCGCTGATGTGTGGATTAACATTGGCATCTTTTGCCTGCTGGCGATCGCCTTCCTGGCACCTGATCCTAGCAGACCTGCTAAACGCCGCCGATAGTGATGGCCGCTTAACCACCGATATTCCACTGATGCGTTTAGTATGGTGCCATGATCTTTTTCTGTGATCCCTGCGATCATATATAGATGATCGAGCTACGTTCTCCTTTGCGCTTATGACCTCTCCCCCACCTCAGCCACCCAAGCGTCCTGGTTCTAGATCGTCTAATCAGCCGCCGCAAAAAGAAAATCAGTCTATTCCGAAAACTTTTTTAGGTTCGATTACCCAAGCCTTTCAAACGGTGCAGGCCAATGTGGATTTTTCTAAAATTCCGCTGAAGCCGAATGCGCGGGTGCCTAAGCTGCAAATAGAAACCGCCAACGGCAAGCCGGAAGATTACCCGCTAGTGGGAGAGCACTACTTACTGGGCCGCTCGTCTAAAGCCTGCGACATCGTGGTGCGTAGCCCCATTGTTAGCCAAACGCATCTGTCCTTGACGCGCGATCGCTCCCGGCCTGGTAATCCGTTCGTAATCCGCGACAAAAAGTCCACTAACGGCATTTACCGCAGCAAAAAGCGAATTTCGTCGCTGCCCTTGCGTCATGGCGATGTCCTCACCCTCGGCCCGCAAGAGCTTGCCGATGCAGTCACCGTCCGCTACATTGACCCACCGCCTTGGTATCTCAATGTGCTGCGCTATAGCCTGTACGGTGTCTCTGGGCTAAGCGGGCTATTGGCCTTTTGGATCGTGGTTTTGCAGTGGCCCAAAATTACCATCAATCCCTTACCTGAGTCGGTGCAGGGACCAGTGCTGATTACCGGCGAAGATGAAAATGGGCGAGTGCCTCTCAATGAGCTGCCAACCATTGCTCACCTCGAAAAGCAACGCCTGAGTGAATATTCGCCCTATTTGCCCAAAGCCATTGTCGCCTCTGAAGATTCGCGCTTTTACTGGCACATCGGGGTCGATCCGCTGGGGATTGTTCGAGCTTTAAAAACAAACTTAGACCAGGGCGGCATTCGAGAAGGGGCCAGTACCTTAACACAGCAGATGGCGCGCAATACCTACCGCGACTACGTGGGCACCGATGACAGCGCGATGCGTAAGGTGCGAGAAGCGGTGGTGGCGCTCAAGCTAGAGACTTTTTACAGTAAAGATCAGCTGATGCTGCTGTATCTCAATCGGGTGTATTTAGGCAATAACCTGTATGGCTTTGAAGATGCGGCGCAGTTTTATTTTGGCAAGTCGGCCAGTGAGATGACGGTGGCCGAGTCGGCGACGCTGGTGGGTATTTTGCCTGCACCGAATGCGTTTAACCCGGTGCAGGACTATCAGGCAGCGGTGGAGTACCGCGATCGCGTGATTGAGCGCATGGTCTCTTTGGGCATGGTCAGCGCCGAAGAAGGAAGACGAGCAAGGCGATCGCGCATTGAAATTAGCCCTAAAGCCCGCGAACAGCTCAAAAGCGCCAAAGCGCCCTACTTTTATAGCTATGTTTTTGAGGAGTTAGATAGCGTCTTGGGAAAGGGCCTGGCCCGCGAGGGCAACTTCATCGTTGAAACCAGTCTGAATTTGAACACTCAAGCCGCCGCCGAAACGAATCTGCGTGAAACCGTCAATACCGTCGGTGTACAGCAAGGCTTTTCGCAAGGCGCGGTGGTAACTCTAAATACCACTAACGGTGAAATTGAAGCCCTAGTAGGCGGTGTCGATTACGAAGAGAGTCAGTTTAACCGCGCCAGCCAAGCGTTGCGCCAGCCCGGTTCTACATTCAAAGTCTTTGCCTACGCAGCGGCCATTGAGAAAGGCATTTCACCGAGCGAAACGTTTTCTTGTAGCGATCTCAACTGGGATGGGCAGTTTTTTGCGGGCTGTCGCTCCGGCAGTGGCGCCCTTGATATGTATTCGGGCATTGCCCGCTCTGAAAATGTAATTGCGCTGAGAGTCGCTCAAGCGGTGGGCTTACCAGCCGTGATTGAATTGGCCCAACGCATGGGCATTACGGCTGAGCTGAAGCCGCTGCCAGGGCTAGTGTTGGGACAAAGCGAAGTGACCCCTTTAGAGATTACCGGCGCGTTTGGGGCGCTGGCCAATGAAGGCGTTTGGAACCGGCCTCACGGCATTCAGCGAGTGCTCGACAGCAGCGATTGTAAAGACTTCAAAGACGTCTCTACCTGCCGAGTCATCTATGAATTTGACCAAACCTCGGAAGCGCAGGTGCCGGTGCTAGATGCGAGTGTGGCTAATACGATGGTGGGCATGATGCAGGGCGTAGTGCAGGGCGGCACCGGTCGCAATGCCTACCTGGGCTTAGGAGAAGCAGGTAAGACCGGTACGACCAATGACAATGTAGATACTTGGTTTATTGGCTTTGTGCCGAATAGATCGGTGGTGACCGGGATTTGGCTGGGCAATGACGACAATAGCCCGACCGATGGCAGCAGCGCGGCAGCGGCGCAGATGTGGGGGCAGTACATGGGTCAAGTGCTGCGCTAGAAATTTAACGGCGTCTGGCTTTGCTCATCATTTTTTGAGAGAGGCTAATTGAGAGGTTTTCTTGAGCAGCCCAGTCTTGCAAAATCCGATAGAAAATTTGGCGATCGCGGCTCTGCAACACCGCTGTCTGGTCAGCGGTTTCAATCGCGTAAGGGTAGCCATTGCCGACCACGACTTCGGCGCGCACTTGGTTGATGACGGCTTCAGCGCGACCGGCTTCCCAAATCCAGGTGGGTAACTCTAATCGAGCTGGCGGGCTGGCGTTGGTTTTCAGGTAGGTAAAAGCGATGCGGCCGCGCATTTCAGCGTAGTAGTTGAGAATGTCGCCGCGATCGCAGGTCATCAGCGGGGTGCGATCGCCCCATTTCATCAGGCGGCTCAGTAGTTTGGCATCGTGAATAGAGCGGGTGCTTTCGAGCGCATCGAGCTGACGCAGCAGAGTGATAATGTCATTTGATTCAGCGGTATCGACATAGCCCACGAGCGGCACCTGGTGTTTTTCGCTAGCTCTAAGCAGCGCGAGAATTTGATCGAGATAGGGCGATCGCAAGTTTTCTTCGAGCATGGCGGCAAACGAAAGCACTAGTGAGCCGTCAAAAAAGACCAAACATTTGTCAGGATCTCGCCCCGCGGCCTCGGCTCGACTTTTCGCCTGAGTGATGTATTCAATTAAACGCTGCACCTCCATTGAAAAGCGGCGCATATTAATCCACCGATCCATCGGCTGAGAGCGATCAGCGACCAGATCTTTTGGCGTCATCACATCTAGCAAAATATCTTTTTCGTAATTGCCCGCCGCTGAGTGATGGTTTTCAAACCAGCCAATTTGCACCAGCGCGATTGGAATCGAAAAATCCTTTTGCGGAAACACCTGCGATCCATCCACTGCAAACGTCGTCACATTGGTCAAATGCTCACCCGCCCAAGCCAAGCTCTGCTCACGGTTTTGCCAGCTTAAGCCGCTGCGAATAATGCCGCTATCTTCAGCGCGAATGGGCTCTAAAGGCTTAGCCCCCAAATCGCCGGTTTGAGCGCTCACCCAATCCTCTCGATCTGCCGCTGAGCGTGATATCCAAGCCTGCCAAGCCGCTTGATACTGCGTCAAGTAGCTGGATGCACTTCTATCAAAGCTCGCAAAATCAGCCCGCTTACGGCTTAGCACTCGTTGAATTTGAGAGGGTTTAATCGCCATCAGCACCGCCAAAAAGATGATCGTCAGTGAACAGACGTACTATCTGCAACGGCCCCAGTATACTAGAGAGATTCCGACAAGTCATCGTCAACGTGATGATCACTAAATATGAAATGGAAAGGGTTGTAAATCAATTCAGAATGTAAATCAGTGTGTCAATGTGCTTAACATTCGGGGGGTTTGAGTATTCTTCCTTGAGAGGTAATGATACGATTTTCCCATTGGATTACTCATTTCGTGGAGCATAAGCCCTTGGCACTTCGGGTCGCAGTTATAGGCGCAGGTCCTGCTGGTTCTTCCGCCGCTGAAACACTGGTCAAAGCTGGCATCGAAACCTACTTGTTCGAGCGCAAGCTGGATAATGCAAAGCCATGCGGTGGCGCAATCCCCCTCTGTATGGTCGATGAGTTTGACTTGCCCCCTGAGATCATTGATCGCCGGGTTCGCAAAATGAAGATGATTTCACCTTCTAATGTCGAGGTGAATATTGGCGGCACCCTCAATGACGACGAGTACATTGGCATGTGCCGCCGAGAAGTGCTAGACGGCTTTTTACGCGATCGCGCCCACAAACTCGGAGCCAAGCTTATAAATGGCACCCTACACAAGCTCGAAATTCCGAACAGCGACAAAGACCCCTACATCTTGCACTACGCCGATCACGCCAAAGAAGGCTTACAGGGCGAAGCCAAAACTCTCAAAGTAGACATGGTAATTGGCGCAGATGGCGCGAATTCGCGCGTGGCTAGAGCCATCGACGCGGGCGACTACAACTACGCGATCGCCTTCCAAGAGCGCATTCGTCTGCCTGAAGACAAAATGGCCTACTACGAAGAACTCGCTGAAATGTACGTCGGTGACGACGTTTCACCCGACTTTTACGCTTGGGTCTTCCCCAAATACGATCACGTTGCGGTGGGCACCGGCACCATGCGCCCCAACCAAGCGCGCATTAAAGAATTGCAGCGCGGCATACGCGCCCGCGCCGCCAAGCGCCTAGAAGGTGGCAAAATCATTAAAGTCGAAGCGCATCCAATTCCTGAACATCCTAGACCTCGCCGCGTAGTGGGCCGCGTTGCTCTCGTTGGGGATGCAGCCGGTACGGTTACCAAGTCTTCGGGTGAAGGCATTTACTTTGCGGCCAAATCAGCCCGTATGTGCGCTGAAACCATCGTTAAGTATTCAGAAAACGGCGCACGGGCGCTCACTGAAGCCGAACTCAAGCTCTACATCAAGCAGTGGGACAAAGAATACGGCCTCACTTATAAGGTGCTCGACATCTTGCAGCGCGTATTCTATCGCAGCGATGCATCTCGTGAAGCTTTTGTAGAAATGTGCTCAGATATTGACGTGCAAAAGCTGACCTTTGACAGCTACCTGTATAAAACTGTGGTGCCTGCGAACCCGCTTACCCAGCTAAAAATCACGGCAAAAACGGTCGGCAGTTTGCTACGCGGCTATGCGTTAGCGCCCTAAGCAACTCTAAGCAACTGCTAATTTGCGTTATTCTCTTTGTTTTAAGCGTCTTCTGAAGTCAGAAGACGCTTTTTTATCGGGAAATTTTTGTTAGACACTCTTTTGTCAGGCAATTAGGGTAAGTATGCAGCAGGAAGGAGCGGCTCGGTTTGGGGTCGGAGAGGCATTTTTCAGAGCCAGTAGCCAAAGGTGGAAGAGATTTGGCGGTGCTAGCCGCGATCGCTTACAAGCAAACCCACGGCCACCTGCGCATTCTGGACGCCATGACCGGCTGCGGCGTTCGGCCTTTGCGCTACGCCCTAGAAGCACAGGCTGATTATATCTGGGCAAATGAAGGCAATAGCGACTTAGGCAAAAGCCTCCGCACTAACCTCGCTCAGGCTTTACCGCCCGAACGCTACCGCCTAACGCATCAAGATGCCAATGCCGTTTTTTTTGACTGCTATCAGCGCCGAGACTTTTATGATTTGATCGATGTCGATAGCTTTGGTAGCCCAATGCCGACATTAAGCACCGCCCTGTGGGCAGTCAAGCTCGGTGGGCTGCTGTACCTTACCAGCACCGACGGCAGAGCAACTAGCGGTCGAGCGCCTGATAGCAGCCTCAAAACCTATGGCGCTTGGGCGCGATCGCATCCGGCGGTGCATGAACAAGGGCTGCGATTGCTGATCGGATCTGTCAGCGCAACAAGCTGCTGCCAAAGGGCTGACAGCTCAGCCCGTCTTCTCTTTTTACAACGGTGAGGTCAATCGGGTCATGGTGCGCATTACTCGCGATTCCAGTTGGCGCAGCGATCGCTTCGGCTTTTTAGCCTACTGCCACGTTTGCGGTCAGTTTCAGCCCACCTCATGGCAAAAGCTAGGGCGCATAGTCTGCCGGTGCGCGACTGACGAACCGCTCAGTGTCAGTGGCCCCATGTGGCTAGGGCCGCTGCACAATCTAGCAGATCTGGTCGCTATGCAGTGCGTTGCGCGCGATCGCAAGTGGCCTCATTGCCAATCTCTAATCGCCATAATGCGGGCCGAAGCTGACTTGCCGCCCTACTTCTACCCGCTAGCAGAAATTGGTCGGCGGGGCAAAATGGACATTCCCCCTCGCCAAGCGCTCATTGAACAGCTACGCCAACATGGATTTGCAGCGACAAAAACTCACCTCAGCGCTCAGGCGATTAAAACCAACGCTCCAATGGCTGACTGTATTCGCCTCGCCCATCTACTTACTCATTTGTAGGGGCAGCGATAGGCTCAGCACGTTAAGCTCGGCAGGTGTAGCGTAGCTAACTGTCACAGCCATAGTAAAGCCGGAATCAGGGTTCTGTAGGCTGAAGGATTAATACAGATACCACGCTATTCGTATACTTAGGCGCTAAACACTATGAGAATGCTATTGGTTGGGTTAGGCATCGTCGCTGCCGCAGTCGGTGGGGGGATTAGCTATGCCAGCGTCAAAACCATGACGACGCCCGCTTGGTATGCATCCGCTAACAGCCAACCCTCTAATACCGCTGTTGAAAACGCTGCTGACACCTCAACAAATGTCAGCGCCGCTAATATTTCACCCAATGACGTGGTGATTTCTGAAGGGGAGTTGAATCAGCTGGTGACCGATGCGATCGCCACTCAACCCTCTGCGGCCCCCATCTTAGAGGCTGGTCAAAGGCATTCACACCGTCATTCGAGAGGGCCGCGTTGAAAGCGGTATGGTGATGAACCTGTCTGAATTACCGAAAGACTCTCTGCCAGCAGAAGGCCAGCAAGCCGTCGAACAGCTGACAAATACCTTTCCTTTTCTAGCCAATCGCGATGTTTACTTAGGTATTGAAGGCAGTCCAACAGTTGTCGATGGGGCGCTTAGCTTAGACGACACCCATGTCAAAATTGGCCAACTTAAGCTCCCACTAGCTAGCGTCGCAAGTCAGCTAGGCCTATCTCAAACAGCTCTCGAACAGCAGATAGATACCTTACTGACCCAACGCGGCCTTACGCCCGAAGATGTCAAAATTATTGATGGGAACATTGTCATCACGGGCGCTAACCCCTAGACTTACTCACAAGCTACGGCTGTGACGGACGGCTAGAACTAGCCGCTAGACTAGCAGCGTGAACCTACTGCTCTTGAATGAGACGGAGATAATTTTGCTTGAGTTGAATCGTGCTTTTGGCCATTTTTTCAGAAAGCCCTGCTTCAGCGCCGCTTAGACCTTCGTAAAAGGTGGCTGATCGCTGTACGGCTAAGTACTCTGTCCAAAGCTGCTTCAGCAAAAGGGTAGCAGTGGGGCTTTCGCTCTGGATTTGAGCTAGCAGCGCTTCAAATTGCTCATTGGCTTGGGCGTGGTTGATGGCATCTTTAGAAAGCGCGATCGCTCCTGCCAAAGTCACTTCTAATAAGTTCTTTTGAGGCTGATCCGGTTTTTGCAGATCTTCTGTACCTAAGTTTGTATCCTGATCTTCTGAGTGAGATAGTAGGGTGTCATTCATGGGATTACTTTGCCTGTATCAACACTTTCATCATCAGCTATTCCAATCGTCATTACCTCTATAAAAAGTGGGGAAAAGTCGGAAAAAGTCGGAAAAAGCGCGGCCTAACGGCAGTACGTTGTGCAGCCCCAATGCTGACTTTGGGGTAATCTTGGCCCGCGCCAACCACGGCGACGCAGCTCTTCAGCAATCAGCCGGTTGATGCCACCATGAGCCACTAAAACGACCGAGGCCGCCGTCTGTGACTTGTCTTCTAACAAATCAGCTGCTGAGCAAACCCGCTGCCGAGTGCGCCGAAACGATTCCGAACGTGAGCTGTAGCCTAACCGCCATAAGACTAGGGCAATCAACGACCAAGTGAGGGCCGAAAATCGAAAATGCCGAGGAAAATCAACCGGAAACTCTATTTCGCGAAACTGCGAATCGATAATTGGGCCAACGGTAACGCCTAGTAGCTCGGCGGTGTGCATTGCCCGAGGCCGAGGGCTGGCAAATACCCAATCAGCTTTGGCCACAATTCGCTGTGCGGCGACCGGCGGCCGTTCTCGATGGGCAATATGAGCCGCGTCATAGCGCTCTACAAACTGACGGAACAAGTGGCCTTGCACCTGCTGGCGCAGTGAAACTGCCGGGGGGCCGTGACGAATCAAGGTAATAGACTGCTGAGCAAGGGATTGAGAGAGCAGTTGAGAAGGCAGTTGAGAAGGCAGTTGACAAGACCGATTAAAGAAGCGGTGAAAGGGCTGGTTCATGCTGAGCTTATAGCAGGCAAGCGTTTTGTATTCAGGGTTGAGGTTTTTTAAATAGCCGGAGAGATGCACGCTTTAAAAAGCGTCTAAATAAGCGGCGGGCGATCGCGTAAACTTTTCATCATCTGTCCCTATCAAAAGCAAGAGATTCTATGGTGATTGCAGCTTCTGTCATCTGGCCCTACCGCTGGCCATGCGTCTGACCCTTCTGACCCTATAGTAGAACAATCGAACTGGCAGCAGCTTGCAAATAGCGCATTGGCCGGAGAAGTATTGACGCGATCGCAATCCTTGGCTGTGCTGCAAGCGCCTGATGAAATGATGCTCGATCAGCTAGCAGCCGCTTACCGGGTGCGCCGTCACTATTGGGGTAATCGGGTACGGCTACACTTCTTGCTCAATGCCCAAAGTGGACTTTGCCCAGAAGATTGCCACTATTGTTCCCAATCTAAAATTTCAGGCGCCGAAATTGAGAAATATCCGCTCATGGCTCAAGAAAAAATCGTGGCCGCAGCAGGGCGGGCTCATCAGCTTAAAGCCGGTACATTTTGCATGGCGATTTCAGGCCGCACACCATCAGCAAAAGTCTTTGCAGGCGTGCTCGCAGCGGTGCGTAGCGTCAAGGCGCAGTATCCTATGCGGGTGTGCACCACGCTGGGTCTATTAGATGAAGCGCAAGCCCATCAGCTCGCAGAAGCTGGCGTAGATCGAATCAATCACAATCTCAATACGGCTGAGGCGCATCACGATCAAATTTGCAGCACGCATACCTTTCAAGACCGGCTTTCGACGGTGCAGGCGGTACAGGCCGCCGGGCTGACTACCTGCTCAGGAGGCATTTTTGGCATGGGTGAATCGGATGATGACATCGTGGATTTGGCCTTGGCGCTGCGATCGCTCCAAGTCACCAGCGTCCCGCTGAACTTCTTGATTCCGATTCCGGGCACGCCTTTTGCCGAACGCAATGAGCTTACACCACAGCGCTGTCTACGGATTTTGTGTCTGTTTCGCCTGCTGTTGCCTGCTCAAGAAATTCGGATTGCTGGTGGGCGAGAGGTGCATTTGCGATCGCTGCAACCGCTCGGCCTCTACGCCGCTAACTCTATTTTTATCGGCGACTATCTCACCACTCCTGGTCAAGCTGCCCAGCAGGACTTCGCCATGATTCGCGATGCCGGATTTGTGCTGGAAACTGAACTCGAAGAGCGATCGCCTACCTAGCAAAAATCGACATGAATAATGACTTGAATGATTCATAGTTGCCTAGCTGGCAGCAAGCTGAGCGATCGCATACAAAACAAGGAATATCAGCGTATTGTTCCTTAATCTAATCCCTTTGGTCATGATCAGTTGGAGGCTCAAGTAGGCATAATACAAGTGTCCTTTGCCCTCGCGTAGCTGAATGAGCCGTCGTCTATTCATTGGAGATATCCACGGCCACTACGATGCGCTGATGAAATTAGTAGCGATGGTAGCCCCTACTCAAACGGACACCCTCCACTTTGTGGGCGATCTCATTGATCGCGGCCCGAAAAGCGCTCAAGTAGTCGAATTTGTTCGCCAAGGCAATTATCCTTGCGTGCTCGGCAACCATGAGCATTTGCTACTCAATGCCTTTCCTGACGAAAATCCGCACTTGGATGCGTTTCAGGGCTGGCTACACAGCGGCGGACAGCCCACCCTGACTAGCTATGCCAGTACCGAAGCCTTGTTAGAAGATGTTGAGTGGCTCAAAACACTGCCCCTTTATTTGGACTTGGGCGACGTTTTTTTAGTTCATGCTGGTCTGGATCCACGCAAGCCTTTGAGCCAACAAAATCAAATGGATTTTTGCTGGATTCGGGATGTATTTCACCGGCATCCGACCCCGGTACTGGCAGGAAAGTGCATTATCACGGGGCATACTATTACCTTTACCTTGCCGGGTGTCGGCCCTGGAAAGATTGCTCAAGGCCCTGGCTGGATGGATATAGATACGGGCGCATACCATCCTAAAAGCGGCTGGCTCACAGCAGTTGATATTGATCATCAGCTGGTGTATCAAGTCAATGCGTTGACTCAAGCTAAGCGCATGACCACGCTTGAAAATGCCAGCGTTTTCATAGAGCCCGCTGCCGTACAGCGGAGAAAGACGCGCCAAGCGATCGCCTCTTAAGGATCTTTTGCCGGACAGCACATTACGCTAACACCGTCTTTCCGGAAAAGTAGTCTTGAAGCTGTTGAGTATGGTCGTGAGCTAAATCAGCAAAGGGCAAATCATGAGCTTCAAAAGCGCACACTTCTAGCACTTCGTCTGGATCAAAGATGTGAAAGCTGCCTTCGGCTTGGGCTTCGATCGCAACACAAACTGAATGAAAGCGAGGGTCACGGTGCGCCCCTGAATAAATACCCACTAGCCGACCGACGCTGGTTAGGGTGAGGCCAGTTTCTTCGGCGAGTTCTCGCTTAGCCGCTGCGGCAATGTCTTCGTCCCAATCGACGAGCCCGCCCGGTAGACCCCATTGGCCATTGTCGCGGCGGCGAATAAGAACAATGCGACCATCTGGCAAAAGCGGAATCACACTAGTGCCCACTAAGGGGCGACGCAGAAGAAGCCCTATTAGGGTGTGTAAAGGCCGTAGCCGACGGAGTGGTCGAAAGGTGATCGGCATGAAAAAGTTCTGGCGCAATTTATCTGGCGCAATTTATCTGGCACAATTTATCTGGCACAATTTATCTGGCATGATTTATCAGCTTGCTATGAGCCCTTCAATATCAGCGACGACTTCAGAAACATGAGGCTCAGGTTTTACCTTGCGATAGACTTTTTCTAAAACTCCCTCTGGCCCAATGATAAAGGAGGTGCGAGTAATGCCCATATACTCCTTACCGTACATTTTTTTGAGGCCATAGCAATCGTATAACGATCCTACTTTGCCATTTTCATCGACCAGCAAAGGAAACGGTAAGCTGTGCTTGCGGGAAAATTTGGCGTGCGACTTGGCATCATCGGTACTGATACCTAGCACGATTACCCCTTGGGATTGTAATTCGCTATAGGCGTCTCGAAAAGCGCAGGCTTCTTTAGTGCAGCCCGGTGTATTGTCGCGGGGATAAAAGAAGATCACAATCCGCTGCCCCTTGAGCGCTGATAAACTGATTAGCTTGCCGTCGGCATCTGGCAGCGTAAAATCTGGGGCGGTATCTCCAACGGTGAGCGTCATAGTTTTTTGGCGATCACAAGCCGCGATCATCCGGTAAATCACTCAAAAATTGTACGCTGTCGCTTGGCGCTATAGCTAAGCAGCATCGGCTATAGCATCGCCCCCAAAAATGATAATGATTATCATTCTGTGATAGCTTAAATAAGCTCGACTGAGTCTTGACCTAATTTTTAGGTGACATAGCCATGCTTAATACCTTCAGCTTAAAACCCTTTCAATTTAAAGTAGCGCTGCTATTGGCGATCGCGCTTTCCAGCTGCACCGCGCCAACTGTCACCACATCTACGAGCAGATCAACGGCTGAAGATCTCCCTCAAGACAAGTTGCAGATAGTGACGACCTTTTTGCCAATAACAAATTTTACGCAGGCGGTAGCGGGCGATCGCGCTAAGGTGACTCAGTTGCTTCCTTTAAACGTCTCTCCCCATGATTATCAATCCAAACCACAAGACGTACGCCGCCTTGCTGAAGCCGATGTACTCGTAGAAAATGGCTTAGCGTTGGAGAGCTTTTTGGGGGGGTTAGTTGAAAATGCAGACAATCCTGATTTAAAGGTGGTAGATGCCAGTGAAGGCATTGCCGTTGTTCCCTTTAATGAAGATCCTTCAGATAAAAATCGGTCAGCAGCAGAGCATTCTTTAGAGAATGAGAAAGAGAACGGCGACCCCGATAATGATCACAATGATGAGCATGGACATGGAAAAAATGATCCTCACATTTGGTTAGATCCGAAAAGGGCAATTCAGCAGGTAGAAAACATTCGAGATGCGCTGATCGCGGCCGATCCAGAAGGGGCAGACGCTTATACTGCTAATGCTACTGCCTATATCCAGAAGCTTCAGAGCCTAGATGGCCAAATCAGCACAGCTTTAAGATCCTATAAGGGGCAGAGCTTTGTGACTTATCACGACTTTGCCCATTATTTTGCGACTAGCTATGGGCTTAAGGTGATTCATTTGGTGCGCGTACCGGAAGATAATGCCACGCCAGCTGATGTGCAAAGAGTGATTCAGGCGGCTAAAGCATCTCAGCTGAAAACGCTGCTGAGTGAGCCGCAGGAAAAGAGCAGTCCGTTTGCGGCGATCGCTCAAGATCTCGGCGTTCAGGTAAGCGTATTCGATCCGTTAGAAACTAGCGGCCCGGAGGGGCTTAGCGCTGACTATTACCTCACGGCGATGGGGCAAAATCTGGACAACTTGAAGGCTGCTTTTAGCCAATCAAGCCCTTGATTAACCTGATTCAACCGATCCGACTAATATTTTTACAATAATATTTACAAGATATCTACAGAATATCTACCAGACAGTTCTTGAAACATTTATCTCTGAGCAACCGATCCTTGAGCGACAGACCCTTGAGCAACCGATCCTTGAGACAACCCGTACTAGAAATTAATCAGCTGAGCGTGCGCCGAGGGCAGCAGGCGATCTTGCAAGATATCTCTTTTAGTTTAGAGGCGGGCACTGATGTGGCGATTATTGGCCCGAATGGCGCTGGTAAAAGTACGCTAGTGCAGTCTATTTTGGGGATTTTGCCGAGAGAATCAGGCACTGTGAAGCTGTTGGGTCAAGAGCTCAATTTGCAGGGGCAACTGCCCGCAGCGGTGCGCCATCAGGTGGCCTATTTACCGCAAAACTTTTTGGTAGATAGACGAATTCCGTTGACGGTGGGTGAACTGGTGGCCCTAGGCTGGGACAAGCTAGGCTTACAGCTACCTTGGGCGAAAGCAAAGGCTCGGCATCTGGCGGTGCAGCAGGCGCTAGCGAGGGTAGAAGCGGCTCATCTGAGGGACAAATTTATCAGCGCGCTCTCAGGGGGTGAAACCAAGCGGGTGCTGCTGGCTTATTGTTTGGTGCGATCGCGTCAGATCCTCATTTTAGATGAGGCTCCGGCGGGGCTAGATGTACGAGGTGAGGCTGATTTTTATCGGCTGCTGTATGAGCTTAAGGTAGAGCAGGGCTGGACAATTTTGCAGATTTCTCACGATTTGGATATGGTGCGCAAGCATTGCGATCATGTCATTTGCCTCAACCGCCGGTTACTCTGTGAAGGCATTCCGGAAGCCGCTTTAGCCCCCGAAAATCTCTCAACGACCTATGGATCTGAATTTGTCCGCTACCGGCACACCCATTAAGGCAGGTGCATTAACTGGCCATTGATTGGGCCGTTGATTGGGCCGTTGATTGGGCCGTTGATTAATTGTTCACGCATTCCCCAAGCGAGATAATTCTTTTGTTCAATTTGTTTGCAAACGCGTTTGATTTGTTTCACTATCCCTTCATGCAGCGGGCGCTAGTCGGTGGCATCATGACGGGCCTTACGGGCGGGCTGCTAGGCAGTTTTACAGTGGTGCGCCAGCTCTCTTTTTTTAGTGATGCTTTGGGCCATTCGACGCTGCTAGGCATTAGTCTAGGATTGTTGTTAGGGCTAAGTCCATCGGTGGTAGTGCTGCCGTTTGCGCTCCTATTTGCAGTGGGGGTGAACTACCTGCTGGCAAAGACGGATCTATGGACAGATGCCCTGCTCAACTTAATTTACTCGTCGTCTTTGGCGATTTCGATTATTTTGCTCAGCGTAGAAGGTAACTATCAGGGCAGTATTGATACGCTGCTATTTGGTGACATTTTAGCCCTAAGAACAACAGATTTAATCGTCAGCGGTCTGTTGCTACTAGGATGCGTGTTGTTTGTAGGGCTGACGCTGCGCACTCAGATGCTGCTGACATTGCATGAACCGCTAGCGATCGCGCGCGGTGTCAACGTTTCGGCCCATCGCACGGCCTTCATTTGCTTGCTCTCGCTGGTGGTCGCAACTTCGATTAAAGCCATTGGCGTACTGCTAGTGGGTGCTTTTGTGGTGATCCCAGCTTGCGCGGCGCGATCGCTCAGCCGCGATTTTACCAGCTATATTCTTCTATCCGCTGGGCTTGGAGCCCTGAGCGCGGCCATTGGCATGTTCTCTTCGGCGCTGTTTAACTTGCCGTCAGGGCCAACGATTGTCGTCGCTCAGTTTGCTTTGTTTCTAGGCGCATATGGACTAAGAAAGCTTGTGCCAACTGTGCATAGATCCCAAGCTTAAAGGACTTAAAAGCCATCTGTTCGTTAACAAGGCAGCATCGTGGGCTCTGTGTTCTAAAAGCTGGACTAAGGCAAACTAAAGCGCTTCCAGTTTCTTGGCAGCGGTTTTATCTCGCTGGCTGAGGGCTTGTTGAATGTGGCTGAGGGTAATGGCTGTCGCGTGTTTGGATTGGGCGATCGCGATCGCTGCTTGGGCAATCAGCTGAATCTGCCCGCCTGAAATTTTGAGAGCGTTGCCCAATTCGGCCCACTCAATTTCATCACAGACAATGCCCGCAAATGCTTGCCGCCAAAGCATCGTGCGCGCGGCCTTACGAGGCAACGGCAAGATAATCACACCACCATTCATTTGCTGTCGGTAGCGGGCCTGCACCGTATGCAAGTAGTGCGCGCTCAACAGGGTTAGGCCAGGTTCGGCAAGGCGGCGCTGTAGCCACTGAGCCAGCTGAGCCGCCGGTAGTGGGGCATGACGGCCAAACCAAACTTGGGCAGATTTGATTAAGAGCACCGGATAGCGATCACTTGCTAAAGAATCCAGCACGGCTGTAAAATCTTCGGCCTGAACTTGCTTAAGATCGAGAATGGCCAGCGGCTGCCGCAAAGAGGTCGCAATCGCACCAGCCGCCATTGTTTTGCCCGTACCCGCTACCCCAATGAGTAAGGCAACCTGACTAACTGGGGCAGAAAAGGCATCCCGGCTCAAATCTTGCGTAAAATCTCTAGTCAATAAGCTCACTGCCGCCTGTTGAGGCAGTCTATGAAGCTGCGACAACAGCGGTGCCGGTAAAATCAGCCGATTCCAGGGCACTTGAGGCTGCACGATTTTGACCGCGCGCGTCGCTGCTGTGGGGGCAGGTAAGGCCAGCACTGGCTCTGGGGGCGTGGCTAAGCTAGCAAATAGCACATGTTGATCCGGCTGCTCAGACAGGAGATAATCGACCCACTCATCGCTAAGCTGTAGGTAGCTACTTAGCTTTGTACTAGGTCTTGGCGACACATAGCGCAAAATCCGGCGCTCAATCAAAGACTCCGCCCCCGTGAGCTTAGCTCTCGCTCGGCGGCGCTCTAGATCGTTACGGCATAGCAGCCGCAGCACCAAATCAACAGTGGGTAGATCGGATGCGGCGGCATTGTCTTCGCCCGTGTGTAAATAATGGTACAGCCGCCCGTACCGGCGATTGATTTCTGGCGCGAGGGCCATCAAAATAAGATTCTTTTCAAACAGAGTCAGGTTCAAATAGTGTCGTAGTGACGGTAAAGCCAGCACCACGTCAGCCTGAGCGCTTACTTGAATGCGGCTCTCTAACTGCTGCTGATAGCCTAAGGGCTTAATACAAGGAATAGCCGCCGGGACGCGGCAGTCGTCGTAGCCCGGATTGCTCACGGCAATGATGCCTTTCCACCAGTGGCTGCTGACGTTATCAGCCGGGGTCAGGGCGACTTTTTTGATAGCTTTGGTTTCTTTGCGCTGCCGAGCGATCGCCAGCATCAGCAGCCGGTCTAGCCAGCTCAGCTCCGTTTTGAGATAGGCCCAATTGTCTGCAAACGGCACCAAATCAACGCCCATGTTGTCGCCTATTCCTTACGCTTTTAAGCATCATCTCTGCGGGCTTTCTGGGGCTAAATCCGCTGAATTTACCGAATCCATTCGCCGAATAAATTCCAAAGGCAATCCGTCTGTATCCGCTAAAAAAGCCACTTCGTACACCTGATCCCCAATTTGCTGCTGCTGCGGTGCTAGCAAAACGCTGAGCTTACCCCCGGCGCTTTCAATTTGCTGACGAAGTGCCCTCAGCCATTCAGGCAGGCTATGAGTGCGATCGCTCAGATCAAACGACAGATGGTAATAGCCCGTATAGTGCTCGTCGGCAAAAGCATTCTCAGCCGATGGCCGAGGCTCAGGCACCTGCATCAGCTCAATGCGTCCGCCCAAGCCCTCCATCCAGCAAGCCAAAGTAATGCCTGCCGTAAATCGAGTCTGTACAGTGAAACCAAGCTGCTGATAAAAAGCTACTGCCCGGTGAATATCAGCCGTTTTGATGGAAGCGTGATGCATAGCTACAGATGGAATTGATAACCTAATAGACGCACAACCTACTCTCGAAAGTTCTTAGCGCTTTGCTAACAACGTAACAACTTTAAGCAACTGTAAACTTTTATACCTCAGATTAGCCAAAACTAGCTTTAATCACCGTACATGAACGCGTACTCACTCAAAAATCTTGAGATACCGATACTGAGTCGGCACACCGGGCTCCTTCTCTAAGTCAAAATTAATAATCGCCCAGCGGGGATCAGCTTCAGCCGATTCGCTAAAGCCAACCGGCAGCCCGTATAGCTTCGGCACTTTTTCAGCGCCCTGACTTTGCCAGGGCGCCCCGTGCTCTAAATATGGCATCATTAGCGGCTGATAGCGCTGTGCAATAATCACCTTTGTCGCCCTAAAACCCTTGGTATAGAGTCGATCTAGCTCTTCATGAATCTCAAAGCGCACGCCATCTGGATGGGTATGCTGCCGGTACCAGCTAGATTCCCACTGTCGCCAGTGACGGCCTGACTGTACATGCACTAGTTCCTGGGTTTCGGGGTTCGCCTCAAAAGCGCCGTGACGAGTACAGAGATAGCTATCGGTCAGTATCAGCGCTGGAATCGTTTGCCGACAGTGGGGGCACTGTATTTCGGAGCCGTATATGGGATATTGAGAGGCAGAGCCAAGCATCCTAACCATTCGTTTTGAATGGGCCTATTATAACTTTTGCGCCCCTTCGAGACTGTATCTGTCAGTTCAGCTAGCCTATCTCTAACTTTTTATGGATATCTCCCAACCGTTGCTCGTCGTGCCCAGTCAGTTTTGGCCGGCACCTGACATTTCTCAAGCGGCTTTTGTAGCGCCCAATGCGACCGTCATTGGCGAGGTTGAAATTGGCGTAGGATCAAGCATCTGGTACGGGGCGGTGGTACGGGGTGATATAGATAAGGTGATCATTGGCAATAGCAGCAATGTGCAAGATGGGGCGGTGCTGCATGGCGATCCGCAGTTGCCGACGGTGCTAGAAGACTTTGTAACGATTGGCCACAAGGCGGTGATTCACAGCGCTCATATTGAAAGGGGCTGTTTGATTGGGATTGGCGCAATTATTCTAAATGGAGTGCGGGTAGGTGCAGGCAGCATGGTTGGGGCGGGAGCCGTCGTGAATAAAGACGTACCGCCGCGATCGCTCGTCGTGGGGGTGCCGGGCAAAATCTTTCGGCCCCTGTCTGAAGCCGAAGCCGAAGATCTCATAGAACATGCTAGAAAATACGAGCAGCTAGCCCTCGTCCATGCGGGCAAAGGCACTAACTTAGGATTTGTTTAAAGAATTTCTTTTTTCTCTACAGCCTTATTTATGCCTGCCAAATTTTTTACCGCCAATGCTGATCTACAATCCCATTTAGATCGGGTTTTAGAGACCACTTGGGCCAAATTTTCTCAGCTTGCTCAAAACCAAGTCGCCCTCACTTGGATTGTCTACCAGCCGCCTTACCGAGTCAATACGGGCGGAGCCCTCAGCGCTGAAGATTTTTGGCAATATTCGCCGGTAGGAACTAGCTACCGAGGCGTAGAGTTAGTAGAACCCGGCAGTCTGGTGAGTTTGTTTTACCTCGTCGCCGCCCAGGTGTGGCTAGAGCAGGAAATGATCCAGCCATCAGATGATTTAGAGCAAGCTCTTGCCGATATGATGGCTGGCGAAAACCCGGAAGCGGTGAGCTATGTGCTAGATGTGCTCAGCGGTGTAACCAGCGGGCCGATGCTTTCGCCGGGGCCGTTTGAAACGTGGCAGTATCAGCGCAATATTGTGAACCGCTACTTTCAGCAGTTGGGTTGGGATGAGTTAAGAGCAGTCAATCTCAATCAAAAGCTTTGGGGCTGTGGCCCTTACGGCAGAGAGCAGGTTTTTTTGGGTAAGGGCCGAGAGAATCGTAATTTGCTCACCAGCGAGGCAATTGCTCGGCTGTTGCACAGTATTGTCGGCGGCGTGTCGGTGTCGGGGCAGCGATCGCAGTTCATGATGAATTTACTTAAGAGCAATCCACCGGCCCCTTTGCGGTCAAACGCCATTTCAGCCTCACAACACAAACAATGGTCAAAATCAGCCCATATGTCCGCTCAGCTTAGCCAGATTAGTCAAATCAGCCAGATCAGCCAGATTAGTCACAGCGCGGCCTATATCGAAGCTGATAGCTGCCACCCTTATTTATTAATTATTTTGAGCGAAGGCAAAGCGCACCCTTACCAATTGGGACAATACCATGAACTAGAACAGACTTCAGAAATTGTTCCTTTTATCTCTGAGCTGATCTTTGAAGCCTCTCAACAGCTTTTTGAAGCGGATAGTCATGGCCATTGATACCGCTGCGCTCAACCACAAAATCAGCGCTTTTGTCACCCGCACTAGCCATGTGCAAGGCGCTGCACTCGTCACTCCAGAAGGCCTGCCAATTGCGGCCACATTGCCAGATGGACTAGAAGAAACGCGGGCAGCGGCAATGGCTGCAGCGGTGATGACGATAGGCGATCGCATTGGCACAGAACTCCAGCGCGGCTCCATCCAACACATTTTGCTAGAAGGTACCGAAGGCTACAGCATTCTCACCCTTTGCGGCCCCGAAGCTCTGTTGCTCATACTCGCTAGCCGTGAGGTCAAGCAAGGCATTCTTCTACTCGAAATCCGCCGTCTCGTCGCCGACATCAGCGACATTATCCGCTAGCACCCTCTGTTATTCTGTTATAACGTGATTAGAGAATCAAGATCTTACCTCATGTTTCTATCCTTGAGGCTAATCGCTTTATCCAACAACATCGCCGAGATCAGTCAAGATTACCCAATCTCGGCGATGGAGAAGTCATAAAATATTCACAGTTGCTTAGTTGTTGTTAAACAAGCCACTAAAGGCTCCTTTGAGCGCCGCAATGCCGTCTTCGGCTTGAGCCCAAACGTCGTCTTTGGCCTCTTTACCGACTAGATCACGAGTACCGCTTTTGATCACAATACCTTTAAGAATTTCTTGATGCTTGCGGTTCAAGAAGTTAGCTTTGTTAATGGGATCAATGACTTTCTCCAAGTCGTCTCCAGCCGCTTGGGCCGCTTTGTGTACCAGAAGCCCCGTCATAACTAGCTGGTGCTTAAGAGCTTCGTGCTGCATGAATTTTTCATAGAGAGCCAGCTTACTGCCAGCCATCATCTCTTCGATTGTGTTGGTTACTTCTTGCACCTTGTCGCTAGCTTCGCCAGGAACGCCCAGCTTAGTCATTGCTTCTTGCAGGGTAGCAATGCTGTCGCGGTCGTCTTTGAGCATTTCAGTCAGACGCTCGGTGATGTCAGGATCGCCAACACTCGCTTGAATGAGCTTTTCCTCATTTGAAATCATCAGCGTTTGCAGCTTTTGCATATCGGCCAGCTTGTCGGCAATGACCTGTAGCTGTGAGGTGCTAATAACAGAAATAGTCGCCATGTGAGTGGCTCTCCTTAATTAAATAGGTAGTGGGTCAACTCCTGTCAGTATCGTTATTGGCAGCGGCTTTCTCATCCATCGCTAGCGATAAACCTAGGTTAGCCTTATGGTCTAGGCATTAGATCTCATGGCTTAAAGTTCATTAGTTTGAATATTTGGAGTGATGAACCAACTTATTTGACTAAGGAAACTGGCTTTGAGCTTCTTTCTAGACCCAGTTGAATCAGCTTATCGACTAGATCCGGGAGGCCAACGCCCGAGGCTTGCCACATCATGGGGTACATACTGGTGGTGGTGAATCCTGGCATGGTGTTGATTTCGTTGATGAGAATTTCATCTGTCGATTCGAGGTAGAAAAAATCTACGCGGGAGATGCCGGCGGCATCAATCGCTTGAAAAGCTCGAATAGCCATTGCTTGAATGCGATCGCGCACCTCATCCGGCACCGGGGAAGGAATCAACAGCTGCGCTCCCCCTTTGCTATACTTCGCCTCATAGTCATAAAAGTCGTTGCTAAAGCGAGTTTCACCCAGCACCGAGGCCCTCGGATCGTCATTGCCCAAAATTGAGCACTCTACCTCACGCGCCACCACAGCTGCCTCGACGATTACCCGGCGGTCGTAGCTAGCCGCGCTGTCAAGAGCCGCCTCTAGCTCCTGGCGATTCGTAGCCTTGGCAATCCCCACCGAAGACCCTAAGTTGGCGGGTTTAACGAAGCAAGGGTAGCCCAAGTCTGCTTCTAACTCATCGCACAGTTTTGGAAAAATGCACGGGTTAGAGTAAATTTGCGATCGCGAGACACCGCGATACTTTACTTGGGGTAAGCCCACCTGTGCAAAGGCGCTTTTCATCGCTAACTTGTCCATGCCAAGCGCAGAGCCTAAAACGCCGCAGCCCACATAAGGCATCTGTAGCACTTCAAGCAACCCTTGGATGGTGCCGTCTTCACCGTTGGGGCCGTGCAAAACCGGAAACCAAATATCAATATTGCCCAGTTCATTCAGATTCGGGAGGCGCTGAGTGACTGCTTTTATTTCCAGATCATCCATCTGGCTATCGTCTGCTAAGGGTTTACCCGCCGTGAGCACCTGCTGCGCCACCTCGCTACTAACCCAGCTGCCATCTTTACGGATGTAAACGGGCACCGCTGTATACTTTTCTAAGTTGGCCTCTGCCGCTAATGCTTGCGCGATCGCCCCAGCCGAGCGAATTGACACCTCGTGCTCTCCCGAACGCCCTCCAAACAGCAAACCTACCCGTATAGCCATTAGCGTCGAATCCTTGTAATGAGTCAGTTGCATGAACCAACTGAGATAGTTAATCAATCCTCAGGCGATAGCGTATCACGGGCGGGCGATCGCTCAAAAAAAAACGCTTAGACTCATCAGAAACTGAAAGTCCAAACGTTTATCAGGGTGCATCTACCACTGAAGTATTCGAGCGCGATCGCCCTCATCCGGTCAAAAGCAGAATTTCCAGATGAATATAAAAACTGTGGTAGCTTAGGCCAAACTTACCGATCTTTCGCGCAATAATAGGCCGGTTAGTCGTTTGCACATTGACTTTGCACATTACACGGTGACGCTGTGAAATATTTTTTCCTTGCCGATAGCTGGACGACAGGTAGAATCTGGGAATTTGGAGGGCTGTGGAATGAACGCGCTAGACGCCGCCGCCCTAACATTCAAAAGCAGACCCTGTGCATTCAAGAAAATGGCGACACCCTACGCCTTTACGCCGTAGAAGAAGCCGTTTTGATGATAGAAGTTCTACCCATAGAAGCTGGCCAATCTACAATTGGCCAAGTCGTACTGAAGCGCCTGCTCACAGCCGAACAGGTAATCGAAAAGCTATGCCAAGAAGAGATTATTTTTCAAGCCCCCGACCTCTCGACAGACAGCAATGATTCAGTCCCGATTGATCAGCCCTCTACCCCTTCAGTAAACTTCATCCGGTAGGTTCCGCATTATTGTAGGTTCCATATTGTGGGCTCCATATTGTGGGCTCCGCACCACGAGCTAAACCCTGATTGCAACTTACAAAACTACTTACAGATTCACCTCCACATTACTTACCGCTCTCTGCATCGAGGCCAAAGCCCGGTTATAGCCCAAAATCGCCGAGACGTTATTCACCTGAGCCTGAGTCAGGTCGCTTTGAGCAGTGAGTACTTCTAGCTGAGTACCAACCCCGGCCTGTAGCCGCAAATTTGCCAGAGAGAGGGCTTCTTCGGCCTGACCCACCGCCACTTGCGAAGTCGCAATATTTTCTTGGTTGGTCTGTAAATTAAAGTAAGCCTGCTCTACATCAAAGCGGAACTGATCGAGATTTTCGCTGAACTGCTCTTCAGCGATTGCCCCCGTAATTTCCCGCTGCCGAGCCTGAGCGCGCGCCGCACCGCCATCGTACAGCGTCATGTTAAACCGCGCCCCAAATGAAGAACTATCTCGAAAATCATCTGCAAATCGACTACCGCCCGACAGCGTTTGCTGAAGACCATAGTTCGCAAACAAACTCACCTGAGGGCGGATAGCCGCTAGCGCAATCTGCCGCTGCTGCTCACTAATATCCGCCTGCAAAAGCTGCTGCTCCAGCTCAGCTCGATTTTGAAACGCCAGCACAATGCTTTCTTCTAAGCTATAGGGCCAGTTTTCAGCCACCGCCACAGGCGTCGTTTCAAGACTCGCCATCGGCGGTAAGTTCAGCAGCCTAGCAATGTCACGACGGGCAATCCGCTGGTCGCCCTGCGACTGAATAAGTGACTGACGTGCATTCGCAAACTGCACCTCGGCTCTAAGCACATCAAAACGGGTGCCCACGCCCACTTCCTGACGCAAGGTAGAATCGCGCAAATTACGCTCCGCCTCATTCACAAAAGATTGATTGATCCGAATCTGCTCACCCGCCTCTTGCAAAGCATAATAGGCATTAGCCGTTACAAAACGAACCTGTGCCTGCTGAGTCTCGACCGTCAGAGCGCTGATTTCCTGCTGTAGCTCTGCTGCTCGAATAGACGCCTCACGAGATCCTCCCGTGAGCAATCTGTAGTTCACCTCTATTTGCCCTCCCAAAACAGTGCTATTGAGGCTACTGGACTGAGAGTTTGTTAAATCAGCAGTGGTTGATACGGTCGGCAGCCTTGCCGCATTGGCTTCGTCTAAAGCAGCCTTAGCCTGCTCCAGCGTTAGCACCGCCGCTTGCAAAGCCTGATTATTGCGATAGGCCAGCTCTACCGCCTGCTCTAGCGTCACCACCGGACTCACTTCAATTTCGACTTCTTCAGGCGTAGTCGGAAACGTCAGCGGATTAGGATCTGCAAACAAAATATCCGGCAGTTCGCCAATATTCGGTTGTGCCGCCGGTGCCGTCGGTGCCGCAGATGGATCAGTAGCTCCACTCGGATCAATTCTAGGTAGTGAGGGCGCAGCCGGCACCGAAGTCGGCGAAGAAGTCGAAGCGGGCTCTAGAGAAGCTGGTTCTGAAGGAGCGGGAGTCGGAGAAACCGGAGATGCTGATGAGGGGGGTGCGGGTGCGGGAATTTCTAGCGTGGGTAAGCTGTCGTTATTAGGGGGCGGCGTCTGATTTTCCCCGAGCGCGATAACCATAGGTAAGAGGCCAGTCTTTTTTTGTTCAATCGCGGCATTAGCAGCGCGTGATAGCAAAGAAACCGAGCTGCTTACAGTCAGCAGTAGAAAAGCAGCAGACTTGAGATATTGCATAAGACTTATGAACGGTAATGCATTGAACTGGATAACTTAGAGATAATCTGGGAGAAAGCGCAGTGCTCATAAGCCACAATACGATAGATAGCACCCGGAAAAGGCCTCCTAAGAGACCTTTAAAATGTACGCTTTAATACTTACGCTCGGAATACTCAAGACTGCTGCTCAAGACTTCGATAGTAGTACCCTGAATCAGGACTTCAACGAAGAAAACTTTAGCAAGAGACCTCGATAAATCGCTGGTGACATCCTTTTGCGACCCTGCCTTTGAGCTGATCTGAGCTCGCCAAATACTTGAGCTATAGACAATCTCTTGATCTACAGACGATCTAGCTAGAGTTAGCTGGGTAGGGTTGGACGGGTGCAGGCAGCAATCAATTCAGGAAGGCCTTCCACCGATAGTACTAAACAGTTCAGTTTATTCGCAAGCTGAGCAAGCGACATATCATCTAAAAAATAAGTTTCTTCTGGGCGCTGGCTGTCGCTTTGCTTCAGCATCAGTGCAGGCAATATCACCGCATCGCCGAAGGCTTTGCCCGCTAGCTGTGAGGCGATGTCTTGTCCTGTCAGGAGGCCGGTAACGGTAATTTCTTGGCCCCAATACGGACTGTTGAGTGGGGCCATTGTCACCGTCAGCCCTTCGATTCGGTTAAGCCGCTGCACAATTGGGGCAAAAACTTTCTCTACCGCGTTGCCGACCACCCAAGTGAATGATCGCGCAGGTGAGATGGTGGGCGGTAGGGTAGATTCTAGAGCCTCGAACTCTTTCAAAAATAGCTGAATCGAGCCAACGCCATTGCCGATTTGTGGGTATGCCTCATAGTGGCTTTCAGGCGGCAGCGGCTGACCCGCTAGTAAAAACCATTCATCTGCTAGCCAAGCAAAGGCGGTGCCCATTTGGGCCTGAAAGTCGGCTTGAAGCGCCTGCACCTGAGCAATTACCGCTTGGGCTATGGCAGGGGTGACGGGGATCAGTTCATCGTCGTCGGGGCGAAAGCGAGTCAGCCCCACTGGTACAACTGCGGCGGAAGCGACCGCAGGCACTTCGCCAGCATGAAAGTGGGCCAGATCTCTAAGCGTTTGGCTTAAGTGAGGGCCGTCGTTAATGCCGGGGCAGACCACGACTTGAGCGTGAATTTGGAGTCGGTGTGATTGAAACCAAGCGAGCTGATCGAGAATCTTGGCGGCACGGTCGTTTTTCAAGAGGCGCGATCGCACCACCCCATCCGTTGCATGTACTGACACATACAGCGGCGAAAGCCGCAGCCGCGCGATTCTATCCCATTCCGCCGGGGGCAAATTTGTCAGCGTCAAATAGCTGCCGTAAAGAAAGCTCAGCCGATAGTCATCGTCTTTTAAATAAAGCGTTTCCCGCTTACCGGGCGGCTGCTGATCGATAAAGCAAAACGGGCAGCGATTAACGCACTGAATCAGCCCGTCAAACAGCGCCGTTTCAAATTCTAAGCCAAGCTCTTCGTCATAGTCTTTTTCAATTTCGATGTGGTGGGCGGTACCTTTGGCATCGAGCACTTCTAAGTCCAGCACCTCATCAGCGCACAAAAAGCGATAGTCAATCAGATCGCGAGGCCGCTCACCGTTAATAGAAACGAGGCGATCGCCTGCCTCAAAGCCAATTTCAGCGGCAATTGAATCGGCCTCCACGCGGGTGATTTTGGCGGGTGAAATCGAAAGACCTTTAGTAGGAGAAGACATGCAAGAAAAAGGCAAATGATGAGTTTACCCTAGCGTTTTTGGTAAGACTTAGGGTTAATTACATCCAAATCATCTAGCCAAATAACCTAACTGCGCTAGAAGATCCAAAGGCACTAAATATTGTCTAGCTTGCCAAGCGCGATGGCCGCCAGCAGAATGACCCCAAACGCTAGCCGGTACCACACAAAAACCCAGGTACTGTGATTTTTCAAGAACTCAATGAGCCAAGCAATCGATAAATAAGAAAACACCAGCGCCGAGAGCAGCCCGCCCAATAGTGGCAGTAAAGCAACCTCACTATTGACTCCAAACATATCCGGCAATGACACCAAACCCGCCAGCGTAATCGTAATCGTGCCCAGCAAAAAAGAAAACCGCGCCGCTGTTTCTCGCTTGAGCCCTAGCAGCAAGCCCGCCGTCAGGGTCGAACCTGATCGCGACACCCCCGGAATAATCGCTAGCGCTTGGGCTAAGCCAACACCTAGGCCATCGCTTAAGCCCAAGGCCGAAAAATTGCGCTGACGACGACCGATGAATTCTGCCAGCCCTAAGAGTAAGGCCATGACGATAGAAGTGATAGCGATCGCCCCAGTAGAGCGCACAATCGAATTGTCATACCCCGGCACAAATACCTTTACAAACAAGCCCACCACCACCGCTGGCACCGTGCCCAAAATGATCCCTAGCCCCAGCCGAAAATCAGAACTGCCAAAATCTCGCTTGAGCGCAGATCGGACAAACTTGACCGTTACTGACGACAAATCAGCCCAGAAGTACCAAAAAATAGCCGCAATGCTCCCCAGCTGAATTACCGCCGTAAAAGACACCCCCGGATCGCCCCAGCCCAACAGCACCGGCACAATTTTCACATGCGCCGTACTGCTGATCGGCAAAAATTCAGTTAGCCCCTGCACTATCCCCATCACGATGGCTCGCCAGAGCGTAATCGGCTGAGACGCTGTCACCGATGCTAGCGTCTCAGCTTGGGCTAGCAGCGCATGGGTTATCTGAATTGTCATCCCCATCATCAATACTTCCAATTGCTTCTATTATCTCTAGAATGAATTAATGCCTTTCCATTATTCATACCATCAGACCCAAAATCCTGACGATCATCTGTTCTGAACAATCATCTGTCCTGAACAATCATCTGTTCTGATGATCTGAATGAGGAGACGTGCTATGTTAAGAATAGTTAATTCTATTTCAGAAAAGCCTTGCAAGTTCTTCAGCAGCCCAAGCCATACTTTAAGGACGTTAAGCAGGAAATCAGGGCTCAGCAGATTGCCTATCACTATTCATCGGAACCATCGGCCATTGTTGGCGTCGCTCTGCAATTGCGTCAACGATACGCTGCTGTCTGGCAAATTGTTGAAGACTCTCCTGCCAATCGCCGCAAAGCCTTTTTTGCTGCCGCTTTTTTGGTTGCCGTTCCTGTCTTTTTACAAGCGCCCCTCGTTAGAATAGCCCCCACTTTGAGCTTGGCAATCTCAGTGCTATGGCTGTGGCTAGGCTCTCGCTGGATGAAGCAGCCATCTATTCATCTGTGGGGTGATTTGATGGTGGGCTTTAGCTGGACTTGGCTAGCAGGCTCAGTCTACTGGGGATGGTTTCGCGCTAACCCCTATGTGCATTTGCCGCTAGAAGCCATCAGCCTACCAATAGTGATTGCGCTGATGTTCTATGGCAAAGCCAAAATTGGCAATTATTTTTATTTAGGCGCTTTAATCGGTACCGCAATCACCGACTTTTATTTTTACTGCGTGGGCCTAATCCCCTATTGGCGACAGTTGATGGTCAGCCCGCCGGACGAGGCGGGTCAAATCCTGCACAGTGCCCTATTGCGCATGGAAACTTACGAAGGCGTAGGATACGCCATTGTGCTGTTGGCACTTCTAATCATGCTGGGAACCATTCCAATGAGATCGAGTAGTACTAAGTGGTGGGCTTTTAGCGGCGCTATTTTAAGCACCATTTTGGTTGACAGTTTATTTTTTGTAGCGGCTATTTTTGCGTAGCAAATGGGCTGTCTTACGCCTGTTTAAAGAGTAAATGCTGTCTTATACAGATATTCTTGGATACTTTTGCGAATAATCGCCAAAATTTTAGCCGGAAAAGCCTAGCTCATGGCCGGATAAAAGGTGAACCGCTCAACTCAAACAGCGCGTGATCAGCAGCACTCAGTGGGATCACGTTGGTGCAAACGCGGGGTATGGCTATAGGCTAGTGCCAGTAGTCAGAA
This sequence comes from uncultured cyanobacterium, assembly GCA_963740915.1. GTDB lineage: Bacteria > Cyanobacteriota > Cyanobacteriia > Phormidesmidales > Phormidesmidaceae > Phormidesmis. The sequence continues at coordinate 50,754 of CAVUFV010000010.1, forward strand.
GTAGCTAGTAGGCATACCGCTAAATACAGTTGTATACCCCCTGCGCACAGCTGATTGTAAATCACTGCACAAATAAATGTGCACATTTATTTGTGCACGTTTAGAGCTTATGCATCTTTAAGAATGCGCTGACAAAGTATCTCAAAAAGGCTCTGATTGGTAACTGTGGCAACTCCTGAGACCTCTACAAAACTCGGCCCTTGTCTGGTACTCAAAACCGAGGGATCTCAACGACGGTTGCCGCTATCGGGAAACAACTGCTGGACAGTCGGTCGTAACGACGATAATAGCTTTGTATTGGGCGATCGCTGGATATCGCGCAACCATGCCATGATCCAGTGCATGGACAGCGGGGAGTTTTATATAATCGATTTAGGTAGCCGTAACGGCACTTTTATCAATGGTCGCCGGGTCAGTGTGCCGGTTACGCTGCACAATGGCGATGCTATCATCTTCGGTCAAACCGAGCTCAGATTTTACTGTCCTACGCTCGCGGCCAAAAGCACCGAAGAGTTTGACGAAAGCCATAATTTCACAGCGACCGCTACGCTGCACGTCAGACGATTGATTTCGGTATTGGTTATTGATATTCGTGACTATACGGTCATGACCCGTCAGCTCGACGAAAAAGTCCTTTCTGAAGCGATCGGTACCTGGTTTCGCTACGCCGGAGAAATTATCGGCGAATACGGTAGCTGGGTCGATAAATACATCGGCGATGCGGTCATGGCGGTCTGGATTCATGGCACCCAGGAAGTCACTCCCCAATCGATGCACCAAATTGCTATGGCCATCAGCGAACTCAACCGCATGACCGGCAAACTGCACAAAGAATTTCCCCTGCCTTTTCCGCTGCGCATTGGCGCGGGGCTCAATACCGGCTACGCCATGGTCGGCAACTCAGGCAGCGGCAATCATCCTGACTACACGCCGCTCGGCGATACGGTCAACGCTGCCTTTCGCTTTGAAAGCTCTACTAAGCAGTTAGGACTTGATCTATCCGTTGGCGAAACCACTTACCAAGCGCTAGAGCAGCTTGGCGCAAGCAAACAGGTCTTTCAGCGCTACGCCGTCGTTCTCAAGGGCTACGATCAGCCCTTAGTCACCCACGGCTGTACCTATTCAGATTTAGATAGATTTCTAATTACCTATAGCCGCCAGAACTCCCAATAACCCCCCAGTAAATCCTGCTCTCTATATCTTCTGCTGTATAGGGTGATCCGCAAAAATGATATCCTCAAACTAATATGCTGGACATATGCTGAGAGTAGATTTAATCAGAGGATTTGAGCGGATGAAAGAAGGTATGAAACGAGCGCTGAGCACCTTGGTAGCCATTACCGCAGCCATTACCATTGGGATCACTTCGCTGCTATTGGGAACGATCGGTGGCGCGGTACAGCCCGCCTCGGCGCTGAGCATTCAGGCGATCGCAACGAATAGTATCAGCGCAGCCAATGGCATGGCGCTACTCGCCAATGCAGGCGGCAAAGAGCTGCGCAACTCTATCGATGACAAGCTAGCGACAGAGTACGGCAACAAAATTGATGTTAATAACACCAACATCGCATCTTTTAGAAAATTTCGGGGGCTGTATCCAACGATTGCTGGAAAGGTTGTCTCCAACGCACCTTACGACAGCATTGAAGATATCCTAAGCATTCCTAATCTCAGCGATATCGAAAAAGATCGTTTACAAAAGAATATTGACATCTTCACCATTTCTGATCCAGATCCAGCCTTAGTAGAAGGTGCTGATCGCTTTAATAACGGTGTCTATAAGTAGGCGTGCCACCGCTCATATCAGCCCCTTTTCGGAAAGCACCTTTGGCTAGCGTCAGCCGAGGGTGCTTTTAATTTAATCCTCATGTTTGCAGGAGCCTTGTTCGTTGGCGAATTCTTCTTTGCAGAGCGGCCCAGATCCTTCTTCTTTTGCCCATTCGGGCGATCCTGCTGAAGGCTTTGATGTGCTGGTAATTGGCGGCGGCGCGGCGGGTCTATATTCAGCGCTTTGCTTACCAAGTACGCTCAAAGTGGGACTTGTTACCAAAGACAATCTCAGCATTTCGGCCAGTGACTGGGCCCAGGGAGGCATCGCCGCTGCGCTTTCGCCGGAAGACTCGGCTGATCTTCATATTGCAGATACGCTCAGAGCCGGTGCGGGTTTGTGTGAACCAGCGGCAGTGAGGCTACTGGTTGAAGAAGCGCGCCCCTGTATCGAAGCGCTCGTGAATTTGGGGGTGGCCTTTGATCGCTCCGGTGAGCAGCTAGCAATGACGTTAGAAGCGGCGCACTCTCGTAAGCGAGTCATTCATGCCGCTGATACGACTGGCCATGCGATTGTTTCGACATTGGCCTTACAGGTGCTGAGCCGAGACAATATTCAGGTTTTTAATCAAACTTTTGTGCTGGATCTATGGACTGATGAAACCGGTTGCAAGGGCGTTTGTTTATCGCAAAATTGCTCGGCTGACAGGTTACCGACTGATCGCTCGAACGCCCCGCCACAGATTTACTGGGTACCGGCGCGGGCGGTGGTGCTAGCGACGGGCGGCGGCGGTCAGGTGTTTTCACAGACGACCAATCCGGCAGCGAGTACGGGTGACGGGGTGGCGATCGCTTGGCGAGCAGGCGCACAAGTTCGCGATTTAGAATTCTTTCAGTTTCACCCGACCGCTTTGACTAAGCCTGGAGCGCCGCGTTTTTTAATCAGCGAAGCGGTGCGCGGCGAAGGGGCTCACTTGCTCGATAGCTTTGGCTATCGCTTTGCTTTTGACTATCATCCGGAAGGCGAATTAGCGCCTAGAGATATCGTGAGTCACGCTATCTTTAGCCATTTGCAAAAAACTGCCGTTCCAGACAGCCGAGTCTGGCTAGATTTAAGCCCGATTGATAGCAACCGCATTCGCTATCGCTTTCCCAACATTATTCAGGTATGCAAGCACTGGGGCATTGATGTATTGAATGAACCCATTCCGGTGTCTCCTGCCGCCCACTATTGGATGGGCGGCATTACCTGTAACTTAAGCAGCGAAACCACCATTGCCCACCTTTATGCTGTGGGTGAAAACGCGAGCACCGGGGTTCACGGCGCTAATCGGCTGGCAAGTAATTCTTTGCTAGAGTGCTTAGTTTACGGCGCGCAGCTTAAGCACATTCGGCTGGCCTCGGACTTGGAAAAGGTGCCTCCACTGGCGGCTGTGACGGTAGCAGCCTTAGCGGGCGAGTGGCTCAAATCGCTGATCACATGGCGGGCTCATTTGCCACAGCTGATTTGGCACAGTGCCGGGATTTGCCGCGACCAGGCGGGATTAGAGACAGCGCTCGATCAGGTGATCCAATGGCAACTGGCGTTTGATCAGCTATCGATTACAGCGGCGCTGACGCTCAGACCAGGTGAAACCTTACGATTGCCAGCAGCAGTGAGCGCGGATCAGGTGCGGCTGTGGGCAGAGGTGCGAAATTTGCTCGCGATCGCTCAGCTCATTCTCAAAAGCGCCGCCTTCCGCACCGAAAGTCGAGGCGGCCACTACCGCAGCGACTACCCGCTGAGCGATCAGCACTGGCTCGGCCATACCCTCATCGAAGGCAACTGCGTGAACCGAACCACCGCCGTAAAAACCCAATAAAGCTGTGTCTTTAGAGATATTTCCTAACGTTGATTTTGGCCTGATGATTGGGAGACAACAGCTGGCTATCACCCCCTTATTTAGGACCACCCGGAGTACTCTAAAACTATGTCTGCACCCAACGGCGTGATGATGCAATACTTCCATTGGTACAACGAGCCTGATGGTACCTTATGGAACGAACTAGCCGAAAGAGCGGAAGACTTAGCCAAAGCTGGCATCACCGCCCTATGGCTACCGCCTGCCTACAAAGGAACAGCCGGTGGCTACGACGTTGGCTATGGCGTTTATGACATCTACGACTTAGGAGAATTTGATCAAAAAGGCTCTGTTCGCACCAAGTACGGCACCAAAGATGAATACATCAATGCCGTCCAAAGAGCTAAGAAAGCTGGCATAGAAGTATATGCAGACGTTGTACTCAACCATAAATTAGGAGGAGATGCTGAGGAAGAGTTTCCGGCCACTCCTTACTCACCTGACAATCGCAACGAAGCCATTGGCGATATGGTCAACATTAAAGCCTGGACAAACTTTACTTTTCCAGGTCGCCAAGGCAAATACTCAGAACTGGAATGGCATTGGTGGCACTTTAATGCGGTCGATTACAACGCTTACGAACAAGGAGAGTTCGAGGCAGTTTATCTATTTGAAGGCAAACAGTTTGATGAACAAGTCGATCTCGAAAAAGGCTGCTTTGACTATCTCATGGGCTGCGATTTAGACATCAATCATCCTGAAGTACGCGAAGATCTTATGTACTGGGGCGAATGGTACGTGGACACTGTTGATATTGACGGAGTTCGCTTCGATGCGGTCAAGCATGTGCAGGCAGGCTTTTTCCCCGACTGGCTTCAGCATGTGCGCAAGCAAAGCGGCAAACGCTTATTTGCGGTAGGTGAATATTGGTCGTACGAAATTGAAGCGCTGCATCATTTTATTGAGGTCACAGGCGGCGACGTAGCTTTATTTGATGCACCTTTGCACTACAACTTTAGAGAAGCCAGTAAAGGTGGCAACAGCTATGACTTGCGCACTATTTTTGACAACAGCTTAGTCAAAGATCAGCCGGCTTTAGCCGTTACCCTTGTCGATAATCACGACTCACAGCCGCTGCAATCTCTAGAATCTGTTGTAGAATCCTGGTTCAAACCATTGGCCTATGCCCTGATTTTGCTGCGCCAAGGTGGCTATCCCTGCGTCTTTTACGCCGACTACTACGGCGCGCATTACAAAGACACTGGCAAAGATGGCGAAGAACACGAAATTTGGCTCGACAGCCATCAGTTTTTAATTGATAAGTTTATGGAGGCAAGGCGCACTTACGCTTATGGCGATCAGTACGACTATTTTGACCATGCCAACACAATTGGCTGGACAAGGATAGGAACAGAAGAGTTTCCCGGCGGCATGGCGGTTGTCATTAGCAATGGCGATGAAGGCACCAAATGGATGGAAGTGGGACACCCTAACACCACCTACAAAGACATCACTGAGCACATTGATGAGCCCGTGACAACCAACGACGAAGGCTGGGCTGACTTTGGCTGTCAGGCAGGCTCTGTTTCAGTTTGGGTGCCTAGCTAAAAAGCTAGGGTATCAGCAAATTTTTCATCTTTTTTTTGACGAGGTAATTTAACCATGAATCATCAATTTTTTCTATTTGTTCAAAAGGCTGTCAAGCAAATTACGATTTGTTTGGTTAGCGTAGTCATGCTTTTGGGTTTGATGCAGCCCGTTGCCCAAGCGATGCCAGCTTTGATCATGCCGGATGGCGAACCCACAATATCGGCTGAAAGCCTTGAACAAAAGCGGGCTGAGCGGCGTGAGCTACAAAGTAAAGCATCTGAAGCCGCTAACACTGAAGAAAAAGCTGATTCTGTTGGCGAAACCCTGACCGAGAAACTCAACTTAGATGAGATTGTTGAAGAGAACGAGATTGTTGATGGCGTAAAAAAGGCGATAGATTCAGACAACTAACTTAGATCCAACAACTCTGGCGTTGCTGAATAACAGTATGGTTTTTCACAAGTCTGAACGAGCCTTCAAATAGTCCAGAATTTAATTCATACTCAGAATCAGCAACGCCCTTACGCTGACATTAACGCTTACATTCCAAAGATCCGTAAGAGAGTAGAGTACCGGATCCTCCTCACCCTAGCCCCTTTACAGGCAAGGCCTATTTACCCCTCGACGGCGACAATGCCTTTTCCTAAGTTTAGGAAAACGGACTAGGGAATGAGGGCATCGGTATGTTTTTACGCGCGACGCCCTTAGGAAGGATCAAAATTTATTTCACCATGACGGCTAGTGGATAGCGCTCATTAGCGGTTGCCAAGCTTGAACAGCTTCTAAGAGCGTGCGATAGCCGAGGGCATTGGGATGAAGGCCGTCTTTGCAAAGGCGATCGCTCACCCACCTCTCATCCTGCTGAGTCCACAAATCCAGAACATCTAGATAAGGCACGTTCTGGGCCTCACACAGCCGCTGGGTCACATCCCGATAGCGAATTTGTTCTGCCCGACTGAAGTACAAGACATTAGCAAAGGGCATAGCGGCTTCATTAACGGGCGTCATCCCAATAAAAAATATTGGGCAAAGCTGACTTGCCTGCGCTAGCAATTGAGCCATTTCCTGCTCAAAGTCCTGAATATCTGTCACTGGACGGCCCGATGCACCTCCAGATCGCGCAGAATCGTTCAGGCCAACCGACAGGATTAACAGATCAGGCGTACGGCGGCGCAATTCACCGCGCCCCGTAAACTCTTGCTCTAGCCGTTTGGCAACGTGAGCCACGCCGTCGCCACGCACGCCCAAATTATATATAATCGGCCCCGGATAGTCGGGATTCATCCATTGCAAGCGCAGGCGCTCGACCCAACCCCCTCCTTCGCAGTCGCCATAGCCATAAACTAAGCTATCTCCCATCGCAATAATTTTTTTGGGATGACCCTGCTGCGTTAGCCGGATAACGGCTTCGAGCGACGAAGTAAGTTGGAGCGCTGCGGTCATAATGCTCTATGTAAAACAACTCGTTTTTAAAACTTAATCAGAAATAGCATAAACCCGATCAGCTTTGCAAAGCTTCACATTACTGATCGGGAATCTAGTTAGATCTTTTTAAAAAGTGCCTTCTAAATGCGCTGTGCTAAAGGGTGACTCCTTGAAAAATCCTGCTACCCCAAGTGCTGAACGATGTTATCTGTCAACGCGTCTGTCCAGTAATCAACCACATCCGCATTCGCCGCTTCCACCATGACCCGAATTAGCGGCTCAGTGCCAGAAGCGCGGACGAGCACTCGGCCTTGGTCGCCCATGTCGGATTCAGCTTGAGCTATTGCCTGTTGCAGTGGCTCACACTGGCTCCAGTTACAGCGAACGGCGGGATCTTCTACACGCACGTTCTTCAGCCGTTGAGGATAGGTTTTAAAGCTCTGGGCCACCAGATCTGGCAGTGAGCAACCAGCCTGCTTGAGCAAAGCAGCCAGGTGCAAAGCAGTCAAAATACCGTCGCCTGTGAGGCTGTAGTGATGACATAAAATATGGCCTGACTGTTCACCACCCAGCATTGCGCCCTGGCTGATCATTTCGGCAAAGACATGCTGATCGCCGACGTTGGTGCGCACTAGCTTACCGCCCTGCTTTTCCCAAGCCCGTTCGAAGCCGAGGTTAGCCATTACCGTAGAGACAATCGTGTCATTGGGTAGCTTATCGGCCTGCTTGAGGGTTTGGCCCCAAAAATACAAAATGTAGTCGCCATCGATAACTCGGCCCTGAGCATCGACTGCCATCACGCGATCCGCGTCGCCGTCGAAGGCAAACCCAATGTCAGCATTGAGTTCGGTGGTAGCGGTTTTGATCTGATCTAGATGAGTGGAGCCGCACTGGACGTTGATGCGATCGCCATCCGGCAGTCCGTTCAAAATTACGACCTCTGCCCCCGTCGCTTCAAACACCTGCTTGGCCACCCGCGTTGCTGCGCCCCAAGCCAAATCCAGCACAATCCGTAAGCCGCTCAAGTCAGGATGTGGCTGAAAAGGCTGATGCAAAAAATCGACATAGCGCTCAACCAAATCTGGGCGCTGATAGGCTCTGCCCCACTGAATGCCAGTTGTTTCTTCAGCGCTGCATAGCGATGTATTTGGTAGGCCCTGGCCTCGCAGCGCTGCCTCAATTTGCTGCTGCAACATACTCGAAAGTTTGGTGCCATCAGAGCCAAAAAACTTGATGCCGTTGTCAGCAGGTGGGTTATGGCTGGCAGAAATCATGATTCCGCCCGCGTTACCCATGGCTAGATGCGCTACTGCCGCCGTCGGGCAAAGGCCCATGTTCCACACTTCTAACCCTGCTGTAGTCAGGCCCGCCGCTAAGCTAGCCGCCAGCATGTCGCTGGAGTTACGAGAGTCTTGTCCCAAGATAACCGGCCCTGTTTCACCGTGGCAGCGCAGCACCTGGCCCGCCCAAAAGCCCACCTGGGTTGCCAGCGGCGCAGTCAGCAGCGTTCCGGCCTGCCCTCGAATGCCGTCAGTGCCAAATAAAGGCGCAGCGGGCAGTGGCTGCACCAGACAGCGAGTCGTCGGAATTGGATTAAAGCGCTGCTGACCGATTTGATCTGAAGGGGGTTGCTGGCCGTCAACCCTGGGATCAACACTGCTATCAATACTACGGCTACGCTTAACTGAAGAACTCACCACGCTGCTTACTCCTGACACTACGAATAGATTTCCAACTTACGTCACTTAGTAGCTAGCGGCTCGGCTAGCTACTAAGTGAGGAGGATATCACCTTAGACTTAGCAATACTGGATGATGTGCCAATTCATGAAAAGTCATTGGGCTGATATTTGACTGAATAGCTATGTATCAAGAACATATATCAAGAAAATTAAATACAAATTCACTATGCCCATATCTACTTCAAACCCAGCTCTTTCAAACTCGCCGTTTGCTCAAGGGATCGATGAATTCAACCGAGGCGAGTTTTATGCCTGCCATGACACCTTAGAAGCAATTTGGATGGTGGCCGAGACGGTTGACAAGCCTTTTTATCAAGGCATTTTGCAGATAGCGGTGGCGTTTTACCATTTGGGCAATCTCAACTGGCGAGGGGGTGCGATTTTGCTGGGCGAAGGCATTAACCGGCTGCAAAAGTTTGAGCCTAGCTATGAAAAGGTGGCGGTTGAAGATCTAGTCGATCAGGCCATAGAATGGCTGTCATTGGTGCAAACCGCTGGGCCTGAAGGGGTTGCGGCACTGATGGCAGATTTGCCTCAGCCTTTACCTCATATTCAGTGGGTTTCAGATTAAGGTATAGGTAGGGATTGGTAATTTTTGCCCCCTAGGCGCTGCTAGCTCTATTTGTCTATGTTCTCTGACAGTTAGTAAACCCTAGTTAGTAAACCCCAGTTAGTAAACTCCAGTTAGTAAACCCCAGTTAGTAAACCTCTGCCAGTTGGCAAAGCGGTCTGAACTGAGAGGGTTTATGGGGTGTCTGTTTTTAGTATGGCTATAGAGCCTAGTTCCTGATGAGTCGATTTTTATTATTGTGCCTTTAAAAATGTCTTGGCAAATGTCCGGGCGATCGCAATCTAGATGGAGTAAGCGCTTACGGCGACTGATAGTGGCTAGTGCGATTGCGATCACCTTGCCCTTGATCTCCCAGATTTCCCAAAAAAGTTTTTGGCCTACAGCCCTCCCAGCCCAAGCCCAATCGAGCGGCCCCTCAGGCGGGGCGATTCAAATGCGCGCAGCTCGCGTCGAAGCCAATTCCAATACGGGCATTGTCACTGCCATTGGCAATGTGCGTATTGACTATCCCAATCGCCAAATATTTTCAACCTCTGCCCAGGCTCAGTACTACAGCCGGGAGCAGCGAATAGTGCTCAGCGGCAATGTGTATGTCGATCAAGAGGGCAATACCCTAAAAGCTGAAACGGTGACCTATCTGATTACAGAGGGCCGGTTTGTCGCCACGCCAGCGGCCAATAGCCAAGTAGAAGCGGTTTACAACTTGCCGGAAGAGCCCAATCCTGCGCCGAATGTCAATGCTGCGCCTGCGCCCCTTTCAATTCCCACGCCGCCGCCTGAATTGCCTGACGAACTCAGCTCTATTCGATAGTCGCGAATGTGGAGTATATCTTGGGTATATCATGGCGTCCTCTCTGATAAAATCTGAGCAAACTGGTTCAATACTTGGCCCGATACCTGGCCCAATACAGGAAGCCTCTACTTTGAAGCTGGCGCTCGAAAATGTGCAAAAAACATACGGTAAGCGCACGGTGGTGAAAGGGGTCACGCTGTCCGTGTCTCAAGGGGAAATTGTGGGCCTTTTGGGGCCAAACGGAGCGGGCAAAACCACGACTTTTTATATGGCTACTGGGCTGGTACGGCCTGATGTGGGCAAGGTGATGCTAGCTGATCGCGACATTACCGATCTGCCGATGTATCAGCGGGCTCGCCTCGGCATTGGCTATTTGGCTCAAGAGGCCAGCATTTTTCGCAATCTCAGCGTGCAGGATAATCTGCGGCTAGTGATGGAGCAGACCGGGGTGCCATTTCACGAGCGCAGCGATCGCCTTCACCATTTGCTCAAAGAATTTCGCCTAGAAACCGTCAAAAATTCTTTAGGCATTCAAATATCAGGGGGCGAACGGCGGCGCACAGAACTCGCTAGAGCCTTGGCTTCAGGTGTGCAGGGGCCAGATTTTTTATTTTTGGATGAGCCTTTTGCAGGTGTTGATCCGATTGCAGTCTCAGAAATTCAGACGATTGTGGCAGAATTGCGCGATCGCAACATGGGGGTTTTAATCACCGATCACAATGTCCGCGAAACCCTCCAAATTATTGATCGGGCATACATCATGAGCGAAGGCCAAATTTTGGCCTCTGGCAGCGCTGCCGACCTCTCCGATAATCCGCTGGTGCGTCAATATTATCTAGGCGAAAGCTTCCGCCTGTAGCCGCTGCTATGACCTCTACTACCGCGCCGAGCTTTACCCAAAAAATTGCCCGCTGGCTGCCGCGTATTCCGATTATGGATCGCTACATTGCCCGCGAGCTGACGCTGCCGTTTCTGTTTGGCGTCGGCGCATTTTCATCTATTGGCGTCTCCATCGGTACCCTGTTTGAACTGATTCGCAAAGTCACCGAAGCCGGACTCCCGGCCTCTTTGGCCTTTGAGATCTTTTTGTTGAGTTTACCGACGTTTGTAGTGCTGGCGTTCCCGATGTCTACGCTGCTCTCGACGATGATGACCTACAGCCGGTTTTCGAGTGACAGTGAGCTGATTGCTTTGCGCAGCTGTGGGGTCAGCGTCAAGCGCATTGTTGTGCCGGCGATCGCTCTCAGCCTACTGATCACCGCCCTCAGCTTTGTCGTCAATGAAGTGATTGCCCCGGCGAGTACAGAGCGGGCGGCAACGATGCTAGCGATCGCTCTCGACGAAGAAAAGCCGCCTTTCAAGCAGGGCAACATTACCTTTCAACAGCAGCAGCCCGCCGAAGATGGATCCGGCGACGAACTGGTGCGTTTTTTCCATGCTCGTAACTTTGACGGCACCACGATGAACGGCATCACCGTAGTGGATTTTTCTCAGCAAGACAGCGAAAACGGTCTCAATCAAATTGTCAACGCCGAATCTGCCACTTGGGACTTTTCGCGCAACCTGTGGAAATTTACCAACGGCACCATTTACGCCGTCTCCGCCAATGGCTCGTTTCGCCAGATCATTCGCTTTGATGAGCAATACTTGCAGTTGCCGCGCACCCCGCTAGATCTAGCTAACCGGGTGAAGCGCGAAGAAGAAATGAATATTGTCGAAGCTAGGGAGTACTTAGGCATTCTGCGGCAAACCGGCGACGAAAAAGCGGTGCGCAAACTGGAAGTAGCAATTCAGCGAAAATATGCGATTCCTTTTGCCTGCGTCGTTTTTAGCTTGGTCGGATCAGCCGTTGGCATTCGCCCTCAGCGCACCGGCAAAGCCACTAGCTTCGGCGTTAGCGTGGTGATTATTTTTGGTTATTACTTGCTGAGCTTCATCACCTCAGCGATGGGCGAAGCAGGCATCTTGAGTCCCTTTATGGCGGGCTGGCTGCCACTGTTTTTGGGTCTCACTGCCGGGATCTTCCTACTGGCCAATATCTCCCGCTAACCTTTGGCAATTCTGGGGTAAATCTAGCTGCGTGGCTGGATTCGCCAAGGCCGATAGCCCGCCCGCAAGCACTGTGTCATCGCTTCATCGACGCTGGCTTCAGTGGCATCGGCGATACCCACCACGCAGCTACCGTAGCGCTCAGGCAATAGGCTAAGGCCACAGTTTTCTAGCACTTTAGGCGAAGGCCCCGTCAGCAGGTTAGTGTGAATGTCGATAGTGCAGTTGGCGACTTCTACGGGGCGGCGCGATCGCTCACACACCAACAGCGCACTCGCTGCCGTCAGCCCAGTCAGTTCATTGATATCGACGACACAAGCGCCCAAATTTTCAGGATAGCGGGCCGAAGCGCAGGCAGCTATTGCCTCGGCTTCAGCAATTCCGGCTGCCGTCATACCAGCCACACAGGCGAAATAGTCAGGGCTAACCGCTGCTGCTGGGCTGACGCCGACACCCGTGCCTAGAGCCATTGCGGCCAAAGAAGCCGATCCAAACGTCGAAGCGGCGGCTAATTTGAGCGCCCGTTGAAACAGCGGCTGCAATAGCGTACTTTGCTGACGAACAAAAGCTGAATTAGGAGTCGTGAATATTTTCATAGGAGCCTTCATTTTACGGACGGACGCTCAGATCTAATCTACAGTGAAAGAGTAAAGATCAACGCTACGTGTCACCCATCGTATATGAGTCATATCGTATATGAACCCGCAGTCAATACTGAAGGGCGACAAGATAATTGCTCAGGGTCGGTGTTAAAAAATCAGTGTCGAAAGCAATCCAAAAGTGATCACAGCATCCGCAAACACTCAGGGCGGTGTTGCGATCGCTTTTAGAGCCCGTTTAGCACTTCTTTACGACTCCTGTAGAACGCCTGAAGAACTCATTGACTGCCGATTTACTGATTAAGAGAGGATTTGAAATGCATCTGAGTGACATTACCCACCCTAACCAGTTGCATGGCCTATCGGTCACCCAGCTAGAAAAAATTGCGCAGCAGATTCGAGATAAGCACTTACAGACGATTGCTGCTAGCGGCGGTCATCTTGGCCCAGGGCTCGGCGTCGTCGAGCTGACCTTAGGGCTCTATCAAACCTTAGATTTAGACCGGGACAAAGTGGTGTGGGATGTCGGTCACCAAGCCTATCCCCATAAGCTGATTACAGGCCGCTATAAGGACTTTCACACTCTGCGCCAGCAGCACGGCGTGGCGGGCTATCTAAAGCGCTCGGAAAGCCGTTTTGACCACTTTGGCGCGGGCCACGCTTCGACCAGTATTTCAGCAGCTTTGGGAATGGCGATCGCCCGTGATCTCAAAGGCGAAAATTACAAAGTCGCTGCCATCATCGGCGACGGTGCACTCACAGGCGGCATGGCCCTAGAAGCTATCAACCACGCTGGTCACCTGCCCAAAACCAACCTCGTCGTCGTCCTCAACGACAACGAAATGTCGATTTCACCCAACGTCGGAGCTATTCCGCGCTACCTCAACAAGATGCGCCTTAGCCCCCCTATGCAGTTCATCACTGACAATCTCGAAGAGCAGTTCAAGCAACTGCCCTTCAGCGAAACTCTCACGCCCGAACTGAGCCGATTCAAAGAAGGGATCAAGCGATTGGCCGTTCCTAAAGTCGGGGCCGTTTTTGAAGAACTCGGCTTCACCTACATGGGCCCCGTCGATGGTCACAACCTACCGGAGCTGATTGCTGCCTTCAAAGCCGCCCATCATCACGGCGGGCCAGTGCTAGTCCATGTCGCGACTGTCAAAGGCAAAGGCTACGAAATCGCCGAAAAAGATCAAGTCGGCTATCATGCCCAATCACCTTTTGATCTCGAAACGGGTCAAAAAATTCCGGCCAATAAGCCTAAGCCACCCGACTACTCCAAAGTTTTCGCCGAAACCCTCGTCACCCTTGCCGAAAAAGATCCCACCATTGTGGGCATCACCGCCGCGATGGCCACCGGCACCCGCCTCGACTTACTCCAGGCCAAGCGGCCCAAACAGTACATTGATGTCGGCATTGCCGAGCAGCACGCTATCACTCTCGCAGCGGGCCTTGCTTGCGAAGGCATGAAGCCTGTGCCGGTGATCTATTCCACCTTCTTACAGCGCGCCTTCGACCAAATCGTTCACGATATCTGCATCCAAAAGCTGCCGGTATTTCTAGCGCTAGATCGCGCCGGGATCGTTGGCGTCGATGGCCCTACGCACCAAGGTCTATACGACATTGCCTATTTGCGCTGCATTCCCAACATGGTGCTGATGGCCCCCAAAGATGAAGCCGAGCTTCAGCGGATGGTTGTCACCGGCATCGAATACAACGGTCCGATTGCGGTGCGCTACCCTCGCGGCAGTGGCTACGGTGTACCCTTAATGGAATCAGGCTGGGAAACTCTGCCGATTGGGAAAGGGGAACTGCTGCGCCAAGGCGATGACGTGCTGCTGATCGGCTACGGTGCAATGGTGTATCCGGCTATGCAAACGGCTGAGATTTTGAGTGAGCATGGCGTCGAAGCAACCGTACTGAATGCGCGATTTGCTAAACCGCTAGATACCGATCTGATGCTGCCTTTGATTCAGCAAATCGGCAAAGTGGTGACCCTAGAAGATGGTTGCCTGATGGGCGGCTTCGGATCAGCGTTGGCTGAAGAACTCTTTGATCGCAAGCTTACCCCCGACCTCTTGCGATTGGGCGTCCCGGATGAGCTAGTAGACCATGCCTCACCCGATCAGTCTAAAGCCGTACTAGGGCTGATGCCTGCCCAAATGGCCGAACGCATTCTCCAAGCGTTTAATCTAGGTAAATCTGAGCGTGAGCTAGCAGAGAAAATTTAGGGTTTCGCTATTGTCTCCCGACTGTCTATTTAGACGCTAACGTCTGGCGATAGACGATACTGCACTTGATTCAAAAGCCTTCCTTTCTAAATTTTTCCTCAGGGTTTTGTCTAGGGGGTTTTTTAGAGAGAAGGCTTTTTCAGGTTGCCAGTGGTGGGTGATTTGCGCGATCGCCTTACCCACCGATTGCCCCAAAGCATCACCCCCGCTATTGCCCTGAACCAAATCAATCAAAATGCAGCCCATCCCGGCTAGCAGGCCCCCAGAGCCGACCGTAAATAAGACTAGCGAAGTCGCAATTAGGCCATCCACCGACAGAATGGCTCGCAGCGCCAACGCGAACAAGCTCACCCCAAATAGCATTAGCACCCCGTGCAATGTCAGCATTCCAACATGACTCCAGAGATATTGATTGATCAGTTGCTGACGGCGATCGCGAACTTTTTTAAGATCGGCCTTAAGATGTCGCCTATGTATCCCCCCTTCCAGATCGCTCAGCGGGCCAATTGCCATATCTGATGTGCGAGTGAGCTGATGATAGCGAGACTTAGCCTGCTGCAACTGTTGAGCCAGCGCATTTTGACGAAGCCAAGCCCCGCCCAACATAGCAGCAGACAATAAGGTCATCAGCACCGAATTCAAGATGAGCAAAATCAACTGGTTCGTCTGTTCAATACTCATAGAGCGGATCACTCAACTAGGGCAAATAGCATGGATCAATAGAAGCTACACAATTTAGGCCTGCTCTTAATGGACAAAACTGCCTTAATAGATAAAATAGCCTCGGCACCGGCCACAATTGGTTCAAATGTACTATATACATCAGCCAAGCTCAAGCCCTAAATTAAAGTTCTCGGCCAAATTACAGCCGAAATGCATTTTGCATTTCGCAACCGCAGTGTTTTGATAAAGAAAGTATTTTGTAACCGCCGCCATGTCTACTGCCTCTAGGCGACCTCGCATCCCCTTATTTTTTGCGATTGGCATTGGCCTAAGCTTGCTGATGGCTGGGTTTAAGGTGGTAATCGCAGCCTTAGCTGAAACCTACCTCTATTCTGTGCCTTGGCTCGGCGGCTTTTTGCGCAGCATTGAGTTAGTCGAGATTTCTAATATCTTGGTCTTTGCGCTTTTGAGTGGCGGCATCGGCGCCGCTACCTTCCTACTGCCTCGCCATTGGAACCGTTGGGCTAAAGCGGCCTTATTGATTGTCGTTAGCCCTTTTGTGTTTAACGCCAGCTACTGGATGCAGCAGCATCTATGGATTCAGCGAGTCGCCAATCGGGCCAATATCTCTTACTCAGAAGCGCATCAAATCACTGATAGCTTTTTACAACGAGATACTGGCAGCGGCGGCTTCTGGGGATTTTACGCCTACAGCACTGAAGTCAGCGAATTGCCTACTCATCGCGACAGCTTAGAATCAGAACAAGTCAGTAGCCCCAGCCAGGCATTGGTCAAAGAACTGAAAAACTACAACGATCCCAGAGCTGATTTGGCTGCTGCCATCTTTAGTCAAGTTGGCTGGTTTATTCGACTGATGTACATCACCATAGCGGCACTTACTGGCCTAATTTACTACGTTCAAGGGCGCGACTGGGCTGAGGCCAAGCGCCCAGATGACGATAATGATCTGCCCAAAAATTCACCTAAAAGTCCGCTCAAAAATTCGCCTAAAAACTCACCCGTGCGGCCCCGGCCACCGTCTCAGGACGCTTAGATCAAAAAACTTGCGATCGCCGATTTAAGCTCACTCCAAACTCACTCCAAACTCACTCCAAACTCACTCCAAACTTACTCAATGGCAGCCCCTTCATCCTCGCTGTCAGCCATTATTTTGGCCGGTGGACACAGCCGCCGAATGGGCCAAGATAAAGCGCTGCTAAAGACTCCTGGCGGCCAATCACTGCTGATCCAAACCGCGCAAATCGCCCAGCAGATTACACCCGATGTCACTGTCGTCACCGCTTGGCCCGATCGCTACCAGCCAATAGTGCCGTCAGGAGTAAAACTCATCCGTGAAGCTGTCAGCAGATCTTCGATGACTGCATCCGGCGCTGGCCCGCTCAGCGGCTTTGCCCAAGGATGGAGCCAAGTCCAAGGCGACTGGTGTTTGCTACTGGCCTGCGATTTGCCTTATCTAGAAGCGGCCCCCCTCAATCAATGGTGGCGCTGGCTGCTGGCTAACCGCTCAACTAATCCCTTGGCTCCTTCGATGGCGCCGATGGCATCACTCGCACCGGGCATCAAAGGGTGGGAACCTCTATGCGGCTACTATCATCGAAACTGTTTAGCAGCGCTTCAGCATTATTTACGCGGATCTATTAATGCTCATTCCTTTCAAGCTTGGCTGACCACAATAGCAGTTGAGCCATACCGCTACTTACCCCCGCAGATGCTGTTTAACTGCAACACCCCACAAGACTGGGAAAAGGTGCAGCAGACACCTCTGAACCCCAAAAATTCTGAGCTAAAAGACCTCTGAGCTAAAAGAGGAAGAGGAAAAAGATGTTGCAAAATATGAGCCTTCGGATCAATGCCAGTCTCAAATCCTGCCGCATGGGCTCAACTACCGCTTTGTATCGGCTTCCGCAAAGGGTAAAGGCTTGACAGTTGGCCATCTCACCCCATTTTGTTAAATGTTAAGGTGTGTAATAATTTCCTCAGACTTCTCAGGGCAAGCGCCGCGCTCCCTTATCATTTAGACATATTATTTGCAGATGTTTACACAAGTGTTGGAGATTCAAGCGTGGCTCTTCCGTTATTGAGTTATCCCCCAAAAAGCCAGAATACGCGGGTTGAGGGGTATATAGTCCAGGGCGATGACCAGCCCAGAGTTTACAGCGCTGAGGCTCTGCTGGAGTACAGCGAAATGAGCGAGCTCATCGATGCTGCTTACCGTCAAATGTTTTTCCATTGCTTTGCTGCGGACCGGGAGCCCTTTTTAGAATCTCAGCTTCGTAATAACCAAATTACCGTGCGTGACTTTATCCGGGGTCTGCTGCTTTCTGAGACCTTCCTCAGCAGTTTTTATGAGAAAAACAGCAACTACCGCTTTGTTGAGCAGTGTATTCAGCGCGTGCTAGGCCGCGACCCCTACAACGAGCGGGAAAAAATTGCTTGGTCTATCAAAATTGCAACAAAAGGCGTAGCAGGCTTCATTGATGAGCTGCTAGATAGCGATGAGTATGTAGATAACTTCGGTTACGACATTGTGCCTTATCAGCGTCGTCGCAGCCTGCCGGGACGTGAGACGGGCGAATTGCCGTTCAATATCAAGTCGCCTCGTTATGACGAGTACTATCGCAGCATTTTGGGCTTTCCCAAAATTTCTTGGCAGCAACAGGTGCGTCGATTCAAGCCTCAAGACCAGCAGGCAGCCGCAGGCAACCCATCGCTGTATCTCGATATGGCTCGCAGCGTCGCCGCTCGTCCGGCCTCTGCACCCCAGGTCAATACGGCCACCATCAACATTGGGGCATCGGTGCCTTTCCGCAAGCTAAATGTGCCAATTAATGGCAACAATTAATGGCAATATGGCCTTCTAGCTAGCATTTGATTTGTTCTTTCCTCAAAAGGTTATTTGCCGGAGTAGCACTGCTGCTTCGGCTTTTTTTATGGTGTGACTAAAGCTACGCTAAAGCGAACGCAGTTTATCCAGTAGCTTTTCCATTCTTTCGGGTAGCGGCGCTTCGCCAATGATCCGGGCCTGAGTGATCGGATGGTTAATGCTTAACCGAAACGCATGCAGCGCTTGCCCTGGTAGCTTCACGCCGAGTGATTTGCCCGATCCATAGTCTGGATCGCCGACGAGCGGATACCCTTCATAGGCGCTGTGGACTCTGATTTGATGAGTGCGACCAGTCTCTAGCTGAAACTGCACTAGGCTGTAGTTGCCGAGCCGCTCTAGGGTCTGCCAATGGGTAATCGCAACTCTCCCACCGGCTTCGACAGGAATAACGGCCATCTTTTTGCGGTGCTTAGGGTGCCTGCCAATGGGCTGATTGATAATGCCTTGAGCGGCTTTGGGTGCGCCGTTAATGATGCCCAAGTATTCGCGGCGAGCCGTTTTTGCCTGGATTTGCTGCTG
Source organism: uncultured cyanobacterium (assembly GCA_963740915.1). Classification (GTDB taxonomy): domain Bacteria; phylum Cyanobacteriota; class Cyanobacteriia; order Phormidesmidales; family Phormidesmidaceae; genus Phormidesmis. Next base: position 69,448 of record CAVUFV010000010.1, read on the forward strand.
GAGGCTATGTAAGGCTAGTTCTGTTTTGGCGACTACCATTACACCAGTAGTGTTTTTATCGAGCCGATGAACAATTCCTGGTCTTTGAACGCCGCCCACGCCCGTGAGCTGGTTGCCGCAGTAGAACAATAGCGCATGAACCAGAGTGCCGGTGTCATGCCCCGGCGCTGGGTGCACAACCATCCCTGCTGGCTTATTCACCATCAGTAACTGATGGTCTTCGTAAAGGATGTCGAGTGGGATATTTTCGGGCTGGATCTCAGCGGCGGTTAGATCAGGAATGATGAGACGGATGCGATCGCCTGCCGTTACTAAAGCTTTTTTGCGATCGCCTAATACCCCATTTACCCGTACCGCCCCCTGCTCAATGAGCTGCTGCGCCCGATTGCGAGAAAGCCCTTCTACTGTCTCTGCTAGCCACCGGTCCAGTCTCATCGGGGCTGTGGCTTCGACCACTTTCTCAATCATCGCTCTTTCCTTCTTTTTGGCGCTAATCTTTCCCTGCTAGCGCGTCCCAATGTTCGCCCTGGATGGGTGAGGCGGCAGCAAAGCGCGATCGCAGATCCACTACTCTACCAATAATTGCCACTGCTGGAGACTCAAACCCGCTAGCAGCCACTTTCTCTCCAATAGTTGCCAAGGTGCCGACTAGCTCTTCCTGCTCAGGCCGAGTGCCCCAGCGAATCAGCGCCACAGGCGTATCAGCCGCCAGATCTGCGGCCATCAGCGCCTGAGTAATATTCGCCAAATTATGCACCCCCATGTACACCACAATCGTCTCTGACGCCTGCGCTATAGCCCGCCAATTCACCTCAGGCCGATACTTACCCGCCGACTCATGCCCCGTTACAAACGTTACCGAAGAGCTATATCCCCGGTGCGTGACCGGAATTCCAGCATAGGCCGGGGCTGCAATTCCTGCCGTAATCCCAGGCACCACCTCTACCGGCACCCCAGCCGCTATCAGATCGCACATCTCTTCGCCGCCCCGGCCAAACACAAATGGATCGCCGCCCTTGAGGCGCACGATCACCGCCTGCTGCTGCGCCTTATTTAGCAAAAGCTGCGTGATTTCGGATTGCGACATTGAGTGCCTGCCCCGCCGCTTACCCGCATGAATCCGCTCAGCCAGTGGATTAATTAAAGCTAAAATAGGCTCACTCACCAGCGCGTCATACACCACCACATCAGCGCACTCAACTAAAGTTTTCGCCTTTACCGTCAATAGTCCTGGATCGCCCGGCCCTGCGCCGACTAAATAAACCTTGCCTACTCTCTTACTCAAAGGCTTGGGCAGTGGCGTAGATAAGTCCAAAAAAGTAGTAGGGAGCGATGGGGACATAGTTCAAGTGCGCAAATAGATAGAGTAGCTGAGTTTATTGGGCATTCATTGAGTCGCCAATTCGACTGCTAACTGAGCAATTTCATCAGTCGCGCCTAATGTCGGCAGCAGCCGGAAGCTCACACTCGGAAAGCGTTCAGCTAGCTCCTCAGTACGGTGGGTAATGGCATCTGTAATCCCCCCGGCAAATAAAAAATAAGGCAAAATTGCTAGCTTTTGACAGCCCTGCTGCATCAAAGCTATCACTTGCGATTCGATATCCGGCGGCGTTGCCCAATAAGCCACCGCTGTACCGATTTGACGGCCTAAGCTCAAAATAGCTCGATTTCCCTTAGGCCGCCGACTGCCGTGAGCCACTAATAGCGACCCCTCAGCCGGAACAGAAGCTAGCCGATTAGCCAAGACATTAGGCAACTTTCGGTGACTGCCCAAATGCGGACAGAGCGTTAGCTTAAGGGCATCACCCGTGAGTGAGTCATGGTTGAGCAACTGCTGCGCGGCTTTGACCTCTGCCGGAATATCTTCCATTACATGCACACCCGACATCAGAAATACCGGCAGCAGCTTTAGCTCACCGACGCCCGCGGCTTTGACTCTGAGCCCAAACTTATAGATTTGCTCACTTAAAGGAATAGCTGCTAGCTCTAAGCAAGCCGTGCCCACCAGTACATCTGAAGGCTGTGTAGGGACGCGATTGGGCTGCGGCCTTGTCAATAAGGTCGTCTTGCCAGTTGTCTTATCACTCGTCTGACCGATGGATCGATCCGAATGGGCGTTGGTGATTGGCTCCAATTCTGGCGCTTGCCTGCGATTTAAAGACCCAATTTCAGCGGTAGAAAGCTGCCGCTGAAATTGGGCTTCGAGGTCAGCTTCGCTCAGTGCAGAGCATTTCGGCACCGTTTCTAGGTGCTTTCTGACAAGATCCGCTAACCGGTTCATCGCCTCTTGAGGACGTGAATCTCGGCTGCCGTGCGAGATCAGTAGATAAGCAGTTGAAGCAACCACGGGTTTCAAGAGATACCTCTTTGATGTAAAGGGTTAGCGTAAGGGGCCAGAAAAAGCAGTGCCCGATGGACTAGCCTGATGGTTGGACTACCTTAATTGATAGCGAACTTAAGAGATTTTGGCTTACCGGCCTTTTATTATTTAAGGTTTGATCAACAAACCGCTGTATCAAAGGTTGCACTTTGGCTTAGATCATCACAACCTATACCCGCATCAGTGCCACCTTGGGCCCTCTAGAGAGGCCCAGCACTTTGCCCCAAGGCCCTCATTTTCTCTCAGTCTGATGAAAAGACTAGCGCTGAGTAAAAAAACGGTGGTATACTTTAAGCCCAAACGCGGCGAGCGTGGCCAAGTGGTTAAGGCAGTGGATTGTGATTCCACCATTCGCGGGTTCAAGTCCCGTCGTTCGCCCTTCTTTTGAAAAGTAAATACAAGCAAACGCTGCTCGATTTCGGTATCGAGGTTTGGTGCCATTGTGGTTCTACCTTATCTTTTAGGCTAAAATAGCCCTAGATCTAGGGTGATAGTCATCAAAGGTCTTGCTGCCTTTTAGCCTTCTTTTTTTGGCCCATATTCGCAGCATTGATGGATGAGTTTGGCGACTAGCCCTGTCCAGCCGGTTTGATGGCTAGCGCCGAGTCCTTCGCCCGTATCGCCATTGAAGTATTCATAAAAAAGAATGTAGTCGCGCCAGTGCGGATCTTTTTGAAAGGTTTGGTTGTTGCCGTAGACCGGGCGATCGCCATTCTCTCCTTTTAGAAATGTCCCGATCATGCGCTGCTCTAACTTTGTGGCGACATCCCACAGGTTCATTACATCGCCTGATCCATAAGGGCACTCAATTTGGAAGTCATCCCCAAAAAAGTGGTGGTAGCGCTGTAACGATTCAATCAACAGATAGTTGGTTGGAAACCACACCGGGCCTCGCCAGTTAGAGTTACCGCCAAAAAGTCCTAAGCTGGATTCTGCCGGTTCGTAATCTACCCGGTAGATTCTGCCATTGACATCAAAGGTGTAAGGATTGTTCTGGTGGAATCGAGATAACGCACGAATGCCCGTTGGCCCCAAAAATTCATGAGGCTTCAGCATTTTGGCCAAAATGCGCCTGAGCTTGTCGGGCTTTACCACAGAGAGTAGACGGACTTTTTGCAGGCTGCCGTCTTCTATTCTTTTTTCGGTCGTAATGATGTTGCGTGATAGCTGCGGGCGATTGGCCTCAAACCACTCTAAGCGTTCCGTAAATCCCGGCAGACGTGCCATTAGTTCAGGGTCTAGGGTTGTTGTTGCATAGAGTGGCATCAGCCCTACCAAAGAGCGAATTTTGATCGGAAAACGGGTCATATCCGGTAGGTGCAGCACGTCGTAAAAGAACCCGTCATCTTCATCCCAAAGCTGAGTAGCGTGCTCATTAGAAGCATTCATCGCTTCGGAAATGTAGATAAAGTGCTCGAAAAACTTGGTGGCCATATCTTCATACACCGGGTTTTCTAAGGCCAGTTCGAGAGAAATGGCCAGCATGTCTAGGCAGTACATCGCCATCCAGCTAGTGCCGTCGGCCTGCTCTAAGCGCCCCCCGGTAGGTAAGGGCTTGCTGCGATCAAATACCCCAATATTATCTAAGCCCAAAAAGCCGCCTTCAAACACATTATTGCCTTCGGTGTCTTTGCGATTGACCCACCAGGTGAAGTTTAAAAGCAGCTTTTGAAACAGCCGTTCGAGAAAGCGGCGATCGCTCTTCCCAGTCATTTTTTTCTCAATTTTGTACACTCGCCAAGTCGCCCAGGCATGTACGGGTGGATTTACATCGCCAAAAGCCCATTCATAGGCAGGTAGCTGACCGTTTGGATGCATGTACCATTCGCGGGTCATCACATCGAGCTGCTGCTTCGCAAATTCAGGATCTACCAGCGCTAAAGGCAGGCAATGAAAGGCCGTATCCCAGGCTGCAAACCACGGATACTCCCAGGTATCGGGCATCGAGAGAATATCTTGACTGTCGAGGTGATGCCAGTGGGCGTTGCGGCCCCGCTTGCGCTCAATCGGTGGCTTGATGGTACTGCGATCGCCTTTCAGCCAGGTCGTCACATCATAGAGATAGTACTGCTTGCTCCACATCATGCCCGCAAAGGCTTGACGCTGCACATTGCTCAAATCTTCATCGTGAATAAAAGGCGATAGGGCATGATAAAACTTGTCGGATTCTTGCTGCCGCAGGGCGAGCAGCTGATCAAACTCACTGCCGAGCGGATCGCTCAAGTCGAGCTGATTGACTAAGCGCAGCTTGATTTTCTGGGTTTCGTTAGCCGCTAGCTTGAGGTGATAGTGAATGGCTGATTTGGTGCCAATTTGCTGAGGATTGACAGCTGTTTCTTCACCTTCTATGAGGTAGCGGTGAAACGCATCCTTGACGTAAGGAGATACATTTTTGACTTCAAAGAGCCGTTCTTTATTGGTGTCGTTTTCAGTAAACAGCAGCGGAGTCGTCGTCTTAGGAGTTTGGCAATATAGCCACGCCTGTCCAAGTTCGGGATGATGGCTTTCGATCACCGAAATATTTGCATCAGTAGAATGAGCTTTGAGATTAGGTTTGAGGCTAGGCAGATCCCAGGCCCAGGTGTTGCGAAACCACAGCGTAGGCAACAGGTGCAGATCAGCCGGTTCTGGCCCGCGATTGGTCACTGTAATTTCAATTAGCAGATCGTCAGTTCCGGCCTTGGCGTATTCTACCTGCACATCAAAGTAGCGATCGCCCTCAAAAATCCCCGTATCCATCAGCTCAAATTCAGGATCCTTGCGATTGCGCTGCTGGCTCTCACTCACGAGCCGATCATACGGGTACTCGGCCTGGGGATACTTGTACAGCGCCTTCATATAGGAATGGGTCGGCGTACTGTCTAAATAAAAATAGTATTCCTTGACATCTTCACCGTGATTGCCCTCATTGCCGGTCAGGCCAAAAAAGCGCTCCTTAATAATCGGATCGCGAGTATTCCACATCGAGAGCGCAAAGCACAGTCGCTGCTGCTCATCACAGATGCCTAAAATGCCGTCTTCACCCCAGCGGTAGGCTTTTGAACGGGCGTGATCATGCGGAAAGAAATCCCAAGCGTCACCTTGCGGGCTGTAGTCTTCGCGCACCGTGCCCCACTGCCGTTCGCTTAAATAAGGCCCCCACTTTTTCCAATTTGCCTGCTTTAAGCTGTGCTCCTGAAGGCGGATTTGTTCGGGCGTTAGGGGCGCTAGCGTCATATATACAGGCAGGTAACAAAAATAAGTGAAAAAGTGTGAGCGACGTCACATCGCTGCATAGTGCAAGGCCGCGGCGTCTCTAATCGTTTTTAGAGCCAGTTTAGAACCGCTTCTAAACTATTCCGCTTCTAAACTATTCCGCTTCTAAACTCTTCTAAACTATAGAGCTAAATTAATTAGCTTGCGGATTACACACTACAAACTGCTCTGTTCCGATGCCGCTTGAAGTTGCGCGAGGCGTACGGCACTCATCCGAGCTAGACACTGCGTTTCTTCAATCACAATCGGACTATAGAGCACTTCAAAGGCGCAGTTGCGATCGCGGTACTCAATCCAAGCTATCTGCGCTTGCGTCAGGGCCGTACGGTGATCATCGGCCAACCCATCGATCACCTTTTGGTACGCCTGATTGAGCTGCGCATCAGCGGTTTGATAGCTGATTTGAGGCAGTTCCGGGCGCTGTAATTCAGCGGTGCGAATTTGGGTGCGCTTAGTTAGACAGTTGCTATAAACCATCGGAGCCATCGATCCGCCTTCAAAGCGATCGCGCTCAAAGGCACAGTCGAGATCGCGAAACTTGATCCAAGCCACCTCGGCGTTACCGAGTGATTGCTTGCCGTTATCCGCTTGCGCTCCTTTAACGGTTTGATACACCTGATTCAGCTTAGCATCGGCTTCGAGGTAGTCAGCTTGGGCGCACAGGTTCATCACTGCCTGAGTAGAAGCCGCTTGACATTCGGCAGCATTAACCGGGGTTGCGCTGCTAGTCGCTGAATTGTTGGCGATCGCCGGAGCCCGAGCGACAGATGAATTATCCGGGTTATCAGGCGTAACGGCACTTTCTTTTTGGGGCGCAGAAACAGGAGCATCAGCCGGTAGATCTGTTTTGATCCCAGAACTACTTTGCGGTGGTGGAGGCGTCAGGGTTTCAGTGCGGGCGGTGCAGGCAGTAAGACCCATCATTACCAAGACCCATAGCAGGGTTAGTCGCGGTAGCGGCGCTTTGTGGCGGTTGAGGGCGATCGCGAATAATTGGGTTAGCCACTCAGGTTGCGAAGCCATGATTTACCCTTTCCAGTAGTAGCACAGATGCTTATCTACACTAGCGCTCCTAGCGCTCCAAAGACGAAAAAATGGCTTTTTCTAGATCGGCGATCGCCATTTCAAAATCGTCATTCACAATTTTCAAATCAAATTCGTCTGCCGCCGCGAGTTCTGCTCTAGCGCGCTGAAGGCGTTTAGCGATCGCCGCTTCATCATCTTGGCCGCGATCGCGAATCCGCGCTTCCAACGCTTCAACGCTGGGCGGCATCACAAAGATTTGCTTGGCATTCGGAAAGCTCTGACGCACCTGCCGCGCTCCGCTCAACTCAATTTCTAGAATCACCGGCTGACCCTGCGCAACCAGCTTGGCAATTGGGGCTTTGGGCGTACCGTAGTAATTGCCTGCAAACTCAGCCCACTCTAGCAGATCACCTTGAGCCACCAATGCCTCAAACTCGGCCCTGCTGACAAAATAATAGTGTTGGCCATTCAATTCACCCGAACGCGGCTGCCGAGTCGTCGCCGAAATCGAAACCTGAATCTCCGGATGACGCTTGAGCAGGCTCTTGAGCAATGTGCCTTTACCCACCCCACTTGGCCCGGCAATCACAATCAGCTGACCTCCTAATTTACCAGCAGTATCTAGCTTGTAAGGGTCACTGTGAGGCTGACTGTGAGGCTGAAAGCCGGTAAAGGTAGATTGCTCTGAAGAAAGAGGTGGAAGGGTAATCATAACTGTAGCCAGGATACAAACAAGGTGAAAATCTTTAAAATAGTGGGCTACAAGTATCTCACAGAGAAAGAAAGGCGTTTGGATAATAAGAATTATAGAAAGCAGATTACCCAGTCGGCAGATCAAACAAAACGGTCGTCATGTATCGCTCAGTCCATTGTGGGCCAAAAGCTTTTTCGAGCACACGGCGGGTTTTGTCGTTTTGCTGCTGCTGACGGCAATAATAGTGCTGACGCGCCGTAAATTCATCTATCCGCTCAGGCTCAGGCGCTTGAACAGTAGCTTGACGAGCATGCAAGCTCAAATAAGCTTGAGTCTGGTTTAAAAACTGCTGCTCTTCAGCAGGTGTCGTCGGCTTCACAAAGCAGCAAAAGTTGGAAAAAATCTTTTGCCCCCAATCTGGCACATCGCGGGGTTGGGCGTAGGAAGGCTTATCAAGGGCGCTCAGCGAGGCAGTATAGGCGTCATTTAGCTGGCCCGTAGCGGTTGTCGCCGACAAATCAACAATGGCTGCACTCACTTGACCTCTGCCGCTGACAATATCACAGCCAAAAATAGGCAAGCCGTACTCAGGTCTTGGAAACATTACACAGTGCAAAATATCTAGATTTTTGCCAACGCGGGCTAGCTCTAGATGCAGTTTGCGAAACTGAGGCGTCTGGTAGCAGCGATTTTCAATCACCAGCTTTTCGCCTTCGAGCTTGCCCTCTACGTAACCCAAGTCTTCAGGCAGATGGTAGGGCGTTAGCACCAGATGCTGTTGCCAGATCGCTTCTATTCCCTCTGCTAGTTGACAAATTAAGGGATGTTGATGCTGACGAACAGAAGAAGTAACAGAAATCGACATCAAGCGGAAGGTCGAAAGTACAGGCTTTTAGCATAGCAGTTTCAGCGGGGTATCAAATTATTCCTGATCTAGAAGCTGAAGTTCTGAAGAGAGAAATTAGGCGGTAGGTGCTTTTTAAAAAGCAAGCTCTAATCCGTAGCTGAGAGCTTACCCTGCCTAAACCTAAAAATTTTCTTTCTGTTGCCCTTGCCCCGGCACTAATCATGATTGCCATTCAGCCAAAATCTCGTCAAATATTGGGGGTTAATCAGCAGACCTACCAGGCGCTGAAAGCCTCGTTGAGCCTTAATCTTCGTCGCCAGTTGCTGATTGCAGTCTGCGATGATGTCAGCTTGCAGCAGCGCTTGGCCAATCAGCTAGAGCACGATATTTCTAAAGACTTTAAAGGTTCCAAGGATTATACAGAAGGCTTTGGCGGGGCTAACGGCTTAGAGCAAATGATTCTCGATCCGAAGGAAGGTGATCTGCCTCAGCAGGTGGCCAATTGGGTGCGCCAAACTCTATCGTCGCAAGGGCTGCTGTCAACGTATTTACCGGCAAATACGCTGCCGAGCGAGTCGCTGCCAACCTTGCAAATTTTAGGCATAGAGCAAATGACGCATCAGAGTGCGATCGCTCAGCATCACTTTTTGCGATCACTCGAAAACGTCGAAGCGCTTTTGCCAAGGCTCAACACCAGTTTGTTGGTATGGCTACCGTGGCCGTGGCTGCGCACTATTCAGCAGTCATCCCCCACATTTTGGACTTGGCGCAGCGGCGTATTTGAATTCGCCAGTGAATACGGTGGCGGGTATGACCATGACCACAACGGCGACTGTGCTGATAACCATGCTAGCTCGGCGAAAAGCGCCGAGTTGACTGCCGAGTTGATGGGCGAATCAAGCCCTGAGACCACATTGGAATCATTCGCGGCTACTATGGATTCGAGCCTTACCTTTGGCGGCGGGCTATATGGTGAATCGCTAGAGAATGAATCGGTACCAGAGGCCGATATTGCTTTGGTGCAAGCTGCCATTTTTGATGCCAACCTTTTTGAGAACCAAGTGAATGTCGCTATCGGTGCGGTAGATGCTGTCAGTGCTATAGATAGCCACTCAGCAAATGAGTTAGCGGGTGCAGCGCATTCCTCTGTGGATTTGTCGGAGCAGTCTTCGGAGCATTCGCCGGAGCATTCTTCGGAGCAGTCTATTGAGGCGATCGCACCATCGTCCGCTGTTCAAGCAGCGCCAAAAACATCGCCAAAAACATCGCCAGAAGCATTGTTAGAAACGCCCATAGAAACGCCCATAGAAACGCCCAGCGCAGTCGATGACTTTCTAGCGGAAGGGTTAGACTACCGGAGCCAAATAGAATCAGGCGTCAAAGATCTCGCACTCATAGAAGCGGCAATTTTGTCTTACGAAAGGGGGCTGAAGCATTTGGCCAATTCTGTTCTATTGAAGCAGTCAGATCAAGCAAGCGATTATCCTGCTGATAGTATCTATCTCAACTGGAGCAGTGGCCTTAATGATCTCGGCACCCTCTACTGGCTCAAAGCGCAGCAGCTGACCGAGACGCAGCCCTCGATCAGCTGTATGCTTCACAGCATTCAGCTTTATAAAGAAGCTCTCAATAAAATTACCCTGGCTGAGACTCCACCCACGTTAGCGACTGCTGGCACAGCTGAGCTAAATTTTGGGCCGAATTCTGGATCAAACTCGTCACCTATTGCAGTCAATTCGTCCCCTACTAGCTTGGCAGAGCAGCTTTATAGCAATATGGGCGCGGTCTACAGCATGTTGGCAACTTATGATGAACCCATAATTTACCTTCAGCAAGCCGCTGCTGCCTATCTCAATGCCTTGCTGTGGGTATCGGTTGATACGGCCCCTAAAGCCTATGGCATTTTGCAAAATAGTTTGGGTTCGGTCTACTGGTACCTATCGCATTACGATCAAGTCGCGGTGAATTTGAATCAGGCGATCGCTGCCTACAATCAAGCCCTGCTAGGATATAGCCCCCAGCAGCATCCGCTGGACTACGCAGCAGTCAAAAATAACCTAGGTATCACTTACTGGAGCTTAGCCAAGCACGAGCAGCCGGCCCTTTATTTGAACTACGCGATCGCTGCCTACCGCGATGCCCTCAACTACCGCACCGTAGACATAGACCCTTCCGCTTGCGTGACAACCTACAATAATCTAGCCTTGGCCTACTGGGACTTATCCAAGCTAGATATCAATATCATCGGTCAAGAGCAGCGCATTCGCTATCAAAAGAACGCCGTAGCTGCCTTTGAATCGGTACTCAAAATTAGCCAAAGCGCCTCTGATCCAAGCGCCGCCGTTCTCACGGTAGCCGATACCGCAGCCGTTTATCACTGCCTGGGCGACATGCACAATCAGATGGCCGCAATAGCCACCACCCCTAGTGAAGTCGCTAGCTACCTAAAAAAGTCTCTATCTAGCTATGTTCGAGCGATTGAAGGCTTGCCTTCTGACGCTCCTGCTTTTCAAGAGCGGCTAACGGCGATTGTGGCCAATGTAAAGGCTCACCAGCAAAAGCTAGGGCTTCCTGGGCAACAGTTAGCCTTGGCGCAAGTGCCATCAGCGCTGCTTTCGGAGGTTTTAATGGCGCTGTAGCTGAGTGGGAAAAGTTTTGTTCTAAAGCTTGCCGTTTTGTTATTTATAGCAGTCGTTTAGGCACTCCTCACGTTAGGCTGTAAGTGTTTTTCAAAGATCTGGGTGAAATGCCTGGGTGAGGCCTTACATGCCGCTGTTAATCGTTGCCGCCATTGTTATTGCATTCTTCGCGATCGCCTTTGCCCTGCAAAATAATCGCCTAGTCGCTATCAATCTCTTAGTGTGGCAATACGAAGGATCCTTGGCGATTGTGCTGCTCTCAACTTTAGCCATCGGCGTTTTAATTGGTCTATTAGTACTGCTACCGGCTTTATTAAAGCGAGGCTGGCGAATATCACGGACCCAGCGCCAAGCCGCTGAGTTAGAATCTCAGCTCGTCACTCGCGGGCAAGAGATCTCTACCCAAAGTCGCAACGCCGAAAGGCTGCGCCAAAGCCACGAAAACCTGCTACGTTCAATGGATCTTACCGATGCAAATACCGGGATGCTCGATGCTCGGATGCTACCGCAGACCCTCTCCGCACTGATCAAGCAAATGAAGCTTCAACCCGGCAACCCTGAGTTTGACGCAATTGGCCTGCTGATTGTAGATGCTCACCGTCAGCAGCCTTTGGGCGCTATTGACACCACCGCTCAGCAAAATGCTCAGCTTGATGTCGCGATCGCCGCCGTCATTCGCCGCAGTGTCACCCTCGACACTTGGCTCTATTGCGACAGCCGCGATGCCAACGGCGCACAGTTCATGTGCGTACTCACCGGCATGGATAAAACTGCCCTAAAGCAGTACGGCGAATCGCTGCGTTCAGCGCTAATGGATCAGCCGCTATCTCTGCCGAATGCTGCTGCCGTTGCCGTAGATGTCAAAGTCGGCGGCGCGATCGCTGATCGCAACCACCCCACCAATGAAGAGCAGATCATTATTGGCAAAGCCTACCAAGCCTTGGCGGAAGCTGGTAAGCAGTCGCTTAACCCCTTAAAAGGTAATCAGCCCATTAAGATTATTCAAGTGACTGATGCTTAAACGGCTGACCTCGTCGGCTGCTTACTGCTCACGCTATCATTCATTTTAAAATCGTTTTTCAACTATTGCGCTGTCCCAGTCAGCCAACCACCGCTCAAGACAACTGTCAGCGCCATAAATACAATCGTCAGCAGCCAAGTCGCTCGGTTAAGCGTTTCTTCTGCGCTTTTGGCGCTAGTAAATAGCTGAGCCTGACCACCTAATGCGCCCAAACCATCGCCTTTAGGGCTGTGTAGCAATACCAAAATACACACGCCAACAGCGGCTACAGCCCACACAACTTTTACAACCGTCACTATCATGACAAATCCTTTACTAGCCCTAAACCAGACTAAATACATTCGATTCTGATTCTATCCTATCTCAGCTAGGCCCTGACCGGACCTCCAGCTTTACCTTTGAGCTTTAACCCTTACAGCTTTAACCTTTGGTTGAATGCTCAAAGGGGCTCTCAGCTCAGTCTTATCGCTGCAAAGACACCTTAATCGGCGTTCGGTTTGGCTTATATTCAGCCGCTTCCTGCAAAATCATAGATTTGCCGGTCATTTCTGCGGGGATCGGAAGCTGCAATATTTGCAAAATGGTCGGCGCGACATCTGCCAAACAACCCCCTTCACGAAGCTGAACATCGCAGCCGTGACCCGGAATTTTGAGGCCTTCGCCTTCCACCAAAATAAACGGCACAGGATTTGTTGTGTGTGCAGTCCAAGGTCTGCCTTGCTCATCGTGCATATACTCAGCATTGCCATGATCGGCAATAATTAAGGCCGTACCGCCCACTCGGCCTAGCGCTTTTAGCAATCGACCGACCTCGCGATCTACTTCCTCGAGGGCCGTAATCGTCGCCTCCATTTTGCCCGTATGGCCCACCATATCGGGATTGGCATAATTTATCACTACCAGCGAATGAGCCTGCTGATTGAAAACCCTGATCGCCGCATCTGTGACTTTTTTGGCCGACATCTTGGGCTCTTTGTCATACGTCGCCACCATCGGGCTTGGGATCAGCTCCCGCTCTTCGCCTGGGAAAGGCTCCTCTAAGCCACCATTAAAAAAATACGTCACATGCGCATATTTTTCAGTTTCGGCAATGCGAAACTGCTTCAGCCCATGACTGGCTATCACCTCTCCCAAAATATTGTTTAAGCTCTGTGGCTCAAAAGCTACCCCTACCGGCAAAGACTGATCGTACTGAGTCATCGTGACAAAGCTCAGCGGCAAAATGGGATCGCGCTCAAACCCCGTAAACTCACGCTTCACAAAAGCCTGAGTCAGCTCACGCGCTCGATCAGGGCGAAAGTTAAAAAAGATCACCCCATCATTGGCGCTCACTGCACCCGGCGCTAGTCGCGTCGGCTCAATAAATTCATCATTGAGACCCGCTTCGTAAGATGCCTTGATTGCCTCTACCGCTGACTGACCTGTGCCTTCGCCCTCATCGGTCATTACTCGGTACACCTTTTCCACTCGCACCCAGCGATTGTCGCGATCCATCGCATAGTAACGGCCGCTCAGCGTTACGAGTTGGCCAATGCCCATTTTATCAATGGCGTCTTGCAGTTTTTGCACGGCGAATACGGCATCAGTCGGCTTAGTATCGCGTCCGTCTGTGATCACATGGATGCAAACTTCAGAAAGATCTTGCGCTTTGGCCATTTCTAATAGCCCCACTAAATGATCGAGGTGTGAGTGCACGCCGCCTTCCGAACACAAACCGACCAAATGCAGCTTGCTGCCTGCGTAACGCACCTTTTGACAGACTTCTAATAGGGCCGGATTTTCTTGAATTGTCTTATTTTCTACTGCGTCAGAAATTCTCACCAGCTCTTGGGGCACCACGCGGCCCGCCCCAATATTCAGGTGTCCGACTTCAGAATTGCCCATCTGGCCATTAGGGAGGCCCACGGCCTTACCTGAGGTGTTAATGGTGGTATGAGGATAGGCCGCCCATAAGCTTTCCATGATGGGCGTATTGGCGTGACTAATAGCATTGCCGTTACTGTCTTCCCGGCATCCCCACCCGTCTAAAATCACGAGCACCATAGGAGCAATAGGCGAGTGTGCCATACCAGAAAATCCTCTAAAATTTGCAACAGTTTGGAGGTGCTGTACCTCAAGCGCTAGTGGGTATGACAGGCGCTTTCGATATATTTAGCATAGTTAAAGATTAATTTTCGCCCACAGGATGATGACTGATTTTATATCGCCGTCTTGCAAGCAAGTTGTAGACGATTGAGCAAAATTGTCTTGGGGAGAGAGGCAGCTAGGAAAAAATAAAATTTGGTTTTAAAGCACTAGAATAGCGCCATTTTTAAAGAAACAAAGAAATTATAAGTTTTTATTAGTGAATGGGAAAAGGTTCAGTGATTCAGGAAGCTGCCTGCCATTAGTAGGCTGTGAGAAAACAGGCTGTGAGAAAACCGTGTGCAGCTCATCATCTTTATTTAACATGACTCTTTACCGATTTTAAAGAGATCCCCAAAAAAGTAGCCAAAATCACTGATTTTTTATTGGCTTTTGACTGACTTTTAGGGTGCCTGCGTAGGTCGTTTTAATAAGATGACTAAGGGGCTAGGTTGGGCTAGGTTCTACAATTCTTAGCCAAAATCCAGCCCATTAACAGTTTTTGATGTCTTTTAGGTAGCGGCTTTAGTCTTACGCTTTTCATCCTGTTTTTCGCGTTGTTTTTTGCGCTTTTCTGCCGTTTTTGCCGCTTTTTCAGCTTCTATTTTTTCCAGCCTAGCGCGTTCTTTTTCTTCGGCGATTTTGTCTAGGTAGTAACGATAGTCGCCGCGATACAGGCGCAGATCACCGTCTCTAATTTCGACAATTTTATTAGCGACTTGAGAGACAAAGTAGCGATCATGAGACACGATTAAAGCGGTACCATCGTAGTTTTTAAGGGCGTTTTCTAACATCTCTTTGGCTGGGATGTCGAGATGGTTGGTCGGCTCATCGAGAATGAGCAAATTAGCGGGCTTGAGGAGCATTTTGGCTAGGGCTAAGCGAGCTTTTTCTCCGCCACTCAGCGCTTCTACCTTTTTGAAGGCCGAATCGCCGCTGAACAAAAAGCGGCCTAGTAGGGTACGCACTTCTTCGTTTGACCAGTCGGGCACTTCATCGTGAATGCTGTCCATCACGGTTTTGCTTAAGTCTAAGGCTTCGGCTTGGTTTTGCTCGAAGTAGCTAGGCAACACATTGTGCTCGCCCATGGCGACGATGCCCTCACCAGGGGCTTCTAAGCCTGTAATCAGTCGCAGCAGCGTGGATTTACCGGCACCGTTGGGGCCGACAAAGGCAATGCGATCGCCCCTTTCAATCTCCAGAGTGGCTCCCAAAAACAAAATCTTGTCGTCATAGGTATGGGTCATATCGCGAATGGTGACCACTTCTCGTCCGCTGCGGGGGGCAGGCTGAAACTGGAACTGCAAGCCCCTGAGATCAGCCGTTGGAGCTTCTACGCGCTCAATTTTGGCAAGCTGTTTTTCTCGGCTTTTGGCTTGGGTGCTGCGGGTGGCGCTAGCGCGAAACTTTTCGACAAAGGCTTGTTGCTTAGAAAGTTCTTTTTGCTGACGTTCGTAGGTGCTGAGCTGCGCGGCTGCACCTTCTGCCTTTTGAGTGAGGTAAGTGCTGTAATTGCCTAGATAAGTGGTGGAAACGCCGCGCTCGGTTTCAACAATGGAGGTGCACAATCGGTCTAAAAATTCGCGGTCATGGGAGACAATTACCATGGGAATTGTCAGCCCCTTAAGATAGGTTTCTAGCCATTCGATGGTTTCTAAGTCGAGGTGGTTAGTCGGCTCGTCCAATAGCAGCAAATCAGGCGATTGCAGCAGCACCTTGCCCAAACCCATGCGCATCTGCCAGCCACCGCTATAGGAGCTGACTAGGCGCTCACCCGCGTCGCTATCAAACCCCATCTCTGGCAAAATCTTTTCAATTCGAGACTCTAGCCCGTAGCCGTCTAAAGCTTCAAACTGACGCTGCTTTTTATCGAGCTGGTGAATTAGCTTTTCTAATTCGTCGGGGCTAGCATGCTCCATTTTCATGGGGATCTCAGCTAGCGCCTGCTGAATTTTGTTGGCATCAGTGAACACCGTCCAGAACTCTTCTCGCACGGTGCGCCGGGGATCAACTTCAAATTCTTGATTAAGGGCGGCAATATGCATTCCGCCGGGTCGGACTATGGTGCCGGTGGTGGGCTCTACTTCGCCCTGAATGATTTTGAGCTGAGTCGATTTACCTGCACCGTTGACACCGACAAGGCCAATACGCTCACCCGGTTTCACTTCCCAATTGATATCTTTGAGAACTTCGCCATTGGGATAAATCTTGGTGATTTTTTCTAAGCGCAGCATGAAAGAGGCTCCTTAGGTAAGAGGGTAACGGTGAAACGGGCGCTATGAAGCAAGCCCAAGTGGCTGGAAATAGGCCGCTTGAGAAGGTGACCCTAGGCTTTAAGTTTCGCCCGCAAGGTTTGCTATATCTAGCTGCTAGTGCTCGGCTGTAATTCTGCTTTGGAGTTCGGTTGGGTTTTTGCCGAACTTTTTTTGCCGAACTTCTTTTGCCGAACGTTTATAGAGGTTTTGACAAGCTTTTGCCAAACTTTTCAAAGCCTCTACGCCAAACTTCTATGAAGATAGCGGTTGGCTACTTTGGCTACTAAATAGTGACAATTTGCGAAACAGAGCTAAGTTTTTAGTATATCTTAACAAAAATGTAACAAGATTTGCATAATTAAAAAGTCTTTTTGTGGCTGGTTTAGAACTTTTTGGATTATTTGTACCATTTGAGCAAGCTTTTTATGATTCCATCGCTGCGTCTTTCTACTTCATTGGCTACTTCATTGACTACTTCATTGGCGGTGTCTGCACTGGGTTTACTGACCGCTTCGACTCTGGGCTTGCCGGCGATCGCCCAGTCAGTTTCTGTAAGCCAACCTTCTGCTATCGAACCTCCTGCTGTCGAACCTCCTGCTGTCGAACAGAACGATCCGGCGCTGACACTACCGGCTCCAGAGCCTCTCGTCCAGCCAGATGAAACGGCTGAAGTCACTCATTATGCGGATGCAGCGATCGCGCTAGACTATCCCGCAACTTGGAAAATTCAGGTTGCAGACGGCAAGATAACGATTGGCAATGTGCCTGAAACTGCTGAAAATGAAATCGAGACTCAAATTTTTCAGATTGCATCGCCGCCAGGGCCAGTCGTCAATGCCAATATTGATAGCTTTATCGCGGAAGGATCTGCGGTTGGACGCTATCGCACCGTCACGCTAGATGGTCAAGAGGCGCTGGTGATGTGGCTTTCGGATCGGCCTAATGAGCTGCCGTCAGCGATCGCGACTTTCATCGGCTACGGCAATCAAACCGTTCTGCTTTTTAGCCGCTACTCACCCACCAACGAAGGCGCAGAAGCCGAGATTTTACGACTGCACAGCTCCTTTACTAACCTCGCCTTCACACCGCCTGCAACCGCAACGCCGCCTAGTTCTGAAGTGTCGCAGTAGTAAATCCGCAATAGTAAATCAGTTCGATTACTAATACTCGATGACTCGATTAAGTGAGGCTCACGCTGCTTAGCGTTAATATCGCCCGTTTTAGCCCCACCCATCAGATACAGCAAGGCCATCCGCATCGCGACGCCGCTAGCGACCTGTTGAGGCACCAGACTCAGAGTGGGATCATCCATGAGATCAGAGGTGATTTCGACGCCTCGGTTCGTCGGGCCGGGGTGCATGATTTTGACGTGAGGATGGCAGTGCTTGAGGCGATCGCGCGTGATCCCAAAGCGCTGATGATACTCTCGCAAGCTCGGCAGTAAATGATCGCTCATCCGCTCCTTTTGCAGCCTCAGCGCCATCACAAAATCAGCCTCCTTCAAAGCGGGTTCAAGCTGCCAGTGCACAAAAACTTCGCGAGTCACCGGCGAAGCCATTAATGCATTTGACACATCTGATGCATTTGACACCTCGGCTGATTTCTCCGGCAATAGTGGCACCGAAAAAGCCGCTTCAAACGCTTTCGGTAGCAGGGTCGGCGGTGCCACTAGATGCACCTGAGCGCCGCACGTACTCAGGCTCCACAGGTTAGAGCGAGCCACTCGCGAATGCAAAATATCGCCCACAATCACTATTTTTTTGCCTCGCAAGTCCGCCGTCGTCGGCTGTGGGTTCAGCGAATTGCAAATAGTCAGCAGGTCTAACAGCGCCTGAGAAGGATGCTCATGCTGACCGTCTCCGGCATTGAGAACCCCTACTCCCGCATTGAGCCGATCCATTTCCTGAGCAATGGTCGCCGGGACCCCAGCGCTCTGATGGCGAATCACCATCAAATCAGTACCCATCGCTAGGTACGTTTTAGCCGTATCTAAAATAGTTTCCCCTTTAGTGAGCGAAGAACTGCCCGGTGAAAAATTGAGCGTATCGGCAGATAGGCGCTTGGCCGCTAGCTCAAAACTGCTGCGAGTGCGGGTAGATGGCTCAAAAAAAAGATTGGCAACGACTTGACCCTGAAGCGTTGGCACTTTTTTGGTGCGCCGTGAGAGTACGCCCTGAAAGCTCAGTGCTGTTTGCAGCACGCTCTCATATTCAGCAGGCGTGAAGTCGGCGAGGGAAAGGATATGGCGTCGGTTCCAGAGAAAATTCGTCAAAATGAGTCAGGAGGAGGTCAAAGAAGAACTGTCTATCGCAGAAGAAATGGCCTGCATGTGCGTTTTATCTTGGTAAATTGGCACATGTCTGATTTATCGCAGTCATCTGTTTTGTAAGATGTGACTATATATTTTATTCAGTGCTGTACTCAGTATTTCGTCAGATGGTTCGGTTGCTCAAGTCATTTTCACGCCCTACAATAGAGCGCATTTCAGAACGCACTTCACAGGACGTTTCACGGCGACTTTCACAGGGCGTCCGCTCAAGTGCCTATGGCCTAGCCCTAACGCTAGCGCTGGTAGTGACTAGCTGTGCAACCGCGCCCCCAGAAGATGTCGTTGTAGACCCGATTCCTAGTCCTACACCTAGTATTGTCCCACTTCCGAAGCAAACGCCCCCGGTGGCCACTGAAGCGACTCCCGACAAAGATCGGCCCGTGTCAGCCCAAACAGATGGACAAGTTGACAATAAGCAGCCTGCAACCCGTGAACTGGTTGAGGTGCCGATTTATACCATCGACAGTCAATGCAACGACTTTGTTGAAAAAACGGTTGAGGTACATAGCGATAAAGCCTTGACTGAAGCCGTGGGTGAAGCGATCAGAGGACTAGATTACACAGCCTTTAAAATTCAGAGCTACGAAGTAAACATGGATGGCACGACGGCTATTGTGGACATGGAGCTAGCGCCTAACTCGGAGCGTAAGTTTGTGTCGCTTTCTAGCTGTGAGCAGCGATCGCTCTTCGGCAGCATCGAAAAAACCTTGCTCGACAACCCTGACTGGGGCGTAGATGCCGTCAAATTTACCAGTAAAGGTCAAGAATTGGCGCTGTAGGTTCTGGAAGTTCTGGAAGTTCTGGAACCTAAGGTTAAATCGGCTAGGTTCAGTCAGTATCGAGAAACCGCTAAATTCCCTTGTAGGTACCAGCGCCAAGGCTGATCAGCTGCTTTCGTGATTCCAATGCGAGTGGTTTGGGCGATCGCTGCTGGCGAGATCGGCTCCATTCGGGGCTCTAGCCACAAGCCGCTTTTCGGCTCATAGGGCACACCATCTAAGCCGCGATCAATTGCCAAGGCCCGACACAATTTTCCAGGCCCTGCCGCGATACGATGAGGCTTCTGCTTTGTCGGCTGAGGAAGATCCGCGAATCCAGGGGGCACCGCGTCTAAATCAACCGCTCGAATCAAAACAGCGCTGCCCGTGCCCACCGCTTCTGTCACCACATTTAAACAGTGATAGAGGCCATAGATTAAATACACATAGCTATGGCCTGGCGGGCCAAACATGGATGCGTTGCGCTTGCTGGGGCCGCGATATGCATGACAAGCCGGATCATCGGGCGCATAGGCTTCGGTTTCGACAATTTTACCGCGAATGAGGGAGCCATCTGGCAGTTTTCTGACTAGCGTGCAGCCGATGAGATCAGGAGCGACTTGGATAGAGGGGCGATCGCACCAGATCGGCTCAATCCATCTGTTAGCCGATCTTTCAGGCGAATTATGCGTAAATTTGTCATAAACCATTAAGAATTGGCGCTCCAGTCAAATGAAGTTGTTACGATCACCTGTGACCCGTTCATAACCTTTTGAAAATTCTCATGGATATCAAGCTCGTTCTTTTTGTACTCACTGGCTTATTTGCCGTAGCCTGCTTATTCTTTGGTACCCGCAACGGTTTTTACGACTCCAAAGATTATCACGGCAACGGTTCTGCCCATTAATCAGCCGATCTGGCCGCGATTTGGCCGCGATTTGGCCGCCGGTTAAACCGAATAGATCGCCCCCAATTCATAGCCGTTAATTATCTCCCGTCTATAGTCATTAACGAGTCATTAATGAGTCATTAACGGTTTCTCCACTTTAACGTAAGCCCCTTTCACGTTCCATTTTGTCAAAAACTGCCCGTGCCTGAGCTGTCTTGCTTGCCCTATAGCGTCGGCTATGAAGATGAAGGGGTCTGTCTGAGCGTTCAGATTGGCCCCTATTCTATTTTGCTCGACTGCGGCTTAGCCGATATTAGTGCGCTGCGCGAAGAAGCCGCCGACTTTGTATTTTGCACTCATGCCCATACCGATCACATTCGCGGGCTGCTGCCGCTGCATCGAGCGTTTCCACACCTGCCAATTTTTAGCAGTGAAATCACCGCTCGGCTGCTGCCGCTCAACTGGCCTGGTCAAGCAGATGCACAGTTTTGCCGCTCATTGCCTTGGCGAACGCCCATTGAGCTAGCACCGGGACTCTTGGTGCAGCTATGGCCCGCCGGTCATTTGCCGGGAGCGGCTTGCTTTTTAATTACGTACAAAACGCCCCAGCGCACCTACAGCGTGTTTTATTCGGGCGACTGCTTTTTATCGAATGGGCGGCTAGTCGATGGCTTACCGCTGGCTGAATTGCGCAACCTGAAGCCAGATGTGCTGATCATCGAAGGCAGCTATGGCACTGAGCGCCATCCGCATCGCAAGCAGCAAGAAAATTATTTGGTTGAGCGTCTTAGCGAAGCTCTCAAAGGCGATGGGACGCACCACGGACGAGCGGTGTTCCCTTGTCCTTTGTTAGGGTTGGGGCAAGAATTGCTGATGTTAGTGCGATCGCATCATCAATTCACCGGTCAGCCGATCAACGTCTGGGTCGATCCGCTGATTGCGATGGGCTGTGACGCCTATTTAAAAACATTGTCAGCCTTACCCGCCACGGTGCAAAACTTTGCCCAACACCAGCCGCTGTTTTGGGATGAACGAGTGCTCCCGCGCGTGCGCCGATTGGATGCTGATACAACAACAGCCGACCTTCATGCCAGCTTAGAGCCCGCTATTTTTATCGTGCATCCGGCTACGCAGCCAAGCCTCTATTGTCAGGGCGATTTGGCTCCCTGGACAGTATTTACACCGGCTTTGAGCGACATTTCGCGCTGGCAAAGCCAAATGGTAGGCCAGTCAGCCGGCCCATTCACCCGCTGGTACGGGTTTGATTGGCTGGCTGAAATGCAGGCTCAAACGGCCTCTGAAGGGGTAGAAATTGAGCACTATATGCTGACTAATCACTCTGATGTAGGGGGCACGACTCAGCTCATTCACAATCTCAGGCCACAGCACGTCATTTTTGTACACGGGCAGGCGCAACAGCTGGCTAATTTGGCCAGTCTAGATGATTTACAAAGCCGCTATCAGCTCCACCTGCCGACCGCGACTCAGCTGATTGATCTCCCTTTGGCGGAGTCATTTTGGCAGCCTGCACCGCCCCAAAGCACGCTGTACGAAGGCGAAGTAGAGTCTACGCCAGAGCGGGTAAGCGTCACGCTCCCAACTAGTATAGAGAGCGATCCTCGCTGGATGCAGCTAGCCGATACCGGCATTGTAGAAGCCACTTGGCAGGGCGATCAGCTCGTCCTTCGAGGGCTTAATCAGCGGGAGCTGATGCGGGTGACGCCGCGTGCTGGGACTGCGATTGGCAAAACCTGCTATTACTGCCGGCATTTACGCGGGCAGCGCTGCCGCAATCCTGACTCGCCGCTGGTGGGGTTGCAGGTTACCTCAGATGCCACTTGCGGTGCGTTTGAGCGCTCTATTTGGGGCCTAGAGAAAGGCTTGGAGTAAAAAGGAGTTGTTCAGATGGCTTTTTGGTACAGTGGAGCGCTGTTTGAGGGAGGGCTGTTTGAACAGGATGGCGCGGCGGCTTTGCCGTTAGATAATGCCGGGCTGCGGTTTGGAGCAACGGTGTTTACCACAATGCGGGTGTATGACCAAGACTTGGCGCATCCCTTAACGCAGTGGCAGAAGCACTGCGATCGCCTTACCGACTCTCTTCAAGCCTTTGGCTGGCAGCCACCTAACTGGGCGGCGCTTCACAGCGGCTGCGAAGCGCTAAAATCCCGCTATTCCATTTTGCGCATTACTCTATTTCCCGATGGCAACGAGTGGATCACCGGGCGCAATCTACCCGCCCTACTAGCGCAACAGCAAGCGAGCGGCATTGCCTGCTGGGTGGCCCCCCCTGATTACACCCGCAGCTTGCCAGCCCATAAGACCGGCAATTATTTAGCCTGTTGGCTGGCGAGGCAGCAGGCTAACTGCCACGGTGCGGACGAAGCTATTTTGACCAACGATCAAGGTGACTGGCTCGAAACCAGTACGGGCAACCTTTGGGGATGGGCACAGGGGCAGTGGTGGACGCCATTGGATACGCCCTGCTTACCCGGACTAATGCGAGACTATCTCAGACGGCTGTTGAGCGCAAATGGCCAAAGAGTGGTGGGGCAGCGGTGGGACTTACAGCAGCTGATGAGGTTTGAAGCGATCGCCTACAGCAACTGCGCTGTCCAGCTTCTGCCGGTTCACACAATTATCAGCGGGACGAGTAAACTGAAGTATAGTCCTCAACACTCTAGCCTCAAGGCCCTACAGCGCCAGCTTGCTCAGCTTGCCTCCATATAGTGATCGCTCTGATAGAGCCAATGTAGGGATTTCTGAAAATGAGTTAACATAAATTAATAACAAGAAAAAAATCTCACCCAAGCACAACAGGAGGCTTCCCTCGGTGAACAAGCGCTGGAGAAACGCGGGCCTTTATGTACTACTCGTCGTGGTAGTCATCGCTCTCGCAACCACATTTTTTGATCAGCCGCGCGTCGAAACCCAAACGATGCGCTACAGCAAATTTATTGATGAAGTTGAGCAAGGCCGCATTGAAAATGTGGTAATTACGTCTGATAAAACCCAAGCTCGATTTGCATCCCCCGATGGCACTGGTCGGGTAATCGTCGATTTACCTCAAGATCCCGGTCTGGTTAATATTCTAGAAACCAATAACGTCGATATTTCAATTCAGCCCACTCAAGATGAAAGCGCGCTAGTGCGAGTCTTTAGCGCCCTGATTCTCCCTGTACTGGTGCTGGTCGGACTGTTCTTTCTATTCCGTCGCGCCTCCAATGGCCCTGGCTCTCAGGCCATGAACTTTGGCAAGTCCAAAGCGCGAGTGCAGATGGAGCCTCAGACCCAAGTCACCTTCGGTGATGTTGCTGGAATTGACCAAGCCAAACTAGAGCTTGCTGAAGTTGTAGACTTCTTGAAAAATGCCGACAGGTTCACCGCCATCGGCGCAAAAATTCCTAAAGGCGTCTTGCTCGTTGGCCCGCCTGGAACGGGTAAAACGCTGCTGGCTAAGGCCGTTGCCGGTGAAGCAGGCGTTCCCTTCTTCTCAATTTCGGGTTCTGAATTTGTTGAAATGTTCGTCGGCGTGGGAGCTTCTCGCGTTCGCGATTTATTTGAGCAGGCTAAGTCAAACGCGCCCTGTATCGTCTTTATTGATGAGATTGACGCTGTGGGCCGTCAGCGCGGCGCTGGACTGGGCGGCGGTAACGATGAGCGTGAGCAAACGCTCAACCAGTTGCTGACCGAAATGGACGGCTTTGAAGGGAACACAGGCATCATTATCATCGCCGCGACTAACCGCCCCGATGTATTGGATGCGGCCCTATTGCGTCCCGGTCGCTTTGACCGTCAGGTTGTGGTAGATCGCCCCGACTATGCTGGCCGCTTGGAAATTTTGAACGTGCACTCGCGCGGCAAAACTTTCTCGCAAGATGTAGATCTAGAGAAAATCGCTCGTCGCACCCCTGGTTTTACGGGCGCGGATCTGTCTAACTTGCTGAACGAAGCGGCGATTTTGGCCGCTAGGCGTAACCTAACTGAGATTGCGATGGACGAGGTCAATGACGCGATTGATCGCGTGTTGGCTGGCCCTGAGAAAAAAGATCGGGTGATGAGCGAAAAGCGCAAAACGCTGGTAGCCTATCACGAGGCTGGCCATGCCTTGGTCGGAGCCCTCATGCCTGACTATGACCCGGTACAGAAAATTAGCATCATTCCTCGCGGTCGCGCTGGCGGTTTGACCTGGTTCACGCCTAGCGAAGAGCGCTTGGAGTCCGGGCTATATTCCCGCTCTTATCTACAAAATCAAATGGCTGTTGCCCTCGGCGGTCGCCTCGCGGAAGAAATCGTCTTTGGCGATGAAGAAGTGACCACGGGCGCTTCTAATGACTTGCAGCAGGTAGCTAGTACGGCGCGTCAGATGGTGACTCGCTTTGGGATGAGCGACAAGCTTGGCCCCGTAGCGCTCGGTCGTCAGCAGGGCAATCCTTTCTTAGGTCGTGATATCTCTAGTGAGCGTGACTTTTCTGAAAAGACAGCCGCTTCGATTGATGCGGAAGTTCGTGCGCTGGTAGACCAAGCTTATGATCGCTGCAAAGCCGTCTTGATCGAAAATCGTCACATTCTAGACAAGCTAGCTGAAATGTTGGTTGATAAAGAAACGGTAGACTCGGAAGATCTCCAGAATCTGCTGGCGACAAATGATGTAAAAATGGCCAGCATTGCTTAGTTCAGCAATTTGTGTCACTTTTTGTCACTTAGCAGCAGTAATAGCGAATTAGCGTACTAAAGCTAATGCTACCCTTCAGCGCTCAAAAGCCGCCCCTAACAACAGGTTAAGGGCGGCTTTTTTTGAGGCTAGGCATAGCCTCTACTAGAGGAGCCTACACAACGGCTAAAACGGGAGATGCCCGATGCCCACAATCTAGACTTTCGGTATCTTCTGCAAAGACTTCGGCTGAATTATTAGGGCTTTCAATCAGCTTTACCTTATGCAGGGTTGCGCCAATCTCTTGAATAGGCCGCTGCAAAAGCTGGCAGATGCGAATGACGATATTTTCGGCGGTCGGCACAACTTCGCGAAAGTAAGGAACGTCTTTATTTAGAAAGGTGTGATCAAAGGGGTCGATGACGTGGTGAGCGATCGCCGTTTGCAACGCCACCAAATCGACCAGCATTCCAGTCCGCGCATCGACTTCGCCTTTGACGGTGACCTCTACTTGGTAGTTATGTCCGTGACCATTGGGACGGGCACACTTGCCGTAAATGTCGTAATTTTCTTCATCGCTCAAATCAGGCAAAGCCAGTCTGTGCGCTGCACTAAAGTGAGTTGATAGGGTCAGATAAGCCTGCATTCCATTTCCTTCATAGTCGGCCCATAGTTCTGGAGTTTCGTGTAGCTGAATATTCGTAAGCTTTAAAGGGGAGGGTAGATAAGGGGCGAGGCGCTGCCAAATCACGCGCGCGATGTTTTCAGTTGTAGGCAGCGTTGTGCGAAATTCATCCCAAGCGTCATTCAGGTAAGCAAAATCGAGCGGTTCAATCACTGCTTGCCGAATGATTTCTTTGGCTTCATTGAGGTTGAGCACCATGCCGTAGGCACCTACTTCGCTTTGAATCGAGACATGGAGTACGTAATTATGGCCATGCCCCGGCGCTTGGGCACATTTACCAAAGCGCTGATAGTTTTCCTCACAGCTAATCTCAGGTAGCCAATAGCGGTGACTGGCACAGAACTGCGATCGCCGATTGATAATGCATTTCATACGTAAAAATTGATAACTAGCACGGCTATCTTTTTTGGTGGTCACGAAATCCTCACAAACTGCTGAGATGCTAAACTAAGCGCAAGTATTGAACGAGTTTCTAGGGAAAACCGATTGGGGATCAGCCCCATAAGGAAGTTAAGAAATAATACGGTTGCAGGCACTCGACTGCTGAAAAAATAGCTGTATTCCTTTTATAGCAAAGAAAACCGAGAGGATATCCGTATATTTCCTGGGGTTGCCACGACAAGTCAAAACTGTAAAAATAGATACAGAAAAAGATACGGTTACGTTCACTTCAATCGGTGGCGCTAGAGATAGTCTTAAGAAATATTTTAAGAAATATTGCTAGTAATTCTCCAGATTGAAACGGAAGTAAGGGTGAAATAACTCAATCAAGCTGAACTTAGCTGAGTTTAATTGAGTAGTCTGCACTCTGAAGGAACGCGTTACCTCACAAGATCTTTTTGATCCATAAAAAAGTTTTTGAGGAACGAAAATGAAACTCACTTATCGCGGCGTTGACTACGACTACAATCCTCCGATGCTAGAGGTGACGGAAAGCGAAGTTGCTTGCCGATATCGGGGCAATCCCTGCCACTATACCTATGTTCGCCATGTGCCAATTCCTCAGCCTGCCGAGGAATTGATGTATCGAGGCGTCGCTTATCAAACGACTCGTCAAGGTCATATTGAGCAGCTAGCTAGCCATCCCTTAGCTGCTAATAGCACTGTCCTATCGGCTAATCGTCAAACGATCTCCTCGCTGCGCAATAAGATGATGGGAATAAGTCCTGCTGCACAAGCTCGCCGAGATCTGGTGCAAGAAGCTAGCCTCATGCACAGACAAAGTATTGCTCGTTCGCTGCAACACCGGATTGAAGTGGCGAAAGCCCAAGGTAACGATCAGCTCCTTCAGCAGTTAGAGTCTGAAATGAGCCAGATAGTTTAGGCTTGACGCTTCAAGGCTGTATCCACTGTTTGGCAGTACTGTAACAAATAGCAAAATGAAGAGGGGTAAACCGAGTGGTTTGTCCCTTTTTTGTTATCGAAATGAGCGATTGAACCTTACAAGCTTACAAATTCAAGGTTTAGCGCTGTTTCTATCGTTAGAAACGCTTCGTTCTTGCCAACACTGTGGCATGACAATCGCAGGTACTAACTTAATGAAGGCGATTGGGCAAGTGGCTGAGCCACAGCAAGTCAGTGTCTACTGATACTTATTTTATATGGGGTGGATAATGGGACTTTTAGATCAGGTGTTTGGGGTAAAATCTGAAGCCAAAATTGCGATGAATTCGGCGGAGGCATTTGCGGCTATTTGTTTGGTGGCGATCGCTTCTGATGGCTATCTCTCTGCATCTGAAGAAACAGAGATGAAAGTTCGGCTTAGCCGAATGCGGCTCTTTCAAGACATTGTTAACAGCTCTGAACAAGGGCTAGAGCGAGTCCAAGATTATCTAGTTGATCGGCTCAAAAAATACGGCCCAAATGAGATGATTGCCTGTGCCAAAACAGCACTGCCGCCGATGCTAGCGCCGACTGCGTTTGCAGTAGCGGTCGATTTGGTGTTTGCGGATGGCACTGTTTCTGTTGAAGAAAAAGCCTTCATAGATGATTTACGCAGAATTTTGGCGATTCCGGATCCGATGGCGCTTAAAGTTGTGGAGGTAATGACAATTAAAAATCAGGGCTAAGGCCAGAACTAAAGCCAGAACTAAAGCCAGAACTAAAGCCGGTGAGCGATCGCATTCAATTATCTAACATCAGCTAATCAATCTAACGGCTTTTTACTCGGCACACCCACCGCTCTCGGCAAATCTGAGGGGGTGGGTTTTTCTTTGTGGATAAAAATGCAGTGACGAATGCTGTGGGTAAGCGGCGTTTGCCAGCTTTGCAGATCGGTGATTTCGCCGCCCAGCAAATCCACCACAGGAGCTAGCGCTTCAGTATCTTCGACGCTCCACTGACCGCGAAAAAGTACCGCCTGAGCGCCTACCTTTAGCAAAGGAAGGGCGTATTCGGCGCAGGTCGCCGCTGAACCCACAGCTCGCACCAGGGCCAAATCGTACCGCTCTCGGTGGGCAGATTGCTGACCTAGCGCTTCTGCTCTCTCAGCCAGGCAAGTCGCTTTCAACCCCATCTGCTCACAGGCGGCTTGCAAAAACTGGATTTTCTTGCGGGTGGAATCGACCAGGGTAAGATCGACATTGCCTTGAGTAATGCCTAGGGCGATCGCCGCTGGGATGCCGGGAATGCCAGCACCTGTGCCAATGTCGATAATACGAATGGGGCCAGAATCATCTGGATCGGGTACTTCTATTTCTTCAAGATTTTCGGGATCTTCAAGATCTTCGGAATCTTCGGACGCATCAAACAGCCAAGGCGCTAAGCCGCTTAAAGAGTCCCATAGGTGCTTTTCCCAAAAGTCTTCAGGCGTGGTGATGCGGGTAAGATTGAAGTGCTGATTGCCTTCGACGATTTGGTCGTAGAGGGCTTGAAAGAGCGATCGCTGCTCTATAGTCGGCTGCCAGTGAAGGGTTTGTTGCCACAGGTCTAAATGCGCGGGCAGAGTGTCGGTCATAAGGTCTCTTTTATTTGATCTCGATCAGCTACCTTAAGCTGGCCGTGATCAATTGTCCAACAATGATCGGCAATGTCTATCAGATCTTCGGCGTCGTGAGAAACAATTAATAGACTCCATTTTTGCTTGAGTTCACCGAGCAGACTCACGAGCTGCTGACGCATAGACCAGTCGAGGCCAGCGGTAGGTTCATCTAGCAAGAGCAGGTAGGGCTGACGAATAAGCTGTACGGCTAAAGCCAAGCGCCGCTGCTGACCGCCGCTGAGCTGGTGAGGAGACGCCTGCAAGGAGAGATCGTTGAGGCCGACGGACGCAAGGGCTTCAGAGACTTGATCGGAGCTGAGTTCGGGGTGACCTAAGCGGAGTTCTTCAAAGACGGTGTGGCCGCAAAAGTGGCGTTCGGGAAATTGAAAGACCAAGCCGCCAAGCTGCTGCAAGGCTTCGGGCAAAAGCGGGCGATCGCGCCAAAAAATCTTTCCCTTAGTCGGCACCGCTAGCCCGGCCAAAATTTCTAGCAGCGTGCTTTTGCCCGATCCGCTCGGCCCAATAATCAGCCCCAGCTGTTGAGGAGCAAGATCAAACGATACCGTTTGAAGAATCGGAACGGCACTGGCGGCAGGATGATAGCTCAGATCGCGTAAATGCAGCATAGAAGAAAAGTGTCTTCAAGAAAAAATAGGCTCAGACGGCGCTCAGCTCACTTAAGATCTGTATAGTGCATATTAGTTGATATGGGGTAAGCCAGCGTGCAGGTTCAATTTCGCGAGTGCGACTTTTTTAATTTGTGGATTTGGCTAGAGTTTGAAACGGTGCCATCGGTAGCTGAGCAGCAGTATGTGGAGGAAATTTTTGCCTCGTGGTTTTTCCTAGGCAAATTGGGCGGCTTTAATGCCGAAAATCTTCAGGTGCAGGAAACTGGCGTCGATATCAGCTACTTTGACTACGATGAAGAAGAGTCAGAGCGATCGCTGCTCTCACTCATGCACAACATGAGCGAAGTGGAGTTCAAAGGGCTGTGGGCGCGCTGCTGGTTTGACCTGGGCACGACCGATGCCTTGGCACTCGATGTGCTGATTAACACGGTGCGGCAGTTCAGCAAGGACTTTGTGGAGATTAGTGCGATCATTATTGGCGGCGAAAATGAAGACTGGCCAACCCCTTCAGAAAATCCTGAAGCGGCCTTTCCTGACTAAATACAGCCAATACTTATCCAGCGGCTGATCTCTGGATAAGTGCTGATCTCTGGATAAGTGCTGATCTCTGGATAAGTATAGTGACAAGGGCCCAAAGGATCGCCCAAGAAGCGCCCAAGGAGCGGCTATAAAATGGCTAAGCGGATTCGACCGATTGCTCTGGGCTTAATTGAGCATCAGGGGCATGTGTTTGTCAGCAAAGGCGAAGACTCTAAAACAAAGCAGTCTTTTTATCGTTTTTTGGGCGGCGGCATAGACTTTGGGGAAACCAGCGCAGCAGCTTTGGTGCGTGAGTTTGCTGAAGAAATTCAGGCGCAGCTGACCGAAGTTGAATATTTGGGCTGCTTAGACAATATTTTTACGCTCAATGGCAAGCCCAAGCATGAGTTGATTCAGCTCTTTCGAGCGAAATTTGTCGATCCGGCTTTTTACCAGCTAGATCAGGTCTTTGAGTTGGTGGAAGGCGATCGCCTCGATCAAGCCTTCTGGCTAGATACCGGGCGAATTTTGTCGGGCGAGTGCCGCTTAGTGCCCGAAAGCTGCCTCAGCTATCTTTCTGCCCTAAGCTAGCCTTCATCAGAATTGTCATCAGCAGAGGGCTCTATTTTTGCGTACTTTTTCGGGTGTTTAAGCATCTCATCTCAGCTGATGACAATTCTGTCAGTCGTTAGCCTTGGCTAAAGAGCTGCGATCGCTCCTCACAACCGCAGCCCTCCTCAAAACTAGCTTTTATCAGTAATTGAGCTATCAACTACCCGCCTACAACGACCCCACCGTTTGGATGCAGCACTTGGCCGGTCATGTAAGAGGCGTCTTCAGAGGCTAAAAAGACAAAGCAGGTCGCGACTTCTACCGGCTGACCGGGGCGCTTCATCGGCACCTGTTTACCAAAGCCTTCTACTGCTTCGGCGGGCATGGCATCGGGAATAAAGGGTGTCCAAATGGGGCCAGGAGCGACGCCGTTGACTCGGATGCCTTTGTCTAATACGCGCTGGGAGAGCGATCGCAAAAAGGCTAAATTCGCGCCTTTGGTAGTGGAGTAGCTCAGCAGCGAATCGTTGCCCTTATAGGCATTAATAGAGGTAGTAATAATGATGCTGCTACCTTCTTTGAGATGAGGTAAGGCGGCTTTAGTGAAGTAAAACATCGGAAACACATTGGTGCTAAAAATGCTGCCCAAGCGAGCGGCATCAATTTCTTCCCAATCTTTTTCGGTGTATTGCTCAGCCGCATTGCTGACCAAAATATCGAGCTGACCTAGTTCATCGACTGTCTTTTGCACGACTTCCTGGCAAAATTTTTCATTGCTGATGTCCCCAGGAATCAAAATGCAGCGCTGGCCCAAGGCTTCTACTTCTTTTTTAGTTTTTTCGGCGTCGCCGTGCTCATCTAGATAAGAAATTGCTACATCAGCGCCTTCTTTGGCGTACAAAACGGCAACGGCTCTACCGATACCACTATCGCCGCCAGTAATTAGGGCTACTTTATCCTTCAGCTTGTCGCTGCCTTTATAGCTGTCGCGATCATAAATCGGTGAGGGCGTCATCTCTGATTCAAGAGCGGGCTGACGATCTTGGGTCTGAGCTGGAATTTGGTCGGCAGAAATGACCATAAAAAGTCTCCTTTTGATGAGTTGCACTTTCTATAACAGCGAATTAACTCAGTTTTTTCACCGCCTAAAAGGAGAGCTTTTAAAGGGTAGCGTTTTTGATCTCTATGTCGTAGGAATCATATGGTCGTAGGAGGCATATGGTTGTAGGAGGCATATGAGAGAGCAGATTAATGCTATTCACTATCTGTCGTTTCGGTGGCGCTGATGACAGTTGTAGCGAGCTGAACGGCCCAGCCAAATGCAGCGGCAAACAGCAACAGCATTAGGGGCGCAAAACCTGCAAAAGGAAACGCAATCAGCAATAGGATAGAAAGTAATATTGCGAGGCGGGTCAAATCGTTATTCATGGGTAAGGCGTCTCCAAATTTGCAGCTAATTTAGCATAGCTTTAGCTAACCGCGCGCTGGATCTAAACACATCCCCGTTTTGGCATAGAAGATTTTCTAGCTTGGGAAAAATAGGAGCATGTGATGGAGCGCCTAATGTTTGAATCGGTATTTTTGGGTGTCGTTTTGCTGGGGATGGTGTGGAGCTATGCGCTAGCTTTGGAAAAAGGCGTGCCTTGGTTTGATTGGAATGGTCAAAAGAGAATGCAGTCAAGAAGGCAAGGGCGATCGCCTAAAACGAGCCTCAAAATGAAAAAATCATCCCTGTTTAGGCATCCTATATCACCAGCAAGTCACTCGCCTACGTTTAAGCGGCTCAATGAGTTAACGAGAAATCGTGAGATAGCGGAGCGGTTGATTCAACACGTTGCCCAACGCCATCCAGACAAAACTGCTGAGTGGTGTGCTGAGAAGGCTATCTATGACCTAGAGCGAGATCGGATGGCTCGATAGCAGGGTTTGAATCAGTGGATGGGCGATCGCACAACGCGGCAATGTTTCAGCTCCGATGGTCAGGATTAGTTGAGGACGCGCCAGGCATAGACCCGTCGTTTTTTTCTAGGTTCTGTCATGTTGGCAAACCTCCCAGGAAATTTGACTTCGCTTTACTTTGCCAGAAGAACTAAACAGCGCTAGGACTCAAGTTTTTTCTCCAATTTTTTCTCAGTGAGCCGAAGCGCTTCTGTACATGCAATCACTACCCGAGTGAAAGCTTATCCGCCGTAGTTCCAGCCAGTTGATTCGAGCAGCAGCGGCTTACCCTCATGGTGCTCACCCGCCCCGATCACCTCACCGACATACACGGTATGATCGCCATGCTCAACGCTGCCAACCACCTTACATTCCACATAGCCCAGAGACTCCTTAATAATTGGGCAGCCCGTCTCTTCTCCTAAATAAAACTCAATCTCTTCAAACTTATTTCCCGTGCGGCGCAGCGGCTTAAAAAAGTTTTGGGCAATGTCTTTTTGTCCCTCTTCCAAAACGCTTAGCGCAAACACCCCACTAGCTTTGATCATTGCGTGAGAAGTTGAATCTGTCTTTACGCAGTTCACAACTAGCGGCGGCGTAAACGAAGCCTGCATCACCCAGCTTGCCGTAAATCCATTCACCTCTTCACCGTCTTTAACGCCGCAAACATAAATTCCATGTGGAATTTTGCGAAGAATGTTCTTTTTGGCTTGTTCGTTCAACACGGGGTAGTTCCTATTTTTATGGCCAGTAAATAGTGTAAAGCATGTCGGAGGGTGCCGTCTTCAGCCTGGAGTAGTAACTACCGTTCCTCTAGGGTGGCTCTATAAGATAGGTGGCAAAGCGCGATCGCTCCTCTCCACTCAGCCGCCTCGGCTTTTTACTTTGCAAATCAATAAACAATCCTCGCTGGCTTCCCACTGCGGCAAACTCCCCACGCTGATTAAAAAACTCAAACTCTATGCGCGCTGAAGCGCCTCGCAACTGCGAAAGCCAGAGCGTTGCAAATACTTTATCGCCCAAGTAAAGCGGTGTTTTATAGCGGATGCTCGTTTCCACGATGACAGGGCCAAAGCCTGCTTTGGCAATCTCTTCTACCGGCATTCCAATAGCTTCAAGTAACAGCATCCGACCCACTTCCATCCATTCGATGTAAATCAGATTGTTGACATGACCAAAAGCATCAATGTGAAAAGGATAAATGGGCAGAGAATATTCGAGTCTAGGCATTCGTTCCTTCTTGTTTTTTGCCTACTTCTTGGCAATGCCAGCGGCTCTTGCAATTTCTTGGACGGCGGCAGAAACAGCCGGGGCAACGCGCTTGTCAAACACTGAGGGCATGATGTTGTCGGCGGTGATCTCAGGATCGGGAATCAGCGAGGCGATCGCTTTACCCGCTGCCAAAAACATATCTGTTGTAATGGCCTGAGCCCGACAGTCAATAGCGCCTCGAATCACGCCCGGGAAAGCGAGAACATTGTTGATTTGGTTGGGATAGTCGCTGCGACCCGTGGCCATGACGGCAACAATACCTTCTAGCAGTTCGGGCTGAATTTCGGGTACGGGGTTAGCCATTGCAAACACGATTGGGCTAGCGGCCATAGATTTCACCATCTCTACCGTTACTACACCGGGTGCACTGACGCCCATGAAAACGTCTGCTCCTTTCATCGCATCGGCAAGGCTACCTGATAGATCGACGGCGAAGGCTTGTTTGTTGGGGGTGAGATCGGTGCGATCGCGGCTCACAATCCCCTTAGAATCACAAATTGTCAGCTGTTTCACCCCCGCTTGGTTAAACAAATTTCCCATCGACAGCCCCGCTGCTCCTGCGCCATTGATCACCACATGAATCTCATCGATTGCTTTATTCACCACCTTCAGCGCATTCGTCAGCGCTGCCAAGCTAACAATTGCCGTTCCATGCTGATCATCATGAAAAATTGGAATATCTAACTCAGCCTGCAAGCGCTTTTCAATTTCAAAGCAGCGTGGCGCACTGATATCTTCTAAATTCACCGCTCCAAATACCGGCGCAATCCGCTTCACCGTCTCAATGATTTCTTCTGTATCTTGTGTATCCAAACAAATTGGAAATGCATCAAGCCCCGCAAATTCTTTAAACAGCATGGCTTTACCTTCCATCACTGGCATCGAGGCCGCCGCGCCCAAATTCCCTAGCCCCAGCACCGCACTGCCATCGCTAACAATCGCCACCGTATTGCCCTTAATCGTCAAGTCGTATACTCGCTCAGGGTGTTTGGCAATTTCCACACAGACGCGCCCCACCCCTGGCGTGTAGGCCATCGCCAAATCATCCTGCTCTCGCAGCGGGATCTTGGCTTCTACTCGCAGCTTACCGCCTCTATGCAGCGCAAATGTGCGGTCATACACCGCCTGCACCTCTATATTTTGCAAAGCGCGCACTGCCGCCTCTATAGTATTAGCGGCTTCTGTACTAGCAGCATCGACCGAAATCTCACGGACAATATGATTACGGCTTTTTTCAATCACATCGATATTGCCTAAATTGCCGCCCGCTTGGGCTATTGCCTCAATCACCGCCGCCAGTCGGCTCACTCGATTGGGCAGCTTAATACGGAGCGTTAAACTATAGCTAGGATTCGGTGTCAAACTGACCATAATGATTTAAGCGATGAGTGAGAAACGATGAATGATGAGTAAAAGGGTAGCCCTTTTTCAATCGTTCGGAGCACTTATCCTCATCTTCCGCCCTGCCCTTTCGTCTGCCGTCCTCAGCCTTACTTGTTTTCAAATGCCTACTCTCTACGCCGAAATTGACATCAATGCCCCCCAAAGCGTCGTCTGGGATGCACTAATTCGTAAAGATCAGTGGCGGTTCTGGAATACGTTTTTGTACGACTGTGATCCGGGGCTGCCGCTAGCGCGAGGCAATGAAATTTTTCTGTCTATGCAGCGGCTAGAAGGCGATGAAGAAACCGAGTTTCAGCCGGTGATCACGATGCTAAGGCCGCCATACATGATGCGGTGGGTTTCGACAAT
This sequence comes from uncultured cyanobacterium, assembly GCA_963740915.1. Lineage (GTDB taxonomy): Bacteria > Cyanobacteriota > Cyanobacteriia > Phormidesmidales > Phormidesmidaceae > Phormidesmis. The sequence goes on from CAVUFV010000010.1 coordinate 104,643, forward strand.
TCCCGGACTGCGCAGTGAGCATGTATTTGAGCTACGTGAAAATGTGCCAGGGCGTACGCATTACCTACATCGAGAGCATTTTTCAGGCATTCTTTCCAAGGTCTTTTTGCCCTTTATCCGGCAAGATGAGCGTCAGGGCCTACGGCGCATGGCTCAGCAGCTCAAAATGCACGTAGAAAATACGGTTTTGGGTAATCCAGTGGAGCGCTCAAGCGGCTACAGCCCTTACGGCAATCGTCCGTATCCTGAGCGCGGCTATGATGATCGCGGCTATCGCGATCGCAGCTATGACCCCAACTACGATCCAAACTATGACCCCAATTACGGGCAAAACTACGGGCAAAACTACGGGCAAAACTATGATCGCCCACCCGCTGGCTACGACGGCTATCCTCGTGACTATGACCGGGATTATGGTGGTAGTGAGTATGGTCGTGATTACGATGGTGGGTCTGCCGGTCGTTCGGGCCGCACAGATGGCCCTCGCCGCCGTCGCTGAGGTCGCTGAGGTTTAGCGAAGCCTCAGCGCTTAACAAACGAGCTTAATTGACAGGACTAAATGAAAGCTGATAGCGGTACAAGGCTACTGGCTGATCTTTCGCTTCAAAGTAATGAGGATCTTGCGGCGATAGATAAATTGCGGTCATTTGATCCGCTCCAAACGGAAAATTTGGATCTGAGTGGCGGCGGTAAACGGTTGTATTTTCTACTTCATTGAGATATATCGTCGGCTCATTATCAGCATTTTTAGGATTGCGAAAAAACTGTTGAAAAACTTCTGTCGTTGCAAACGTTCCCGCATTGGGCCTTTCGACTAAACGACCCGTCACGATAGAAATGAGCTGCTGATTATCCTTTAAAAAAGTAATCTGCCGGTTAGGATTATCTGGATCGGCTTTCACTGCTTTTACGCCCTCATCTCCTAGATAAGCTCTAGCCAAATTCAGCCCATTAAAAGATCTATCCGAAACAATTTGCACTTCGTCATCTTTTCCAGGCAGCGCCCGATTCAAAAAGCTCCCTTTAGAAACCTTCACTGGCACAAAGCGAATAATCGCCGGAACGGGTCGATCTAAAAACTGCCGATTGCCGTCAAATCCAGGCGTTTCAATCGCCGGAGCCAGCGGAGCCACCATATCAATCAGCGTTGAGGTCATGCGCCAAGTGCCCGCCATCCACTGCGGATAGGCCAAATCGCCTTCAAAAATCTGTACGGGCGGCTTGCCCTGCCAGTGAGGAAACGCCTGCTGCCGCTCACTCAGGCTTTCAGCGACGGCTTGAGCGCTACACATTAGCCACACGAATATCAATAGCGTCAGCCATAGTGCATTGCGCCGCAGTCGCTTGAGCAACAGGCTTTTGCCACTGGCTTTTTCTTTAATCTGCTCGTCAGATTTCATAGCTCACCTAGACTTAGCCACTGTCTCAATTACCGTGTGAGCTTAGCTTAACCTGCCAAAGTTTGTTGTTCAATGCGGCTAGCAGCAAGGGGTTTAGTTTCCTGGCTGCGCGGTGCGCTAGACTTGGCTTTGAGGCACCGATACGCGGTATAGCAATCTTAGCGATTGACATAGATTAAGAGGCAAAACCTAATGACACAACTCACTATCGAACTGCCCGATAAAATAGCCGCGCAGCTCACAACCTACCTAAAAACCTATCCATCGGAATCGCTGACGTCACTGATTCAAGCGGCTCTAGCAGGTGCGGCTTTTGCCGAAAAATGGCTCTAAGTTGCTTGCACTCGCCGGTATTGTCACCGAAGCTCCCCAAGGCGCAGATGAACATGCCGAGGACTTTGAGGATTGAAGCAGATCGTGCTCAATGCTGGCCCGCTGATCGCTCTATTTTACGCCAAAGAACCTACCCGCCGCCCTCAATGCATACTCATACGCTGCTTGAGGACTGCGATCGCGCAATGAATACTGCCACTAATCATTGCAGTCGTCACGCTTTTTTGTTGCGATCATACTGACATGATAGACAAATAAGCGCGATCATTTTCCAAACTACTATGGCCTCAAAAACAAAAGTTTTCGGTTTAATTTATATGTACTATTTTAGGGTTCGCAGACACTGTTCGACCGTTAGCCTTATCGGTTCAGACAACTGATTGAGAGTATCGCCATGCCGATTTCCCTGGATACAGAGCTAAGCTAGGCACATAGTCACCGAATCTGATTCTGGATATAGGCCCTTGAGTAGTCTTGAAACAGTATCCTACACTAGGCTGAAAGTCTTACTATAAGAGGGCTTCAAAACTCGCTTTTCTGGCCCAGCAAAAACCATCTCTCTGTACTAGTTAAACACTGGGCTAATAGGTAGAGAATTTAGGAGGGCTTAGTGTAGGATACTGTTCTGAGGATATCGTAGGAAAAGCCCTATCTAGCGCCTACATACGCTAAATACCTATGCGATAGAACGGTATAGCCGTACCGCGAATGGTCAGTCCATTGGCACGAAAGCTAGACCTTTTGACCTCCTCAGAAAGTGCGTCTCATTTGATGTTTCAGAAAGGCTTTCTCAAAAGGTCTGAGACATATCAGTACATGGAGGGCGGGGTAAGGCGGCAGAAACATTGAAAGCTCCTTTAATAGTACAAATGTTGATAAAGATTCTATGCTGAATATCTGGCTCTGATAGTGAATTGCAATCGCCAATTTTAGGCTGAGACAGTCTGCCTTTAAGTTGAGAGCCTACTGGTTTGCAGGCTTTTCCACACTTCTTTTGCCCTCCATACAGAAGCCAAGCTGACAGCAGCAGTAGTGAGAAATATGGTATGGGTATGTAGAATTAATTTGTGTGTCTACCTCTATGCAATTGCTATCTTTGGAGACAGATTAATGAAAAGAACGGTAATTCACAGCATACTTGCACTAACTAGTGCAGTGACCGTTGGAACTTGTTTTGCTGGGCGGGCTGAGGCCATGAATTTAGGAGGTGATATGTTATCAGGAAACCTGATAGGTTTTGCCGATGGCAGTGTCAATAGTGAGACAGAAGCGGGAGCCGAATTTGGGGTAGCAAGTACTGGTAGTGACATTAGTCAGATTCTTTGGAGTGGAACCGAGTCTACTGACAGCTTCTTAGTACGTTTGTTTAGACCTGAGGACTCTGCGCCCTTTGCAACTTTAACCGGCAATATTAGTTCCTTCGTAGCACCTGTTCAGCTATACGACGAGCCTGATATAGTTGATTTATCTTTCTATACGTTGTCTCTCGACAGCCCTCTTAGATTGGATTCAGGGGGCTACGTATTATCCATCCAGAATAACTCTAATTGGGGTTGGGCACGCCTTGATAGGGGAACAGCTCTATTTAGATTTGATGACACGGACACTTGGGAAGAGGCTGCAATGTCTTCTGGAGAGCTAGATTTGAGATTTACGAGCGATACTACTCAACTAGTGCCGACCCCGGCTCTTCTCCCTGGTTTGATTGGCTTGGGCATTACAACACTCCGCAACAAAAGGAGGAAAGAAGCGACAACTGAAACTTAATTCTGATTGCGTATCCGTGATAGAAACAACTCTCGCACTTAATTTCATTCTTCGGCTTTCTTGAGTCAAGAGAGTGGAAAAAAGACGGGAAAGCGCTTATGTGTAGGCATGGAGAAAAAGGTTTGCTAAGCCTATGAAACTCCCAGGGTTATTTCATTCTAGACAGATTAGGGAAACCTAATGGAAGTCTTTGATTGAGGTCTTTTCAGGCTTTAGGGGGCCGCAAAAGAATAAGATACCGATTATCTAGGGACAATCGTCACATCCCATTTTGGGAGTGTTTCAGACCGCTGCCATTGTTCAGAGAACGGTTTTAATTCATCGCTAGAGAGCTTAACGCCCTTTGGATAAATCGTTTCGACTAACTCTACAATCGGTGTAAAGCCATTCCATTTCATGTTGGCGGCCCACCGCAAGGCGGTTTCAACCGTGTCTAGGATAGCGCCATTCCAGTAGTGTTCGAGTGCCGCCCAGCAGCGCTCAATTGAATTGTATTTGCTGTGATAAGGCGGATAGTAAATCAGCCGGATCTTGAGTTGGACGGATTGAGCGAACTCGACCATGCGCTTGATAAACTGAGTTCGATGGCTATTGATAGCAGGCCCGTTATCCAAGTCAATCAACATTCTCGTAACTACTCAGGCTGAGGTAGGAGGGAGTGAGCACTCCCAGAAAACAGATCGACCAGTGCATCCAAGACATCAAGTCCTTGCTTTCGCAGGGTTGATAAATAACCGCGAATGCGACAGAAGTCTCTAGCCCTTGCTCAGACCGAAAGCAGCCAGAAATTTTCTGCTTCAGCTTCATCATCCGCAGGTCACGTTCAGCTTGATTGTTGTCAAAGGGGATATCGAAGTCAACGATGAAGCCGAGCACTGCTGCCTTGTGAGTGTGTAAGCGCTCAAGTAAATTGCGCGGGACAGAGCGTTTGGGTCGGCCTCGTTTTTTCGGTTTGGTCGGGTCGGGTGGTGGCATCGGATTTTGCTTCAAACCCTGTTCTAAAATGGCGTCATAACGGGCGCTCAAGGCGGCTTTGTCCGATGAGGACAAAGCCGGTTTTTACCTGTGCTTTGAGCGCCTTAACTTGGCTGTGAATGCTCACGAGCAACACACTCAGGTGAAAGGCCCACCATTGGTTATAGTGCTCCAGGATATACTGCAACTCTCTGAGGTGATGCGCATTGCACAGAAAATGCTCGCAGTCATAGCTCTGGTAGCTTTGCAACCCATCATGGACGGCCTTGCCCTTAAACTCAGGCAAAATCCCCATCTCATCCATGGCCAGCCGACCCCGTTTGGGATGAACGAAATAATAGGTTAGCCCGTCGGTCGCGGCCACATGCAGCCACCACAGTTTCTGATTGACCCGCAGCCCGGTTTCGTCAAAGTGAACCACCTCAGCCGCTTGAACCAACTGCTCAATCCCTTTATCAATCGGTGCTATCAACTCACTGCACTGCGCTCTGGTGTTGTACAAGGTGCCTTCTGAAACCTCCACACCGAGCAAGTCGCTCAAGGTCTCGCAAGTGCGATGGGAAGGCAACAACTGCTGCTCCATCAGGTAGACCATCATCCCTTTGAGTCGCGAACCATACTGCACAACATTACTGGCCTCGAACGGAAAGTGACCCTGGCTGGTCTGCCCACATTCTGGGCAGCATTTCACCGTCACCTGATGCTCGGTGACTAATAACTCTACGGGCGGAATGTCGAATACTTGGCGCGCCAACACCTGATCGACCGGCACGGCTGCAAGGGAATGACCACAACCTGAACAGCTAGCAACCTCATCCTGCTCCACAAAATCTGGCAGGCTGCACCACTCTAACGTCCCACCTGGATGGTCTGTTTGTCCGCCTGAGGGCTTCTCACTTTTACGCCGTAAGCTCCGTGTACGTTTGCCAAAGCCATCGCCGGACGGTGGTTTACTACTATTACGACTGTTCCTCCCCAGCTGTCCCTTCAGCTCTTTGACTTCGGCTTCCAGTTGACTCAGACGGGCCATCAACTGGCTCACGAAGCTCACCACTGCCTCTTCTCCCTGACCATAGATGGCTCGGATTTCTGTTTCGCTGAGCTGGTTTTTTGGCGGCTGTTTACACACGGCTATGCTACAAAAGAGTGGCTTGATTACAAGTTACTTGAATGACGGCATCGCACTGAAAAATATCTCTATTTTTTTAAGCCACCATTCTTCAATGTCAGGATAATCGCTTTGATGGCGCTGCCACCAAGTCTGTAAACAATCGACGATGAAGTCGCTGGTTTCAGCCGATTGACCAAAATAGATCGAGAGTTGATCGCCTGCAACATCGAGAATACCAAACGGCACCAGCGTCGCTTGACGATAATGGTCGTGGTCATCGGCCTTTATCGGTTCGAGCACTCTCGCTTTGCCGTCTCTAGAGAGGTTGCCAATACTGACTTTTGCTTTAGAGTCAATCGATAATCTCAAAACTTTTGGCTCAGCAGCAGCGGCTTGATGCGCTTGCGCGACATTCTCAAAAATAGCCTCGGTCTCGGGCACTTTCTGATGCGGTTTTACTTTTTGCGTTTTTTTAGGCGATAGCGCATCCGATTGAGCATTGCCCCGATTGTCTGACGCGTGGGTAACGACTCATCGGTATAGCCTTTCTCCTCTATCAGCGCATCTCTCACCGCTTGGGCGCTCACCCTTGCATAGTAAAATGTGGTTCTCAATTGCGGATCTGCCTGTGATTGGCCATCGACTAACTGCCGGATATCTGACTCTAGTTGCGGCTGTTTCTCCTCTGTCGTTTGATCGCCTCTAGCTTGATAATTGTCCATGCATACAACGCCCACTCGCTGCTCATGCAAACCTAGTTGAACCGCTGCTCGGCCCCAGCCGAGATAGGTTTCTGTTTTCCTTGCCGAACTGTCGTAGTAGTCTGCTGCGACTTGGGCCATAAACGCCCGTTTCTTTGGCCCGGTTAGCTTCTTAGCGGCATACTTCACGGTCGCTTTCATTTGCTCTTCTAGCATCAAGTACCCTCATATCAAGGGCAACCGGTGATGCCACCGGTTGCCCTTGATTTTTCAGCTCTCATTATCACCGGTAATCTATTCTTTTGCTAGCCCCTGAGTACGTTAGCTATCGTAGAAGCCTTTCGAGAATTAACCCGACCTTCGGCGGGGTGCCGGTCGTCGCCATGACCAAGCTCTTTGTTTATCACTCTTTACCCTGGCGGTTAGTGCAGGCTGTCGAGGATTCCTGGCTATCAGTGATTGGCTTTCTAGCTATCGAGAAGAGCTGTTAAATTTATTTGCACCACCGAAAAACCGACTGCCCTCGTACAGCACGATACGTCGGGTCTTGCTGAACTTAGACTACGAAGCCTACAGCCTATGCCTGGCCAAGTTTTTTGAGATTGAGCCGTTAGCCGGTGAAACGATTGCGCTGGATGGCAAGGTTTTGAGGGGTTCATACTTACTAGATACGCCAACGAGTACGATAGAATCTCACCGAGCCATTCAGCTGGTCACTGTCTATGTCGTAGAAAGAGGCTTGATTCTTCCTATCCAACCAGTAGACAAAAAGAGCAATGAGATCACCGCCTTGCCACCGGTGCTCAAGGCATTGGCTCATCGGGGAGTGGTCTTTGCTTTTGATGCACTCAACACCCAAAAAAACTTGTCAGCAAATTATTGACTCTGGCAATCACTACTTAGGGGCGCTCAAAGGCAATCATGGCAACTTTTTCAAAGCACTCAAGCTGAATTTTCAATCCGAGGCGCATGTTCACTCCGTAGAAACAGGGCATGGGCGCGTGGAACGGCGCACCGTCTGCCTGTGTCGTGACATCAAATCGTTACCGGATGCAGACCAATGGGCTGGGCTGGAAACAATCATCAAGGTCACGAGCTATCGGCACATCTTAAAAGGCCAGCTTCTCTTGATCAAAGAACCCGCTGTCCGCTATTACATCAGCTCATTGGCAGAATCGGTTGAATCCTTTGCCCGACGTATTCGCGAGTACTGGCATGTAGAGAACAAAGTTCATTATGTGCGCGATGTGACCCAAGGGGAAGATGCCTCCAGAATTCGGGTACATCCTTTGCCCAACAACTGGGCGCTAGCTCGTAATCTCTCCCTCAATTTATACCGGAACTATGGCTTTGACAATATGGCCCAAGCTCAACGAAAAGCGGGGCAGGGGCTTGACCTGCTCAAATCTCTCTTTAGAATGAAATAGCCCTGGCTACAGCTATGTCTTATCTTCCTCTATCCTTTACATTAATGCACTACCGATTTTTCATATTGAAATAGAGGATCCACTATGGTCAGCGTTTAATGATTGTAAGCAATTCGGGTGTTGCGGCTATTTCCTAGCTCTGCCCAAATCGCCTGAAATTCTGCCCAGTTAACATTTTTCAAGTTAACCTGTTGATCCGCCCGTTGATCTGCCTGTTGACCCGGTAGTACCTTAATTTGCTTAAGCTGTAGCATAACCATAGAGATTCAACAGGCAACTCCACCTAATTATATGAGGCGTGGCAATGATAGCACTTCAAATTTCTCAAATTGAGGTTGCTCCGGGCCAATGCATACGGATCAACAATGTGAGCTGGCAACAGTTCAAGAATATCTTAGAAGACCTGGGTGAACAACGTGCGGCCAAAGTTGCTTACGACAACGAGAAACTAGAGATTATGATTTCTCTGTCTGAGCATGAAGACGATAAAGAGATCGTTGAAGATTTGTTGAAGGCTCTACTGGAAGAACTTGATACTGAATTTAGAGCATTAGGTTCAACAACTTTTAAAAAACCGGATATGCTTAAAGGTATTGAGCCTAATCAATGTTTTTACATTCAAAATGAAGCGGCTATTCGCGGCAAACGTCGGCTTGATCTGGCTGTCGATCCGCCGCCTGATCTGGCTTTGGAGATAGATATTACTGCTCGAACCCATCTCAAAACCTATGAAGCGCTAGGCGTACCAGAGCTGTGGCGATTTAGTCGCAAGGGGCTTAGCATTTATGTGCTGCAAACCGATGAGTATACAGAAGTTGAGGAAAGCTTAGCTTTTCCTGATTGGGGTTTGAAGAAGGTTATTCCTCAATATTTGGAGCAGAGTAGAGCTTTAGGCCGTAATGTAACTATTAGAGCCTTTCGGCAGTGGGTAAGAAAACGGCTTGAGAAACAGATCTAAATTTAGGCTCGATACTATATCGAAAGCCTTGATAGTATCGAGTGGAATGCATGATGTTGCCTTGGTAACAGTGCTAATGAACTATTGCCAAGGCAACCTTCAGTCTAGATTCAGTCTAGATAAGCCTAAGCTGAGGCAACAAGTTCTTTGAACCCCTTACCTGCCGAGAAGGCGGGTACGGTCGTGGCGGGAATTTTGATCGTCTGTCCGGTTTGAGGGTTGCGGCCATCGCGGGCTTTACGGGCCCGAGGCTCAAAGCTACCAAAGCCAACTAAGCTGACTTTTTCACCTTCAGCAACAGAGGCCATGATTGCTTCTACGACAGCGGTCACAACCGCATCGGCGTCTTTTTTAGAAACGCCTGTCTTTTCTGCAACTGCATCGACAAGTTCACCTTTATTCATGGAAGATAACGCAATAAAAACTTCGATGTAGTTGTAACACAAGAATGAATAGGTCACAAGTACTATGCCGCAGAAAATAAGGGTTCTGGGCCGATAGCAGGAATGAGTTTGCAGCTTATTAGCTCGGCGGCGACGGCAGTTAGGCATTGGTTAGACATTGACTGACTGAGTTTGAAGATCGGCGATTAGGCGTTGCCAAAAACACTCCTATCTCTTTGGCGTCAGCGGTTTCAGAGATTTTTGCCGCTTTTTGAGAGGGGCAAAAGGCGGCAATCGCACCAGTTTCAAGACGCTTCAGGGTAAGATATCGACGGCCAATTTAAATCCGAATGCTGCTTTAGAAAAATCTATAATAAATTTCTTAAAATTCTCTAAAAAGATGGCTGGCTGGCCGCTAATTGCTTGAGTGCCGCTGAAAATCGCTGCCCGTCACAGCCATTTTGACAGGTTTATTTTTGGGAGTCCTGCGATCCGATGTCTTTTCCCTTCGATGCTGCTGCCATTCAAGCGCGAGTTGACAATTTTTGGCAGCTCCCGGCTAGCTTTGGCATGGAGCGGAACGCTTATCACAACTATCTTAATGAGCTAGTCAGCGATCGCTACGCGCTGATTCACGGCCTGCAAATCCTTCGAGATGAGCTTCAGTTTGCCGCGACTAGCCCAACGGCGGTTAAGGCTTGCGGGGCTGATTTAACGCTGCCGAGCGTGGTGACGACATTGGCCTATACGAATTGCGGCGATCGCATCCATCAAGGTGAAGCCACCAAACGCTACCGGGATGTGGTCGCCTCCCGCTTCGCGACGCTCTCAGAAATTGGCGAACTCAAGCTAGAAGCTTTTTTCCCCGCTGGCGGCGGCACCGACAATGGCGCAACCCTAGCCCATGTCACCGTGGCCCATGAGCTAGATGAACATCTCAAAAATCAGCTCTATGCGGGCAACCCTGAATCGATTTCGCTGGTCGCCATCGATCTCAAAACCCACGTTGGCAGGCTGCGAGACGGCGATAACCACGTCAGCTATGGCAAAACCCGCGAATCACCTTGGCGAGAGCCCCGAGCAGCCTGCGGAGCGATTGTCGGCGCACTCAGTCACTATCACCCCCAAAATCTAATTCATCGCCGCATTCGAGACGACTTAGGCGAACGAAATTTTCAGTACTTATCTAACAACCAAATTCTCACCGATGAGGGCGTTGATATTACGATGGCCATAGCCGCGATGATTGTCGCCATTCGCGGCATTCGCAATACGGCGATCGCCCTCGCGCAAGAAATAGACGAGCGCGGCCTTGGGCACCTCACTGCTACGACAACAGTTAACCGGCCCTCCCGCGATGACTTGGTGATTTATCTAGCTCGCGCCACCGTGTTTAATGGCAAAGTGCGAATTCAAAGTTTAGGCACCGAGGCCGCTCGCTATAGCGGAAAATTTGGCTTTCATGCGGGCGAAAAGCGCCTACAGTTGCGCTACGGAGATTGGGATAGCGACAACCTACCGGTTGAAGAGATTAACTACAAAGTCCGAAACTCAGGGCTGTGAGCTGGTGTTGCTGTCTATCTTTAACTCGGCCTTTAACTCAGCAGAACTCGGCAGCAGTGCCTCAACGGTAGGATCTCACAGCAGTTTTAATTGATTGATGGCATATTGACAGGGAGTATTTATCGCACTTCATCAAACATGCTGGATTTTTTAACGTTGGCGGGGTTGAGCGCGGGGGCACAGTGGCTGGTTAAGGACGTGCTCAGTCCGCTGACGAGGGCGGCGGCAGAAGATTTCTATAAGGATTTTTTGAAACAGACGGTGTCGGATGGGCTAGCTCAGAATGCGCCGGAGCCGATGAAGAGAGCGATCGCGCGATCGCTCAAAGAATTTTTAGACCTGTTTCAAACTGAGCTAGAAACCTGCGGCTTGCCAAAAGCACTGACC
>CAVUFV010000011.1:0-170880 GCA_963740915.1 uncultured cyanobacterium
GTGAAGATCGCTAAGGCTGTACAAGCCTATTGATCGCTGCGCCTAACGCTGCCAAAAATTCCGGATAAACGCCAGCAACGATACCGCCCACAAAGCCGAATAAATGTCCTTCCCAAGAGACTCTCTCCTCGTTAGTGCTAGGCAGCATACTCCATAGCTGAGAGCCGTAGATCATAAAAACGATCAGGGCTAGGCCAATCGTTAGGGCCGTCGGCCCTACATAGCCTTGCGCGAGTAAAAAGCCTATGTAGCCAAAAATCAGCCCGCTAGCGCCTAAGTGAATTGCCTCTCGCCCTAGCAGCCAGGTCCCGAACCCACCAATCAGCAGAATGGTCGCTGTAATGGTATAGAATTCAACCCCATTTCCACTGCCTCCCTGCAGTCCGCCTTGCAGCAAAATCAGCCACCCTAATACCAAAAAGGGCAGCGTATTCGCGATTAAGTGGCCGATATCTCGATGCAGCAAAGGCGAAAAGACAATGCCTAAAAGTCCAATCAACCGACGGGGGCGAATGCCGAGCAGCCGTCCTAGACCGTTGCCCAAAATCAGGATATTAACTAGGCTCACTATCCAAGTCAAAATGACGCTATCGCGTAGCACTTCTACATTCACTTGCCACGCTGAATTGCCCCCATAGAAGAGCGATGCCACGACGCCCGCTATCAGCAACGTCAGCAGCAAGCTCTGCGGTTTGATATTGATCACGCGATCGCTCCCATCCTGTTGGCAAAAAACACAGTAGCGCAAACATCCTAAGGCATTGACGATAGAAATGAGATCTAAAAAGCGATCAGGTTAATTCGGATCGGCATCTTTGCTTGTTTACGAATTATTTACGAACTGTTTACGAACTGTTTACGAAAACAGTAATCACATATAGCGCTATCTCAATCAGGATTAAATCAATCTATCTTGTTCATTTGCACATCATTTATTTATTTATTGGGCTACTTATTTATTGGGCGGCTAGTCATTGGTTAACAAACTGGTTTGAGAACGAGACCCCTTTACTCAAGCAATTATGAAGCCTACTTGGAAGTCAGCAGTTATTTTTGGTTTGATTTGCTGTCTAGGTTTAGGCATCAGCTTTCGATTTATCAATCTTGACTTGAAGGCGTATTCCTATGATGAGGCCATTACTTCGCTACGAATTTCGGGCTATCGCTGGCAAGAAGCCGTTGCTGAATTTGACGACCAGTCGATTTTGAGCGTGGATCAGTTGATTAAGCGCTATCAGTCGGTTCATGCTGATCGCGGGGTAGGCGCGAGTGTTTTGGGATTGGCCCAAGAAGAATCGCAGCTAACGCCTCTATATTTTGTGCTAGTGCGCCTTTGGGCGCAGCTAGTTGGGGATTCGGTGGCAGCGGTGCGGAGTTTTTCAGCAGTGCTCAGTGTGATCACGCTCGGGCTGATCTATCGCTTGAGTAACCGACTCTTTAAAGACTCACTGACGACTTTGGTGGTCGTTGCGATCGCTGCTGTTTCGCCATTTTTGGTGCTTTACGCCCAAGATGCACGGCCCTATAGCTTGCTCGCACTGATGACGGTGCTAGCCGCTGAAGCGTTACTCAGTGCCCTGAACCGCAATAGTCGCCTAGCCTGGAGTCTCTATAGCCTGATCATAGTGATGGGACTTTACACTCACTTGCTGTTTGCGCTAGTGCTGATAGGCCATAGCCTTTACGTCATCGGGATAGCAATAAAACCAGCCAATAAAAGCAGGTATGCGGCCTTGCTAGGGCACTTTGGTACCCGTTTAGGCATTGCGATCGCTGCTTTTACGCCTTGGTTATGGCTCATGCAGCGCTATCCAGAAGCCGTCGCCGATAGAGTAGGCAGCTCAGTAGCCAACTGGCATACCCTGCTAGGCGGTCTGTTTTTAATAGTGCGATTTTCTACGCGATCGCTCTTGGATACTCATTGGGCTGGCGGCGTTCTCCAAGTCAACCCCTCCTGGCTCGAAGCGCTTGCTCAAGGGGGGGCGGCGCTGGTTATTGTCGCGCTGATAGGGACTGCCTGCTATCGGCTGACGGTTCGAAACCCGTTCTCGGTGTGGGGAATTATCCTGCTACCTGCGCTGACAACGCTACTAGCACTACTGCTGAAAGCAGGGCTTACCGAGCGCTATCTCTTAGTCTACTTTGTCACGCTTCCCATTGCCTTGGGCTACTTTCTCGCCCACAGCCTTCGTACCGATTCTACCCACCGTCATCTCTGGCTCGGTGTCACGAGCCTGGTATTGATGGCTAGTATTTGCTCCGATGTCGTCAGCGCCCGTGCCCCGCTTTGGTCGATAAAATATCCTAGCTCGACAGCTCAAAATGTCGATGTTAGCGCCTTTCTTAACCAAGTGGAGTCGCCTTGCCTGATTCTCTATCAATCGCCCCGGCAAGCCGCTTTTGGTAAAGCCGGTGAAGACCGATTTGGGCGACTACTCTCTTTGAGCCACTGGCTGAACCCAGCGATCGCGGTTAATCTATTTAACGCTCCTCAGCAGATCACCTTTGCACCTAGCTGCCAAGCTCATTTCGTCTATCTTCCGAGCCCCTTCATCGATTCAGCAATTCACGCCCAAGGGTACGAACTCAAGCCCATCGACAGGATTGCGCCCGTTGATCTACAGCAGGTGATTCAAAAAACAGCGAGTAAATTAGCCGCTAGCTCCGAGTCAGGTCTGAAGAGTATCGTCAATCCATGAGCGGTGTGGGACAATGATGAGTCGTTATTGGTTTAAAGCGGGAGCCTTTAAAAATTAAAATGAACATTAAGCAGATCGCCTCATTTACCGCAGCGATTGGTCTATCACTGATTGTTTCATTAGGTGCTTTGTTGTCTACTTGGCTGAGCTTTGCCGCCCCTAGCTGGGCCTATATTGCCGATGATGTTGAAATGCTCATGCTCAACAATGAATGCCCGGTGTGCATTCTTAACGACGCCGACTTGAGCAAGGCTCAGCTACAGGGTGCTAATTTGAAAGTCGCTTCACTCACGGGCGCAAACCTTGCTGGCGCAGACTTGAGCAACACTAATCTAATGCTATCTGATCTAATCAATACGAATTTAACGGGGGCTAATTTGACCCACGCTGAGATGAATGGTGCACAGATGAAAGACAGCAACTTGACGGGCGCAGATCTCAGTAGCGCAATTTTGACGCAGGCTAACTTAGTCGATGCTAACCTCACTAATGCAACGCTGATCAATGCCGATCTTACGGCGGCAGTCATTGGGGTTGCTAACTTAACGGGCGCAGATTTGACGGGGGCTAACTTGCGCGCGGTCAATCGCAGCCGGGCGATTTTGTGCCATACCACCATGCCAGATGGTAGTGAGGAGAATCGGGACTGCAAATAAGGATTGAGATCAAAAGCGAGACAGCGGATGTTAAACAGTCTACATATGTTAAACAGTCTACATAGTGAAACCTGTTTACAATGGGGGAAGACAGGGTGAAAAATCTAGGTGCAACTTATGACCCGCTCGGCTTCGCAAAGCGTGCAACTAAGTACTTCGTTGGGCTCTAAAGAACCGCTCAAAAAATCCAAAGGCTTCAGTGTCTTTAAACGGCTAGAGTGGATTCTTAACCCAGCTGTTTACTTAGAAAAAACTAAAACCTATGCGCCTGATTTCTTTGAAGAAGACTCTCTAGGCTTTGGCACTGGACCCGTCGTGGTGACGAGTCATCCCGAAGCGATGCAGTACATCTTGAGCCGCGATCGCAAAACCTTCAGCGCCCCCGGCGAATTCAACCGCATTTTAGAGCCGTTGATCGGCAGTGCCTCGGTGATTCTGCTCAGTGGCGATCGCCACAAAGAACGCCGCCAGCTTATCACTCCTGCCTTTCACGGCGAACGGCTAGACGTTTACGGTCAGATCATTTGTGATCTGACCCAAGCCGTTGTTGCCCCGCTTCGTCCGGGTGAAGTTTTCTCAGTTCGCCATCTTACCCAACAGGTCTCTTTGCAGACTATCTCTAAAGTTGTTTTTGGTTTGAGCGACAGCCCCCGGTCAAAAGAGATAATGGCGCTGCTGACAAAAACAGTGGATTCTGTAGGCTCGCCAGCTGCCGCACTGCTGCTGTTTTTTAAGGGCCTGCAAAAAGATTTGGGGCCTTGGAGCCCTTGGGGAAGGGTTGTTCGGATAAGATCTAGGCTAGACGATCTGGTGTATGCAGAAATTCGCGATCGCCAAACCCACCTGGATCCTACTCGCACAGACATCCTCTCGATGCTAATGGCTGCTCGCACTGAAAGCGGTGAAGCCCTCAGCGATCAAGATCTGCGGGATGAACTGATGGCACTGCTCATGGCGGGGCATGAAACTACAGCGACGGCGATCGCTTGGGCAATGTACTGGATTCACCACGAGCCGGATGTCAAGGCCAAACTCCTAGCAGAGCTAGATGCCTTACATCAGGAATCTGGCGTAGAGATAACGCCCACCCAAATTTCTCAGCTACCCTACCTGAGTGCGGTTTGCCAGGAGACTTTGAGGCGATCGCCCGTTGCCATGTTCACCTTTCCTCGCGAAGCCCAAGAGAGTGTCACCATTGAAGGTCATACCTTTGCGGCTGGCACAACCTTTCTAGGCTGCATTTTTCTGACCCACCAGCGAGAAGAAATTTATCCCGATCCCAAAGCCTTTCGCCCCGAACGCTTTTTAGAAAATAAATTTTCGCCTTACGAGTTTATTCCCTTTGGCAATGGTGCAAGGCGCTGTGTGGGCGCGGCTTTGGCTCAGTATGAGATGAAGTTAGCGATCGCCACCCTACTTTCTCACTACCAATTCCGCTTAGCCGATGACAAACCCGAAGTTCCCAAGCGACGAGGCGTCACGCTTGCCCCCGCTAGAGGCGTCCCGATGATTTTTACAGGAAAGAGATAATGCCCGCCGTTTCTGATCTCACCGTTTTTGATCGCACTGCCTGGAGCCGTATCCGTCTGACTGGTGCAGACCGCGTTCGCTTTTTACACAACCAAACTACCAACAATATCGAACAGATCCGTGCCGGTCAGGGTTGCTATACGGTCTTTGTCACCTCTACTGGGCGCACCCTTGATTTGGCGACAGTCTATGCCTTTCCGGATGCTTTATTAGTTGTGGCCTCTCCCGGCATGGCCAAGCCACTCTACGACTGGATGGATCGCTATATTTTCTTTTCGGATAAAGTCACGCTCACCGATGAGAGCGATCAAAGCTTTTTGTTCACAGTGCTAGGCGATGGAGCCGACGAGGTGGCTAGAGTACTCGGTGCAGCAGATTTGGTTGGCCAAGCGAATTTTCAGCATTGTCAGGTAGCTGATTCAGCAGCCCCGACAGAGCCTATATCGGTAGCTGTAGGAAGTGATTTGGCGATCGCCGGTTACACCGTATGGGGGCCAGTATCCCAATCACAGCGCATATGGCAGACGATCCTAGCAGCCGGAGCTAGTCCAGGTACAGACGCGCAATGGGAACACCTGCGCATTCAGCAAGGCAGACCCATGCCGCAGCATGAACTCACCGATGATGATAATCCGTTAGAAGCGGGCCTATGGCACGCGGTCTCTTTTGAAAAAGGCTGCTACATCGGTCAAGAGACCATTGCTCGGCTCAACACCTATCAAGGCGTAAAAAAGAGACTTTGGGGCTTTGCGCTAGCGGGTGATAATGTAGACGCTTTAAATGTCTCGGAAATATTGGGCGCAGCGCTTTGGCATGACAGCGCCAAGGTGGGCAAAATTACCAGCGTTGCCAAAACCGATTCAGGGCTTTTAGCTTTGGGCTATCTGCGCAGCAAGGCCGGGGGTGAGGGGCTAATAGTAGAGGTGAAAGCAGAAGTGAAAGCAGAGGATACAAATGCTCAAGTCAGTGGCACAGCCCCTAGCACAGTCACTGGAACCGCAGTTTCTCTGCCCTTTATTGGTCATGAATACTACAGCAGCCATTGAGCAAATCTCGTTTACTCCCCTTCTAGCCAGTACAGCACTTCTTCTTTTAACACTTTAATATCTCGATAAAATTCTTGTTTTACAAACTGACCTAGCGCATCGAACGGGCTAAAAGAATCGCTAGCCTGCCACTGAACGTCTTGAGCAATCGGCGTGGTGTGAGTGCCTTGAATAATCCTGACGGTGGTGGTGCGAGGAAATCGCTGAATTAGCACATCGCTTAACGGTCGGGTTTGATCGATAGTATCGCTGCGAAATTTGATCAGCAAATTGTAAGGCGTTTTGTACTGCTGATGAATCAGCGCCAGCGTTTGCTCAGGGCTAGGGGTAAATTCTAGTCGGGTTTCTAGCTGAAAATTTGGCATAAACTGGCTCACCTGCTCAAGCAAAGGAATTGCTTTGCGAGCCGGATAGTTATTAAACGAAATAAAAATGTTGCCTGCTCGTTCCACCCCATGTAGGCTGCCCATCAGCAGATGTACTTTGCAGCCCATGCTGTGACCGAGGCCGTATACCGGCAGCGTTTGCAATTCAGGTCTTTGCCTACATAAAAAAGCGTAGCCTTGCTCGAAGGTGATCAGGGCTTCTTGGGCGATCGCGCCATGATCAAACGTATTGACGAAAGGGGTGGCGATCGCTGCATAGCCTTCAGCGTACAGCGCCTCTAATAGCCAACGATAGGTCAAATGCGGCGCCGCCGCCACAAACGCGCCCCCCAAAAAATGCACAATTGCCCGAGGCCGCTCAGGCACCAAAAACCAATTTCCCGAAACTTCTTGCCAGTACATGAAATGCTTACGTAATTAGCCTATCTATCTTAATGACTTTACTCCGTAGCTAGGCAGAAGCAATCAAGTATTGCACCATCTCAAACTGCTGTGGTATATTCAGGGGCCAGTGAGAATTCACTGACCCGCGTGGACGTATAGCTCAGTTGGTTAGAGCGCATCGTTGACATCGATGAGGTCCGCCGTTCGAGTCGGCGTACGTCCATTTTTTATTTCACAGGTGCCTATGGCAACTGTCTGTGATGCCCTACGGCACGTTGCCGCAGGCGTAACCCTTCAGGATGCTACTAATAGCTCCTTTGATAGAGTTATAGATCTTTTATATAAGATAAAAAATAAGCGTTATTAATGAGTTAGTCCCATGTCAGGCACGTTTGATCGGTTCACTCGCCGTGGTGCGATCGCCAGCATTAACACCTACCAGCGCTATATGTCTCCCCGCAAGGGATTTGCATGTCCGCACCGGGTGCTGTATGGCGAGTCTTGCTCAGATTACATCAAGCAACTTTTAGGCCAGCAAAGCTTGCTGGCGACAGTAAAAATGGCTCCGCAACGCTTTCGAGCCTGTCAAGCTGCGGCGTCAACGCTGCAATCAACTATCAAGCCGCAGAATAGCTGTATTGTCATTCCCTGCTGCATTCCGCTTTGATGGGCTTGGCTTAAACCCTGCCGATAGGAGTTGTATCTAAAGCGCAAAGTTCGATGTTGCTAAGCCTCAGCCCGCGCTAGGGTGAATTAGGTCGTTCAGTTGAATCAGCGTTTAGTTAAATCAGATTTTGGTTAAATCAGCGCAGATCTCCGGGTTCGGCATCCGGGTGAGCGTCTTCGTAGCTAAAGAAGCGGTCGGGGACGCTGTTGTAAATAATGTAATCGTCAAAAATGTAGGTGCCCGGTTTGCCGTTGATATGCGCGATCGCTCCCCTAACCGACTTCAGATGATCTACCGACATCTGCAAGGGGCGCTCGTAGGGCTGATAGCTGCTGCGAATTAAGTAGTCGAGCTTGGGGTAAATGGACATTTCAATATGACAGCCCAACAGATGGGTAATCGGATGAGTCTCGCAAAAGGCAATCATCCGCTCGATGCTACTGACAAAGGCGTCCCAGTCTTCGATATACAGCCTGCCGGGATAGAAGATGTCGCCGGTGAACAGAATGTGGGTGTAGGGATCGTAAATGGAGACTTCGGCGGCTTCGTGTCCGGGCGTGGCGATGATGTGAAGGGTGCGATCGCCCAAGTCAAAGGTGACTTCATCCTGGGGCCAATTCTGAAAGCCATAGAAGGCGATGGTGGCTTCTAAGCTTTTGCCAACGACGGTGGTATTGGGTCGGTCAGCAAACTGGCAGTCGGCTTCAAAGTGGTCGCGGTGCAGGTGAGTGTGGGCGACGACGAGAGGATAGTGATCTCTCGGATGACGGGCTAGCCACTGGGTAATAAGGGCATCTACGGTTTGGCGAAGGGGGAAGAATTGGGGCGATCGCGTAGCTCCGGTATCGAGGAGAATGACGCGCTCATTGCCAAAGAGCAAGAACATAAAAGGCGCTTCGACATGCACCGCCATATTCTGCCGAAGTATAAAAGTGTGCTCATTGTAAGCATGGACTTGGATATCCGGGTCGGTGTTGTGCTTGGCAGAAACTGACCCGTGAATCCAGTTCACCTCTAAGCTGCCGAGTGCTGCCTCTAGAAAATTAGTATCTTTGTACAGAGTGGAAAATGACCTTACCTGTATCCTAATTTCCTAGTAAGCTCGACATTTTTGTTGTGTTACTGTGACACTGATATGATGGACGCAAACTCAAAAGTTGTCAAAAAACTATAGTTGCACCAGAGAAGAGGGTGACTTTTGAGGAATGGATTCGGAGCCTGAAAGATAAAAGAGCGATCGCCCGAATCTTACAAAGAATCAACCGGATACGACTGAGCAACTTAGGGGTGAGCAACTTAGGGGTGAGCAACTTAGGGGTGAGCAACTTAGGGGACTCCCGGAGTGTGGATAGCGGCGTTTATGAGCTGCGAATTTATTTTGGCCCAAGTTTTTAGGTCTATTTTGGAGTCGCTGATACTCAGACTGTTATTTATTCTTCTGATTGCTAGAGACAAAAGTTCTTAGACAAATCTAAATCGGCAGAGTATGTACACAATGCTCTCGGAATTTCGGGCTCCGGCACTGAAAATAATCTCTGATTGGGCAGTCTCAAGGCGATCAAGGCCGGACTCAAGCGCCCCGGCCCTTGACTGACGGCTTTATTCGCTCTCATTACGCTCCCAAAAGCCTTACAGCTACCGCAGATGCTAGGCATTGGTCTAGCTGCCGTTGGCGTAGCGGCTTTAAGTGTCAAGGTGAGTCGGTGATTGCACAGGCGGCGTATTAATCGTTTGAAAGAGGCTCATCTCTCTCTTCTGACCAAGGCCAAAATCAAAGATACGAAGTTTACTAAAGGCGTTACACATTATTTATTGAGGAAAGAAAATGGCAGTTCGTTATTTTTCGCTGGTTGTTGGTTTCGTTTACACGCTGATGGGTTTGTTAGGGTTTCTCCCTGGTTTTGTTGAACCCGGCCATGCCCCTGACATTATGGATCAAGTTGCAACCGGTACAACCGCAGGTTTCGGCTATTTATTTGGCTTGTTTCCAGTCACAACTGTTAACAATATTTTCAACTTGATCATTGGTCTCATTGGGATTGCTGGCTTTTTAGGAACAGAGCCAGCGGCCCGCATTATTGCTGATTCGTTTGCAGTTTGGTTTGGACTTTTAACCCTGCTGGGCTTCATTCCATTTGCGAATACGACCTTTGGCCTGATGCCTATTTTCGGTAGCGATGTTTGGTTGCATCTAACAACCAGCGTGCTAGCGGCATACTTCGGTTTCGCTCGCGACAATGGTCGGCTACGCAATCAGCCTAATCAGGCTTTGCAAGTTCAAGACCCTTATGAAAGAACTAAATTCTTGTAAGGGGTCTTGTAAGGGGTTTTCCCAGAATTTCCATAAGATAGTTTTTCTTAACGATTAAAGTTCTTAGTCATTAACAAGGATGGAGCAGTTGGCAAATGCGAGGGGATCTTTGAGCCCTTACGAGTGAGCATTTGGAGATCTGCTCCATTTTTTGGTTAGCTGCGGGGATTAGGTGACCTTTACTACAATTTACCCTCTCTACGCTGCGTAAACTAACCGTATCTCTGCTAAGGGGTTACCTGATTGCGTTCTCTAGAACAAAGCGCGTTTCAACGCGTTTTTACTGGCATCGTATTTTTTTCGATTACGATTATAGTTGCTGTTGTCGGCTACATTCTGGCAGGCTGGACGCCCCTTGATGCGATTTATATGGTGGTGATCACCATTTTTGGCGTGGGGTATGGCGAGGTCAATCCGCTGAATACGGTTGGCCTGAGAGTCTTTACAATTTTGGTGATTATTGCTGGGGCGCTGTCGGTAGCCTACACTGTGGCCGGGTTTGTGCAAGTCGTGACCGAAGGTGAAATTAGCCGAGCCCTTCATATTAGGCAAATGACTCAAGAAATTCAAAAACTATCGAACCACGTAATTGTGTGTGGCTACGGGCGCATGGGCCAAATGCTGAGTAAAAAACTGACCGAAGATCAGCAAAAATTCATCATTTTAGACCGTAATCCTGAACGAATTAGCGCCGCTCAAGAAAAAGGCCATCTGGTGTATTTGGGGAATGCGACCGATGAAACTCACCTGTTAGCGGTGGGGGTGGATCGCGCTCGGGTACTAGCAACTGTTCTTCCAGACGATGCGGCGAATGTATTCATTAGCCTCACAGTGCGTGAACTCAATCCTCAGGTGATGGTGGTGGCAAGAGGAACATTGCCGTCTTCGGCTAAAAAGCTGCGTTTGGCAGGGGCCAATCAGGTAATTTCGCCTACTGCTATTGGCGCGCTGCGGATGGCTCATCTCATTAGTCATCCGAATGCGGTTAACTTTATTGCCCAAGATGATGGCCGCGCTAATCTCAATGAACTGCTGGCCGAAATTGATATTCAGGTGAATGAGCTAGCAGTTTCACCCGATTCGGCGTTGCTAAAGCGCACGATTGGGGATGTGGAAAGCCATAGCCAAGGGACATTTATTGTGGTGGCACTGAAGCGGGCTAATGGCACGATTATTGTGCATCCCGCTCATCAAGAGGTTCTGCAAGAGAACGATTCGGTGATGATTATGGGACATCAGGGGGATATGCCTAATTTTGCGCAGCGCTCAGCAATGAAGAGTCAGTTGCGCTATCGGGGGGCGAAGGTGCGGTGAGGACATAGGAAAGTAAGTAGACGTAAGCAGATTAAGGTGAGTTATTTGAGGTAGTGGTCGAAAAAGACCATGGTTTGGGTGAGGATATCAGGATCAATTGCCTCTTGATTTTCTCCTTGGATGTCATGCCCACGATCTTTATCTGGGTGAAATTCTACGGGTACGCCTTTAGCTTTTAGTGCTTCGACTAAAATTTCACTTTGAGAAATGGGGACAACAGAATCTTTAACGCCGTGCAAAATCCAAAAGGGCGGATCGTCGGCAGTGATGAAGGTAATCGGATTGGCGAGGGCCACTAAGTCGGGATGGTCGGCAATCGGCCCGCCCACTAGCTGATTCATGACTCGAGTGAGGTGTGCCCAGGGCCGGTTTTTCAGCGCCTCGAATTCTGCTGCTGTTGGCGTCCCTTCAAAAGCTAGCGGCACCTGTGAAAAATCGGTGGGCCCAAACCAATCGACGACGGCCTGTACGGCGCTTGAATAGTTGCTGTTACCCAAGTCACTACCTTCGAGTTCGCTCACGCCTGCTGAGGTGCCGAGTAAAGCGCTCAAGTGCCCGCCCGCAGATCCGCCGATCGCGCCAAATTTGTCGGGATTGAGGTGGTAGGTGGTGGCGTTAGCGCGGAGCCAGCGAACGGCTGCTTTGACGTCGTAAATTTGGGCCGGGAAAATTGCCTGAGTGCTGTAGCGGTAGCTCACACAGGCGACGGTGTAGCCGTAGCGACTGAGCAGATCACCGGGGCAGGTTTTACGAGAGTTTTCTTCCCAGCCGCCGCCGTAGATGTAGATGAGTACGGGCCAGCCTTCGGGTGGCTCTTGGGTGATCTGATAGAGGTCTAATTGCAGCGATCGCCGCTCACCTGCCGCCTGATAGCTAGCAAATTCTAGATCGGCTATCACCCTCACTTCTAAGGGATCGCGCCCAAGTTCACAGCCTAGGATCATACTTGAGAGTGTAAGTGCTGTAGCAAGAGTTAGCAAAGCGTTTTGTAATCGCGATCGCACCTTTACCCCCTCATCTTTATGATCTATTTCACTCATCGGTACTAGTGGCAATATCGGCTAGTCTTTTAAGGATTTACAGCGTTTCCTCTAAAGCGTTGGCCCATTCCAGCTACTCAACAAAAAAATCCAGCTAAAATATCCGCTCAGGCAAAATTCAAACCTGATAATTGCCACATCCTACTATGCTATCTAACGTAGCTGGCTAACGTGGCTGGCAACTGTGATTGGCCTTGGGCAAACAGGTAATCTCCCTATGAAACAATTTTACCGGCTCCCCCGCTGGCTCAGAATCGTGCTTCCGGCAACCTTTGTCTCACTGTGCTTGGGCATCAATGCCGTGGCTTTTACCGAAATGATGGCACTGTTTCCGCCACTTGATCCCAGTCAAATTTTAGATCACCCTGTTTTAGATCAAGCCGCAGCCAAGTCCGCAGCATCTGCCGAATTACCCGTTTTACCAGCTGCTACTGCCTCATCAGCTTCTGCCTCTAAGCCAGTACCTGCTTCAGGCTCCGCGCCGGAGCCTCTGAAGCTTGAGGCCAAATACGGTCATCTTCCTTACATCGAAGGCAATCCCAGCGAAATGGAGCGAATCGCTAGCTATGCTGAAGGTGATACGCAGCGCTATGAAATGCTGCACAGCGATGCAGCTGCCGCCCTGCTGGATATGGTAGCCGCCGCTAGAGCTGATGGTGTTTGGCTCGTGCCCACTTCCGGCTTTCGCACAATTGCCGAGCAGCGCACGCTATTCAATGCTCAAATTGCGGCCAAAGGATCGCCCGAAGCTGCCGCGCTTACCAGCGCCCCGCCGGGCTATAGCGAACATCATACCGGCTACGCAGTCGATCTCACTGATGGTACCCTGGCTCCGTCAGAAGATGTTTCACCCGCTTTTGCCGAGTCATCTGCCTACGAGTGGCTGCTGGCTAATGCAAATCGCTTCGACTTTGAGCTTTCTTTTGCAGAAAACAACCCCCAAGGCATTGCTTACGAACCCTGGCACTGGCGCTACATCGGCAGTGCCGCTGCCCAAGCCCTGTTTAGTCCACAACCAGCTGCCCAGCCATAACGTCACGATTGTTTTTGCGCCTTGACTGATTTTCCTGTTGTTTATCACCCGGATTATGTCACGCCCTTACCTGATGGGCATCGTTTCCCGATGCCTAAGTTTCAGCTACTGAAGGAATTGCTGCTGCGCGATCGCGTCATTCAATCCAGCCAGATCTATCAGCCCGGTGCCCCGCCACGCGAATGGCTGATGCTAGTGCACGATGCAGACTACGTGCGCGATTACTGTGAAGGCACGCTGGATAGTAAGGCTCAGCGGCGAATTGGCTTGCCTTGGAGCAAGGGCTTAGTGAAGCGCACCTGTACTGCCGTTGGCGGCACGATTTTGACAGCTAAGCTCGCCTTGCAGCAGGGCCTTGCCTGCAATACGGCGGGCGGTACGCACCATGCGTTTCCGAGCTATGGGTCGGGTTTTTGTATTTTCAATGATTTAGCGATCGCGCTTAAAGTGCTTCAGACTCAAGGGCTCATCCGTACTGCTTTAATTGTCGATCTCGATGTGCACCAAGGCGATGGCAGCGCCTTTATTTTTCAGCATGACCCAAGCGTGTTCACCTTTTCTATGCACTGTAGTATTAACTTTCCGGGGCGCAAGCAGCAGAGTGATTTGGATGTGCCGCTAGCGGAAGGCATGGGCGATGAGGACTATTTGGCGGTGCTGCGATCACACCTTCAGCCATTGCTGACTCAGTTACAGCCAGATATTGTGCTCTACGACGCCGGGGTTGATGTACATAAAGATGATCGGCTAGGAAAGTTGGCGCTGACAAATAGAGGGATTTATGAGCGCGATCGCACAGTGCTACAAACCTGCAAAACCGGCGGCTATCCGGTCGCTTGTGTCATCGGCGGCGGCTATAGTGAAGATATAGACGCTCTAGTTTACCGGCATTCGTTGCTGCATAGAGCCGCTAATGCACTCTGGACATCCTAAACCGCTGCGCTAATGGCAAAATAGACATAGCGTTTAGCTTTCCTTAGCTGCCATTTAGCGTCCTATCATGCCTTTAACTGTTGCCACTTTTTATAAATTTGTTGCCTTGCCCGATTATGAAACCCTACAGCAACCGCTGAAAGCGATTTGTCAGGCCCAACAGATTAAGGGCACAATTTTACTCGCAGCAGAAGGCATTAACGGCACCCTTGCCGGAACTCGCCATGGCATTGACGCGGTACTGGCTTACATTCAAGCAGATCAAAGGCTGCAAGATCTTGATATTAAAGAATCTCCAGCAGCCGATCTGCCGTTTGAAAAGCTAAAAGTTCGGCTTAAAAAAGAGATTGTGACCTTAGGTTTGCCGGAAGTCAGCCCTACTCAACAGGTGGGTACCTATGTCGCAGCTCAGCAATGGAACGAGCTAATTGCCGATCCTACGGTTACTGTGATCGATACTCGAAATGATTATGAAGTGGGTATGGGCACCTTCCAGCGGGCTCAAAACCCTAATACACCAACTTTTAATAAATTTCCTGACTATATAAAGAACAACTTAGATCCGACAAAGCACAAAAAAGTGGCGATGTTTTGCACGGGCGGCATTCGCTGCGAAAAAGCATCTTCTTATCTGCTCTCTCAAGGCTTTGAAACGGTCTACCACCTCCAAGGCGGCATTTTAAAGTATTTAGAAGAGATTCCTGAAGAACAAAGCCTGTGGCAGGGCGAGTGCTTTGTGTTTGATGATCGCGTTGCCATTACCCACGGTCTTGAAACCGGATCTTATGCGCTGTGCTATGCCTGCGGCCATCCTGTTTCGCCGGATGATTTGGCCAGCGATGAGTATGAAAGTGAGGTGTCTTGCCCGCATTGCTTTGCAGGTTTAAGTGAGCAGAGTCGCGATCACCGACGCGAACGAAAGCGTCAGCGTCACTTAAACCAGCGCCATCTAACTCAGTGATCTTTTCTTTCATAGCTATCTCGTATCCAAGAAGCTGTCAGAAAGGCTTTAGGCTGTCGTAATCGGTGCGAGTATCGTTAGCGCTTTTTCCAGACACTCAAACTCTACAGGCGTGGTGCCAATGATTTCACCATCGACCACTACTTTTTGAGGCGGATCGGTGGTGACTTTAATGCTAGGTACCCGAAAGCTGAGAATATCTTCGTTTTGGGCGGGTCGCTTGGCGAGAGCCGCTGTGAACAAATCAGCGATCGCTCCCATACTTTGTAGTCTCGACCCTAAGCCTTGCGCTTCAGTTGTCGTCAGGCCAATCGTGACATCGAGCAACCCATCATCAGCTACCACTTCACCAAAGCCTTGAGCCATCACCGATGTCGGCGGGGCGGCATTTGCGACCGTAATCGCACCGCACTGGAACTTATTTACATGACCATCGATTTCTAGCTCAGCGTCAAAAATTTCCTGATCGCCGAGCTGCTGCACTCCAGCCACTAAATAAGCAAATACCCCTAAACGATTTTTCATTTCCCGATTCGCCCGGTCAACCGTTTCGGCTTCGAAGCCGATGCCTGCCAAAAGCACCATCGGCGAACCGTTACAGGTAGCCACATCAACCTGCTTAGTCGTGCCTGCCAAAATTGTCTCACAAGCCTCTCGTAAATTAGTCGGAATACCAAGCGCTACCGAAAAAGCGTTGGCTGTGCCCCGTGGAATCACACCCAGCGGAATATCGGTCTGAATGACCGCTTCAGCCACCGCTGAAACAGTGCCATCTCCACCTGAAGCAAGAATTAACTCAGCGCCAGCAGCGATTGCCTCCTGAGCCTGCTGCCCAGGGCTCACATCGGCTTCGGTGAAAATCACATTTACCTGAATTTGCGGCTCTAAAATTTTGCGAATTAGCTTGAGGTCTTGATTCGGATCGCCTTGACCCGCCACCGGATTGAAGATCAAGTGAGCAATTCGACTTTTGGCTAGCGATAGCACCACCGCGCGGGCAGTAGCCAAGTTGACGGCTAGCGGTACGTTGTGCAGCTGGCACATCCGCATCATCGTCGTGATATCGGTGATGGAATTTTGAGCTGGTAGCGAATCGGTGAGAAAAATCACCGCCGCAATGTGATTTTCGGCTACGCGGGCCGCAATTTGAATATCACCGCCCTGAGAGCCTGGCAGTAGCTTTTCGACGGTGAGCGGCGTATTTTGAATGAGGTAGTCGCCCGTCGTCTCAGTAGCAATGAGCTGATAGCGGCTGAGCAACCCGGCATGTTCGTTTGCAAAGGCAACGAGAGCATCTTTCTGACTGTCGTGCGCTGTCAGTGCGAGCGTAATTGGCATGGCTTTTTTTATTTCATCCTATCAGGGAGTCGCCCAAAAAAACCTGTCATGAGCTGCAATACTAGCCGTTTGAGGGGGCCGATACTGTCGAGTATGCTAATTCCTGCCCGCCGAGCTACCACTAACGGCAAAAAGTGATTGGAAAAAGCGCGATTGAGAAAATCAGTCAAGCTCAAAGTGAACCAGTTTTCCGTTTTGCGCCAACGTTCGTAGCGTTTGAGCACCTTTAAGCGGCTAAAGTCTTCTCCAGTTTGGGCCGCAATTTGAATCACTTCTGCTAGCGCCGCCGCATCGCGAATGCCCATATTCAGCCCTTGCCCGCCGACCGGATGGCAGCAGTGAGCCGCGTCTCCAATGAGGGCAATTCCGGCTTGCACATACTGCTGACTTTGCATGAGCTGCACCGGGAACATCATCGGTTCATTAACCAGCTTTAAGTCGCCCATGTCGTTGCCATAGCGGGCCTGTAACTCTTGTAAAAACTGTTCTTTCGGCAGTGCCAAAAGTGCTTTGGCTTCAGCATGGGGCGCTGTCCAGACAATTTGACAGCGGTTGTGGGGTAAGGGCAAAATCGCAAAGGGGCCGCTGGGCCAAAACTTTTCGTAGGCGGTGTTGTGATGGGGCTGTGCGGGTTCGAGAACGGCGGTAATGCACGACTGCCAGTATTTCCAGCCAAAGGTTTTGATGTGGGCGCGCGATCGCACTTGCGATCGCGCGCCATCCGCCCCCACCAGTAGCCGAGCCCTCAGCCGATAGCGTACTTTTTTATGCTCAAGCGTGATTTGATGCAGCCCTTCTTTTTCAGCTGATTCAGCTTGTTTTAGCGTTTGTTCTATGCTTACTAGCTGGCTTTCAGACCAATAGTCTATTTCAGGTGCAGCCTGCACCGCTGCCTGCAAAGCCAACATCAGCACCGTATGCTCAGCCGAATAGTAAACGGCCTCCGGCAATCTATTTGGCGATCCTCCATTTGGCAGTCTATTTTTAGAATGACGGCTTTTGGCACGCCCGTCTTCAGGGCGAAAGGTTAAAGCTTTAGAGTAGTTAGCATCCGACAGCTTAACTTGCTGAAAATGGGTAAGCTGCGGGCCCACAACATCCCATAGCCCAAGCCCGCTCAAAATGCCCGCCGAGACAGGAGAAAAGGCATAAGCCCGCTGCCGACTAGCTGATTGCTGCACTGATTGCGCTTCAATTACAGCCACTTGTAAGCCCGTACATCGCAAGCTACAGGCACAGACCAAGCCACTGATGCCGCCGCCCACAATCACCACGTCGTAAACCTTCGTCACCGGCCCAGAAGCAAGATCCTCAACGGGTGTATCTGAGCGGCGAGTCAGTAAATTGGCAGGCATAGCAGTCAAGTAAGTCCCTTTGTCATTCTTATATTCTTACGCGTAATCGAAGATCTATCAACCTTCTATCAACCTTTGGTTAAATCACAGGTCATCACCGAATAGCGACCTGCTCAGCGATTTTTATAGCTCACTTACAGTCCCGCTCGCGCCCGCAGATTGAAGCAGATTGAAGCGGAAAATAGCTACATTCCAAATAATAAAAATGATTTAATTCTAGGATCTGCGCTATTAAGCGATTTAGATACGTCGGTGATTTAGATACGTGTTCGATACTTTATCAGTCATTGCCTCGGCCTCTATTCGCTGGCAGCGCTTCTGTACTGACGTCCTATAAACTTGTTTGACACTAGTTGTTTGACACTAGGTCTGATCAATCTGCCGGTTCTATCTCTCGATTTTTGAGGTGTGTTTTGATCTCTTGTACTGGTGGGCTTACCGTTTAAATTTTAATAGCTCATTAAGACTGGCCATAAGCTTTATTTCAGCAGTTTTGATGCTGTGGCCGTCAGCCGGATTTAGCTCAAACCGCCAAGCAACATTAACGACAAATAGCGAAGTTTTGACCTTGCCTTTAAGTAGCCAGATCTGGATAGAAGAGAGCTTGTCGGCATCACTGCTGCTGCTAGCGTCATTGCTAGATGAAATGCTAGATGAAATTGGGATCACCTTCTAACTCACTCTCCAAGGGAATAAAGGTCATTTCACGCGCTTCGGTTGCTAGGTAGTGAGCGATCGCGGATCTCCCTTGAATAGGCTTTTCAAACGGTGGCACGAGCTGACCATCAAGCGCAAACAGATCTGCCGTTTGCTCAAATGCTCGATCATTGAGGGTGTCAAAATAGCGCTGAATCTGCACAGGTATACTCAAAGCAGCCGCTGTATCCATTGTCTCCTTGACCTGCCTTTTGTAGAGATAGTTGTTGGGCGAACAGCTTCTATACAAAGGTAGAATCTCATTTGGGTTATCTATCTGAAGAGGTGTTTCGCCGTTTACTTATCGTTTACTCGGCGTTCAATTGGCGTTCAATGGTAAGCGAATAGCAAAAGCGATCTGCGCGTGAAATCGTTTCTCCGTGCAAAATGGGCCGCTGATGGTGGGTGTAAGTAGTGTAGCGATAGACTATCAGCGGTTGGCCCAAAGGCACTTCTAGGTAAGTGCTCATATCGTAGTCAGCGTGAGTGCACTCAATTACGGCCTCAATGCGCACAATTGCTATAGCCTGCTGCTCTAACACCGGAAAGGTCATTTGCTGTTTGAGCTGAGTGCCAAACTGCTGCCCTAGCTCCGGCAAAATGTAGGTAATATCGAGTGCGCCTGCGGCCCCGTCCATTCGCAACAGCTTCTTTTGTAGGTAGGCCATTGACGCTTCATCTAGTTCAAGCTGCTCTTGCACCGCTATCGGTGGACGCACTTTTTTAAACATCAGATTCTCAAACGTTAGCTCAATGCCTTTACGGGCCAAGTCTTGCTCCAAAAATATCAGCGGACTAGAGAGTGAATAGGCGACCTTCTTTTGAGGGGTGACAAAGACGCCTTTGCCCTGCTGTGATTTGGCTAGCCCTTGGTTGATGAGGTTGGCGATCGCCTGACGAACTGTAATTCGACTCACGGCAAAGCTAGCCATGAGCTGATGTTCACTCGGCAGCTTTTCGCCAGGGGCATATTCGCCCGATTCTATTTGATGTCGGAGCTTTTCTGAAATGCTGATATGTAGGGGCACAGACATAGCCAAGCAGAAAAAGCGGAGAAAATTACGCCTTATACAGCCTTGTTATAGCAGGGGTCGGTATGTTATTCTTAACTTGTTATGACAAGTAACTTTTAAGCTTTTATTGTTTGCCTTTATTTCTTTGCCTTTATTTCTTTGCCTTTGAGGTGTGTGAACGATGGTATCCGGTACGCTTCATTCTTCGGTTTCGGCCTCGCCCAAGGCGCGCCAAATTTTGTCGGCAGATGAGCTTTTTGATCTAAATCGGCGATCTAACTTGGCCGGTGGGCTGAGGGCGATCGCGCATACGGCCATTATCGGCATCAGCGGCTATCTTTGGGGCCTTGGCATCCAGTTGGGTTTGCTCTGGCTGGCGCTGCCTGCCTTAGTCGTTTTAGGCGCTAGCTTGGCCTTTATGTTTTGCACCCTGCATGAATGCGTGCACAGAACGGCTTTTGCTAACGCCAGAGTGAATGATGCGATCGCTTGGCTAGCAGGCGTTCTCTCCTTTTACAACAGCACCTTTTACCGGCGCTATCACAAGTGGCACCATCGCTATACCCGTATTCCTGGCAAAGACCCTGAGTTAGAAGATGCTGAGCCCGCTAGCTGGGGGCAATATTTATGGCATCTCACGGGCGTAAGCTGGTGGATGGGTAAGGTCAAAACGCACTACCAATGTGCGACGGGTCAGCTAGATCGCTGCGCCTACATTTCACCCGAAGCCCGCCGGGAAGTCATGCGCTCAGTCCAGCTACAGATCGCGACTTACCTCGTCGTTGGCTTAATTTCGGTGGCGCTAGGTCACCCGCTGTTTTTGGTCAAATACTGGCTACTGCCGCTAGCTGTTGGCCAGCCGTTGCTCCGTTTTGTGCTGCTAGCCGAGCATACGGGCTGCACTTATGACAACAATGCTTTGGCCAACACGCGCACCACGTTGACCCTTTGGCCGCTGCGCTTTTTGATGTGGAATATGCCCTATCACGCTGAGCATCACCTCTACCCATCGGTGCCCTTTCACGCCCTCCCCGCTGCCCATCAGCAGCTAAAAGACAAGTTTAATCGAGTAGATGCTGGCTACATTGGCGTTAACCAAGACTTAGTAACCTCCTTTAAAAAAACTGCCCAAGTGTAAGACACAGGCCATAGCCTGATCAGCCCTGATGAGCACTATGAGCGTTTCCGGCAGCTTCACGATTAAAGATTTCGGCTTTCAGTGCGGTATCTCTTTTCCGGAAACAGAGATTATTTACCAAACCTATGGATCGCTGAATGCTGAGCGATCTAACGTCGTGCTGTATCCCACTTCTTACGGGGCCCAGCACAGTGATGTCGATTGGCTGGTGAAACCGGGCGGCATTTTAGACCCTACGACTTGGTATGTGATCATGCCGAATATGCTGGGTAATGGCCTTTCTACTTCGCCGAGTAATTGCGAGATGGCCAAGCAGCCGGGCTTTTACTTCACGCATTATGACAATGTGCGATCGCAAGCAGCCCTACTCACCTCTTTGGGCATTGAACAAATCGCTTTGGCCTATGGCTGGTCAATGGGGGCGCAGCAAAGCTATCACTGGGGAGCGCTCTATCCTGACCGGGTGCGGCGAATCGCAGCGCTCTGCGGCACGGCCAAAACAACCGATCACAATCGTATTTTTTTATATAGCTTGCGAGCGGCGTTACAGGGCGATCCGGCCTGGAATGGGTCACGCTTTGAGGGCATCCCCGAAAGCGGCTTTCACACCTTCACGCAAATTTACGCTAGCTGGGCGGCGTCTCAAGCCTATTATCGGGCTAAGCCTTATTTAGCCTGGGGATATAATTCGCTGGAAGATTATCTTTTTCGCAGTTGGGAAGCGGGCTATCGTAGGCGCGATCCGCACGATTTGTTGGCAATGATTGAGACCTGGCTGCGCTGTGATGTGAGCGACAATCCGCTGTACAAAGGAGATTATGAAAGGGCAATGGGTGCGATCGCAGCTCACACCCTGATTATGCCCGCGACTACAGATCTATACTTTACTCCCGAAGATTGCGCCGCCGAAGCCACGCTAATCGCGCGCAGCCAATATTCTCCGATTCCTTCTATTTGGGGTCATCGAGCCGGAAACCCTTATCAGAACCCCGAAGATGAAGCTTTTATTAAACAGAAAGTGAGTCAGCTATTGCTGCGCGATCGCCATTCTGATGAATAATTAACCCCCATAATTAGCGCTAGCAATTAGCCCGGGTATAGCCCTGGTATAGCCCTGGTAATTAGCCACATGGGTTTGCTCATGCACCTTTCATTCGATACCTAACCGGCAGCTCAATGATAAAGGTAGCTCCTTCGCCCGCCGTAGATTCGCAGGCCAGCTTGCCCTGGTGATTTTCAACAATTTTATAACTAATGGAAAGCCCAAGTCCTG
This sequence comes from uncultured cyanobacterium, assembly GCA_963740915.1. Lineage (GTDB taxonomy): Bacteria > Cyanobacteriota > Cyanobacteriia > Phormidesmidales > Phormidesmidaceae > Phormidesmis. The sequence goes on from CAVUFV010000011.1 coordinate 21,774, forward strand.
CCCCTTGGCCTACGGATTTTGTTGTAAAAAATGGATTAAATAAGCTCTCTAGGACATCTTCAGTCATGCCTTTACCGTTATCTTTAATCGAAACCATCACCCGATCTTCATTTAACAGTTGGGTTTTAATCTGGATGGTTCTAGCCTGTTTTTCTTCGCCATCAGGCTCTATCGATTGCAGCTCATCTAGCGCATTGCTCAATAGGTTCATAAAGACCTGATTGATTTGGCCTGCATGGCATTCTACGAGGGGAAGATCGCCATATTCTTTGATGATTTTAATAGATGCCTGCGAAGAGTCTGCTTTGAATCGATGCTGCAAAATCAATAAGGTACTTTCAATCCCTTCGTGTAAGTCAACTTCTTTTGTCTCAGCTTCGTCTAATCGGGAAAAATTGCGCAGCGATAAAACAATTGAGCGAATGCGCTCGGCACCCGTATTCAGAGAATTGCAGAGTTTCGGAAAATCGTCATTGAGATAGTCAACTTCAGAGTCTTCTAGCAGACTTTGAAGATCATCCGGTGGGGTTGGATAGTAGGTTCTGTAGCTAGCGATCACCTCTAGCAAACGGTTTGAGTAATCTTTCAAATGGTTGATATTGGCATAGATGAAATTGATCGGATTGTTGATTTCGTGGGCGATACCTGCCACAAGCTGCCCCAAACTTGACATCTTCTCAGTTTGAACGAGCTGAGCTTGAGCTGCTTTGAGATCCATGAGGGCGGTAGAGAGCTGAGCGTTTTTTTTCCTATCGCTGGCAGCTAGTGAAGCATGTTGCAAAGCGACGCCAATTTGATCGGCAAGCTGACTAGAAAATTCTACTTCAGTCGGTTTCCACTGCCGGATATTTTGCTGTTGGAATATAGCTAAAATGCCCCACAGTACTTCTCCTACAAAAATTGGAACATTGATAAATGCCTTGATTTGATACTGACTGTAAACATCAATATGACATTTTGAAAACCCTTGCTGAGTGACATCATTAACAACAAAAACTTCTCTATTACGATAGCGACCACCCTGGCTATTTTGCAAATAGGTATCATTCCAAACTGTTCTAACGCCCAGTTCACAACTATCCTGTGGTTGCAGGCTGATGCTTTTGAAATCTTCAACAAACTTACCGCCCCAATTTTCATCAAAGCGATAGATTGAAACTTTATCTGCTTCTAGAATGTGACTGAGTTCTTGAACAGTAATTCGAAAAATTTCTTCAATGTCTAGCGACTGACGAATTCTGGCTACGATACTCGCTAAAATTTGCTGCCGAGAAATGAGATTTTCCAATTTTGAGTTAGCTAGCTGAAGCTGCTCAGTTCGCTCTTCTACCTGCTGCTCCAACGTTGTGTTGAGCGCCTGCACTTGCTGGTTAAGCCGGTACTGCTGAATAGCGGTTGAAAAGCGATCGCTCAGGGCTCTGGCATAGTTAATTTCTACCTCTGTCCACGTCTGGGCTTGGTTAGCTTTCTGCTGTTGCCACACTTCAAATGACTGTTTGGCCATGAGCTGGCGGCGATCAGAGTTGTGCCAACCTTCCCACATGACTTCGGTATCTATCGCTTCCCGGAAAACCGTCAGACAACCGATTGTTTGGCCACTGTAGTAGAGTGGAATAATCAGCAAGCCGCGCGCAGTGGTGGGCTCAAAGAAAGGGGCAATTGTTCTCAATAGGGGCTCACGGTACAAGTCATTAATGGCCCATAGCGAAAGCTGATCAGGGGCGGTTTTAGCTTCGCTAGCTAGCTTGTAAACCGAACGCATCCAGCTTACTGACCAGGGTTTGTAGCCTGTTTTGTCGGGCTTTGCTGCGATCATCTGGTGGGTGAAGTTTTTCCAGAGTTCGTTTTCTTCAATGGTGCGCTGCTGCGCCGAATCGATATCGTCCGGCTGGTGGCCACAGGTGTAGATTTCTCTAGGTAGCTGGTCTGTAGCCATCAGATACAGCCGTCCCCCTGATCCGTTGAGGGTTTCGATGACTTTTTCTAACGCCTCTTGGAGCCTGATGACCGGGCTGACATGAAGAAGACTGGTAATTTGGTTGATGTTGGCTTCTTGCTGTGCCTGTGCCCGTACCTGATGCAATAAAACTGACTGCGCGATCGCAATTCCTACCTGATCAACAACCGCTTGAATAAACTGCAAGTCAGCTTCACTAACTGGGCGAGGCTCACTGTGATGACAAGCTAGCAGCCCCCAAAGCTGAGCCGCCGGTTCAGAAGATCCAGACAAACTTTTTCCTGGAGATAGCTCTGTTAGCACAATCGGAACGACGATCGAAGCCTGTACGCCCATCGCCGTTAAATATTCTTTATGGCACGGATCTAACGGACGATAGCGGACATCGCTATTTTCGTGAGATTCGCCTGTTTCTGGGTCGTCTAGCAGGCTGAGGCCAATTTGAGCCGTGCTGATATCGACGATTGATCGCTGCCTTGCTCGCAGAAAAAGCTCACGGGCATAGGGTGGAATATCGTCTGCCGGAAAATTTAGCCCTAGCAGCGAAGGAAGGCGATCGCCGTTAATCGATTCGGCAATCACCAATCCACTGCTATCGGGGCGAAACTGATACACCTTCACTCGGTCAATCCCGAAGTACCCCTGAATCTCTATAACCGTTGCATCCAAAATTTCTTGCAGCTCTAAAGACTGACGAATACGATTAGCGATGCGGTGTAGAAGGCTTTCCTGATTAGTTGCCATAGTTAAGGTGTGAAGTTTGTTCATGAATTCATTATTTACAGGGGAATTTGTAGTAAAGGAATTTATAGCCGGGAAATTTATAAAAAGAGAATTTATAGATATGCAATGCTTTTATCTAAGGTTTCCCTCTTTTTCTCAATAGCTCAGCTAGAATCCGAATTTGTCAGCTAGATTTATGAGCCAAGTTTATGGGCTAAATTTATGGGTCATGCGCCAGTATGCAAACCCATAAAACTTCGATTATCACAATATAAAAGGAGCGTTGTTCTTTTGAAGGTAACCTGGACTTGGAGAGAATTTAGCGAGATCTCAGCTATCGAGGTATACGCTATGCTAGCAGCGCGTCAGCAGGTGTTTATGGTCGAGCAAGCCTGCCTTTATCTAGATGCCGATGGACTAGATGCTCAAGCTTGGCATCTATTGGGCACTGATCCGGATGCGGTGCTCATGGCCTATGCTCGGCTGCTGCCGCCCCATACGAGATACCCTGAGCCTTCCATCGGTCGGGTGCTAGTCGCCAAAGCCGCTAGAGGAATTGGCCTGGGCCGGACGCTGCTCACCCGTTGTCTAGAAAAATGTGAGGCCGAATATGGCGATCAAAGCGTCCGCATTTCCGCGCAGGTGTATCTGAGTGCGTTCTATGAAAGCTTTGGATTTGAAGTTGTCGGACAGCCCTACGACGATGGTGGGATTGCACATGTGAAGATGGTGCTCAATCGCCGGTCGTGTCGGTCATTTTGAAACAGATTTATAGTCCCATTTGATTTGTCCGATTTTGTCTACAGATACTTTATAACGGCTAAAGTCCGATCTTTTGGCGAATGCGCGCCGCGAGCATTCCGGCTTCTGGAATGCCTAACACCACCGTCAGCAGGGCAAATGTCGCTAAGCCAATCGCCCCCGATACCGTCATTAAAACTAAATTAGCCAAAAAGCCCTCAGATCCAATTAGGCTCGTGAGCCCGCCCAAAGTCAGCCAGCAAGAAACGCCGCTAATCGCCGCCGCCGCCGTCAAAGTCATGATTGTCCTCGTCCAATCGGCAATCGGCAGACCGCCAATTTTGCGATCTAAAAGCACCGTCATCGCCACCAGTGAGACAATGTTCACCCCCACCGTCGCGACCACTAAGCCCGCAGGCCCCATCAGATTGAACAATACAAAGTCTAAAACGGCGTTGACAGCAATATTGATCAAGCTGATTCTAAAGGGCGTTTGGCCATCGCCCAGCGCATAGAACACTCTCACCATTACATCGCGCGCTAGATACACAAACATTCCGGCTGCGTAAGCAATCAAAATCAGCGTGACTAGCTGCACGGCATCTTCATCAAAGTTGCCGCGCTTATAAACAACGGTGACAATCGGTTCTGCTAGGGTAATGATTAAAGCGCTCATCGGTAGCATCGTCAGCGCTACGAGCACCAAAGATTGACGGATGCGCTGCTTGAGTTCGGGCCACTGCGCAGGATCGGTGAGTCGAGAGAAAATGGGAAAAAATGGCACCAAGATAATGTTCGAGACAATCCCTAAAGGTGTCTGTACGAGCAAATTGGCAAAGCCCAATGCGGCTAAGGTGCCGGGGACAAAGGCCGCAAAAAATAAGTCGGTGTAGACGTTGATTTGCAAGGTGCCAGATGAAAGCGTCGCCGGCCCTAGCACCTTTAGCACATCGCGAACGCCCGGATCTTGCACATCAAAGCGCAGCCGTAAACGGCCCAAGCCAGATTTCCATAGGGCAGGCACCTGCACTAGCCACTGCAAAATTGCACCTACCAACGATCCTACCGCCAGCACGACGCCGCCCAGCATGACATTGTTGGCATTGCTGATATCGCCCTCAGTGAGCCCCCAAAAAACGCCAAGGCTGGCAATCACAGCGGCGCTAGACAGCAGCGGGCTAATTGAAGGGAGCCAGTACTGATCGTCGGCGTTGAGGGTGCCAAAGCCAATGCCAATGAAGCAGGCAAACACCGTAATTGGGGCCATAATCCGTAGCTGCGTAATCGCAATTTGCCGACTCACCGCACCAATATCAGTCGCTAGAAAGCCGCGTCCGAGCAGGTCAATAATTGGCTCAGCGAATACAAACATCCCGATGCTGACAATAATTAGGCCAATGCCTACAACCGTCGTTACAGTTTCAACAATGGGGGCAATGTCTGCTTTTTTACGTTTAGAAACGGCGCTGACAATGGCGCTGTGAAACGGGCCATTGATGCCGCCGAGCAGCACCAGCAAAAAGCCAGGAATGACGTAGGCAATCCCGTAAGCATCGGTCACCGGGCCCGTGCCAAAGGCGGCAGCAATCGCTGTTTCTCTCAGCAGCCCAAATACTTTACTCAGCAGGGTGGCAATGGCCACAATCCCTGCAATCCCGGCGAGCGATCGCTTACCCAAAATGCTTCTCTCTTAGTAAATCAATCCCCATTTAAGCATTCATCTAAGCATTCATCTAAGCATTCATTTAAGCGCAGCTAGCGGTTAGCTCTTGGCATCAATGAGAGCTGAACGAGCCATAGAAGCGATCGCTTGATCCGTCGCCTTAGGCAATTGATAATATCGGCCCCCGGCCACTTTTGCTAGCTCTTTACCAAAGCCCGTAGAAACAAACTTACGCTCTGTATCAATGATCAATAGCTGATAGCCCGTCGCTCGAATGCTACCTGCAATCTCCAACAGCTCCGCTTTAATATCTGGCTTTTCGTCTGCTTCATCCGGCTCATCGCCCAAAGATCTCGCCAAAGGCACGTTGCCGCGTCCATCGGTAATCGCCACAATCACCACGCTGCCCACATCCCCAGATTTTTGGGCATTGTTGCCAACCCGCACGGCCTGCATCAGCCCATGCGCCAAGGGCGATCCGCCCCCACAGGCCATCGTTTCGAGCCGTCGCTTCGCCGCTGTAATCGAGCGCGTGGGCGGCAGCAGCACATCGGCCTGCTCACCGCGAAACGGAATTAGCGCCACCTGGTCGCGATTTTGATAGGCATCCGTGAGTAAGCTCAGCACCGCCCCTTTAGCATTTTGCATCCGGTTCAAAGCCATTGATCCAGAGGCATCCACCACAAAAATAATCAGCGATCCGGCCTTGCGCGCTAGCCGCTTAGCGCGAATATCGCTCTGTTCGACAATCACCTTGCGATCCGGCTGACGCTCGCGGCGAGCTTTTTGATAGGGCGCAGCGGCCCGCAAGGTCGCATCTACCGCAATCCGGCGGGCCTGTCCGGGTGGGATAAAGGGCTTGATATAGCGGCCTCGCTCATCTGAGAAAATGACGCTGTTTTTACCCGATGATCCTTGCCTGCTCTTGCTCTCGGCAAAAGAAAGTAATGACTGATCGAGGACTACGCCTTCGGCATCGAAGATAAATTCTTCTGGAATCGAAGGCGGCTGCTCAGGCTGTTGTTCTTCGTCTTCGGGTTCATCCTTATCGCTGTCATCTTCCGACTCATCTTGTTCTTGATCGGAGTCATCTTGCTGATCTTGCGGTGGCGGCGGTGGCGGTGGCGGATTTTCATCCGGCGGAGGTGGCACAGCGCTAGATCGCGGCACAATCACTAGCTCTACAGCCTGGCGCAAGTCGTCCGCACTTACCGTTGTCCGGCCATCTAAGGCGGCGCAGGCTTTGGCGACGCGCACTGCAAATAGTTCGGCCCGGTGGCCCATCACTCCGCCCCGCATGGCTTCGGTGACTAGATAATTGACCTGCTCGGTGGTGATCATCACATCTTGGAGCCATTCGCGGGCCAAAATGATTTGAGTTTTTAGCGAGTCGATGTCATCTTCGTATTCGCTGAGAAAGGCGGTAGGGTTGTTGCTAAAGCGGTTGACCTGTTCGACGGCGGCAACGCGATCTTCTAGGGTAAGGGCGGTGTCGGCAGACAGCGCGATCGCAATTCTATCTAGCAAATGCTCTCGCAAATTGCCTTCTTCAGGATTGTATGTCGCAATCAGCAGCGGTTGACAGGGATGCTGAAAGCTAATGCCTTCTCGCTCAATTTGGTTGCGCCCTGCGGTCAGGGTCGAAAGCAACAGATTGCTGATCTGATCATCTAGCAGATTTACTTCATCAATGTAGAGTACGCCCCGATGCGCTTCTGCCAACAGTCCGGGCTGAAAAACACTTTCGCCCGTACTAATGGATTTGGCCACATCGACCGAGCCGAGCAGCCGATCTTCCGTCACGCCCAGCGGAATTTGAATAAAAGGGGCTTTCACCACCTTTGTTGGCAGTTCCTCAAGTGGCGTATCAGCGGCAAACCGGGCAGCGGTTTCGTCATCCCAAGCCGCCGGATTAGCCGGATCGCAGTTGCACGAACCCTCAATCACTTCAATCGGCGGCAAAAGCTGATACAGCGCTCGCGCTAGCACCGATTTGGCTGTGCCTCTTCTACCTGCAATCACCACTCCGCCCAAGCCTGGATCAACGGCTGAGAGCAGCAGCGCGAATTTAATCGAATCTTGGCCGACAACGGCCATGAGCGGAAAGGTTTCGGGCGTATTGGCGGTGATCAGCGTGGGCATGGGGGCGTGGGGGCGTAAGCATGAGGGCGGCAAAGGTTATGAAGGCTCAAGGAGGCCTTTGTAAGAAGCTGCTAAGACATTTGCCGTCCACTACTGCTGCCTGGAATAATCGGCACCTCTACGGCTTCGCGAAATTCTTCGACGCTTTCGTCAAACTGAATGGGCAAAACGCCAATGACGTTTTCGTGCGGACGCGGGATAATTACCCAGGTTTCGAGTACGCCGCCGGGTGCGTTTTGCGCCGCTTCGACGCCTGCTTCCATTGCCGCTTTGACTTCTGATACATCGCCGCGAATGTTAATACAAAACCGAGCGCTGCCTGCACGGATGTAACTCACCAAGGTCACTCGACCCGCCTTTACCATCGCATCGGCGGCGGCTAATACAGGGGGAAACCCTTTTGTCTCGAGCGATCCAACTGCCTGTCCCATCTATGCTCTCCTAAACGTGAATGGAGGTCATTATTGTGGCCAGGTGACCGGCTCTATGAACTCCATTAATGATTGTACGGGAGAAGGGGAACGCGCTCAATTTGCAGTCAATATCCGTTACGTGGTTCTGGGTTTGAAGGCAGCTCATTTAGACTTACTCAACGAAGGGCAAAGATTCTTCGGTGTAGTCTAGCTCTAGGGTGCGCAGGACGTTAGCAGTTGGGTTAGGAATTAGCGTGTGGGCATATGCGCCATCGCCGTAGCAGGCGTTGGCGGCTTTGAGCCCCGCTTCTAGGGCCATTTTAACTTCGGCGTTCGGCCCACGCACGACGACATATTGGTGGCCGCTGTCTGCTGGAGCAATTTTGATTAAGGTGACTCGACCGGCTTTGACCATCGCATCGGCAGCGGCGAGGGAGGCGGGAAATCCGTGAGTTTCGATGGTGACAACGGCGATAGGCATAGTTTGCGGCGGGTACAGATAGGCTGAATTATACCGTGAGGCGCGATCGCCTCTGAATAACCTCGCGCCTAGACCTTGATCCCGCTGGGATGGGTGTGGGTGGCGATAATGCGATCGCAGCCCGACTCAGGATAGGCCCAGGTATAGTAGCTTTCTTTTGGATTACCCCAGCACAGCAGCAGATACAGCTCGCTGCGAGTCGCTTCAACATCGGCCCATTCCGCATTTTTGATCAGCGTTTCAACCCGATCTAGCGCAATTGGTTCAGGTGGATTGCTCGCCCGCCAGAGCCGCAAATCGGGGATAGATTTGCGCCAAAAGTCGATGACCGCGCCTTTGGCTGCGCTGAGCTTGAGCTTATCTTCAGCAATGGCTGTTAGCTGCGGGTGAATTTCAGGAAAGCGGACGCTGCGGCCTTGAAAGCTGCACTCGCGCCAGATGATACCGGAGACGCCTTCAGCGATTTGGTACTGGTGAATTTGATCGCGGAAGTCTTGGAAGGCGTAGATTTGGCTGAGCTTTTGGGGGCCGATGGCTTTGGTGATGACGGGATTATCAAGGCGGCGATCGCTATTTAATAAGAGGCGATCGCCCCGCACGGCTGCTTTCATCTCGGCGTTGAGAATGTCTAAGAGCTGCGCGGTGGTATAAGCCATAGCTCGCCAAATGAGGTGATTTTGCTGGCCTTATTCTATCAACAATGATCGGTGCTGACCTTTGAAAAGGTTAGCGTCTAGCCATAGATCAATCTAGTCAAAGGCTGCAAGTGCTTCTATTACTAAAGCGTAAACGCCCTCAGCATCGACACTTTCAACGACTTGAACAGTTGAGCCTTGGCCCTGTCCGTACCAATCTACAACGGTACGCCCGAGGCTATGCTCTCCCGTGGTTTCGACGGTGACATGGACCCGACGCGTGGTGAAAAGCTGAGGCTGAAGCAAGTAAGCAATCACGCAAGGATCGTGCAGCGGACAGCCCGGCAGACCATAGCGGGCGACATCGTTTTGGCCATAAAAACTGAGCATTCCGGCGGCGGCGGTGCTCACGGGGTTGCCAATGGCGCGAATGGCGGCGAGTCTTTCTGGCGTCGTGAGCACTTGATGGGTAGCATCGAGCGTAATCAATACGGTGGGAATTTGGGCGCTGATCACGACTTGGGCTGCGTGCGGATCGACGTACATATTGAACTCAGCGGCGGGGGTGATGTTGCCTTGAGTCATGGATCCGCCCATGATCACGATCTGATCGATACGCGCGGCGATGGGCGGGCATTTTATTAGCGCCACGGCTAAATTAGTGAGCGGGCCAAGGGCGGCAATCGTCACCGGCTCCGGGGCGTTGAGCAATTGTTCGATGAGAAAATTAACGCCATGCTGAGATTGAATAGCCGCTTGAGAGGGCAATAGCTCTGGCAAGTCTGCGCCTTGCAGTCCGGTAGCTCCGTGGATGTCTTCAGCGGTGGCAAGCGGCTTGATCAAAGGGCGCGGACAGCCTGCAAAAACGGGCGTCTGGGGTTGGCCAGCGAGGGCGCAGATCTTGCGGGCGTTGCTAAACGTCAGCGGCAGCGGCACATTGCCCGCAACGGTGGTAATTCCTAAGAGGGGCAAGCGTTGGCTGAAGGTGAGGAGAAGCGCGATCGCATCATCCACGCCCGGATCGCAGTCTACAATCAGGCCATTTATTGCTTTATCCATGATTAACAACCTGACTTTCTATGGTCTTTTTCTATGGTCTTTTTTCTATGGTCTTTAGAGTGTAGTGCTTGGAGACAATACCAAAACGTCGTTGCAACGGGTCCCGAAAAACGATATAGAATTTCGTGCAATCACGCTTGAATGAGCACATCAGGGGTCATTCTGCGTTAGCGTAGATCCGTGCTGTAAGGATTGAGTCATGATGCGATCGCGTTCTGTACGTAGGCTTTCAAACGGGCTTTCAAACGGGCTTTCAAGCGGGTTACCAAATCGGGTAACGATGGTCTTATTAATGCCTGCTTTGGTGGGGGTGCTAGCGATCGCTGGCTGCTCCGGCACGCAGCTGGGTGATACCCTCGGCAAAAACTTAGAGCCCGATCCGCAGCTTAGCGAAGGCAATCAGCCCAGCCCAACGCCCACTGCTACGCCCGAACCGGACAAAGCCGATACCGCTACACCGACCCTAGCGCCCACTGAGATCAAGCCTGCCGCTGGCGAGTATACCGACTTAGACAAAGCGCCCGAAGAAATTCAGCCCTACTTAACTGATTTGATCAAGCTTAATCTGTTGGAAGTACGCCCAGTCACCGCTAGTGCGTCGCCTAGTCCATCACCCGGTCCATCACCCGGTCCATCGCCCAGTCCAGCAAACAATAGCACGACTAACTCATCTACCTCGAATCCTACGCCTACCGCCGCCCCCCCTCCTGGCCCAAATGAATTTCGGCCCAATCAGGCGATTCTGCGCCGCGAATACGCTCGCTGGTTACTCGCTACTAACAACCGCTTTTACGACAGTCAGCGCACCCGTAAAATTCGCCCCGGCGTCAGTGGCTCCACGCCCGTTTTTCAAGATGTTAAGGCCAGCGATCCTGACTTCGCGGCCATTCAGGGCTTAGCCGAAGCGGGCATCATTCCGAGTCCGCTTACGGGTAGCAGTACGGCCTTAACCTTTCGCCCAGATGCCCCCCTGACTCGGGAAGATCTGCTGCTGTGGAAAGTGCCGTTAGATACGCGCCAGCCCTTACCGCAAGCTACGATTACCGCCGTAGAACAAGCCTGGGGCTTCCAAGATGCCAGCAAAATTGAGCCCAGAGCGTTGCAGGCGCTGCTCGCTGACTATCAGAACGGCGATTTTGCGAATATCCGCCGCGCCTTTAGCTACACCACGCTTTTTCAGCCCGATAAAGCCGCTACGCGCGCTGAAGCTGCCGCCGTACTCTGGCGCTTTGGTAACTCCACCGAGGGTATTACCGCCGCTGAAGTGCTGAATCCCGAGACTGCTAGCAATGGCCGAAGTAATGGTCAAAGTAGTGCAGATCCTGCTCAACCGGACGCTAAGACCAATGGCAGCAACTGAATCATCAGCTTTAGTGGCTGATGATTGGGATGAAGATCGCTTTTTTGAGGCGATCGCGCAATTAGTCATGCTGCACTCACCTAGCGGCGTCGAAGATGAGATCAATCAATATCTGCTCACTCGACTATCTGCCATGGGCGTTCAGCACTGGCAAGACGAAGCCGATAATATTATTATTTATTTGCCGTCTGAGTCATCTGAAGCATCTGAGTCACCTGAACCATCAGCCCAATTATCCTCTGATCACCGTCCGAGCCTAGCTATTACCGCTCACAAAGATGAAATTGGTGGCATTGTAAAGCGTGTTGAGGCCGATGGAAGACTGTCCGTGCGGGCTTTGGGTGGCGCTTACCCGTGGGTCTATGGCGAAGGCGTGGTGGATGTACTCGGCTCCAATGCCACGATTAGCGGCGTCCTCAGCTTTGGCTCCCGCCACGTCTCGCACGAATCGCCCCAAAAAGTGCAGCAGCAAGGCAAAGCGGTAGATTGGGCCGATGCCTGGATCGAAACCAAATGTTCAGCCGAGGCTTTGGCCAAAGCAGGCGTGCGTCCGGGCACGAGGATGGTAGTAGGCAAGCATCGCAAGCAGCCTTTTCGCCTGGGCGCGTATGTAGCAAGCTACACGCTGGATAACAAAGCCTCAGTAGCCATTTTAATGGCCTTGGCTGAAACTATTAAGTCACCGCCGGTAGATGTGTATTTGGTGGCTTCTGCAAAAGAAGAAGTAGGCGCAGTGGGGGCGCTATTTTTTACTCAAAGGGCGAAAATTGACCGGTTGATCGCTCTAGAAATCTGTCCGCTGTCACAGGAATATCCCATTGTCGGGAGCAGCGCTCCGGCACTGTTTTCACAAGACAGCTACGGGTTATATGACGAAGGGTTAAATAGAGAGATTGTGGCGGCGGCAGAACGCTGTGACATTGCCGTGCAGCAGGCGGTCATTAGTGGCTTTGGCAGTGATGCCTCAATTGCAATGAAGTTCGGGCATGTGGCGAGAGGCGCTTGCTTGGCGTTTCCAACAGAAAATACACACGGATATGAGATTGCGCACCTCAAGGCGATTTGTCATTGCTATCAAATCTTGAAGGCAGTGATTTTAAGCGCTTAATTCCTTTTATTTAGATTTATTTAGAGTGACTGCATGGCCGGGCAGCGCTGTAAGGCCCGGTGCAGCGTTTCTCGATTGATGGGCTTGGTGAGGTAGTCATCCATGCCTGCGGCGTAGCAGCGTTGGCGATCGCGCGCCATTGCATTCGCCGTCATCGCCACAATCCAAACATCTCGCTGAGTAAACGGTGACTTTATGCTGCCATTAGGTAACTGGCGAATCTGACGAGTGGTTTCAATGCCATCGAGTTCGGGCATCCACATATCCATCAAAATCACGTCGTAGCGCTTTTTCTGAAGGGCTGCTAGGGCCGCTTTGCCCGAATCTACCACGTCGGCCCGGTAGCCGAGGATCTCTAGCAAACGCAGCACAACGCGCTGGTTAATATGGTTATCTTCAGCAATCAAAATTTTCAGGCGATCGCGCAAGGGATTAGCCGCAACAAAAACCCCAGCCGCATTTGAAGACGAGCTAGCAAGCGGCAGGGGCGTAATCGGGCGGATGGATCGTAGGGCTTGATATAAAGCGATTTGTTTGACCGGTTTCCAAAGAATGATGGTATCGCCAGAAAGATCTGGGGGCGTGCTTTTGAGCGCACTCATGAGGATGATGGGCAGCAACTCATTGTCAGCGGCTTGGCGCAAATGGTTAATCGCATTCGCGAAGTCGGTAGAAATCAACGGGATTTGATCTGTGAGAATGGCTTCGTCTAGAATGAGGCCGTCAAAAGCAGGGGTCTGCTGAAGTACGGAAAGGGCCTCAGCAAAGGTCGTGGCCAAGGTCAGATCAATATCTAGCGGGGTCAGCGTCCAAATCAGGCGATCGCGCCGCGTACTATTGCCATCAAGCAGCAGCAGCCGGGTACCGCTAAGCCCCGCCAAGTAGCCGGGTATCGAAGAACTTTGCAGCGCTAGCCGAGCCCGCACCGTCAAATAAAACGTACTACCTTTACCGGGGTAGCTTCGAACCCACAAATTTCCCCCCATGCGCTCACTCAACCGCCGACTAATCGAGAGCCCAAGCCCAGTACCCCCGTACTGACGAGTTGTCGAAGCATTCGCCTGCGTAAACGGCTTAAACAATTGGCCAATCCGGTCAGCTGGAATGCCAATGCCAGTATCGCGCACAGCGCAGCGAATTTCGATTGCCGGGGTGGCTGGCGGCGCGGATTGAGCTGGCATCGAGCTATAGAGCCAGCGCCGGACGCCTCTTTCCAAAGGCGGGGTCACAACCTCTGCCTGTACCCGCACCGAAACTTCTCCGATCTCGGTAAATTTCACCGCATTGCTCAACAAGTTCAGCAAAATTTGCTGAAGCCTAACCGGGTCGCTCATAATCAGGGGCGGCGTGCCGGGTTCAATTGCGTACACTAGCTCCAAGCCCTTTTCGGCGGCGTGAGGAGCCAACATTTCGATACTGCGCTCAATCGCTTCATGCAAAACGACCGGATAATCTTCAAGCATGAACTGCCCCGACTCAATTTTAGAAAAGTCGAGAATGTCATTAATTAGCGCTAAAAGCGTTTGGCTACTGTTGTGCAAAATGTCGGCGAATTCTCTTTGGCGATCATCTAAGGGCGTTTCTCGCAGCATATCGGAGAGGTTGACAATGGCACTGAGCGGCGTGCGAATTTCGTGGCTCATGGTATTGAGAAAAGCAGAACGCACCTGCCAAAGTGCATTTGACTCTAGCCAGCTGAAGACCGTGACCGAAAAGCCAGTGGCCAAAATCGCGGCCACTGGCGCGACAATTGGCAGCAGATAGCTGCTAGACAAAAAGCCAAAACAAATGATCACCCATCCGGCAGCGGCACTCGTATAAAGAGCGATTTGCACCCATACCTGACGCTGATAGAGCAAGCTGCTAAACAGCGGTGCACTCAAAAGCACTATCAGCAAAGTAGTGTTTTCGGGCACTGATCGCAGCCAATTTTGGTTGAGCAAATTATCTACTACGGCGGCGTGCATGTAGCCTGCTGGTACCCGCATCTGGTTATCAAACGGCGTTCGGAGCTGTTCGCCGCCCGTGGTTGCCCCGTAGCTGACAATGACGATTTTGTCTTTTAGCTGGCTAGGGGGCACGCGTTCGTCGATCACCTCTATCAGGCTAAAGGTCGTCAAATCACCTACCGGCCCTGGCCAGTTGATATGCATTTGAGGCGGCTGGGTGGGAATTTTGACCAGCTCTTTGTCGAGGCTGTAAGCTTGAACCGCTGCTACCCCTAACGCTGAAATACCTTGCCAAATCACTTCGATATTGCGAGTCATGCCGTCTGGATCGATCAGTTGGCGAATATGTCCGGTAGCGATCGCCGTTTTTGACAACACCGGAATTGGCTGAATCACCTCACCCGTGGTGCCCCAAACCTGGGCTAATACAACTCTGCCATGCAAACTCATGGCTCTTGCAAGACTGGCATTAGCGGCACGGTTCGTTTCCAAATCGCTGCTAGCGATCACCGGATCAGAAAACAGCATGTTAAAAACAATCACGCTAGCGCCGTCAGCGGTGAGTCGCTCAACCAAATCAGAGTAATAGCTTCGCGAAATCGGAAACTGTCCCAGGTGTTTCAACGTGGCATCGTCAATGCTAATCATGACAATGCGGTTGTCCCACGTTCTAGCGCCGCGCCAGCGCATGAGGTAGTTTGTCGCAGTTCGCTCTAAAGGCGTCCAGGCATGAAGCTGCATCAACAAAGCGACACAGGCGCCGACCATGAGTCCTGGCATTACCCGCGCTAACTGTTTGAAACGCCTGATATTTTTCATTAGGGCACCACCACTTCATACGCTTGCTTCTTACCCAAAGGCGTTAGCACAGTCGCTGGAATCTGGCGATTGGCTAACAGCGCAGTGATCGGCACGAGCGTATCAAAGCTGCCTGTGCGCGTCAGCATAATCGCTTCATCGGCAATTTCTAGCAGGTTAACAGGATCGGTATGGCCAGTGAGCCTGACGATCTGTCCCTCCGAGCTAATCCTAATTGATTCTATAAACAGGGCAGGATCATTTTGTAACGGTGCAGGAGGCGTTGGGGACTCACCTGGAAAGACACTGGACTGCAAGTCAGCGCTTACGAGGACAGTTTGGCCTTGAGCGCTGGTCGCAACACTGCCTGCTAAGGTGGCAACGCCCATTGCTCCATTGGGCTGAACGCTCACGCCAAAGTCAGTGCCACGGACGCCGCTGACGCCTGCTGGGGTATAAATTTCGAGTTCGCTTTCAGGATTGGTGAAGGCTCTGACTCTGGTTCTAACTTGGCCTCGGCTGACTTGCAGCCGAGTAATGCGGCCACCATTGCGAGTGATGCTGAGGGTTTGAACCTGAAGCTGACTATTTTCGGCCATGCTGATGTAACCAATGGCCTGATCGACATCGAGCCGAGCGGAAGCGTTGGCTCCGGTGGTAACGGTATCGCCGACTTGCTCAAGGCGATCGCCTCGTCTTGCCTGCCGCCGTCGCCCTTGGTAAGGGGTAATATCAACGTCGCCGGTGAGGCCAGTAATCTCAATCCACCGATCGCCGCCTAGGTTAATCGGCTGAGCGATCGCAATCGTGATATAGGAGCAGCTCAGCAGCATCGCTATCAGGAAGACAACCAGCCAGTAGCGCCGTTGCTGTCTCTTCTCAAAAAACCTCTTCTCAAAAAACGGCCTGACACTTAGGGTGAAACTGAGGAAAGAAAGAAAAACGGAACTAAGAAGGCGTAAAGGCGAGTAAAAGCCTCCTTTAAGAGCAATAAACCAATCAAATGTACGCACAGGAGTTAATTACGATAGTCAGGGTTTCTTCACTATGCTATGACAGCTCAGTGCTTAGGTCAGCGACTGTAATGAATTGGCAAGAAAGTCAAAAATAGAGGAATTACTCACATCAGCTTTCAATTTCTGCTCCTGACTCTATTCGAGAGCCTCACGCTAAAAGCCATAGATCACTCTGGCTGAAAAGCCTTCTTTTTGTAATATGAGGCGGATGGTCTCAGCGTCGCTTCGGGTTTTAAAGCTACCGACTTGAATGTATGCGCCGAAGCGGTTATCGGCAATGAAGGCATCTAAAATGCAGGCTTGAATAGCTGCTAGTGTATCGTGACTTTCGCCAATAATCACCACTCGATAAGGGCGATCGCGCTGCGCTCCAATGACAATCACCTCTCCGTGCGTTTGCGTATTGTAGCGCTGAGGTTCTGAAAAAAAGTCACAGGTGGCAGCTTGACTCGGTTGGGCGGTAAAGATCCAGGCCAAGAGGGTGATGGCAGCGATCGCAAAACTGATTGTCCATTGTTTAGCCCATCTTTCAGCTAGTTTCGCAGCCAGCTTTTGACCGTCAAATTGAAGACAAATCCAGATCCCCATAAGACTACGCCGTCTTTGAGACAGTCGAAAAGGTTAGCTAATCTGCTGTTGAGAGTGAGAAATTCGCTGAGATCCGTGGCGAATCTTCTAAAGAACTGCTTGAGAAACGCTTCGGAATAGCCAATCGAGAGCTGGTGAGATGAGGGTCAGTCAGCTCGGCTTTTAGCCCATAAAACGCGTGAGACAAGGGCGGTATGGCCTCATCTGAGATCTCCTCACTAGGGATCTCGTCTGACCCCGTAGCTGCGATCAGCTCCGAGCCGGTTTCAGCCGAAACATAGGTATTAATGCTCAGTAGCACTAGCAGTGAAATGAGGGCGGTCATAACCGGCCTCAAAGTTCTTTTAAAGAATCGTTTAAGCGCTAATAGAGCGGGTGAATAAGCAACTGATTCGGATCCAGATTCGAGATCGGGTTCAGGTGGCTGATGGGGATAGATCACTGGGTAGATCGCAAATAAAAACGCAGCAAAAAGTAACGTTTGCCTACGGTATCAGAAAATTTGATCTAATAGCGAATCCGAGGATCCACATAGGCATTTAAAATATCAATCGCGATGCTCACCAGCGCTACAATACCCGCAAAAAAGACCATCAGCCCCTGCACTACGGGATAATCGCGCTGACTAATCGCCTCATACAGCCGGTTTGCTAGCCCCGGCCAGGAAAAAGTCACCTCCGTTAGCACCGCCCCGCCTAACAGCGAGGCAAACGTTAGCCCTAGTACCGTAATCACTGGAATCATCGCATTTTTGAGCGCATGAGCCGTAATCACCTTAAATTCTGAAATGCCTCTGGCCCGCGCCGCCTCTACATAGTCTGCTTTCAGGGTTTGGCGCAAATTTACCCGCACAATCCGTTCAAATACACCACTGATCAGTATGCCCAATGTCATGCTTGGCAGCGCTAGGTAATAGAGGGTGGTGCCAAACTGAGCCAAATTGCCGTGCAGCAGGCTATCCAATAAATACAGTCCGCTGGGGCCAGAGGGGGCCAGTTCACTCAGCGGAAACCGGGTGCCAATCGGAAACCAGCCAAGCTGCACGGCAAAAATGAGCTGCAAAATCATGCCAAACCAGTACATCGGCACCGCGTAGGTGACAATGCCAAATATCCTGCCGCCCGCATCAAAGACCGTATTAGGCCGAGAAGCGGCAATTGATCCGACGCTGAGCCCCACTGCCGCGGCGATTAGCATTCCGCAAAACGTCAGCTCTACTGTCGCCGGAAAGTGATCGCCGATAATTTGCCACACAGTCTGCCCCTGACTAGCTAAAGAACTGCCCAAATCAAAGCTCAAAAGCTGCCCTACATAGTCGATGTACTGCTTAATCAGCGACTGATCAAGGCCGAGCTTGGCCCGCATGATGGCCTTAGCCGCTTCTGGGGCCCGGGGACCGAGCAGCGCATCGACCGGATCGCCAGGAGTTGCCCGCATCAGCAGGAAAACCACGGTGGTAATAGTCCAGATCATCAGTGGGGCAAGCAGCAGACGGGAGATGACGTACAGGCGCAAAGAGTTAGATCGAGACATGAGAGTGGCGGATGGAGTTGGTTGCTGGCGATGGTTTTTGGTGCTTGATGCAGGAGGCTGTTGCCCTCACCCTAAATCCCTCTCTCAAGGGGGAGAGGGACTTTGAATCCGGCTCCCTTCTCCCCTCAGGAGAAGGGCTAGGGGATGAGGGCTTCGGTAATCGACACAACTGCTGCACTTCTAGACTACGCTTTTTTGATTTGCCAAAGCAGGAACTGTTGATTGGGCTCAATTGCAACCTGGCTGACATCGGTAGTGGTAAATACGTAGTCTTTGGTTTGCCATAGGGGCACATAGGGCACGTCGTCTACCATCAGTTGCTGTAAGTCATCGAAGATTTTGTCGCGCTTGGCAGGGTCTTGCTCAGCGTTTTGGGCAGCGACGAGCTGGTTGGCTTTGTCGCTGTAGTAAAAGGAGCCGTTGCTTTGCGTCGCCCCGACTTTGCACAGGGTACTAGCAGAGCCGTCGTCACAGGTCAAAAAGGGTTGAACAAAGTTTTCTGGATCAAAATAATCGGGATACCAGTTCGAGAGCACGCTGTTGTAAGCGCCTTTTTCCACGTTGTCCCACAAGGTGGCGGATTCGGCGGTGCTGACGGTGACATTGACTAGGCCCGGTAGATTTTGCTCAACGGCTTGCTTGATGGTGTTGGCGGCGACGGCTCTCGGCGTTGAAGAAGACGGATACCAGATTTCAAACGCCAGTGGATTTGCTTCCGTAATTCCGGCGGCGGCGAGATATTTTTTGGCTGCTGCGTAGTTGCCATCACCGTAGGCGGTTTCAAAAACGGGCTGGTAAACGTCGAAGCTTTTGGGTATGAGGCTGTAGAGTGGTTCGGCTTGGCCAGAAAAAGCGCGATCGCTAATCAACTGTCGATCCATCATCGCTGCTACCGCCTTGCGCACGTTGAGATCGTTAAAAGGCGCAATTTTTTGATTCAGCGATAGGTAATCGACTACCGTACTGCCTGCTTCGATTACCTTCCAGTTTTTGCTAGCAGCATCCGCTTCTAGCTTCGCGATCTGATCCGGATCTAGCGTTTGGTAGGCAACGTCAAGTCCGCCTGAGGTAAAGGTGTTGTAAAGGTTCACCGCACTGGTAAATACCTGAATGTCAATGCCGCCATTAGCGGGCTTTTCGCCCCAGTAGTTTTCATTCACATCAAGCTTGATGACATCGCTGCTAAAGGAAGCCAGCTTATAAGGCCCAGAGCCGATGAAGACATTGGGCTTAAAGCTGCCTGCACCGACTTCGTAGGCTTTTGGTGAAACCGGGGTCATGCTCCAAAAGGTAAGCAGCGCCGGAAAGGCCGCAAACGGCTGCTTGAGCTTAATCACCAGTTCGCCATTGACAGCGGTAGCCGAGTCTACTTTGTCCGCAATCAGCGAAGACGGACGACCGCCATTTTCAATAATTCGCTGAATTGAAAAGGCCATGACTTCGGCGGTAAAGGCGGTGCCGTCGTGCAAGGTGACATCATCGCGCAAAGGAATTGTGTAGGTGAGGCCATCGTCAGAAACGGTGGGCATGGCCGTCGCGAGCTGCGGCACGAGTTCGGTGCTGCCCGGTTTGTAGGTGTAGAGGCGATCGCCCATGTTGTACAGCAAAATGCCGGGGAAGATTTCGTACGCATCTGCCGGATCGAGGGTGCGAGCGCTGAGAGTGGTGCCAATAGAGACGCGATCGCCCGCCCCAACTGCACTGGCCGTAGGTTGAGAGGCTGATTCGGAACCAGACTTGCTGCCACAGCCGACTACTAGCGCCCAACAGAGGCCAAACAAGCCCAGAAACCGACCCAACCGCAAGAACTGCCGTCTCGACAACGGCCCCTGCTGGGGCCGCAATTGCGACAAACGATGCATAAAGGACACAATCATGAGCTGCCTCGATTAACCTACAACACGACATTATGAAGGATGCGAAGCAGATTACCAAAAAAACCGCGATCAAACCCACCCTAATAATCTGGCAACTTAGATCTGACAATTTAGACCCATCACTAAACAACTTCAGAAGGCTGGGCCTAACCTAAAGCTTCTGAACCTGCCTTTTCTCCTAGTCCAAACACCCTTTCCTGAAGCGGCTGCGTAATCAAATGCGACAATAACCCAATCGGCCCTGCAAATAGACACAGCGCCAAAGAATGCCGGGTAAAAATCCCTTTTTCCTGTCCTTGCCAATAGATCCAGCGGCCCACAAACAAATCCATCACTACAAAGTGAATCCACCCCGTCGCCATTACCCGCTCTTGCGCAAACAGTCCGGCTAGCGTGCTCAAGGTCGGATTTGCAAACGATTCTAAAGCGTCTGGATCTAGGCTATTTACAAAGCAATACACGTATGCCAGCGCCAAGGGTATAAAAGGCAGCACCGATCCCATGACCCTGCGTGTGAAGCCCCAATTGGGCAATAGCACCATCAGCAGCCAAAAAGGCAGTACAAACAAATTCGCCGCATTATACAAGTACTCAATAAACATGCTTATACTCAGAAAAGATGATCACAAAAGAAGACTACCCTCATGATGATATTGCCAGGTTCGCCGGTTCGCATTACTAATGCTGATGATACCTACTTTGGTTTTGAGGGGCTGGTGCAGCGTGTTACTGATGGCAAAGTCGCCGTGCTCTTTGAAGGCGGCAACTGGGATAAGCTCGTTACCTTTAAGCCTACTGATTTAGAAGTCGTTAAGCCCATGCGAGGCAAAAAGTAAGTAATGCGCCTGCCGCTCCCGCAATTTGCGACTCCACCGCGTCCGCTTAGCCACATTGCTGAAGTTATCGAAACCTCGACCACCGAATTTTTGGCTCAGTGCTTAGAGCCTGAGAACCTAAGCTTTCCGGCTATGCCCCCGTTTGGCAGTTGGGTCAAAGCCTACGATGAGGAATCTGCCAACCAAATTTACGGTGTGGTTTATCACGCGACCACGAGCCCGCTAGATTCGGTGCACAGGGCCCGCGCTTTGGGCCTGTCGCTAGATGAACTGCGCGAGCAGCAGCCACAAATTTTTGCCATGCTCAAAACCGAGTTTCGAGTGGCAATTGTGGGCTTTGTGCCGATGCAAAAAGCGCGTAAAACTGGCGCGAAGCTGGCGCAAAATCATCAGGGAATGGTGCTAGGCGATCGCACCTACCAGCATCTCCCCCCGCGCCCGCCTCAAGTGCATCAGGCCGTCTACCGCTGCGAAAAAGCCGAAGTGATTAATTTTACCGAAGCTCTCGACTGGCTACGCACCTTGCTGCAAGTCAGCGGCGTACCGACCGAAAGTTTAGCAGCAGCAGCGATTCGAGAAATTTATACGCTGCGCGATTTGGATCGCGACTGGCTGGTGCGGGCGGGGCGCATGGTGAGTCTGTTACTCAAAGATGACTACGACCGGCTGCGGATGATTCTCTCGCAAATTCATCCTTAGAATATCTCTCTGACAAATATCCCTTTTAATGTCACAGCTGCCTAAAAATGGAAACCTACGATGTCATCGTGATCGGCAATGGCCTCGCGGGCGCTGCCCTCAGCTACGAACTCGCTAAAGCCGATCAATCCGTGCTGCTGCTAGATGACGGCAATCCTGACAGCGGCACCCGCTACAGCTATGGCGGCATTGGCTACTGGGCCGGAACCACCGATTTGACTACGGCGCTGCTTACCGAAGGCATGACCCGCCATCGCAATTTATCTGAAGAATTAGGCGCACCTACTCAGCTACGAGAATTGGATCTGTTGTTGACGGTGGCAAAAGACGCTGATATTGAAGCTTTAAAGCGTGAATATGCTGTTTTTAGGACGCCACCTCGATTTATTTCAGCGTTAGAGGCCAAAGAGATAGAGCCGCAGCTCAATAGTGAGGCGATCGCAGGCGCATTCACTATCTCTCACGGCCACGTCGATCCGATGTCAGTAGTTGCCGCTTACAACAAAGCCTTTCGGCGTTTGGGCGGGCATCACAATCTCTCAGCCGCCACTGGCTTAGTGAGAATTGGTGACAAAATAACGGGTGTCACCACAGCAGCGCAGGCTTATCCAGCGAGGACTGTTGTGATTGCAGCGGGCGCATACAGTCAGCCGTTAATCGCAGCGACAGACTTAGACGTACCCCTGTTTTTTACTCATGCGGAAATTGTGGAAACGCCGCCTTTGGACTTTGAGGTGCGATCGCTGATCATGCCTGCCGACAACAACCGCTTCAAGCGAGAAGCCGAAGCTGCCCAAAACCCGCAATGGCAAACGCCCAATACGCAAATTATGCCGCCTGTGCTAGAAGCCGGGGTCATACAGTTCCAAAACAAAACCGCTCGCATTGGTCAAATCAGCCGGTTTTATACGTCTTATGTGCCTTCGGGTGAACCAGCCGAGAGTCAGGAGAAGATGAGAGAAGCGATCGCTCAAAAAATTCCCGCTTTTACCGGCATTTCCGGCACCTGGCGGCACTGCCTCGTCACCTTTACGCAAGACGGTCTGCCCCTGCTTGGCGCGCTCCCTCACATCAGCGGTCTTCATCTTTTTAGCGGATTCACCGGCCCTTTTGCCCTAGTACCTTCGGTGGCTCAGCGTTACGCCCAGCACCTCACCGGATCAACCGATCCCCTCATTCAGCAAATGCTGGTGACTCGATTTCAGGCGGCGATCGCGTAGCAATATAGGCTTTACTGATTCAGAGTACAACTTGAAACTTGAACCCTTTTAAGGATCGTCAAAATCTCTGAAAGATCATGCCGCTATTCAGCAACAGTTTCAACGTTAGCTGTGTTGCCTACTTCCAATCGTAGTCGGACTCTTTTCTTGCACTTATTATAAGCTGTGAACACCAGAGGCCTAATCAATTGCAATATTGTGACGCCCTCTTAACTCTTGAGTTTTAAGAGCATTTTCGAGTGAATTAAAAGCCCTATTCACGGTTTTCAATTATTTTTGTTTGACTGCTTATTTTCAGCTCTTTGAATCCGGTGGCGGTATCGGGCACACGCTGAAATTCGATCTGAGGGATGAGGGCGATCGCGATTTCAAGCGTTGTATAAACCAAACAGCCATAAACAACATGCCCACCTCGGCACTCACCCTGCGCATTCGAGACACTCATATGCAGATGAACGCCCGCTGCACTGAGCATTCCAGACAATGTGAGAATTTCGTGTTTGCCGGATAAAAGAGTATGCGCATCTTGGCCGGCGTAGCGTAAATTCACTTGAGACAAACTGCCAACAGCGCCTAAAATCACGGCTGCGCTAAGCTGTTCTTGTTTCGCTAACGCTTCCAAGTCTCGGCGAATATCTGAACCCGATAAAAGCCTTAGTGCTGTTGCGTCAAAAGGGCTTTGAGAATTCAAGATAACATCAGTAGAGAGACTTTCAGGCATGTGGTTTTGAATGAATGTGAGAATAAATCACAGAAGGGGGCGGCACTTCACGAGAAAAATAGCGGCCTAATAAACTATAGCTAACCAGACCGATGCTCTCTCGAAAGACTAAGAAGCGCCGCTTGCTCCGGTCTGTATTAGGATTTAGCGGGCTAACATGCGGAATTACCTTAAAGCCAAAGCTTTGGAAGGTAAGTAGCGATCGCAGCATATGGGGCGCATCGGTCACTAAAATGATAGTACGAACGCCTTGAGGCATTAATAGCGCGGCGGTGAATTCTGCATTTTGATTGGTCGTCAAAGAACAGGGTTCTCCAGAAACCGTTGCTGCGGGCACTTGAGCCCTGACCAAATCGGCAATCAAAGGCGCGTCACCACGTCCGCTAGCAAAAATTAGTGGAGCCCTCTGGGCCTGCCATAGCTGCTCGGCTACTTGAGCCCGCATGGGATTATGCTGTGGGCCTCGGCCCAATACCACAATCGCTTCTGCTTTTTCGCCCGAATCCGCTGGGATGAAGCCCGCCAGTAGCTGATTGCCAATACCGGTTAAAATCGGCTCGCGCGGCTAAATAAACCACTAGCAGACCCAGACTTATGGCCATTGCTGGCTTTTTCCAGCGATCGCGCCGCCAAATCCAAGGCCAAATCGCCACCGCCACCAGTACCCCTATCACCATCGCCGGATGATAAAGCCACGGCTGCGACAGCGCCTCTGTCACTGTCCAACTAAACTTTGTCCATAGCCCTGTCGGCGATGCTTTGGGGCACAGCACAGAATCCAACATGCTCAAGCCACGCCACTGAGTAGCAGCTATAAGGCTAGCAAAAAATTCTCGTAAGTCATGCCTTATAGACTACTTAATCGCCTCATTAATGGCCCCATTTGATCGATCCTTATTACAAGGCTAAGCCAGTCCTACCAGCTTTTCGCTTAGCTCCCACAGGCGACCTGCCTTAATCTCGTCACCGGCCTCATTAGAAATTTCCTGACAAAAGGCATCGCGGCCTTCTTTCTGGCGATTTCCCCAGCTCCAGTACACGCCCGATTTATTAAAACCTTCATCGGCGACGACTTGCGCGACGCGATCGCCCGACTCGGCCTCAGAAACATACCCGCCCGTAATATTCTTTTGAAACAGCGGAAAAATCACCTGAAACAGCTTAGGCGCATCTCTAAACAAGCTAGACTCTGCCACACAGCCCGGATACAGCGCGTTGAAAATAATTCCCGTTTCCCGATGGTAGCGGCGGTGCATTTCCATCATCGTCAGCATATTGCACAGCTTACTATCTTTGTAGGCTTTTCCGGGCTTAAAAGCTTTACCATCAATCATGGCAATCGGTGCTTTAAACCCTAGCTCCATGCCTTTTAGCTCACCGAGATCCGGTGGTGCCGGAATCGGAATTTTGCCGCCTAGCTCTTTCGGATTAGCCGTTACCGTACCTAAAGTAACCAGGCGCGGCTCTGGATGAGCAGACTTTTTCAAATCTTCCAACAACAGATTGCACAGCAAAAAATGACCTAAATGATTCGTCGCGACGCTAATTTCGTAGCCATCTACACTGCGCTCCGGCGTTTTGAGTCGAGGCTTATACACCGCCGCATTAACTACCAGAGCATCCAAAGAACGGCCCATAGCGCGAAAGTCATTCACAAACTGGCGAACACTATCGAGATCAGCCAAATCAAGCTTAATAATGCTGTAGCTGTCAGAGGCAAGGCCCAGCTCTTTGGCGACTCGTTCCGTTTTGGGCAAATCGCGGCAAGCCATCACCACATGCCAACCTTTTTTAATCAGTGCCTGAGTTGCATAAAGGCCCACCCCAGAGGAGGCTCCGGTAATGATAACGGTATAGCTTGACGACGGTTCCATGAAGCTTTTGATAAGGTAAAGAGCTATTAATTATGCTGCCATATCGTTGATACAATGCAACCAATCATTACCTTTTGCAACGTCTGGTTCATACAGATGTTTGAGCTAGAGGCACTGCTAAATGGTGTGTATGGTCGTAAAAGCTGGATGCAAAAGCTCAAGCGCGCAGTGGTTGCTTGACAGCACTTCCCTGCCGGTGTGCGATTTGGACTGCAAACCAGTGTGTAGCGATGAATGCGCCGGTTTCTAACCTTTCGGCCAGATGTTCGCCAATATCTATCAGCAGATCTTCGCGGGCCTGATCTTCTAGCGCAATGTAATTGGAAAGGGTACTTAACAGCGCTAAATATTTTTCAATGCTGTAAATTGATTGCTGCGCTTGAATATCAACCGTACTGGGTGCAAAGAAGCCAGATGCGTTCACGGTGTTAGCAAACATTTCAAAGTTAGCTTGGTAATAAGCTTGGGTGCGGCATTGTTCATGACCCAATTCACTGAGGCCATGACGGTCATAAATTGGCTGCAATGCCGCGCAAATTTCCGGGCTAGGCTGTGGTGGGGTGGCCCATAGCAATATAAAAACTCCCCTTGGCTTAAGCGCGGCGGCTGATTTTTGACAGGCTATTTCTGGCGCAATCCAATGAAAGGAGGTGGCGGCGATCACTGCGTCAAAGGTTTGCTCATGGAGTGGATAGGCTTCAAAGGTGCTATTGACAATGCGAACGGCTGGGTGCGCTGCACAGGCTTGACGGGCTAATGCACAGGCCGCTGGGCTCGGCTCTATAGCAATGATGCTCAGTCCTTTGGCTGCTAGAGCGGTGGTCGCTATGCCTGGGCCACAGCCAATTTCGAGCAGTGAGGCTGGTTTGGCCGGGTTCATCAGTCCCTCTGGGGCTGGTTCGGATTGGGCAATGACCTGCTCTATCTGCTCTATAAGGGTATCTGGATAACTCGGCCTTGCCCATCGATAGGCTTTGGCCGCGCCGCTATACCATTCTTGCCGAGCTTCGGGGCTGTAGTTTTGATCAAAAGATTGATACCAGTCGTACCAGGGAGCTGAAGGGGCGGTTTCCATAAGGCTAAGGTCGAGATAAGTTGAAGAAGTCAATCTTTTTGTGATTACCTTCATAACTTCCTCACAGTTTTCAGCGATAAGTGAAGTTATACAAGTTATCAGCTTGACATGAATTCATTAAACACATTTATCAGTAGAGCGCTCTGTGCTGCTTTGGCCCGCTGATTTGATGAGCAGATCAGGCGTAGAAG
Source organism: uncultured cyanobacterium (assembly GCA_963740915.1). Taxonomy (GTDB): domain Bacteria; phylum Cyanobacteriota; class Cyanobacteriia; order Phormidesmidales; family Phormidesmidaceae; genus Phormidesmis. Next base: position 48,433 of record CAVUFV010000011.1, read on the forward strand.
ATCGCTTTACGAAGGAGATTTACCATGCTAACAGTTGCTGACATTATGACTCGTGAGGTGGTGACCATTCGCAGTTCAGCGAAGGTGACGCAGGCTATAGCGTTGATGCAAAAATATCAGGTGCGATCGCTGATCGTCGAAAGAGCCGTTCAAGGTGGTGCTTACAGCATTTTGACGGGGCGCGATATCGTCTATGGCGTCACGGCCAAGTCGGCAGATCCTACCAGCATTATGGTCTGCGAGATTATGAAAACGCCTTGCATTGCGGTAGAGCCGCATTTGAGCTTACCTGCCGTTGCCAAACGCTTTTTAACTCAAAATATCAAGCGGGCTCCGGTCGTTGAAAATAACCAATTATTAGGCGTGGTTTCGATCACGGATATTATCATGAAGAGCAACATAGATGTTTTTGAGCTACCCGCTGATCTGTCAGAGCGCATTGAAATCGCCTTACGCCACAGTCGCTTAAGCTGGGTTGAAGATCGGCAGCTTGAGCAAGAAAGTGAAATTGCCTGGGAAGTACTTGAAGAGCTAAGTTGCCGATAGCAGATTCTGTTTCTGTTGTCTGTTGTCTGAGTACCCAAATTCGGGTCATTAAGAACCCGTTAGATATCTTATACTGAGCTGATTGCGGCTATCAATAGTAATTGTTGCGCCGCAAAGATCCAGGTTGTTCCAGTTAAGTGGTAAGTAGTTTCCGCCTAGACGAATGGTTACATTGGCTGTGCAACTTTGATTGGCAGCCAGCGTAATGGTTTGAGATTGGCCTCTAGCGACGGTTCCGCTTAGGATTTCTCTTTCTGCAATTTTGAGCGATCGCAAATCGACGGTGCCATTGTTAATCACGCTCAGCCGATTATTCGCCGCTGTAGCTTGCGGCCCTTTGGCGTAGTCAACCACACAGACCGTGCGATAGACGGCATGAGGGCCACAGCCCGCGCCAGCAATCGTCCAATTGGGCGAAAAGAGATTAGTCCGGTGTCCCCGACTCGGCACGCCGTCATCCACAATTAGGCTAATCACCACCCCCTGCCCGGTGGTCGATCCATAGTCAATATTTTCGCCTGCCGCTAACGGCTGTACGCCAGATCGGATAAGGCGTTGCGATAGAGTGCTGCCATCTGAGCCGCTATGGCCGGTTGCCCCCCCTTGCTGATCTTGCGCATGATCTTTGGCCGCACGGGCTACGGTTGCTGATGGCGTCAGTGCGCCCACGGCTGGTTGATTGCGCAAAAAGCGAATTGCTTCCTCTACGGCTGGTTTGCCTTCGTGGGTTGTTAGCGTACAGTTTTGGCCGCAGCCATTGGGAATATTGCCTTGGGCATTCATTCGGGCCAAATACGCTTCTAATAGGGGGATGTAGCTCTGTGGATTTTGGCGAATACGGTTGTGCTCTGTAATGATGTTTTGCTCGATGTTTTGCTCGATGTTTTGCTCGAGGGTGGCCCAGTTTGAGGGTTGGTTTGACTGATCTAGGGTCTGCGCTGGGGCTGCAATTGGCGATAGATAAGCCAATAGAGACGCACTTATATTGTTTGAATGATTGTTTGAATGATTGTTTGAATTATGGTTTAAATGATTGCCTGGGTAAATAGTCCCGGAGACTACGGCGATGGCGGTAGCGGTGATCGCCACTGATGCGATCGCGCGATATCGTCTTGGCAAATTCATGCTACTCGACCTCACGTTAATCTAAAAATACTTGGTGTATTGTATGGCGCTAAAGAGTTGCGATCGCCCCTCAAGCGATCACTTGCAGGCACTGTCACAGCTGCCTACTGAAGAAGGCTCATCGGCGATACTTCTAGGCGGTATTTTGCCCTGTACTTTGTTATTTGCCGTTGTCACGCGCAGCAAAAAGCGCTGAAAATTCGTCCAATTCTTCTACAGGCTCAGAGAGATATGCATCATTATGATCGGCTAGCTGAGAACTAGAGAGCAGCGGATTCTTGACTGAGCTAGCGGGTGAGTGGGTGACAGGAAGCGTCTCTGGTGAAGTCTCCAGCGAGATCTCAGGCGGGTTCTCAGGCGGGCTTTCGGGCGAGATCTCAGGCGGGCTTTCTAAATTGCTGTGAATATAGTCATGATCGTAGTGAATGGCATTGGGGTGTCTGAGTACGGCAAAGCCTAGATCGATAATTTTGTCGGCGGTAAAGGCTTCAATAATCAAGTTGACCATACGATGGGGGTGAATATTGGGCCGACGGATGAAATAGTCTCGACGAGCAAAAAAGGTTTTTTCGTCTTTGGGGACAACAATGCCGTGGCGCTTGTGGGCCTCTTGCACAGGGCGAATGTATTCGCGGGTAAAGTCGTCTTGGTTGGGCTGCAAGTGGTAGAGCCGCTCGTGCTGCTCCCAGCTCATGGCAAACAGCAGTTTCAAAATTTCAAAGCCCAAAATGTAGCTGAGTATGCTGCTGTGTTCGTGGGCACTGCCCATCAAACTAAGAGCGGTTTCTAGGTAGAGGTCGGGGTGCGATCGCGCGTCTTTTACTGAATGCATGTACACCTGCCGAATGTAACGTCTCACGGTGATGTCATCAATGTCCGCTTGGCTGTGAAAGTGAGCCAAGTGCTCATTTACCCGTTCGCGCGTGTCTGCATCGTGCACAATTCGAGAGAGCAGCCCTTCAGCGGTATAGACATCTAAAAACTCAGCCTGTTGCGCTGAAGGCGTAGCGCATACCAAATGGCAAAGCGACAGCACGTACCGCCGCTCTTGCCAGGGGAGATCGGTCAGCCAAGCTCTGGCCTCAGGCGGCAGGCTAGACAGAACCGGAACTCTACTGTTGAGATCAAATGTATTCATGGGACGTATTCATGGGGCGTATTCGTGTAACTAAGGGACGCTACGGTGAATATCTTTTGCCTTAGATTGCCCATGTGAGCGATATTTCAGCCGAGATAGGGTGTGATGATCGCTGCTAAATCCAAGATCTCAGCCACCAGCGCCAGTTCAAGCTGGGAGATGTGAGCGGTAAGCCTAGACTCAGTGGCAGCCAAAATAAAAACGACAGCGCGATCGCACCTAGTATGATCCAGCTCGCAGCTTTTACCCAGGGGCGATTAACCGGCGAATATAGCCATTCACTGAGCAGCCAAGCCAACGTCATAAAGCTGAAAATGACCGCAGGCATGTACAAATAAATAAAGGTGCAGCGGCTAACCATCATCCACGGTAGCCAGTTTGTAGCGTAGCTAATCAGCAGATAAGTACATAAAGTCCGATTGCCCGCACCACCGTTTGGGGCGTTGAATAAGGCGTTTCTCGAAGTATCACTGAGAGAATGCCTAGAGAAAGCATTCTTAACCGAAACTACAACAGCTTTAGTGATGCTAATTATCGCTGCTAGAGCTAAAACCGCGATCGCGGCACTAGAGATCCACCAGAGCGCGGGATTTCCCAGATTGTTGACTGTATAAGCCCAAGAACCATTTTTTTCATACCAGTAAGCAATCGGCTTAATGAGCAGCGGCCAGCTGTACCATCTAGAGCAGGCCGGGTGACTGCTAGCCGCTAAATTGAGATGGAAGGTCAATAATCTCTGGTGCAAAGTAATAAAGTGCTCTTTACTCCAATGGAGGTGCGGCCACCAGAGGGCGCTGTAGGTAAAAGCAGGTATGAGAATGCCATAGATCCCCAGGGAGGCGAACTGTCTGCCCAGTGCTTTTAACCATGCTTTTAACTGTGCTTTTAACTGTGCTTTGGGCTGATGGATTGGGTGAGACCCGCGGAGACTATTTGTCTGAAAAAATTCCCAAACTAACAGACTAAGTAAATAGCCCAGAGCATTCCATTTAGTGGCGATCGCACAGCCCAAAGCTATTCCTGCCATCACCCGATAAGCCGCTATCTTCACAGCAGTCGATGGCGATCGCTGATATTGCCGCTTAATGAGGTGAGCCTGTAGCCACAGCCAGTGACCTAACAAGCCAAAAAAAACCAAATATATATTGATTAACGCATAGCGAGACTCGGTAATAAACAAGCCATCAATCGCGACAAAGCCACCGGCTAAACAAGCAAATGTCCATTTTTTGGCCGTATTTTGGGCCGTATTTTTGGCTAGAGCTTGTGGGTGCGATCGCGTTTCGCTCAGCGCGGTTAGTTCGCTCAGCGCCAAGCTAATACCTATTACTAGCCAAGGCACCAGCCCCCCCACAAAGGCATTCATCCAGCGATAGCTAATCGGACCTTCTAAAGACGCGCGCTTGCTTAGAAAAATGCCAGCGGCAATGAAGTATTTGCCCAAAGGCGGATGGGCATCGAATTCGGGCATCCCCTTCAAGTAAGCCTGAGCAAACTTGACATAGTAAATTTCATCAAAAACGAAAGTATTGAAACGCTCTATATGCCAAAATCGCAGCCCAAAGCTCAGGGCCGTAACTACCACCAACCCCAGATAAAACCAGTGTTCCTGCCTTAGCTTCAGCTTAAGAATAAGTTTGGCAAGCATATCTAAACAACTTGCGTGATACGACCAGAGCTCATTTTACTGGAAACTTTTCTACTGTCTAGTTTCAGCACAGCATTTATTTGTCTGCAGTTTTATTTGCGGTTTTATTTGCGGCTGATCCCTTCCTGATGGCGCTTGGGTCATGCGGCGAATTACGCCCATGCCAAACCGGGTATTGCGGCCTACTCCACAGTAGCGAGTAAAATCAGCCAAAGTGTTGATTCGCTTAATAATTAGCGGATCGCGATCGCCTGCAATCCGAAAGCTAATCTGCCCGGTGCAGCCCACCAAAGTGCGAGCCGAATTGCGCTCTGAGCTTTGCACCACTTCTGTTTGAAGATCGAAATAAGATGGCACGATGCCGCTGATCAAACTAGGCGTGAAAACCAATCCGCTATAGCGGTTCCAACGCTTCCGCAGGGGATGGAAGAGCGCTTCGGCGGTGGGTAAAGGGGTAATTTGACCTTCTTTTTCAAATGCGGTAGGGGTAACAAACTGAAGGTGAATATCGCGAGTATGGGCCGATGCTTGCTCATAGATATCCCGGTAGCTACAGCTAGAGGCCCAGCCCAAACCAGGTAGATCGGCAGCTACGGCACCAACAATGATGCTGCCAGTACCCAGCGGAAACGCTTGATTGCGCAGTTGACTCCACAAAAAAAATAAATGATCGAATAGGGCGTCATCTAAAAATGTCATTCGCCACCAGCAGGGGGTATGAGGTGCGATCGCCTGATGGTGAGTGTATTGCAGGTTACTGGCGTAGGCTTTGGGGCTCAGCAGGCGCAAATTTCCTAGGGTCGCAGGCTGATCGCTAGTGATAGGCTGAACGCTAGCTGAGTGATCTAATAATTCGTTAGCCAATGACTCGTTAGCCAATGACTCGTTAGCCAATGACTCAACTTGGATAGCACTTAGCGTATAAGAGCGGTTTTGCTGGTCTCGACGCAAAATGTGAGATAGATCAAGATCGACACTTTCGATGAGGCTAAAAAATAGCTGCTGAAGGGCATAACCCTGGAGATGCTCTGGGGAAATAGCTGACTGGGTGATGAGGTTCAAAACCAAACTTTGGGGCATATGCGTGGTGCCAGCGATCGCCAAGGCATGTAGATAACAGGAGGACTCAAGGGCTGAATAGTTTTCGAGTCAGGACATGAATGAGGGCATAAACTCATGCGCAAACTCAGACAAGAACTTAAGCAACCAGGGCTCAAAGACAAAGACAGAAAGATGAAACGAAGGTGTTAGAAACATCGCTAACTTCATCAAATCTTTAAACTTGAGGCATTATTTTGGAGCATTACTTTGGCTATAGGACGCGCAATCGTTTGGCTACTAGCGGGATCGACTTTTTTTCTGAATTTATGGATTGTTTTGCCAGCGCCCACGCTGTTTTGGCTACCGCTGGCGGTCGGGGCACCGGAAATTAGTCCGCTATTGGCTACCATCAGCCTAATTTTATTAGGAGCTGTACTTGCTATGGAACTCGTTCCGTTTAGGCGGCGCTCTAAACGGAGGCCGCTTCGCGGTGGTGTTAGTGTAGTGAAGGCTTTACTAATAGCGCTTTTAATAGCCAGTTTGGGGCTCAGCAGCTGGCCCTTACGACAGATGCCTAGCGCCGTTGCCCAAGCTGACAAGTCAATGGCGATGGCTTTTCCTATCGCTAGTCCGGCCCATTTTTCGGATGCTTCTTCTAGTCCTTTTTCCTGGCTCAATTTTGTGCGGGGAATGCCTGTCGGTGAGGTGCGATCGCAAACTCACATTCCCTTTGCAAGTCCAGAGGGAACTGAACTGACGCTCGATCTCTATCAGCCTCTGCTGCCCGGCAGCTATCCGGCAGTTGTAACTATGTATGGTGGCAGTTGGGCTGAGGGTAGCCCGATGAGCAGTGAGGCGATCGCTCGTTTTTTAGCCACTAGAGGCTATGTTGTTGTCGCAATTGACTATCGCCATGCGCCGCAGTACCAGTTTCCGGCGCAGCTAGAAGACGTGCAGACCGCACTAGCATTTGTGCGCGACCACGCTGATGACTATGAAATTGATCGAAGCGCGATCGCGCTTTTGGGCTGGTCAGCCGGTGCTCATCTCGCTATGCTGGCAGGCTTTCAGCCCAACGCCAACATCCGCAGCATTATCGACTACTACGGCCCCATCGATCTCGCCGCAGGCTACAGCGATCCGCCTAAGCCCGATCCAATAGATGTCAAGCAAGTCCTCTCTACTTTTATTGGCGGCACCCCTAGCGAGCTGCCAGCAGCTTACGCTCAAGCCTCACCCATTACTTACGTCAAAGCGGCCATCAGTTCATCTGAAACCGCTCCGCTCCCCCCCGTACTGCTGATCTATGGCGGACGCGATCATATCGTCGAAGCTCGATTTGGCCGCAAACTCTACGAATTGCTGAAGCTCAGCGGCACCGCCGCCGCCTTTATCGAAATTCCCTGGGCTGAACACGCGTTTGACAAAATATTTAACGGCGTCAGCAATCAGCTAGCCCTGCATTTTGTCGAACGATTTTTAGATCAGACACTGCGCTCCTAGAAACTCGACAGCGAAGTCCTTATTAGGATTTATTAGGATACGGTTTACGGTTTGCTTGAATAAAGCTGGTCAGCCAATTGCCAGCCAATTATGAGATCTGTTTGACGAGCTGTTCAAATCGCACCACAGACTTTTCAACAATGTTTAGGCTTTCCTGCCAAAACTCCGGGCTTTTAAGATCTTTTTGCAGATGTTTTTGAACCACGTCTTCAGCGCTTAAAATGCCCGTGTCACGGAGTAAGCTGGTGTAGCGCTGATTGAATTGGCTGCCGTAGGCTGGCTGCTGGGCGTAGATGCCGAGGCTAAAGAGATAGCCGAAAAGGTAAGGATAGTTGTAAAAGCCCAGGCTTGAAATAGAAAAATGAAGCTTGCTGGCCCAAAAGAGATCGTCGTATTCGCTGAGGCTGTCTGCATACCACATTTTCCAGCTTTCGCTCATCATTTCTCGCAGTTGAGCGGGGCGAACGGCACTGTGCTTACGCGCTTCCACTAGGCGTTTTTCAAATTCAAAGCGAGCTGGAATGTTAAGCAGGAAAACGGCGGCGCTGCTGGCATCTTCCCAAGCAATTTGGAACTGCTGGGCAGGCGTTTTGGCTTGCTGCATTAGGGCGTCACGGACCAGAGTTTCAGCGAAAATGCTGGCTGTTTCGGCGAGGGTCATGGGGTAGCGGCTTGCGGTTGAGGAGAGATCACGCATGATCCAGTTGTGCCAGGCGTGGCCTAGCTCGTGGGCAAGGGTGATGACGTTGCTCATAGAGCCTTCGTAGGTGAGAAAAATGCGCGGCTCACGAGGGTTAGAGAAATTAGCACAGTATGCGCCAGTAGCCCGATTTGGCGTGGGTTTACCGTCTATCCAGCCCTTTTTTGCCATCATGATAGCGAAGTCGCCCATTTCAGGCGTGAGGTGATTGAAGGCGCTAGCGATGAGAGCGATCGCTTCTTCAAACCCAATTTGCTCTGCTTTACCTGCCGTCTTGTCGGCCATGAAATCAGGGGCGGGAGCCATCAAATCCCAAGGATTCATCTGCGTTTGACCGATTGCTTGGGCCATTGCCTGGAGCGCTCTATGGCCGATGCTGCGATTTTGGTAAGTCGTTTCCATCAGGGCATCTAAAGTCTCTCTTTTAATCCGACTTTGATGGCAGCTTTTATCGAGGTAATGAAGCTGACGGTGATGGCTTCGCTTTTGAGATTCTTCTAAGCGCCAGCCATTGATGGCATTGAGGCCCGCCGCGACGGCAGTTTGCTGCGTGCTCCAGGCCGTACGAATGCCCTGCCAAGCGGCCTTTCGGGTATTAGGTTCGGGGTGGCTTAGCAAGTTAGCGGCTGTAGCTAACCCCATCGACTCGCCTGTCACCTCGCATTTGAGCGTTCCGGCTAGCTCTGTGTACAAGTTTCCCCAGGTATGGAGACCATTGGTCGCTAGGGCGGTGATCAGCTGCTCTTCCGCGACGCTGAGCAGTTGGTCTTTGAGCTGGCGCTGGTGGTGAAGGGAAAATGAGAGTTCGTTTAGGGCCGGGTCGGTGAGCAGGGTGTGAATGAAGCGATCGCTCACCCGCATTAAAAAGACGTTAAATGGTGTCATCACCTCTTGAAAATCAGCGCCTAGCTTTTGCAGCATGGGCTTGTAAGTGTTCGCGATCGGATCTTGGCTGTCGGTGCTAAGTGCGGTGTAGATGTAGGTGCTGACATTGCCGAGACGATCTGAAATAGCCTGACGCTGCTGGTGAATGTCGCGAATATGGTCGATTAAAGGTTTGTACTCGCTTTCGGCAATGGTTTCAGCGCCGGGAATCAGTGCTGTGAATCCTTCACAGGCAGTGCCAATGCGAGCAATATCGCTTTTTAGCGTTTCTAAGGTGCTAGCGATGAGCGGATCGCTTGTCCTGGCAAAAAAGTGGGCGTTATCCCAAGTTTGGCGAAGTGTGGTTGATTGGGTTGGGAGCGTGAGTGTCATAATGAGTGGGTCTTGAGTTCGGCTGTAAATATAGTGACGATTGAGGCGGTAGGGAATTCTCAAGAATCGGCTGGTTTACACTGGTTTACAATTGAGCCTCAAGTTTGATCTCAAACTTTGAGATCAAACTTGAGCTTAAAAAAATGCTCACGCAGCCCGCGCTCATGTAGCCCCATCATAAAACAATCTTTATCTAGCATCCGAAGCACCCGAATCTTAGTTGTCAGTCGAGGGACTTTTTCATGACCGCAGCCGTTTCTAAGTTATCTACAGCCGCTTCCATCCCCGCTTTTTGTGAAGGTATTCAGCATTTCGCTTCACCTACTGCTGAGTTTGATCAATATGGTCAATCGGCGGCGATTGGAGAAGATCAAGTGGCGATCGCGTCAGCGAGCGATCCGACGGCGGTGTACCAAACTCTACTGGCTGCTGATGCCTTGCGCTACCTGACGCTGCACATTACCGCGAGTAAGCAATCGGGCCATCCAGGCGGCTTTGCCAGCATTGCCGACACGATTGCGGCGCTGGTGATGCTGGGCTACAAAAATCTGATTACCGAAGTCGGCCACCATGCGCCGGGGTTCTACAGCACCGTTTTCATGGATAGCTCCTTAGAAGCGATGGGCATCAAGACTGTACAGGAACTGGGCGAAAGATTTCGCGAAACTCATGGGCTGCTGGGCCATCTTTCCGGCCAAATTCCCGGTTTGCTGAGTCCGGCGGGGCCGCTGGGTCAGGGGCAGCACTTTGCCATGGCAGCCGCTAAGCTGCACCGCGATCAGCTATTTCCGGTCACGATTGGCGATGGCGGCTTGGGCGAACCCTATATTATGAGCAGCCTCGCTCATTTCAATACGATTTACCCGCAGGTGACGAACTATCTGCCGATTTTGGTGTGGAATGGATTTTCGCAGGAGCATCACAGCATTGTTTCTACCTATAGCAATGAGCAGATGACGGCTTACTGGAGCGGCAACGGCTTCGCTAAGGTAATTTTAGTCGATGCTAAAGATTACGACGATGCGGATCAATCTGGCCCCTATGTCGATAGCACGGCTTTTTCAATGAAGCAGCGCTTGGCTTTTACCCAAGCGATTTTGACAGCGACTGATACGGCAGCAAAATCTGCGTTGGGCGGCACGCAAACAGTCTTGATTGTTAAACAGCTCAAAGGTGCAGGTGTACATAAGCGCGGGGCACAGTCACACAACCTCTATCCCGGTGACAGCCTTGATAAAGACTATATTGCTGAAGCGTTGAAAGCGAGGGCCTTGCCTGCTGAAGGCTGGAATTTGGTGCGGACGAATTTTGCGCGATCGCACGCTGGCCCTGCGGCCAAAACTGCCGTCACTGAATCCGTCTTGCCGCTAGCCGATCTCGGCACCCTGCCGCTCAACGAATTTGAAGTAGGTAGCGACCACAAACAGGTAGCCACCACCGCAATGGGCTTACTGGTCGCCCATGTAGGTCAGCGAGATCCCAACTTTGTTGTCACCAATGCTGACGGCAACGCCGCCTCAGGGCTTAACAACATTAACCAAGCGCTCAAGATTATTCACCCCACCTCAGATGACACCTACTTTCAAGGGCCGCAAGGTCAAGTCTATGAGCCTTTAAGTGAAGATGCCTGTGCGGGCTTGGCTGCTGCTCAAGCGCTGATGGGAGCCCGCAGCCTATGGTGTTCTTACGAATCTTTTGCAATTAACGGCCTGCCGATTTGGCAAACGACAACTCAGGCAATGGCCGAATTGCGTCGCCCGACACCTTCTACCATTTGTCTGTTTACCGCAGGCGCACTAGAGCAGGGACGCAATGGCTGGACGCATCAGCGTCCGGAGGTCGAAAATTACTTTGCGGCGATGATGCGCAATGGCAATATCTTTCCGCTGTTTCCGATAGATGCTAACAGCATTCAGGTTTGCTATGACTGGGCTATTGCCACCAAAAACAAAGGCATTGTGATCACCGCTAGCAAGTCTGCTTTACCCATTCGTACCACCTTTGCACAGAGTCAAGCAGCGATCGCCAACGGGGCCATTGTTCTACAAGAAACGCCCGGTGACAAAACTGTTGTTTTTGGCGTAATCGGTGACATGATGCTGATTCCAGTGATCGATGCCGCGAGGGCTTTAAACGAACTTGGTATCGGCTCTAAAATTGTTGCAATTGTCAGCCCTAGACGGTTGTATCGCTCTAGTGACGTGGCTTGGCAGAGTTGTTCTGAGGCCGATGGAGAGTTTATTAGTGATGCTGATTTTGCTACTCTCTTTGAGGGCGATGTGCTGCTTGGGGTGACGGGCGGTGCAAGTGCAATGGTGGAGCCGCTGATGCTGCGCAGTCCGCTGCCGAGAGATGTATTTGCCTGGAAACGGGGTGAGACGGCGGCTAGTGCAGGCGATTTGTTTACCTTTAATGGACTGAGCGCAGAAAAATTGGCAGCAAGAGCGCAAGAATTGTTGGCAATGTAGGGACTTACTGGGCCAAGGCAGTGCCGTGAAAAGGATGCTTGATGATCTGGCTGATTGATTCTGTCAGAGAATGACAGGATTACCGTTTATCCGCTGATTTGATGGCATTGCTCAGCGGATAAGTCGAGCAGTTCTTCTACTTATAAAATTGACCCACATCATCGCTCGTCAGCTTTTACTCACGAGCATTCATCGCTGCGTGCGGGGTGAGATTAGGCACTGTCCAGTCGGCGTACCACTGGGCTAAGTAGGGGCGCATTGCTTTGGCTAAAGACCGTTCAGATGACCGATTGGGATTTGCTGTTAGCTGAGCGGCGATGTCTTCACCTAGAGCCTGCCAGTCAAAGCCGGTTGGCTGACCATCTTTAAGCACAATTTGACCGTTGACAAGTACCGTTTCAACTTGTGCGCTTTTGGCTCGCATCATCACCACTGTTAGCGGATCGGCTGCGGGTGAGAGGTAGGGCCAGCTTAGGTCGTGGCAGTTTACCAGGACTACATCAGCTTTGTAGCCAGGGGCTAGCTGTCCAAGGCAGTGCGCTTGGCCAAGTAGCTTAGCGCCGCCGCTAGTGGCCACTTGGAAAATTTCTTCAAATGTCGGGGCTGAAGCGGTGATCTGGGGCGATCGCGCCAACCGAGCCGCTAGCCGCATCTCCGTAAACATATCCTCATCGTCATTTAGCGTCGTGCCATCCATGCCCAGCCCTACCGTCACCTGAGCCGCTAATAGCTGCGCTAAGGGTGCAATTCCTGCTCTCAGGCGCAAATTGGAGCTAGGGTTATGGCTAATTGATGCGCCCGTGGCCGCCAAAATTTCAATATCTGACTCACCAACCCAGACCCCGTGCGCCATCGAAAACCGAGGGCTTAGCACCCCCAAATCATCTAGATGCGCAATCACTGACTTGCCGTAAAAGCGCGGCCCCATTAGCTTTTCAGGCAGCGATTCCATCACATGCGTCTGCACGCCAGTTTCGAGCCGTGCGGCTGCTTCGGCAATTTTCACCAGCAGATCGTCTCCCACCCATTGCGGGCCGGGAGGGCCAAACCACACGTCAATATGCGGATGAGATTTGTACGTTTTTACCGCATCGCTGACTAGCGCCAAATAGTCCTCTGCGGCTAGCGTTTGATCCGCTGGGGTCAGCGCTTTTATTTGCTGCTGCAAGGTGACCGGAAGGCTCGCTAAAAAAGCCTGATCTTGCTGCGGCCCATGCACCCAAAAGCTCTCATATTTAGCGCCCGGTGCCAATGCCACTCGAATTCCCGCCTGGTCATAGGCCGTAAGCTGAGCGTTTAAGTCAGCCTCAGCTGCTGTGATGGAGCCGCCAAGGGTGGCAACATCGACCACGCTGGTCACGCCCGTTTTCAGTAAAGCAGCGGCGCTGAGTAGGGTTCTAATTGCTGGATCTTGAGTAGGTGCGCCGTTCCGTGCATATAGCCACAGCTCTAGAAAGTCATCTTCAATGCCCAAAAGAGAGTTGGGCACGCCGTTGCTGTGGTGGTGAGCGTTGATCAAACCGGGTAGCACGGCATGGTGGCCAGAGCCCAGGACGGTGGCTTGAGGATAGCGATCGCGCAACCTTTCCCAAGCCCCCACCTCTAAAATCACCTCTCCTCGAATCGCCACCGCGCCATCGCAAAGCGTCCCACTTGGCGTAAACACCCAGCGCCCACGAACCAATTGAACAGTTTCGGGAACGGTTTCTTGAACCGTCTTTTGAACCGTCTTTTGAACAGTTTTTGACAAACTACACCTCATAGCTGCGAACAGTTTGCGGAATCACTCGATAGAGCAGTGCGTAAGCAACAGCCGCCACCAAAATGCCATTTACCGGGCCAATCCCAATCTCTGCATTGCCCGTGGTGTAAGCAACCACCGAGCCCAGCACATAGGCCAATATGCCCGCCCAATTAAACGCCGGTAAGCGAGACGACAAAAGCGGAAACTGCCCCCGATGGCGCAGCCAAAAATCCACCATAATAATGCCACCAATGGGTGGAATTACTGTCCCCAAAAAGATTAAATAAGTTGGCAGCAGATCGTAAATGCCTGAGAGCGTTAGTACCAGTGCCAGCGTTGCCCCGCCCAGCACAAAGGCATGACGCTTCGGCGTGCGAAACATATTGGCCCCCGCCACCGAAAAGGCATAAATCGTGTTGTCTTGAGTCGTCCAGACGTTCAAAATCAGCAAAATCACCCCCCCTGCCAAAATCCCTTGGGTTCCCATGGCTTTAATCAAATCTTCGGAGCCATACACCAGCGTACAAAACGCGCCTGCAAATACCAAGATGCCATTGACCCCCATAAACGCGCTCAAAGTCGCTATCACCGCACTTTTTCCCGAATTGGCGAAGCGGCTCCAGTTCGTAGCCTGAGTGCCCCCCGAAATAAAGGTGCCAATTACCACCGCTAGCGCTGCGCCCATCCCCATAGCCCCAGTGGGTACAGGAATAGATGCGCTGCTAAAGTCACCCGCCGCTAACGCTAAGCTAATCGCCACCAACACCAGCATCGCCGGAACGGCCAAGCGACTCAGCCAATCAATCGCACTATAGCCAATGTAGGCCGTTGCACAAAAAGCATAGTTAAAGAAAAACACCAGCGCGACGTACCAAAATCCGTTTGCAGGCACTCCCATCAGTTCTAGCAGCACCTGTACAATCACCGCCGTTGTAAACGCATACCAGCCAATTTGGGTAAAGCCCAACACAAAATCAACCCAGCGAGAGCCCACATTGCCAAAGCTAAAGCGAGCCATTAACACCGTGGTTAGTCCGCTTTTGGCCGCAATGTAGCCTAAAGCCGCACAGTATCCACCCAAAATTAAAGTGCCAATAACGATCACTGCAATCAGCTGCGGTAGGCTAAACGCAGGCCCAATCGCGCCGCCTGCAAACAGCGTCGTTGAGGTCAGCGCAAAGCCCATCAGCAGCAAGGCCAATGACCAAAAAGATTTGCGATCGCTCATTGGCACCGCACTTAGCGGATAGTCTTCAGCAGCTGCTTTTTCCGGCAGGGGGCTAGGCTTGATAGATTGAGGTTGGGTAGACGATGACATAGCTGTTCTCAATAAATACAGTCTGAGTAAATGCAGCTTGAGTTAATACGGCATTGGTTATCTTTTAAGGCTTTTTGAAAAATATAGTCGTATCGTTGATTACTCTCTGCCTAGTGACCAGCGCTGCAAAAATTGCTCTTATCAGGCAGTCATCGTAGGCGTTGAGTATGGTTTGTCTCGCTATTTTTCTGCCAAAAGCGCATAAAAAAGGAGAGCGATCGCTCTCCTTTTTCCAAACTCATTCCAAACTCATTCCAAACTTATCCAAACTTATCCAAACTTATTGCTTATGAGTCGTCACCGAATCTACCGCAAAAGCCAGCTATAACCCTCAGTCCAATAGTTTAAATAGCTAGTCCCAAATAGCTAGTCTAAATAACCCATTAAAGTCCCTGGCTCTTCGTCAATATCATTGCTCGCAATTGGGCGATGACCGGGCAAAGTATCCAAATCTGAAATTACCAACGTGCTGACCCCGACCGGTCTATGTCCCGGCAAAGTATCCGTCGTCGAAATTTCAAACGAACTTGACATTATCGGCCGAATGCCAGCCGAAGTCAGCGAGTCTACTACATCAATATTGCTGAGCGTAATCGGTCGATGGTTCGGTAACGAATCAGACACAAAGACACGGGTGTGATCTGATAATTCCATAATTTCGTTTTTAGATGCCTTGATCAATCCACCTTTTTCAGCAGATCCCTCCTTAGAGGCGCTGCTAGACTCTTTAGAAGTGCTCGCCGTTACCTTTTTACGGGTAGAGGCGGTGGAGGCGCTATCGGCGGCGTCTTTGCTCGTACCGTTGTCGTTGCTGCTCATGTCCGTTAACCTTGTTATCTATTGGCGGAACCCTACCAAACCGAATATCTGCTCATGGGCATTAGCGAGGAGTCTGCTAGTGAAGAGTCTTCCTGCAAGCACGCGGCAAGCCTCGATTGGCTGGTTAATTTTAAGTATCAAACGCTATTAAACGTAGCTAAAATCTTCAAGCTGCCTTTACCAGGCTGAAGATTTTAGAGCCGTATTTGACTTAAGCTTAAGAAAATATTATAAGTTAAAACCGGTCTGATTCAGGTTAAGCAAAGGTAATCAGACCCATAAATAAAGCTGCTGCTGTAGGCAGTAATACAACACAGCCGCTATAATAAGAATCCACAAGGGGCTGAAACGGTTTCGACGTTTTAACGAAAGTCGTATTGTGATTCAGGTCAAGAGTGAGCCCACTCTTGTAAATAAAGGCTCAAACTTAAAGATACATGCAAACGACATCGTACCTTTTGCTCGTAAGCGCGCTCTTGTAGCTGCCGCCTAACAACCTCTTATAGGTTCGAGCGTCTGAGCTGTGACTCCGTTAATCAGCCCGGACTAAACCCCCAACGGATGCGCTGGCAAACTTTCTTTGGTGGGTGCGTCAGCTAAGACTTTCATCGAAGCATCCTGTTTCCGGGATAATGGAAAACTCCCGCCTTAAGGATTAGAAAGGCTATACCTGTGAATGAGCGATACGTGATTACTTGAAGCGGACACGGGTTCGACTCCCGTCAGCTCCATTTGACTACGGCATAAAAGCAAAATATAAGCAAAAAAGAGGAGGCTGTACAGCCTCCTCTTTTTTGCTTATTTGCATATTAAAACCTTGGACACTAGCTCAAGGCGTTAATTGCAGCCATTGCTAACAGCGCGCTAATAATGTAGAAGACGCCAACGACTTGAAGCTCTGACCAGCCAGATAGCTCGAAGTGGTGGTGCAAAGGAGCCATTTTGAAAAGGCGTTTGCCTTTGCCATCAGGGCCTTTGGTCGCTTTGTAGTAGCCCACTTGCAGAATTACTGACAGCGTTTCGGCAAAAAATAACAGGGTGACGATCAATAGGCCAAATAGATTGCCGCTGAGGATGCCGACAGCCGCCAAGGCACCGCCCAATGCTAAAGAGCCGGTATCGCCCATGAAAACTTTGGCGGGATTACGGTTGTGAGCCAAAAAGCCCAGACAACCGCCGCTTAGCGCTGCACAGAAAATGGCCAGATCAGGGTGAGTACCGGCTACTAAAGCGCCTAGACCGAGAAGCGCTACAGATCCCGTTCCGCCCATCAGCCCATCAACCCCATCGGTTAGATTCGTGGCGTTGCTCTCGGCCACTAACACAAAGCCAGCTAACGGCCAAAACAGCATTCCTAGCGATAGAGTAATGCCAAACGGCATGGCGATTGAGGTGATGTCAATATTTTCAGTAGCCTGAGCGGTCATTGCCCATAGGCAAAAGGCTAGGGCAAATCCGATTTGCAACGTGAGCTTCAGCTTGGGTGAAATGCCTTTGTTAGAGCGGCGGCGCATCACCTGCCAGTCGTCTAGCCAGCCAATCCCCGTATAGGCCAATGTCAGCAAACTCACCGCGACTGCTGACTGTGAAAAACCCGTCCACAGCAGCGCTACTCCAATTGCTGTCGGAATAAAAAATATCCCACCCATCGTCGGGGTTCCGGCTTTTTTGAGATGCGCTCTAGGCCCATCTTCTCGAATGAACTGAGCGGCTTTGAGCTGCCGCAAAATCGGTAAGACGATGTAGCCGGCTAAAGCCGAGACTCCGGCCCCTACTAACAGCGGCAGGGTTAAATTAGCTGATCCTAAACTCACCGCCCGCTGCGCACCGATATCTAACCCGATGGCTGATATCAATAAACCCGTTGCCAATAGAGCTGACAGGGTAACCCCTGAAAGTCCAACTGACTTTGCTGAAAACCTAGCGTCCACGACAACCTTCCTTCACTTACCACACACCTTTCCCAGATTTCACTCAGACGATGCAGTTACTCAAAACTACAGAGTACAAACGAAATTTCTAGATAATCCTGACATCAGGCGCTCCGAGCTTACTTTCCGACGGCTAAAGAATTCTTAAGAAAATCTTCGCTTTGCCGGTTCGCTTTGTCCGCGAGTTTTGCCTATGGGCGCTGCTCGTTAGCATTGTCCGTTAGTTAAAACAAATTGCCCGTTCGCCTGAGCTGGATTTCGAGCAAGCATACCAGAGGGTTGCCAATCTGTCTGCCTCTCGCAACAATTTTTTCGATCTATTTGGATTTATTTAGATTTTCTGGGATGTCATTTGCCTGTGATGGGCAACTGTGATCGGGCAACTGAGGCTAATCATCGTCATCTAGCGACATTTCATCGTCTTCGACGTCATCGTCTTTGTCGTCGTTGCCCATGAGATCAGCGAGTTCTTCGGGTTCGGGCTCATCGCCAATGCTATCAATCGGCTCGCGCGCAATCAGCCTGCCGGTTCCTTCTAGCCAGTTGAGAATTGAAGAATCTCTTTGTAAGGGAATCACATCAGCAGGATCTTCGCGCGGAATTTGACGGACAGACGGGTTATAGGTGCTCATAGATTGTTCAAGATTTGAGTATAAAGTGGCTGATCGTGCAGCAAAGGCTACTCTATAGACTACCACCGCATTATGTCGGTGCGTGGACGTTGGAGGGCCTATGATAAGCAAAACTGATCTGAAAAATGCGGTTGCCGCGACCCGTCGAGGTTTATTTGCGACTGAAGATGATCGAC
This sequence comes from uncultured cyanobacterium, assembly GCA_963740915.1. Taxonomy (GTDB): domain Bacteria; phylum Cyanobacteriota; class Cyanobacteriia; order Phormidesmidales; family Phormidesmidaceae; genus Phormidesmis. Next base: position 66,479 of record CAVUFV010000011.1, read on the forward strand.
AAACGATTGCTAGCATGATTGTCGATGTAGAAGCTCGTAACCCCACGCCTCAACCCCTCTTGGCGACTGATTTGCTGGCGGGTGACTGGCGATTACTTTACACTACCAGTCAGGAATTGCTGGGTATTGACCGGGTGCCGTTTGCACGGCTAGGCAATATCTATCAGTGTATTCGGCCTGATCTAATGCGCCTATACAACATCGCCGAAATCACCAGCTTGCCCTACTGCGAAGGCTTGGTGTCAGTAGTCGCTAGTTTTGCACCTGCTGTCAGTTCGGCTTCAGGTTCGGATGCGGCAATGCTTTCTGACCGCCGCGTTGAGGTGAAATTCAATCGGGGGATCATCGGCTTGCAGCGCTTGCTGGGCTATGAATCTCCGGCTCAATATATTGAAGCGCTAGAATCTAACGATAAATTAAGTTTGCTTAAGGGGATTGATTTTGCGATCAATTCGACTCGACAGCAAGGTTGGTTAGAGATTACTTATTTAGATGAAGATCTGCGCATTGGTCGGGGTAATCAGGGGAGCTTGTTTGTGCTGACCAAGACATTTGAAGGGGCATTTGAAGGGACATTTGAAGGACGCTAGGAAGATCCATGATCTCGCTTTCTCAAAGTCAGTTGACGCTACTGGAAACTTGCGATCGCAAGTTTCAATACGTGCATTTTGAGGCGCTCTCCGGGCCGAGTAGCTATGAGCAAAAGGTGACAACGCAATGGGGCAGCCAGTTTCACTTGTTGATGCAGCAGCGATCGCTCAACTTACCCACCGAAGTTCTCACCCGTGCAAATGCAGAAATGGCCGTCAGCATGAGCGCTTTAGCCAAAGCCGCACCCGAAATATTTAAGGCTTTACCGGATAATTCAGGTTCGAATCATTCAAATATAGAATCTCAAAGTGAGCAGCGGCGCACGCTGGCTTTTAACGGCTACTTGCTCACTGTTGTCTATGACTGGGTGCTGTGCAGCTATGATGCGGATCCGCCCTATGGCCAAATATTAGACTGGAAAACGCATCAGCGCCCGCCGCGCAAAGATCGCCTAGCCCATGACTGGCAAACCCGGCTGTATTTGTACGTGCTGTGTGAAACCACCTCGCTCAGTCCTGATCAGCTTTCGATGGCCTACTGGTTTGTGCGCTCAGAGGCTAGCTGCTATCGGTTTGGCTACAGCGCCCAGCAGCACGAGCAAACTCGGCAAGATTTACAACGCTTAACCGCGCGATTGAGCCGAATGCAGGAACAAAATGACTTTCCGAAAGTGGCGATCGCCGCAGGCAAGTGCGATCAGTGTCCTTTTAATGTGCGCTGCGATCGCGTTTCGCCAGTGTCTTCTTTGCTGCCATCGCCGATAGATCCGTACCACCTGCTGCAAGCCGCCAGCCAGATCACTGCCGATTCTGTAGAAGAAATTCCCTTATAGCCGCTGCCAGCTGATCCCATTCGCGCGCCTCACAAATCCCCGATCCCCTGGAAGATCCGCCAATGATCTGACTTGCCAAAGACCCGGTTTCGCTTGGCCTTCGCCTGAGGCGTTATGCTGGTTTCTCTAGCCGCTTGATTTCACTCATCCGACCTTGCTCATCTGATCTGTATGGAAGCGTCTTTTGAAATCACACTCCAAATCATTATCACCGTCTTGGCCGGAATCTCGGCGCAGGTTTTAGCCGCCTATCTGAAGCTGCCGAGCATTATTTTGCTGCTGATTTTTGGGATTGCGCTCGGCTCAGATGGCTTGGGCTGGCTGTCACCTCAGAGCTTAGGTGTTGGCTTGGAGGTAATTGTCTCATTGTGCGTAGCGCTAATTTTATTTGAAGGCGGCCTCAGCTTAGAGCTGAAAGAAATGGGTAAGGTCTCCGGCAGCTTGCGCAACCTCATTACCTTTGGCACCTTTATTACCCTCATAGGTGGCGGCATTGCCGCTCATTGGCTCGGAGAATTTCCCTGGTCGATTGCCTACCTATACGCTTCGTTAGTCGTCGTCACTGGCCCGACGGTAGTCACCCCGTTGCTTAAGCAGGTGGGCGTCGAGCGCAAAATTTCAACGCTCCTAGAAGGTGAAGGCGTCTTAATCGATCCGGTTGGTGCGATTCTGGCGGTCGTTGTGCTTGATATTATTCTCAATGGCGACACCGACCCGGCTTTTGTGCTAGGCGGTTTGATGGCTCGGCTCGGTATTGGCGCGGTGATTGGCGGCGGCGGTGGGGCGTTGATGGCATTGCTGCTACAGAAGGCTGATTTTCTCTCAGAGGAGCTGCGCAACCTGGTTGTACTAGCGGGGCTCTGGGGGCTTTATGGGCTAGCACAAAGCATTCAAGGCGAATCTGGGCTGATGGCAGCAGTCGCCACCGGCATTGTAGTGCGAGCAATTTCAATTCCAGAAGAGCGGTTATTGAGACGGTTTAAAGGGCAGCTCACAATTTTTTCCGTGTCGGTGCTGTTTATTTTACTGGCGGCTGATCTTTCGATTGCCAGTGTTTTTGAGCTGGGGCCGGGATCGGTGCTGACGGTGCTGGTGTTAATGCTGATTGTGCGGCCTCTTAATATTTTGGTCTGCACTTGGAATAGCGATCTCAACTGGCGACAGAAGCTATTTATGAGCTGGATATCGCCCCGAGGAATTGTGTCGGCCTCGGTCGCTTCTCTGTTTGCGATTTTGCTGACCGATCGCGGTATTAACGGCGGCGATTCGATTAAAGCGCTGGTTTTTTTGACGATTATAATGACGGTGTTTGCTCAAGGGCTAACAGCACGCAGTTTTGCCCAGCTGCTGGGAGTGACCTCTAGCAGTGCGACTGGAGTTGTGATTGTCGGTTGCAACGAGCTAGGGCTGATGATTGGCCGATTGTTTAAAGAAAGAGGCGAGTCGGTAGTCATTATTGACACCGACAAGGCCGCCTGTGAAAATGCCGCTTCGGAAGGCTTTGAAATTTATGTGGGCTCGGCGCTGAATGGCGAGATTTTAGAAGAGGCCGGAATCAGCTCGATGGGGACGTTTCTGGCAATTACGAATAACGGTGAGGTAAATTCTGTGATCGCTGAGCGGGCTCAAGAAGAGTTTCAGCCGCCTAGAGTATTTGCTGTGCTGCCGCGCGCCGAGGCCAAAGCCGCCGAAGCTGATAATATTACGCCCAACGATAGTGGTAATAGCAGTAGCCGAGGCGATTTGCGCACCCCTAGATTGCCGGTTAAGCAGTGGAATACGATGATTACAGATGATGCGGTGCAGCAGGAAACGTACGAATTTACGACGGAAGCTGTGGCTACGCAGCGCGATCGCGTCAATCAGCTCATCCGGGAGGGCGATATGGTGCCTTTGGTGATCGAGCAAAATGGCAAGCTAGAAGTCGCTCTCGGAGAAATGGAGTGGCAGGCAGAGAGCAAACTGATTTATCTGGTGCATGATCCGACGCCTCAACTGATTAAGCGACTGTCGGGAAAGCGCAAGCCATCTCGACAGATCTTAGCGCCTGAACCGGTGCTACCGCCGCCAGTACCTGCTAACTCAGCGACTTCTAAGAGCGTTCAGTCTACCGAAGACAAGCCACCAGTTGTGACAAATCCGTCTGTAGAGCCCTTAAAAAATTAGCTGAACCTTTCTTTCGTCCGAAAAGTCTCTCGATTTATTCCTTGATTCAGTCCTTAGACAAGCCATGGGCTCCACTGCTCAACGCTTTTAGCGGAGCCGTACCAGAGGTTATTAGGACGCGGAGAATGCCACACGTTTTCGAGAACAACATTATGGGCTCCTTCGAGGTGAGCGGACGTGATGGGCACAATGCCATCTCCCCATACGAAACCATCTCCACTCGTAATCTTGTAGCTATTAAAGGTAAACCAGTCGGACTGTTTACCTTCAACTGATTTCCCGGCCACGCAGACGTACTTCACATGGGGATAAAAAGCGCCAGGGTAGGCTTGATTGACAAAAGTTAGGTTCTTTTGAGTCCAGCGCTCTAGGCTAGTGTGAGGTGTACCGAGGGTAAGTAGCGTCTTAACGTGATCTTTCGCGGGATGTGGAAAGATGCGGTGGCGATCGCTGCGGTGAATGTCATAGGGCACATCTCCCAAATAAATGCGCGAAATCCAGCCTCCGGCTGAATGCCCAATTAAATTAATCTGGTCGCAGTCGTAATCGACCATCGCCTTTTGAGCGGTCGCATCGAGCGCTCGAACAATATCAATAATGGAGCGCCCGCCTAAAGTCGGGAGCCAATCTCGGCGACGTAGCGGTACTGTTACTGCCGGAAAACCTAGTTTGGTAAGCGCTGCTTCCATTTCTTGGTAAGGTTGAGCGCTGGCTAGATATCCCGGTAAAATGACAGTGGGCAGAACCATAAAACCAATCAGAAAATAGCGGGCTTATTTACTGGCCTTTAGTTGATTTGGCCTTTAGTTGATCTGGCCTTTAGTTTATATCGAAATTCATATCAAGGCGACTGACGCACTTCACGACGCTCTATGTTTGCATTCTTCATCGGTTCTTTTGATTAACTCGCCCTCGACAGATCTTTCGGCTGCTTCAACTTCTACCTCCTTACCACCAGGTACTCTCTATGGCTTGGGCGTTGGCCCAGGCGATCCTGAGCTGATTACGCTCAAGGCTTTGAGGCGATTGCAGGCAGCTCCGGTGGTGGCGTTTCCCAGCGGCATTCGCGGCCAAATGGGCGTTGCTGAAACCATTATCAGCCCTTGGCTGTCGGCGACGCAGATCCGACTACCGCTGGTTTTTCCTTATGTGCTAGAGGCGCAGCCGCTATCAGCGGCTTGGCATCTGGCCGCTCAAACCGTTTGGCCCTATTTGCAAACCGGCGATGTGGTGTTTGCCTGTGAAGGTGATGTGAGCTTTTATGGCACCTTTACTTATTTGGCGCAGAGCTTGCAGCGTCAGTATGGAGCGGTGAACATTGAGGCGATCGCCGGTGTCTCTTCACCGATGGCCGCTGCTGCTGCTCTCGGCATTCCGCTAACCTGCCAAGATCAGCGGCTGGCAATTTTACCGGCACTCTATAGCTTTCAAAGTAGCTTTAAAAAAAGCTCTCAAGCCTCTAGGGTGACAGAATCTGACAGAGATAATTCGCTCAATTCGCCGGGTGATCCACCCCTCAGTGATCTAGAAGCTGCGATCGCTTGGGCAGACGTAATTGTGCTGATGAAACTCGGCAGCGTTTATCGCCAGGTGTGGCAAATTTTGGCCCAGCACCACTTACTAGAAAGCAGCTACGTCATTGAAAACGCCACTAAGCCGTCGCAGGTCATTCACACTGATTTGCAACATCACCCCGACCTGAAGCTGCCTTACTTTTCACTGCTGATTGTGCGGCCTCGCGACCTTCCAGATTAAATGACCTTCCAGATTAAATGACCTTGTAGTTTCCTAAATCGCAATAACGGCGACCCATCGAGCCCTGTCAATCTCAGAACTGACCCCCGAAGCTCAGTAGAATCACGTTATCAGTGGCATAATTGTCAACTGCACCGCTAAGCTACACGCATCGCATCAGTACTTGAAAAGACTTTACAAGGTTTATTTTGACTCTCAAGCCTTAAGTTCTCTATGTTTATGGTTATGGCCCTTCCCTCTCGCCTAAAATCAGCCCTTCGCCCTGTCATTCAAGCCACCCACCTCACCGGGCCAACGACCGTTGGCGTACTGCTATCGGTCGGGGCTCATGTTCTCCTGTTGGCTTTTGGCCCGCGTACGGCTTTTTCGTTCAAAGCGCTGACTCAAGCCGCTCAAGCAGCAGACGCACAAGAAACGATTGTACCCCTAGTACACCTGACGCCCGCTGAGCAAAACCGCCTACCCAACTTTGCCCAACCTCAGCTCCCCGCTAATTTAAGCGGGCTCAGCAGCCTAGCGCTGCCCCCAGGCTTGCCGCTGGTGCCAAATGCTAAAATTCCGACGGCTCAGTCACGCCCCTTTACCAGCAACCGATTAGCAAACAATCCGCTAACTGGTAACAGCTTGACCAGCAATCAGCTTCGCCAGCTCGAAGCAGGCCGACTTAGCCAGGGTTTTAGATTAGGAACGACGTTTCCGACTTCTGGGCTGGGTGGCCGCACTTCAAGTGAGTTGTCATTGGGCAATCGTCAAGCCGTTGAGCTGCCTGTTTTACCGCCACCGCCACCGAACTCTAGTGCGCCAACGGATGAGCCGGCAAATGTGTCCCCAACGCCACCTGCTAACGGCTCTGAGCCTGCTGATCCCTCTGCGAGTGACTTACTGCCACAGTTCGAGCCTAAGCAGGAGACGATTTCCTTTGGCGAGGCCATTGCTAGGGCTAACGCTCAGCCTGATCCCGGATCCAATGACGGAGCTAACCCGCCCGATATTGGCGATCGCATTCCAGCTACGGACTCGCCCAATGCGGCTCAAACGCCTGCTGAAAATTCGAGTGAAAATTCCAATGCGATCGCTCGCGCGCCCGCTCAGGGCAGCTCTTCCCAACTTGCCCAAGATTTTGTATACAACAGCGCCGATGTCTCTGAAGATGCCGCCAAGCAAAATACCGCTGAATGGCTACAGGCAACTGCTGACGGTAATGGAAATATTGCTCAAGCGAGTGCCAATCTCAGCATCGATTCTCAGTTCAAAGTGTGCAAGGATAACCCGCCCGTCGATGCGCTCATCGGCGTAGTCGTTAATCCCGACGGCACTCAAACAGATGTGACGCTGCTAAAGCGAACGGGCTACCCCGTTCTAGATCGTCAGGCCATCGACGCTGTTAGCCACGCTGACCTTGACACCGCTACGGTACCGACTCAATACCAAGTCAATATTGACGTGCTCTACAGTCCACAAGGCTGTGTAGAGAGCTTGCCGGACAGCAGCAATTAACCTAGCGGCTCATAAAGCCCTAATTAAGGATTATTACTTTTGTTTGCCGATTGTGACTTAACTGAGAGCACTTGGGGATCGCTGTATTAGTGTTTAGAAACACAATAGTGAAGGCTCAATAGCCCCAAATCTTATGAAAGCTGCACGCAAGTCAAACTTAGGTCAATCTATCGGATTGGCTCTGCTGCTTGTCGCTGGATGTGTTGGGCTCATCACCATGATGTCTTACGCATCTCTGTAGGCAAAACCTATCGGTCAGACAGGGCTCTGAGTACTTAGCAGTACATCTATAACTGCAAGACTCGGACAGCAAGACTCGAACTGCAAGACTCGGACTGCAAAAACTGATGCTTGCGAATATCTAACTCAAAGCCGCTCAAAACTACTGAGCGGCTTTTTTGGGCGAAAAGCCAAAAGCAAGTATCTTTTCTCTCGCATCGACTCGGCAAATAAGCGCACTTATAGCCGCTTGGTCAGCACCTTGCCATGCGTATCTGTGCCGCAGCTACTCAATAGATTATGCGCTAGTGCTAGTGCCTGCACTCGCTCCGTTTTACCTGGGCTAGGCCGCCAGACCTTAGGGTTATCGTAAGCGTAAAAAGTTTCTACCCCATCTATACCCAGCCGAGCAGCGGCTCTAATCAAGGTAATTTCATCGGTGCGGTAGCGCACAGGATGAGCCAGAATCGCCAGACCGCCTGCTGCTTGAATAGCGCGAATCACCCGGCTGGCGTCTCTATCTCCACCCTTTGGGGCGCTGCCCTGGATGTAAGGGGCCATACCCTTATCACTAGGTCTAAAAGCATACCCTAAGATATGAACATCAGTGTCAGCCAAAAAAGACGTAATTTCGATACCAGCCCATAGCTTTGGTAAGGTTTTTACATTAGATTGACGCTGACGGCTCCAGCTTGCAGGATTGTGCCAGCGCCAATCTTCCATCCACTGACAGGCTTCACGATAGCCTCTGACGCTGTGGTGGTCAGTAATTGCCATGCCAGTCAAGCCAATTTCTACAGCCTGAGTCATCAGCTCTGACGGCGTTAGTTTCCCGTCAGAGCAAAGGGTGTGCATGTGAAAGTTGTAGGTTCTCGGGCAGCTTTGCGCGCTAATACTCTGTAATACTTCTCTAAGTAGCAAAGAATCCTGCGTTGCCGTCCGATGGGCCGTCTGATTTGTAGACGTCCTCTCAGCAGGATTGGCAGACATGGCTATACAGCAATTATCTTATGACTACCCATACTATACCCAAAGTATTGACAGATAGGGCAATTATACTGGCGGCATAACCACAAACCCTGACCGAATCTTGTTTTTCTGTCAGTTTTTGAGTTGGCCTTTGAGGATCTTTTGAATGGGCTTTTGAAGGGGCTTTGGGGGGTAGATGGGGCTAATGAACGCGGCTAACAGGCGCATCGAACAGCGTGTCTAAATAAACGCGGGAGGGCGTTTGGTCGCCTCGGGTATGGCCGTTTTGCAGCAAAAATAAGGACAGCGCGGCTGCATACAAGCGGTCTTGATCCCAATTGGGATGGGTTTCGAGAAATCCTTTGAGAGAATCATGTAGCTCTTCAGGAATTTCTGCCAGGATACTTACGGATATTTGCATCAAAACTTCTTCAAAACCTCTCAGTAGTCACTGCGCTTTCGGCAGGTGATTGGAAGACCATTCTGCGCTCTTAGGGGTAGGGTTTGTCAATGATAAAAATAATTGTCACGGTCTTTTTGGGATGATCTAAATAACGAAGTAATAGGGTTAAATCGTATTTTTTGTTTCATAACTTATCTTTGCTCATCAGTTTTCTCATATTTGTAGCGGTGGAAATCTGAGTTCACCCAAAGTCCGTGAAGTCCCTGATATTACGTAAAAACCTGTGGAAAAGTGTCTCCACTCTGTGGAAAACTTTCGGGGGATCGGTGGATAACTGCTGCGGTTTTAAAAAAGAAGATAAGAAAATGCAGAAGAGTAAAAATCTGAGCAAATTGACTTGAGGGGTTGCTCTCCGCTCCCTTTGCCTATATGAACGATTGAATAGAGTTCATATGTACCGTGTGTTTCTGGCTGTCTGGCGGCGGGGATGGAAGTTATTGGGGTGCAGATGTCAAAGGAGATTTGACTTAGTTTTGCAATGCCTGAGAGAATTTTTTTCGCCTGCCTGGACTGATTTTAGGTACTTAAGTAGGTGTTTAAAAGATTGCCCAGGCCCTGGGGAAAACTCGTTAATTCGGCTGGAATGCCTATTGATGTCACCAGCGAAACTTGATACGCTCAGGGGCTACTTAATACGTCAGTAAATTTCATGATATTTAGATTTGGGCGTGGCTTTAGCCGCTCAGTAACTTCTGGAATATTTTCTGGGATGCTGGGTCTGCTGCTAATTGGCGCTATAGGCTGCGGCCAGACAACGCCCAATGAGGCCGCTGGGTCGGCCCCTGAGCGCTCTGTTGAGCCCAGCGCTCAGATGTCTTCTGAGCCCTTAATAGTCGGGGCTATTCCCGATCAAGACCCGGAGAAACTTCAGCGGCTGTATGGCAAACTGGCGGATTATTTGACGGCAGAGCTGGGTGTGCCGGTGGTGTATGAGCCGGTGACTGACTATGCGGCGGCAGTGACTGCTTTTAAAGTCGGTGATTTGGATTTGGTTTGGTTTGGGGGTCTCACTGGGGTGCAGGCTCGATTGCAGGTGCCGGATGCGGAAGCAATTGCCCAACGTGACATTGACGCTGAGTTTCATAGCGTTTTTATTGCAAATAAAAACAGCGGTTTGAGCCGGATTAAAGACCCGTCTGAGCTGGTGAGCTTAAAGGGAAAAACGTTTACGTTTGGCTCAGAATCTTCGACATCGGGCCGCTTGATGCCGCAATATTTTTTATCAGAAGCGGGCGTCGAGCTGAGTGACTTTAAAGGTGAGCCGGGGTTCTCAGACTCTCACGATGCCACGCTGAAGCTGGTGGAGGCAGGCAGCTACGACGCGGGTGCGATGAATGAGCAGGTGTGGTTAGACCGCATGGCTGAAGGCGAGGTCGATCAAAGTAAGGTGCAGGTGATTTGGCAAACGCCTGCTTACTATGACTATCACTGGGTTGTGAATCGCGATCAGCTTAATCAAAAATTTGGCGATGCCTTCGTCGAAAAAATTCAGGTGGCTTTGCTGAAGCTGGATGCGAGTGACCCTGATCAGGCAGAAATTTTGGAGCTGTTTGGGGCGAAAAAGTTCATTGAAACGGAAAATAGCAACTATGCTCAAATTGAGGCGGTAGGACGCAAAATCGGCAAGATTAAATAGGCTGTGGCTTCAAGATGAATAGCCCTGTGCTAGCGCTAGAAAATGTGACCTGTCGGTTTGGATCGGTGGTGGCTTTGCAGTCGGTGAGTTTGAGGGTGAATCAGGGCGATCGCGTGGCTTTAGTTGGCCCTAGCGGGGCGGGAAAAAGTACGCTGCTGAGCTTATTAAACGGGTCATTAAGCCCGACGATAGGATCGGTGAAGGTGCTGGGGCGATCGCTGCAAACCTTGCCTAACCGTCAGCGCCGTCAGCTTCAGCGGCAAGTCGGCACTATTTATCAGCAGCATCATCTGGTCACTAATTTGAGCGTGATTCACAACGTCAATGCCGGCCACTTAGGGCGGTGGCCGCTGTGGAAGGCGCTGTGGTCCTTGCTGTGGCCGCAGCAGGTACAGGTGGCGCAGCAGGCACTGGCACAGTTGGGCCTTGCCGATAAGCTGTATGCTCCCACAGCGAGTCTATCGGGCGGTCAGCAGCAGCGGGTGGCGATGGCGCGGGTGCTGGTGCAAGATCCGGCGATTATTTTGGCAGATGAGCCGGTGGCGAGTGTAGATCCAGCGCGATCGCACGACATGATGCAGCAGCTCGTAGCGCTGGGACAAGCTAGCATTAGGGCACGTAATCTCAGCAGCAATCGAACCCTACTGGTGAGTCTGCATGATGTGGGCTTGGCTAGGGCGTATTGCGATCGCATCATCGGCCTCCGTCAGGGCCAGCTCATGTTTGACTTACCCAGCGCTGAGGTCAGTGACGCTCAGCTCGCGAGTCTGTACGAGCTAGAAATCAGTCCACATGTGGCTTAAGCGACTCTCCATGCGGTCAGATCAAGCCGCTCTATTGCTGTGGCTAGGTCTGGTGATGGGGGCGCTGTGGCTGTCAGGGGTGGGCCGCGAACCTGTGATCAATTGGGCCGGTCTGCCGCTGGTCGGACAGTTTTGGCTGGCGATGCTGCATCCTCAGCTGGGGCGAGAATTTTTGCAAGTAATGGCTGATGCAGCCGTGACGACACTGGCCTTTGCAGTCTGTGGGACGGCGCTGAGCCTAACGGTGGGCTTTGCTTTGGGGATTGTCTGCTCAAGGGTGTGGTGGCAAATTACTTGGCCAGGACGGGTAGGCAGCGGGTTTTGGCTGGCTCTGAGGGGGCTATTGGCAATTCCTAGAGCAATTCATGAGCTGATTTGGGGGCTGCTGCTGCTGAATGTGCTGGGGCTCGATGCGATGGTGGGAGTGCTGGCGATCGCAATCCCTTTCGGGGCAATTACAGCCAAAGTTTTTTCTGAAATAATAGACGAAACCCCTCAAGAGGCTTTGTATTCGCTGATTAATAGCGGCATTAGTCCGGGCCGGGCGTTTGCCTATGGGCTGCTGCCAGAAGCTTTACCGAACCTGATTTCGTATGGATTCTATCGGTTTGAATGTTCGCTGCGATCGGCGGCGGTGCTGGGTGTAATTGGAGCGGGCGGGCTGGGCTATCAGATTTTTTTGAGTCTGCAATCTTTACGCTACGAGCAGCTTTGGACGGGGTTTTATGCGCTGATGCTGCTGAATGGTGCAGTGGATGTCTGGAGCGGCTGGCTGCGGCGGCAGATGGGCTTTGTGAGTCGGATGGAGTTGACCGCTAGTGCTGGCAAAAGATCTCAGACAACGGCGGTTGGGCAGGGTCAAAGCCAAAATAATCAAAGTCAGCAGGGGCGCACTCCCCGCTTATGGATTCGGCTTTCTTGGGTCGCGATCGCGCTTTCAGTGCCGTTGGGCTTTGCCTATCTCAACATTGACTGGAGCCGATGGGGAAGGGCGCTAGAGCTGTTTGCCGATATTGCCGCTCAAGTTACGCCGTCGCAGGTGCTGCCAGAATTCTCTTGGTCGCTGGTGCCGGTTGCTGTGCAGACTGTCGCGATGTCAGTGCTAGCCATTACTCTTGCCGGATTAGCCGGAATTGCCTTTTCGTTCCCAGCGGCGCAAAACTTTTTTTTGCCAGGCGGTTTGCTGCGATCTGCGGGCGAACCTCGAAGGTGGGGCCGAGGGCAAGTAGCGATGTTGAGCGCCCGGCTAGTGCTGCTAGGCGCGAGGGCCATTCCGGCTCCGATTTTGGCGCTGGTGATTTTGTATGGGATGTTTCCGGGCATTTTACCGGGGGCGCTGGCTTTGGCAATTCATAACTTTGGCATTCTCGGTCGGCTGATGGCAGAGGTGAATGAGAACTTGCCGGATGAGCCACTACGGGCGTTGCGATCGCTCGGTGCTTCGAGCGGTGGCCTGATTTTTTACGGCATTTTGCCTGCTAACTTTGCTCGGTTTTTGGCCTATATTCTCTATCGCTGGGAGGTATGCCTGCGTGAAACTGTAATTGTTGGCTTGGTCGGCGCGGGCGGGCTAGGTAGAGTGCTGACCGAGCAGCTCAGCAGCTTTGACTATAGCGCTTTAGCGGCGACGCTGAGCGTTTTTATCGGGCTAACGATTGGGGTGGATTGGCTGAGTGGGTGGCTGCGATCGCGGGTAAAGGCTTAATACTGCTTCGCTTTAGGCAAAATAGATTGCTTGGGACTTGTTTTGGGCTTGAAAGGTTACTCTAGGCTGAAGTTCTTGATGTTGAGCAAAGTTGATGACACCGGATGACTTGCAAAAGCGCGCTAAACCACAGACCTCCAAGCCGCGAATAAAGATGACTGAAGAAGAGCTGATTACGGAAATTTACAGCGCGTTTGAGCCTTTTTTGCCGCCACCTGAGGGGACTTATGTAGACTGTGAGGCGGTGCGGGGGCGGTGGAACGTAGTGCGTGAGCTGGGTCGGCAAATTACCCGCTCGAAGCTGCCGACTTGTCAGCTCTATAGCGGGCATCGAGGTGTGGGTAAAACGACGGAGCTGCTGCGGCTAAAGGATTATTTGGAGAAACAGCACTATCAGGTGGTGTATTTTGCGGCGGATGATGAAGATGTGGAGCCGCAGGATACGGAGTATGCGGATGTGTTGTTTGCCTGTACGAAAAATTTGGTGCGCTCGGTGCCGTTGGTGGGCAGTAATCCGCTGATTGAGTGGATGCGGGAGCGGTGGCAGTCGCTGAAGGAATTGGCGGTAACGGAAGTAGAATTTGACGCGCTGAGCTTTGAGCAGCAGGTGAGTCAGTTTTCTAAAATTACGGCGAGTGTGCGGGCGGTGCCGGATATTCGGCGGGAGCTGCGGAAGCGGCTAAATGACAGTACGCCGTCGCTGTTGGTGGCGCTCAATAGCTTTATTGCTGAGGCCAAAAAGCAGATGCCGCCGCCCTGTAAGGGGATTGTGATTATTGCGGATAATTTGGATCGGATTGCGGAGAATAAGCCGGATGGACGCAGCAATTTTGATGAGATATATCTCAACCGCAGTGAGCCGATGCGGGGGCTGGAGTGCCATGTGATTTATACGGTGCCGATTCAGATGATTTATTCGCCACGGGTGACGCGGCTAGAAGATAACTACGGTAAGCCGGATATTTTGCCGATGGTGATGGTGAGGTCGCTGGCGGGTGAGGTGAATACGGTGGGCTTGGAGAAGCTGCGAGAGGTAATTTGCCGTCGGCTGTATAGCATTGATGTGCAACTGCCGGATTTTTTGGTGGGCTATGTGTTTGATAGTGAAGACACGCTGAACCGGCTGTGCATGATGAGTGGTGGGCACATGCGGGTGCTGATGCAGCTTTTGCAGCGCTCGATAGATTGGATTGATGAGCTGCCGATTACGGTGGAGGCGGCGCAGATTGCGATTGAGGAGCAGCGGGATACGTACCGGACGGCGCTGACGGGCGATCGCTGGGCGGTGCTAGCGCAGACGCATTTGTGTAAGCGGTTTGACAATGAGGCAATGTCGCTAGAGCTATTGCTGAATCGCTGCTTGATAGAATATCGCTATTATGATCAAGCAGGGGGGCTAAGATCGTGGTGTGATGTGCATCCGCTGCTGCTGGGGTTTGAACAGTTTCAGGCGGCGCTGGCTAAGCTGAAATCAGCGGAGTCCATCGCTGGGCCAACTGCTGGAGATGAGGGCTAATGGATGATGTAGATGAATCTTTTGTTAGCAGAGACGTTTGCCCCGGTTTCGGCAGGGGTGGCGGCGGCGGCTAGGGCGAAAATAGATGATCCAGAGGCGTTGTATCAGTCTTTGGTGCGATCGCTTAAACGCCGAAAGGGGTTTGGTATTGTGTTTGTGCAATGTACGCCTGCAAAAGGGCGAGAACTCTTTTCGCAGTTACAAAAAGACTTGCCTAAGCAGCAACTAGGCAAGCTGACGCTAAATGAACCAATTGACAACTTGCTGAACGTAATTGCCGCAAGAGAAGATATTGATCACCTCAAGACGCTGGTAATTGAAGGCATTGAGCAATCGCTGCTGCTATACATTCAGTCGGAAGCGGGCCGTAATGACTATTACAAATTGGAGGTACTGCCGCCAATTTTGGATCATCTGAACCGACAGAGAGAAAACTTTCGCGAAGTCTTTCGGGCATTTGTGCTTAGTATTTATAGTGCCGCCCTTTGCCCTGAAGTACTTGTATGTATCGGGCAGTTGATTTCTTTGATTGGCGTTCGGGCATTTGGACATTTGCCGCTGAGAAAGAACAGCTTTTGCAAGAGACAAAGCGAGCGCTAGATAGCGAATACTCCTGAATATTTGGCGTTTTCTGAAACAGAGAGAAATAAGAAAATGGCGAAGCTGAAAAATCTGATGGATGAAAAGGAACAGTCGGATGAACAGCGGTTGCAGTATTGGTAGAACAAGGTTGGGTTTTTGAGGCGCGCAGGACTTTGAAACGGTCATCGTTGTTGTGAAAGGGCGATCGCGCCACACAAAAATAGTCATCGGGCATGGTATGCAAAAGGCAATGCGCTATATGAGTTAGACCGTTATGAAGAAGCAATCATAGCCTATGACCGAGCCCTTCTGATTACACCTAACGACCACGAAGCGCTTAACAACAAAGGCACTGTGTTAGGTAAATTGGGCCGCTATGAGGAAGCGATCACGGCATACGACCAAGCCCTCATAATTAATCCTAACGACCACGAAGCGCTCCATAACAAAGGTATTGTGCTACGTAAATTGGGCCGTTATGAGGAAGCGATCACGGCATACGACCAAGCCCTCATGATTAAACCTGACAAACACGAAGCGCTTTTCGGCAAAGGCTATGCGCTAGATGAATTGCGCCGTTATGAGGAAGCGATCACAGCTTACGACCAAGCCCTCACCATTAATCCTAAAGACCACACAGCGCTTAATAACAAAGGTATTGCACTAGATAACTTAGGCCGTTATGAGGAAGCGATCACAGTCTACGACCAAGCCCTCATGATTAATCCTAACGACCATGCAGTGCTTAATAACAAAGGCAATGCACTAGGTAACTTAGATCATTATGAGGAGGCGATCACAGCCTACGACCAAGTCCTCATGATTAATCCTGACGACCACGCAGCACTCAATAGCAAAAGCATCGCACTAGATGAATTGGGTCGTCATGAGGAAGCGATCACGGTCTGTGAGCAAGCTCTTATGATTAAACCTGACGACCACGGAGCACTCTACAACAAAGGCATTGCGCTAGGTAGCTTATGCCGCTATGAGGAAGCGATCACAGCCTACAATCAAGCGCTCGTCATTAAACCTGACAAACACGAAGCGCTTTTTGGGAAAGGCTATGTGCTAGACGAGTTGGGCCGTTACGAGGAAGCAATTGCCGCCTACGACCAAACACTCACCATCAATCCTAACGATTACGGAGCGCTTGATAACAAAAGCCTTGCGCTACGTAGATCAGGACGATATGGAGAGTATGTTTATTTTCGCGCGATCAGACTGATAGCATTCTTGAAGCAGGCCATAAAAAGATAAAAGCCTGCACATCGAACCTCTATATTAATCGCTTTCGTTTGCCTGAGAATCCGCTTGAAATCGGAAGGCGCAAATAGCCAGTTTAGATGACCTAGTGAGCCGGGTGGCGGAATGAGCGAAGCAAAGCAGTAATGTGTAAAAATGCAGGAGCCCAAAGCATTAAGAGCCCAGAATTTGAGGAACTGTTGACTATGGCATCTCCTTCCAGCGTGAGCATTCAAGCGGTGCAGGCTATTGGCCTGACGGTTTCAGATGCTAGCCGCGCGAGTGATTTTTTTACCGGGGCCTTTGATTTTACCGTCACTGCCGATGCCGTCCTCAGCGGTGACGCGGCCAGCTACCTCTATGGGGTGCCCAAGGCTCAAGTCCGCGTGGTGTCATTGCAGCTAGGCTCAGAAACCATTCGCCTGATGGAATTTTTAGGCGTGCAGAGTAAGCCGGTACCGGCAGATAGCAAAAGCAATGACCTGTGGTTTCAGCACTTTGCCATCATCGTCAGCGACATGGACAAAGCCTACGCGCAGCTACAAAAATTCTCTTTTAGCCCCATTTCGCCCGAACCGCAAACGCTGCCGAATGACATTAAAGCCTTTAAGTTCAGAGACGAAGATGGACATGCGCTAGAGCTGTTGCAGTTTCCGTCAGGGGTAGGTCCAGACTATTGGCAGTCAAAGGATGCGCTCTTTTTAGGAATAGATCACTCGGCGATTTCTATTGCTAGCACCGAACGCAGCTTAGGGCTGTATCGCGATCTGTTGGGCTTGAGCCATCAGGGCAGCTTTACGAACATTGGTATCAAGCAAGAGACGATGGATAATCTCTTTAGTGCCAAGGTGATTGTCACTTCGCTGACGCCGAAAACGGGGCGATTGGGCGTGGAATTTTTGGATTATCTGACGCCGCCAGGTGCCCGACCTTTTCCAATAGATCAGCAGACCAGTGATTTAGTGCATATGCACTTTGAGCTAGCCGTCAATGATATTGACGCTGCGGTAGAAGCGCTCGAAGATGCCCCTAGAGAACTTGCTGTACAGTTCGTTTCGCCCAAGGTGATTGATTTGCCAGAGGTTATGCCTTTTCAGCGAGCAGCGCTGTGGCGAGGGCCAGATGGCCATAATGTGCTATTAGTTCAAAACTAGCTTGATTGACTAGCGGATTAGACGCGCCGGTGCGCTGTCAGAAATTGAGTTGTTAATTTAGGGAGCTGTTTTTTGGAAGCTGCGATCGCACTACTCTCAAGTCTATACCCCGACTTCATCGGTGGCCCACAGGGCTATATGCTGCTGATTTTTCGGACGATAGTCGGTTTGTTGTTTATTTTGCACGGGCTGCCTAAGCTGCAAAATCTGCAAGTCTGGTCAGCGGCGCTAGGTGCACCGCTGCCACTTTGTTTGCTATCAGCAGGCTTTATGGTAATTGGCGGTACTGGGTTGATTCTCGGTATGCTGACCCCTTTTGCCAGTGCCTCTATTCTAGTGTCTATGATCTATGCGCTGGTGCTAGAAATCATTGCTGGCGATCCGCTGGTTGCACCCGATCCCTATCAGCTTGGCAATTACTACGAAGGGCCAGATGGCCGCAAGGGAGAGCCGCCGAGTATGGAAAAAGCCCTGATTTTTACTCTTGTGCTGACGCTGATTATTGTCTTTGGCCCCGGCGCTTATTCACTAGATGCCCTGTGGTTAGTGGGCGCATGATTGTAGTTATTTACTGATGAGGCTATTTAGCTGCCACTATCTATTGATGAATTAATTGCTCTATCTATAGGTAGCAGCGCTAGAGAGGGCAGTTTGGTATTGTAATCTCTAAATCCGTTGGTTTCGCTCATTGAAACAGTTCACAGGCTTGGCCTAGGAGCCGTTTCAATGGCTGAACTATGGTTTAAACGGGGCGAAGCAACAAACATTTTTACGCTGCAAGTGCTAAGGGGCAACATGATAAAGGTAGGGGCGAGGTTTGGTACGGTGGCGGGGGATGAACAGTCCCTAAGGGGCTGTGAGTTCTCTGTGTGGGCGCCGCTATTAGATCAGGTGGCAGTTGAGATCGTAGGTGCTGGGGATGGTAAACCTCAGCATTTAAAGATGACGCAGGATGAAAAAGGATATTGGCACGCGATCGCACCCAACCTGCCTGCGGGCACCCGCTACCGCTATCAGGTAAATGGCCAAGAGGCATGGCCTGATCCGGCTTCGAGCTATCAGCCTGAAGGTGTTCACGGCCCCTCTGAGGTGATTGATCACAGCCAGTTTGAGTGGCAAAACGACGACTGGCAAGGCGTTTCGCTGACAGATTACATTATTTATGAGCTGCATGTCGGGACGTTTACGCCTGAAGGTACGTTTGAAGCTGCGATCGCCCGCCTGCCCGATTTAGTTGCGCTCGGCATTACGGCCATTGAAATCATGCCAGTTGCTCAGTTTCCAGGCGCGCGAAACTGGGGGTATGACGGCGTATTTTCATTCGCCGTACAAAACTCATACGGTGGGCCAAACGGATTAAAACAGCTAGTCGATGCCTGTCACCACCATGGACTAGCTGTCGTTCTAGACGTGGTGTACAACCACTTTGGCCCGGAAGGCAACTACACAGGCAAATTTGGTCCCTATACTACTGATCGCTACCGGACACCTTGGGGCAGTGCCATCAACTTTGACGATGCCTATAGCGATGGCGTGCGCAATCACTTCATTGAAAATGCGCTGAGTTGGCTACGCGACTATCATATTGATGCGCTGCGGCTAGATGCTGTTCATGCGATTTATGACTTTGGTGCTAAGCACTTTTTACAGGAGCTTGCTGAAGCCGTTGACGATCAGTTCAAAGCGCTGGCCGACGAATTCGGTCAAGATCAGCATTCCTATCCACCCTATTTGATTGCTGAAAGCGATCTCAACGATCCTCGGCTTGTGCGATCTATTCAGCAAGGCGGCTATCAGCTAGATGCCCAATGGAGCGATGACTTTCACCATGCGCTTCACGCCCGACTGACGGATGAAACCATTGGCTATTACAGCGATTTTGCCAGTTTAGATACCCTGGCAGCGGCGATCAAAAATAGGTTTACCTACGATGGTAAATATTCGCCTTTTCGCCATCGTCAGCATGGCAACTCCGCTATAGATGTGCCGTCTCATCGGTTTGTAGTGTGCAATCAAAACCACGATCAGGTGGGTAACCGGATGATGGGCGATCGCTTCTCTACTTTGATCTCGTTTGATAGCCTCAAACTCGCCGCTGGCGCCACTTTGCTATCGCCTTACCTGCCCTTGCTATTTATGGGTGAAGAATATGGCGAAACTGCCCCCTTTCTATATTTTGTAGATCATAGCGATCCAGAGCTAATAGAAGGTGTTCGCAGCGGTCGTAAAGAAGAGTTTAGAGCCTTTCATAGCGAGGGCACACCGCCTGATCCAGCTGGTATAGAAGCGTTTAAAGCGTCTACATTGAACTGGCTTTCACCCAATTTAGAGGCTGCCGCAGGTAACGATCAAAAGAGCGATCGCTCATCTCAAATTATTCTCCAAAAGTTTTATCAAAAACTAATCGAAGTTCGTAGGCAATGCCAAATCATGGTGCCTTCTACACCTGCTGAAATCATGACCGAGCATACCAACGATGTTCTCTACTACCGGCGTCTCCACGATAGCGGAAATCTGCTCTGCGTCATGAACTTCGGAGAAAAAATAGCAAAAGTTGAGCTACCTTTAGGAACTCAAACTTGGCACTTGCAAGTTAGCTCGGCGGCGGCGCAATGGTCTATTGAATCCGCCAAAAATGAACAGACTGACAATAGCGCCGATCTACCTCAAACTATTTCCGCTCAAACTATTTCAGCGTTACCGTTTGCCCCCCGTAGTATCGCCCTATATAGATCTGAACTTGATCAACCGTGATCGTCTCTGAGTCCGAATCTGAGTCCGAATCTGAGTCCTATATTGGGTAGGTATTAGATCCGCCCTTACTTTATATGCGTATTCCTGTTGCTACCTATCGCCTGCAATTTACGCCTGACTTTGGCTTCAACCAAGCAAAAGCAATCGTAGACTATCTCGATCAGCTCGGCATTGCCGATATTTATGCTTCTCCCATTTTTACGTCTCGCCGAGGCAGCCAGCACGGCTATGATGTCGTCGATCAAAATCAAATTAACCCTGAATTGGGCGGCTTAGGAGACTTTGAGGCGCTAGTAGAAGAGCTTCAAGAGCGTGGCATGGGCTGGCTCCAAGACATTGTGCCTAACCATATGGCCTACGACGGCCAAAACCACTATTTGATGGATGTGCTAGAGCACGGCCAAGAGTCGCAGTATGTAGATTACTTCGACATCGAATGGGATCACTCCTACGAAGATATTGAGGGCAAAGTGCTGGCCCCCATGCTAGGAGACTTTTATGACAGATGCTTAGAGCGCGGCGAGATTCAGCTTAGTTACGGTGCCGATGGGCTAAAGGTCAATTATTATGGCCTTCACTTTCCGGTAAGAGTAGAATCTTACGCGCTTTTTCTAACGCATGAGATCTCTTGGCTAAGACGTCAAATGGGGCGTCAGAATCCAGACTACATCAAGCTAATCGGGGTGCTCAATACTGTTAGAGATACGTTCCCGGTGCTGAAAGGTCAGCAGCGACGCGATCAGGCAACCTTTGTAAAATACCTATTGTGGGAACTGTACGAATCGAGCAGCGAAATCAAAACCTTTATTGATCAAAATATTGAGGCTTTTAATGGACAAATTGATAAGCCTCAAAGCTTCGATTTGTTAGATAAGCTTTTGCTGCAACAGTTTTACAGGCTCTCTTTTTGGAAGGTAGGTGCAGAAGAGCTTAACTATCGTCGGTTCTTTACGGTGAATGAGCTGATCTGCCTTAAGGTCGATAATCCTAAGGTGTTTGACCAAACCCATGCGCTGATTGAGGATTTGGTTAGGAGCAAAAAAATCAATGGCTTACGCATTGACCATATTGACGGGCTATACGATCCGCAGGGCTATTTACAGCGACTTTATGAAAAAACAAATGGCGTATATACCGTCATTGAAAAGATTTTAGAAAGAGACGAACGTCTGCCAAGCCATTGGCCCATTCAAGGAACGTCTGGGTATGAATTTTTAAACTATGTGAATGGTGTTTTCTATCAGCAGCAAAATCAAAAGCACTTTACCCGCTTTTACAAGAGTTTCAGTGGTGTAAAAGATGGGTATGACCGGCTCTTTTTAGAGAAAAAGCAGTTGATTGCGGACACTAATTTAGTGGGTGATATTGACAATCTGGCTCGTTTTTTAAAAAAGGTGGCTAGTCAGTATCGCTATGGCCGTGACCTGACGGCAAATGGTTTGAAGGCTGCAATTCAAGAAGTACTGGTCTCTTTCCCGATTTACTGCACGTATATTAATCAGCAGGGTAGCTCTCAGCGTGATCTAAAGTATATTCAGATGGCGATCGCGCAAGCTAGAAAGCGCATTCCACAGCTATCGAATGAGCTAGAGCTCATTGAAAAGTTTTTGATGCTGGGCTATGAAGAATCTTTGGCGGTTGAGGAGCGATCGCAGTGGCTGCATTTTGTGATGCGATTGCAGCAGTTCACTGGCCCGCTGATGGCTAAAGGCGTAGAAGATACACTGTTTTATGTGTACAACAGATTCATTGGACTGAATGAAGTAGGGGCTGCGCCGGATCACTTTGGCGTATCTCTAAAGGAATTTCATGACTACAATCAGTATCAGCAAGAGCACTGGCCGCATACGCTAAACGCCACTTCCACTCACGACACCAAGCGCAGTGAAGATGTCAGATCGCGCCTGAGCGTAATTTCTGAACTGCCGGATGAATGGGAAGCTCAAGTCAAAGCCTGGAGCGAAATCAACGCCGATAAAAAACAAATAATTGGCGATCATGCGGTACCCGATGCCAACGATGAGTATTTTCTATATCAAACTCTGGTAGGCGCTTACCCCTTTGATGACGCAGAGCTACCCGAATTCAAAAACCGGGTCAAAGATTATGTTGTCAAAGCCGTGCGTGAAGCCAAGGTGCATACGGCTTGGCTGCGGCCCGACGCGGACTATGAAGCTGGGTATGTGCAGTTTGTTGATACGTTGCTGACGCCTAGTAAAGACAATGCCTTTCTAGACAAGCTTCAGCCGTTCCAAAAGCAGATTGCTGAGTATGGCATCTATAACTCTCTTTCGCAGCTACTGATCAAGCTAACCGCGCCCGGTGTGCCTGATTTTTATCAGGGAACGGAGCTTTGGGACTTAAGCTTAGTTGATCCAGACAATCGCCGCCCGGTGGATTATCCTAAGCGCTTCAAGGGCTTGCAGGCAATTCAAGAGCGCTGGCAAAAACAGCCCAACACACTTTTGAAACATTTGCTCAAAAACCGTACAGATGGCTGTATTAAGCTGTTTTTGATGATGCGTGGCTTGGCGGCTAGAAACTATTTTCGCAATGTATTTAGAAGCGGCAGCTATCAGGCCCTAACGGTTACCGGAGAACATGCCGACCATGTGGTGGCTTTTATCCGACATAAGGGTGAGCATACAGTGATTACGGTCGTGCCACGATTTTTGACGGGGCTAGTGCCGCCGGATAAGCTGCCTTTGGGTAAAGCGGTGTGGGGAGATACCGCAGTAGTCCTTCCCCAAGGCGAGCAAGCAACTTGGCAAGATTGGATTACCCAGCAGCCAATTGAGTTGACTGATGCTCCCCTAGTGGGTGATTTGCTCGCTCAGTTTCCGGTTGCTTTAGTCGTGAGTGAAAATCACAGCCTCTAGATCAATCAATAGCTCAATCAATTGGCTCGGATGGCATGTAGACTGACGAAGGACTAGCGAGCAGCCATCGTTAGAGGGTGCGCTCTCGCAGTTAAATTACCAGATTAATTGACGAGATTATGGGTTCAAAAACAGCAGCAGAGATTATATCTAGTACCAAAGATCTCCCCGAAGTGCTGCTAAGTGAGGCTAAAGCTGCGGGCGCACAGTTTGTTGAGGTGTATCAGTCGAGTACGCTCTCTCGCCCGATTATCTTTGAAGGTAATCGGCTAAAGCAGATAGAAACGAGCCAGTCAGAAGGGATTGCTCTCAGGCTATGGCGAGACGGTAGGCCAGGGCTAGCGGTTGGCTACGGCCCAATCGATGCCAAAACGCTGGTGGAAAAAGCGTTGGCAATCAGTACGCTGAATCTACCAGAAACAGCCGACTTAGCGACGGGTGGATTAGATCCCTCCCCCAATACCGCAGAGGCTAACCGTCAGGCGTTTCCTGAAAAAGGGCAGGCAATGGCGGTTGAAAAGCTGGTGGATTTGGGGCGTGGGGCGATCGCGCAAATTCGCACCAGCATCCCCGAAGCCGTTTGCGAAGCCGAGTTCTCTTGCGATGTCGAATACATCCGGCTGATCAACTCCACCGGGCTCGACTACAGTTTTCAAGACACCACTCTCAGTGGCTACATCAGCGCCGAACTGATTCAGCAAGACGACTTTTTGTGCGTCAACGACGGCACCCTCAGTCGCCATCAGCTTGATATTGGTGCAGTCGCCGACAGCATCGTTCAGCGACTGGTATGGGCGCAGCAAACCGTGGAGCCGACGATTGGCCAAGTGCCGATTATCTTTACCCCCGGTGCCGCTTGGCTCTTGTGGGATACGCTGCGCTCAGCGCTGAATGGCAAGCGGGTCAAAGAGGGGATTTCACCTTGGCGCAAAAAGCTGGGTAAACGGGTGATTGATTCGGCAGTTACCCTCCGTCAAGACCCAACTGTTGGTCCCTACATTTGCCCGTTTGATGATGAAGGAGTGCTGACTCGGCCGCTGACTTTTGTAGAAAACGGAGTGGTGAAGAGCTGGTATTGCGATCGCGCCCACGGCACCACTGGCAACGGCATTCGCCCCGAATTAGGCGACTATCCCACACCTGGATTAATAAACTTGCTAGTAACTCCCGGCAAACAAGATCTGCAAACCCTAATCGCGCAACAAAAAGACGCTATCATCATCGATCAAGTGATGGGTGATGGCGGTGACATTACCGGCGATTTGGCCGTTAATTTAGATCTAGGCTATCAGGTCAAAAACGGTGAAATTATTGGCCGCGTCAAAGACACGATGGTTTCAGGCAACGCCTACACAGCTCTGAACAATCTGATCGCTCTAGGCAAGGACATCGGCTGGAGCGGCTCCACCTATACCCCTTCTATCGTCGTTGAAGGACTGTCAGTGGTGGGTTAATTGCGCTTACCTTTGATCTAGCTTCAAGTGATCTAGATTCAAGTTTCCTATCTATCCAGTCGTAGTTTTGCCAGTTAGCTCTGCTGGTAGGGGCCTGGGTTTGACCGGTACACAGGGCGTGCCGAAGCAAACTTGAGCCGGGGGCATGGCGCTGAGCACCGTGCTTCTGGCCCCAATAATTGCATTCGCACCAATGCACACATCCGGGCCCACAAAGCAGTCCGTCGCTACCCAAACGCCATTTTCAATCACAATTTCTCCGGTCGCTAGGCCAAAACGAGGATCGCTAATGTCGTGACTGCCGGTACAGAGATAGCTTTTTTGTGAGATCACGCAGTGACGGCCAATTTTGATCGGCACTAGGCTGTAGAGCACGACATCATCGCCAATCCAGCTATAGTCACCAATTTCTATATTCCAGGGGTAGGTTACTCGGGCAGTGGGGCGAATCGCGACCTGTTGGCCGATTTTGGCCCCGAATAGTCGCAGCAGCCAGCGGCGCACCCCATGACTAGCGTGCAGTGTCAAAGGAAATGCCACTGCCTGCACCAGCCACCAAATCATCATTTTGGCTTTAGACCCACCGGCTATATAACCCGGTTGATGGTACTGCCTTAAGTCCACAGCGGGCGGCGCACCATAATTGCCAAACTCAGTGTCGCCACCCTCATTCGCTTGGTGATTTTTTTCAATGGCCATTGGTTTAGGCATCAGCAGGGCTAACTTTTGGGGCCGTTGATTCAACCGCTTTGTCTTGAATATTCAAGCTGCCGCCAAATTTCAGCTCGTAAAGCTTCACCCCAATTTGATACTCATACTGACTGAGCAAGCGGCCATAGATGTAGCCTGCATATCCATCTAAAAAGCCTAGCTGGATAATGTAAAACAAAACAAAGCGCAAAAACGGCTTAAAGGGCAAGCGCACCCAAATTTTCTTTAAAAAACGTTTGCGCTGTACCGCATCGCCAAATAAATTAGCCCCAATAGTGCCATCGTCGTCCATGCCCGTAAGCAGGTTGTAATACACTCTCGCTTCCCAGTTGGAGTAGCGATTGTGCCGAGCTAGCCAATGGTACAGGTCACGAAAATCTTCGTGGAGCATGTCTTCTGCGAGATAGCCTACCTTTTCGTGGGGGATCATCACATGCTCATGCACTTCATTGTCGCCGGTATTGCGAATGTCTTCGGTGTTGAGGTTTTCGTAGCGGCCTTTGGCATGACGAAATAATCGTAGGTTCCAGTCGGGGTATTTGCCACCGTGGCGAATCCACTTGCCTAAGAAAAATACTCGCCGATTGATGTAATAGCCATCAAGGTCGGGATTTTTGATTTTTTCGGCAATTTCTGCCCAAGATTCGGGGGTAATGCGCTCATCGCAATCGACAATCAGCACCCACTCGTTGCGAAAGGGCAAGTTGTCGAGTGACCAGTTTTTCTTTTTCGGCCACCGACCGTTGAAGTCGAACTGCACGACTTTGGCACCTAGGCTTTCGGCAATTTCGATAGAGCGATCGCTGCTGTGAGAATCGACGACAAAAATTTCATCGGCTTGCGCTAAGCTCGCCAGGCAGGCAGGTAAATTTTCCTGCTCATTCTTAGCCGGGATGAGGACTGAGACGGGAATGGATGCGGGGGTCTTCATGGCGTTGTAGGAGGAATGGAGTGACGGATTAGGTGGGGGATAACGCTACTGAGATAGCCGATTTGGCCGTAGGCGTAGGCGAGGTTTTCAAAGCGCTGATCAGGCTTATGGCTGTACTTGAGGGCCTTGTAAAGGCCGCGTATAAGACGTTCACTGCCGCTGCGAAGCTGCCATAGCCCCGTGGTGCCGCTGACCTGTTCGCGGTAGCTTTCGCTAATGCCCTGCCACCAGCTACGACTCATGAACCAGCCAGGTTTTAGCCGGGCGGGCGCAACATTATGGGCCGCTAACGCACTAGGTACGTAGGCGACTTGCCAGCCTTGGTCGAGAGCCAGTCGAGTCATTTGCTGTTCTTCGTTGGACAAGAGATTTGTGCCGACTCGGCCTAAATGGGGATCAAAGCCACCGACCGATTCTAGAAACTGCTTACGGATGGCATAGTTGAGCCCGCGCGGGGTGAGGGCAGGCTGCTGAATGTAGAGTAGCTCATCGCCTAGATCGTAAGCACCTAGTCCGCTAGAAAGATCTTGTGAAAGCCAGTTGGGAGGCTTGGTATCAGGCGGCCAGATCAAGGTGACTTTGCCGCCCGCGATCGCGATTTTCGGATGGCTCTCAAAGACGGCTAGCAGCGCTGCTAACCAGCCTGCGCTAGCTTCAGCGTCATCGTCTAAGTAAGCAATAATTTGGCCTTGGGCCGCGTTGGCACCGCAGTTCCGGGCGACGGAAAGACCCAGCGTCGGCTCATACAAATAGCGTAACTGAGGGTGGTGGGCGCGGGCTTTGACAATAGCGGCCGTACTGTCGGTAGATGCATTATCGACCACAATGATTTCATAGCAATCTTCAGGGATATCTGAGATGCCTGAGCCGTTAGGGCTATCGGCGGCGCTGTCAAACGTTTGATGCAAGAGACTATCGATCGCTGCGCCGAGATACTGTTCGCGATTGTGAGTGCAGATAATAGCTGAAATGAGCGGTGCGGCCATGAGAACTTAGCGCCGTGCAGGTGACGTTATACGTTTTTTCAGGAAAACTAACCGGCAATCAGGCAGCAACCGTGAGTGAATCATCAAATAACTACATTTGACTACATCCAGATTGCCCCACTGACGAGTTAGGGTCGCGTTATCTGACAGTTTTCTTTTACTTAAAGGAGAATAGAAGAATAGTAAAAGAAAAAGTCTACGAGCGACTCAGATGATCGGGTCTTGGCTTTGGCTTTGGCATTATCCTTTGAGATGCTGCTAGCTTATGTATTTTTTGTACCTTTATTTACCTTACGTTTATGAACGATAGCCGTACAGCCACTGCTTCAGGAACATCCGGGGCAGCTTCAGAGATAGAGATTGCATCCTTAATCGAGCACACTCTACTAGCGCCAGCGGCAGTCTCCGCCCAAATTAGACAGCTTTGTGAGCAAGCGGATCGCTACGGGTTTGCCGCTGTGTGCGTTTATCCGGTGCATGTGCCTTTAGCCGTTGAGCAGTTGCACAACAAGCGCGTACAGGTCTGTACGGTGATTGGCTTTCCGAGTGGGGCGACCACTGCCAAAGTAAAGCTTTATGAAGCGCAAGATGCGGTCGAAAATGGCGCGAACGAGCTAGATGTGGTGATTAACTTAGGCTGGCTCAAAATGGGTGAAACCAATCGTCTGCACGATGAGATGGCGGCGATTGTGGAACTGACGGGGCAACCGGTAAAAGCCATTTTGGAGATGGCGCTACTGACGGCGGCAGAAAAGCGCTTGGCGGCTGAAGTGTGTTTAGATGCGGGGGTTGCGTATCTCAAAACTAGTACGGGCTGGCAAGGGGGCGCAACGGTCGAAGATGTGAAGCTGCTGCGGCAAATCGGCGGCGATCGCATTGGCATTAAAGCAGCGGGCGGCATTCGCACCCCTGAACAGGCTCAAGCGCTAATCGAAGCTGGCGCGAGTCGATTGGGCACCTCTCGCGGCCCCGAAATTTTGAAGCTACAGGCAGCAGGCGAATAATGACAGAGCGTAGCTACACCGCTAGCGGCATCAATCTCAAAGCGGTGCCGATGGGCGAATTTGATCGGCTCGTAACCGTGTTGACCCAAGAAAAAGGCTTGGTGAGAGCAATTGCCCCCGGGGCTCGCAAGCACAAGTCTAAGCTGGCGGGCCGTTCTGGCTTATTTGTCGTCAACGATCTGCTGTTTGTTAAAGGCAAATCTCTCGATAAGCTCGTTCAAGCCGAAACTCAGCGCTCTTTTCCGGGGCTCAGCCAAGATCTAGCCAAGCTCACCGCCAGTCAATATCTGGCCGAGCTGGTGCTGGCTCAAGCGCTTACCGACCAGCCGCAAACGGAGCTGTATTACTTATTGATTGAACATCTGGGCCGCTTAGAAACGGCGACAAAAGCCAACGTCTTACCCTGCTTAGCTCAAGCCACGTTTCACCTATTGGCCTTAGCCGGAGTCGCGCCGGAAGTATTTCGCTGCTGCCTATCGAGAAAACCGCTTTTACCCGATATCAGCGATCCGAATTGGCGCGTCGCTTTTAGCGTTTCATCGGGCGGTGTGATTGATCCCGCCGAAATTGAGCGCTTAGAGCAGGCAGAATTGGTTCGGATCGAAAAAAGGGAGCGCGATCGCCTAGAGCGCTCTGTGCAAATGCCGCCTGCTGGTAAGCTTTGGCTGGGCCGCTTTAAACCGGCAGTCGCGCAAGAAATCGCTCGCGACTTAGGCATCATCGGCTACCTTAGTGCCGCCGAACTCGCCCTCATGCAGCAGCTCAATAAGCCTGATCTAGTGATAACGGCTGCGATCGCTATCCCCTCCCTCACAGATTCAGCTGTCGCTTGGCACAGCGACTCACCATTAAGCTCAAAATCAGGCACAATAAGAAAAACCGCACTATCTGTAGAATCAGGGCCTCATGTTTTGTGGCTCCACATCGAGAAATTTCTCAGGCAATATGCCCAGTATCAGTTTGAGCGCCCAATTCGCTCAGCGACTCTAATCGACACTTGCTTTAACCCACCTACCTATGCTCCTTGAGTCTGACGCTCATCATCCAAATAGCAGTTCAGAGGCTGAGAGCAACCCTGAAACCAGACCTCAGGCTACCAAAGCATCTGAGACCTCAGCTAATACAGCCAATACAGCTAATACAGCCGATACCACTGCTGCGATCGCCGATTTTCCCCCTTCAAGCAGCGAACCGCTAGCGTCTAAATTCCCCGAAACTCATTCGTCCAAGAGTGGTTTGGCAGATCAGGACTCGGCCTTAGAAGCCGATTCAGAAGTCGCCTCAGAAGTCGCCTCAGAAGTCGCCTCAGAGGGGCTGTGGCCGGTTTTTCGCAATCGCAACTTTCTGACGCTCTGGAGCGGCCAAGTTTTCTCCCAAGTAGCCGACAAAGTTTACTTAGTGCTGATGATTGCCCTGATCTCTAGCCGATTCAAATCCCCTGATCAGACCATTAGTGGCTGGGTGTCGGCGATTATGATTGCTTTCACCATTCCAGCCGTTTTATTTGGCTCGTTAGCGGGCGTCTATGTCGATAGATGGCGTAAAAAGCCGGTGCTGGTGCTGACCAACTTGGTGCGCGGCCTCCTGGTCGCGGCGCTACCGGTAATGCTGTGGGTCACCGCAGGCTGGGAAATTGCTGGTTTGCCCGTAGGCTTTTACATTTTGCTAGTGGTCACTTTTTTAGTTTCGACGCTGACCCAGTTTTTTGCCCCGGCTGAGCAGGCCGTGATTCCATTAATTGTCAAGAAGCAAAATCTTCTACCCGCTAACTCGCTGTATACCACGACGATGATGGCCTCAGTGATTGTGGGCTTTGCGGTGGGAGAGCCGGTGTTAGCCTTGGCGGACAGGCTGCTAGCGCCGATAGACCAGGGATCTGGATTGGGTAAGTCAGTCCTGGTAGGGGGTAGCTATGCGATCGCGGGCATTTTGCTCCTGCTGATGAACACCCACGAGGTCAAGACCCATAGCCCAATCGAAGCTCATCCGTGGGAAGACATCAAAGAGGGCGTCGCTTACCTGCAAAAGCAGGTTCAAGTTCGCAGCGCGCTGATTCAGCTGATTGTTTTATTTTCCGTGTTTGCCGCCTTAGCTGTCCTCGCGGTTCGACTCGCGGAAGTGATTCCTACTATTCATTCCTCTCAATTTGGCTTTTTATTAGCAGCGGGTGGCGTGGGGCTAGCGATTGGAGCCGTGCTGATTGGCCAGTTTGGGCAGCGATTTTCTAGACCTCATCTGGGCCTAGCCGGTTCACTCGGAATGGCGGCTATGCTCGCTGGGCTTTCGATTGCACCGCCTCAGCTATGGCCGAGTTTAGGGTTGCTAGGCGGTGTGGGCCTATTTGGAGCGATGGTCGGGATCCCGATGCAGACCACCATTCAAGAAAAAACGCCCGAAGCGATGCGAGGAAAGGTCTTTGGGTTGCAAAACAACGTCGTTAATGTTGCTCTGAGCCTGCCTCTTGCACTGGCGGGCATTGCCGAAACTTTTTTAGGGCTGCGTGTCGTTTTTGGCTTATTAGCGATGCTGGTGGCGATAGGCGGATTTTTTACTTGGGCGCTGGTCAAAACCGCTCTTAATGAAAGTTCTCATTTAGATATTTTATAAAGGCGCTGCTCAAAAGTACTGCTCAAGCGCTTCTGCCCAAAGGCGATGCGCAGAAGCGCTTGAGACACTTTCAAATAGCTGCTATCAAAACCCAATCTTTTACGTATGTCTCAGGAGCCTATACTACTAGGGTGCAAAGCGGTAATGTAGCCAAAGCATATGGTGTATCTCCGTAAAATTTAGCAAATAAGGACTTAGCAAAAAGGACTTAGCAAAAGGGATTCAGTAAAAGGGATTTAGCAAAAGGGATTGTCAGAGAAAACGACAGCAGCCTTGCTCTGTATCATCGGCAGGCAGAATAGGTAAACCGCAAGTGAGCCAGCATTAAGCCCATTTCTTAAGCCCGCTCACAGATTTTTATCACCTTATAAAAAGTGTTTTGACGGTATAGATGCATATTGTGTGGCTTGGGAAAAAATCCCCATTTTGTGGCAATGTCACCTACGGCAGAGAGATTACTAATGCGCTGTTAGATCGAGGCCATCGGGTAACTTTTCTGCATTTCGCTCAGCCTGACAAAGCCGCAGAAGATCATTGTGGCTATGAGGAAGTGTCGCTGCCGTTTATTTTTAAGTCTCAGGTGCTGACTATTCCGGCCTTGGGATCGGCCCGGCTGCTATTGCAAACGCTAGAAAAACTCAAGCCTGATTTGGTTCATGCTTCTCTGATTCTTTCGCCGTTGGACTGGAAGTTGCCTGAAATTTGCCAGAGCCTAGGTATTCCTTTAGTGGCGACCTTTCACCCGGCTTTTGATCAAAAGCGCCGCAACTTTTCATCTAGCACGCAGCACCTTACCTACCAAGTTTATGCGCCGCGATTAGCTAACTACGATAAGGTAATTGTCTTTTCTCAAATCCAGCGAAATTTGCTGGTTAAGCTAGGGGTGCCGCCATCACGAGTGGCGGTTATTCCCAATGGCGTTGATATCTCCCGCTACTCTCCGGCTCCAGCTAGACTTTCTACCCCCTATTCTCAGCCCTATGTGAGCCCGTCGATTAAAGCGCAGCTAGAAGCCGATCAGCTGTATGTGTATCAGGGCAGACTGTCGCCGGAGAAAAATGTGGAGTCGCTGCTCAAAGGCTGGAAGCATGCCAATATGGGCCCGCGTAATAAGCTGGTGATTGTGGGCAGTGGGCCGCTTGAGGCTTCTTTAAAGGCGTTCTACACGGGTGAAAATATTGTTTGGCTGGGCTTTGTTGCTAATGAAGATCGCCGAATTGAGATCTTGCGTGAGGCGGATTGCTTTATTTTACCGTCTTTGGTCGAAGGGCTTTCGCTCTCGCTGCTAGAGGCCATGGCTTGTGGCACAGCCTGCGTGGCGACCGATGCTGGCGCAGATGGCGAAGTGCTCGATCAGGGGGCGGGTATTATTATCAGTACGCAAAAGGTTTCTAGCCAGCTGCAAACGCTACTGCCGCTGTTTCGTGAGCATCCAGATATTACGACGATGCTAGGGAAAAAGGCGCGATCGCGAGTACTAGAGCGCTACACCTTGAGCCAAAATCTAACGGCTTTGGAGCATCTTTATGAGGGTCTAGCAGCGCCTGCTAGAAGCAGCTATTCTCTGAGCAAGGGTGCATAAGCGCCTAAGTTAGCGCCTGAGATTAGCTATTGTTTCTGTTTCCCTGGACTGCTATGAATGCGATATCTGCTATTCCTGTCGAACCGCCTTTTGATCCTAACGTGCCGCTGACAGAAGGTTGCCTGGAAAATTGCCCGGATAGTTTTGCGATCGCCTTTGCCCCCCTGTCACTCACTCAAGCCTATGCGCTTGCTGACGATGGTGCTAATGGCGCGATCGCTCTTTTTAGCGGAATGGTACGCAACCAAACCGATGGTCAGAGCGTCATTGCTCTAGAATATCAGGCGTACGAACCGATGGCGCTAGCGGTCTTTAAAGGCATCGCCGCCGAAATTCGCCAGCAGTGGCCTGACATTACCCGCATTGTTATCCACCACCGTACCGGCAAGCTGACAGTAGGTGAAATCAGCGTTCTTGTTGCCATTGGCAGTCCGCATCGCGGCGAAGCCTTCGCGGCCTGTCAATACGCCATCGACACTCTCAAGCACAACGCCCCCATTTGGAAAAAAGAGCACTGGCAAGACGGCTCTACTAGCTGGGTAAGTATTGGCGCTTGTGAGGAGAAAACTCTATGTTAAAAGTGTTCGCTGATCGAGGCGGAACATTTACAGATTTGGTCGGGGTGACGGATGATGCGCGCCTGGTTAATCGGCTCATGGCCATGCCTGAGCGGTTTCAAATTACAGCTATCGCCAATGACGCTTGGATTGTTATTTATAAGCTGCTTTCAGATCAGCCCGGACAATACCCGGATGCGGTGATTCAGGGCATTCGAGATATGCTGGGACTGCACCGCGATCAGCCGATTCCACCGGGCGTCGTTGAGGTTGTAAAAATGGGCACAACCGTTGCCACCAATGCGCTATTAGAGCGAAAAGGTGAACGCACCTTGCTCTTGATCACCCAAGGATTTGGAGATGCGCTGCAAATTGGCTATCAGCACAGACCTCATATTTTTGCGCGTCAAATTATTCTGCCAGAACGCGTTTATGAACGGGTGATTGAAGTTAAAGAACGCTACAGCGCTCAAGGTGAAGAGATGGTGCCGATTGCGTCTGAAGAGCGATCGCGCCTGAGGACTTTATTGAAAAGCGCTTATGAGGATGGAATTCGAGCCGTCGCGATCGCTTTTCTCCACAGCTACCGCTACCCTCAGCACGAGCAGCAAATTGCCGAACTTGCCCGCAGCATTGGCTTTGCGCAAGTATCGGTTTCTCATCAAATCAGCTCACTGATGAAGCTAATTCGCCGAGGCGAGACCACCGTGGTCGATGCCTATTTATCGCCCATTCTGCGACGCTATGTGGATCAAGTCAGGGCGGCGTTAAAGCAGTCTGCGTCGACCACTCGGCTTGAGTTTATGAAATCGGATGGTGGCCTCACCGAGGCACAGCGATTTCAGGGTAAAGACAGCATTCTCTCAGGCCCCGCTGGCGGCATCGTCGGTGCCATCAAAACCAGTCTAGCTGCCGGATTTGATCGCGTCATTGGCTTTGATATGGGCGGCACTTCCACCGATGTATCTCATTACAATGGCGAGTATGAGCGCACGTTTGAAACAGAAGTGGCCGGAATCCGGCTGTGTGCGCCGATGATGTCGATTCATACCGTGGCAGCAGGCGGCGGCTCAATCTTACGGTTTGATGGCGATCGCTACCGAGTTGGCCCCGAATCGGCGGGCGCGCGTCCTGGGCCGGCCTGCTATCGCCAAGGCGGCCCCTTAACCGTGACAGATTGCAATGTTCGCTTAGGTAAAATTCAACCTGAGTTTTTTCCGCAGGTGTTTGGCGCTGAGGGCAATTTACCGCTTGATCGAGTGATTGTTGAACAGAAATTCGCGGCTTTGAAGGCTGAAATTAACTCGAAAACTGAAGATAGTCGTACCGATGAACAAGTTGCTGCCGGATTTTTGGCGATCGCCGTTAGCAAAATGGCCAATGCGATCAAAAAGATTTCGGTTCAACGGGGCTACGATGTTACCCAGTACACGTTGTGTTGCTTTGGGGGTGCGGGCGGACAACATGCTTGCTTAATTGCGGAAGCCTTGGGCATGGGTAAGATTTTTATTCATCCCTTTGCAGGGGTTCTCTCAGCCTATGGAATTGGTTTGGCAGAGGTGCGATCGCTGAAAGAAAAAGCCGTAGAAGCTAGCTTAACAATTGCGCAAATTCCAGAATTGGAGAAAACGCTAGCGCATCTCAAGGCAGAGAGCACAGCCGAAGTTCTCGCTCAGCAACAGGTCAGTGAAGATTGCCTAGAAACAAGGCTAAACGTGCGCCTACGCTATGAGGGGACTGACTCGGCATTAACGGTCGATTTTGACCAACTCGACAAAATGCGACTTCAGTTTGAAGAGCTTTATCGGCAGCGCTATGGTTTTTTAATGCCTGATAAAGCGCTAGTAGTAGAAGCAGTGGCTGTTGAAGCGATCGCTCAGGCCG
The DNA here is from genome assembly GCA_963740915.1 of uncultured cyanobacterium. Taxonomy (GTDB): domain Bacteria; phylum Cyanobacteriota; class Cyanobacteriia; order Phormidesmidales; family Phormidesmidaceae; genus Phormidesmis. The sequence goes on from CAVUFV010000011.1 coordinate 100,961, forward strand.
CTCCGATGACGGAATCTCCGATGACAGCGATGAAAGCTTGGCTACCTAGGGGTCAAACTGAGCCGCTGATCCCCATTGCAACTGTCAAAATCTACACCAAAAGCGCCTGGCATCAAGCACCTGTATATCGTCGTCAAGATCTTAGGCCCGGCGATCGCCTCACTGGCGCTGCTTTAATTTTAGAGCCGACCGGAACGAACGTCATCGAGCCGGGATGGGACGCAGAAGTGACTCAGCAAAACTGTTTGATTTTGACTCAGATAAAGGTTCAAGCCGAGGCCATTCAGCTACCTTTGACGGCAGCCTTATCATCTACTACCGCGCCTGATCCGGTATTTTTGGAGATCTTTAACAACCTTGTTCGAGCGATCGCCGAAGAGATGGGCGTGACCCTACAAAATACGAGCTACTCAGTCAATATCAAAGAGCGGCTTGATTTCTCCTGTGCCATTTTCGATCAGCATGGCCAACTCGTCGCGAATGCTCCCCATATTCCAGTGCATTTAGGCTCCATGAGCGAAAGCGTCCTCAGCTTGATTCGAGCCCAGGGCAAAACCTTAAACCCTGGAGATGCCTATGCCTCTAATAATCCTTACAACGGCGGAACCCATTTACCTGACATCACTGTAATTACGCCCGTCTTCGTAGCCGGGAATTGTTCTATCCCGATGTTTTACGTTGCTTCACGCGGGCACCATGCCGATATCGGTGGGATTACGCCCGGCTCAATGCCGCCTCATAGCCAAACCATCGATCAAGAAGGTGTCTTACTAGACAATGTTCAAATCGTAAAGCAAGGACACTTTCAAACAGCAGAGTTGTTAGAACTGTTGACTAAAGGTGATTACCCAGCGCGCAATCCAGCCCAAAATTTAGCTGATTTGCAAGCCCAGATTGCCGCAAATCAGCGAGGAGTGCAGGCACTTTGCGGCATGGTTGAACACTATGGCTTGGTAACCGTGCAAGCCTATATGCAGCACATTCAAAACAATGCCGAAGAATTAGTGCGACAGGTGATAGATCGGCTGAAGCCGGGCCATTTTACTTATCTCATGGATAATGACAGCGAAATTCGCCTCACCCTGACAATTGATCGAGGCGCTCGTTCTGTGGGTATTGATTTTACCGGCACATCCTGGCAGCAATCGAACAATCTCAATGCTCCTTTAGCCATTTGTAAAGCGGTTGTTCTCTATGTTTTTCGCAGTTTGATCGAGGATGATATTCCGCTGAATGCAGGCTGTCTCAAACCCCTCAAGATCACTGTTCCTGAAGGCTGCTTTCTCAATCCGCGATCGCCTGCTGCCGTGGTCGCCGGCAATGTAGAAACCTCACAGGCGATTGCAAACGCACTTTACGGAGCCTTAGGCATGCTCGCAGCCTCTCAAGGCACCATGAACAACTTTACCTTTGGCAATCAGCAGCAGCAGTACTATGAGACCATTTGTGGGGGCTCTGGAGCGGGCTCAACCTTTGACGGCACCGACGCCGTTCAAACGCATATGACCAACTCACGCCTAACCGATCCAGAGGTGCTAGAGTGGCGATTTCCGGTATTGGTCGAAGCCTTTTCAATTCGCGCGAACAGTGGCGGTAATGGCGCACATCGAGGCGGCAATGGCGTGATTCGCCGAATTCAATTTCGATCTGAGATGACCGCTGCCATTTTGTCGGGCCATCGGATTGTGCCGCCATTTGGTTTGGCAGGCGGCGAACCGGGCAAGGTGGGAAACAACAGCATTGAAAGGCAAGATGGTACAACTGAGCTGCTTTCTGGCAAAGCAGAAGCTTTAATGCATCCAGGAGATGTGTTCGTTATTGAAACGCCCGGAGGGGGAGGCTTTGGGCCAGTTTCAGAGAGCTTAAAGTAACCGATCTGCGGCTGCCTCCTGCGACTAAAGCTGCTAAGACCGTTCTCATCACTCAACAATTTCTGGGGGTTAGACAAAAAGCTGGGCATATTTAAATTGCGTTGTCATGCCATTCTACCGGCCTCAGAGCTGGCTTATCCTCATGTCATCCGATTGCCTAGAAACTACCAAAAGCCCGCTTTTTACAGATTTTTCGGCTGATTATTTAGAAAATGAAAATAGCCGAATCCAAAAGCTGCTGAGCTATCGAATTTTAGATACTGCACCCGAAACCGCATACGATGACCTGACGGCACTCGCTGCTTACATCTGTAACGCGCCTACCTCTTTAGTGAGTCTGATTGATGTTTCTAAACAGTGGGTTAAATCTAGAGTAGGGTTTGAATCTACAGAAACGCCCCGCAATATTGCCTTTTGCGCATATGCAATTCTTCAGCGGGGGGTGATGGTTGTGCCAGATACCCATGCAGATGACCGCTTTGCCGATAACCCATTAGTGACGGGTGCGCCTTACATTCGTTTTTATGCGGGAGCGCCACTGGTGACCTCAGATGGTTATGCCTTAGGTACACTCTGTGTCATTGACTATCAACCGAGGCAGCTAGATGAAGCGCAACTCAAAGCCCTTGAAGTATTGGCTCGCCAAGTCGTCAGTCATTTAGAGCTCAGGTTGAGTGTTCTGCGAATTCAGCAAGAAACGGCCCAAAAGGAAAAGGCTCAAGTCGCCTTGCAGCAAATAAACGCCAATCTTATTGCCCAAGTAGATATAACCGCTCAGAAGAACGAAAAGCTCTCAGAGCTGCTGAATGAGTTAGAGGATCACTTGCTAAATTCTCAAAAGCCAACTTTAGATCAAACGGTCGATGACATTGAGCCTAAACCTGCTGCCGATCTTTTGCATTTACTTAAACTCTATCAAGAACGTTTTGGCGATTCGGATAAGGCGCTTGACTTAGCGATGCATAAAGTGGATTTAGAGTTTGTTAGTAAAGATCTCACTCAGCGGCTGGCGGCTATGTAGGCGGGTGAGCATTTTATCCGGTTAGGGCTGGACGATTAAAGAGCAAGATCCTTGCAGTCATGGCTACAGCGATCGCATCACCAAATCGCATCACCAAATCGCATCACCAAATCACATCACTCACAGGCTAAACGATTGGGTAGGACTTCAGGCCGCTAGCTTCAAGGGGGAGAAAAACTGTCCAAGTCGTGCCTTGATTTGAGCGTTCGCGGACGGTGAGCTTTGCGCCGAGGGCATGGAAGAGATTTTTGGTGGCTTCGAGATTGAGGCTGAGGCCGCCCGTTTCGGGCTGAAACATTAGCAGATGTCCTAATGACTTGAGCGGTGGCGGCGAACAAACGGTGTTGCTAGAAAAGGCGCTGTGGTTTCGTGATTGATTGGCAGATTGATTGGCAGATTGGTCTGCGGAGTCGGCAGGGAACTGGCTAGAAGACTGGTTAAGAGTCTGAGATTGCGTTTGAGGCTGAGCTGAAGACTGAAACTGAAGCTTGAGCTGTGCGCCTGCGTGGAGGACGTGGAGCTGAATGTGGCTACCGGGTGAGACGCTGTGGGTGAAGAGTTCGACTAGGCCGGTCAAAACGTGTTGAAGCATGGTTGGGTCGCTGGCAACCATCGGTAGCTCTGGCGGTAGGCCCACTTCTAAAGAGAGATTTCGCCGCTGAGCGGCTTGCTGCCACTGCGGAATTGCTTCTTGAAAAACCTGATGAAGCGCTATTGCACTCAACGGTGACCGAATCATCTGACTAGCCGCTTCAAGCTCGACTGCACGAAAGATTAAGCTAAAGCGGTCAATTTGCTGCGTGCATTCACGATCAATGCTTTGCAGCCGCTGGATGACCTGGGCATCGAGGTTTTTGCGCTTGAGCAGCGATCGCGTATAGGTTCGAATTGTGGTCAGCGGTGTGCGAATTTCGTGTGCCATTGCCTTGAGCAAGTCGCTATCAGAAAACTGACCGCTGCTGTGACTGCTGCTGTGATCGGCGCTGTGATCGTGATGACTAGAATTGGGCTGACTGCGACCATAACTAGCGTCGGCAAGCTGATCGGAGGCTTTTTTAGATGGGTAGATACGCTCTTCCGCAAGCTGAGTTACTCTGCTGTTAGGTTGCGCAGAATGGGCTTGGGACAATCGCCGTGTGGTGCTAACGGATGGCCGCGGGGGCTGAGGCAAACTCGCTAATAGCCAGCGGTTAAATTGGCTGACGGTGCGGTAGCTGGGTTCTTGAGGCGCAAATTTCTCTACCCACTGCTCAATAAAATCGAGCTGATGACGACGGGTCAGGCGAATGCGCGATCGCAACAGCCGCCACACAGAAGTCACCACCTCAGGCATAAACGAAAACTGAAAGCGCAGCTCATCGTCAGCATCTTTACCCAGCACAATCACTAGCGCAAACTGAGACGTAAAGACTAAAGCAAAGCGCTCTTGCAACAGAGGATCGTCTTCTAGTAAAGGCAGCAGACGAGTTGAAGGAGAGGCTTTTTTAAACGTTGAATGAAAGAGTCGGCCCACCGGCGCGAGGGCGCTAAACGGACTGGCCAATGAGTCAGCAGAATGAGGAACAAATATCCAATTGGAGACTTGAGGAATTAAATCAGGTTCGCTCAGCAGAGGCACTGGCCCACAGAGCACCAGGGCTTGGGATGAAGAACTACTAGATTTACAGCTAGATTTGCCACTAGATTTGAACGAACCTTTGTTTTGAGCGCTTTGCTGCTGGCGAATGTGCTGCATTAAAACCTGATTGAGCGCCGCCACGGCTCCTTGCCACTCTCGTTCAGCCCGCTGTTGCTTAGCCTCAGCCGACAGCGCGTCGCGAACCGTTTTATCCCTAGTGCCCTCTATATCCTCTATGACGTGATGATTTGGTAGCTGATTGTCTGGAAGCTCATCAACTGAGCAATCGTTCGCATAATCGCTGCCATAAGAGTCCAATTGGCCATCGAAAGCCAACTCGCCTAAAGCAACCAAAGTACTGATAGTGGGTAAAAGCTGATCCGTTGCACTCATAGCGTTGGGGGGCAAAAACGATGGCACTGTGCCAACAAACCATCTGCGAAAATAATCTATCCCCACCCTACTGGTAAGCCCTTTATCATGACTATGAGTAGAACCGAAGCCCAACCGAACGTTAAGGGGAATTAGCGACCTCAAGGCAAGGGCTAAAAAGTAAACAAATGGCTCTTATCAATACTCAAAATTCACTGGAAATATCGCTTTGTCTAAGCTTGCTGTGGCTATCTGTCCGGGGTTTCATTCAGCTGCGCTGACAGAAGGCTGGGTGCGATCGCTCCCTCCTTTTACCCAAGCCCATATCGCTCCTGCCCTGCCGATTGATGCGATCGCCATTTTCAACTGGCTGATCCAAACCTTCGGCGATCCTTCTATAACGACAAAAAGTTTGCACTCTTCCAAGATGTCAAAAGCGCCGCTAATCGCCATCGGCTTTAGTGCAGGCGTTGTTGGCCTTACCGGCGCGCTTTACTTATGGCAGCAGCGGGGCGGAAAAATTGCTCAATTCTTTGCCGTCGATGGCTGGGGCACACCGATTATTGGGCTGCCCGTATGCCGCCTTAGTCACGACAGCTTTACCCACTGGAGCAGCCTCTCCTTGGGGGCAGGCAAGGTAAACTTTTATGCCGATCCCAGCGTCGATCATCTTCAGCTCTGGGGATCGCCTGAACAGGTGGTAGGCCGGCAAGCGACGGATCAGCGCAGCAGCAGATGGCTAGATTTTGGGCTAAACGCTAGCGCTACCATGGATGGCATCCCATCACAGCCGCTCACAGCCGCTGATTTTATCAGCCAGCAGCTTCAGTTAATAAAAAACTAGTAATGAAAAACTAGAGCGAGAAAAACTAGAGCGGGAAAAACTCAATCTCCGAAGCTAAATTCGATCAGATGCAGGGCGATCGCTGAGATGGCGCTGAACATTATTCTTTTTCTCTGACAAAGCACAATAGAAAATATTGTTGTTAGTTTAGCTACAATTTACACTTAAATTCAGGCAGCAATTTAGGCAGCGTTTTACTACCCTATTTTTCCTATGGTTTCTTCCATCACACTCCAGCCCTCAACGGCGACACAGCGAGTCAGCGGCGCTTATGCGTTGATTGATAGTTTGGTACGGCATGGCGTCGAGCATATTTTTGGCTATCCGGGCGGAGCGATTTTGCCCATTTATGACGAAGTGTATAACGCTGAGCAAAAAGGCTTGCTGAAACACTTTTTGGTGCGTCATGAGCAGGGGGCTGCCCACGCTGCCGACGGCTACGCGAGAGCCACAGGCAAAGTAGGCGTGTGCTTGGCGACTTCAGGGCCAGGCGCGACTAACCTCGTAACAGGTATTGCCACTGCGCAAATGGACTCAATTCCGATGGTGGTGGTGACTGGTCAGGTGAGCCGAGCAGCCATTGGTACCGATGCTTTCCAAGAAACTGACATTCACGGGATTACGCTACCAATCGTCAAGCATTCCTATGTCGTGCGCGATCCCAACCAAATGGCGCAGATTGTCGCGGAAGCTTTTTATATTGCTAAAACCGGTCGCCCAGGGCCGGTTTTGATTGACGTGCCCAAAGACGTGGGGCTTGAAGAAATTGACTACATTCCTGTCGAACCGGGCGATGTAACGATCCCCGGCTATGCGCCGCAGACGGTGGGCGATATTCATCAAATAGATGCCGCGATTGCCCTGCTGCGATCTGCCGAGCGACCGTTGCTGTATATTGGCGGTGGCGCTATTGCTGCCGATGCCCATATAGAATTGCAGGCGCTAGCTGAAGCGTTTTCGGCCCCGATGACGACCACCCTCATGGGCAAAGGTTCCGTCAATGAGCACCATCCGTTAGCCGTCGGGATGCTAGGAATGCACGGCACCGCTTATGCCAACTTTGCCGTGAGTCAGTGCGATTTGCTGGTGGCGATTGGCGCAAGATTTGACGATCGCGTGACCGGTAAACTTGACGAATTTGCCAGTCGTGCGAAGGTAATTCACATTGATATTGACCCGGCAGAAGTCGGCAAAAACCGCCTACCAGAAGTGCCGATTGTAGGCGATGTGAAAGTGGTCTTGCAAAAGCTGTTGGCTCGCTTGGCTGACCCGTCGGTGAATCCGGTTGCCCCAGACGGGCAAAAAACGCAGGCTTGGCGCGATCAAGTCGATACTTGGAAGCAAGATTTCCCGTTAGATGCGCCAATTTATACCGATGAAATTTCGCCCCAGTCCGTGATTGTCCAACTCACCCAACAGGCTCCCAACGCCTACTACACCACCGATGTGGGCCAGCATCAAATGTGGGCCGCGCAGTTTTTAAAAAATGGGCCTCGGCGGTGGATTTCGAGCGCGGGTCTAGGCACAATGGGTTTTGGCTTGCCAGCAGCAATGGGCGTACAGACGGCGCTGCCGGATGAGCAGGTAATCTGCATTAGCGGAGATGCTAGCTTTCAAATGAACCTGCAAGAGCTAGCGACCTTAGCGCAGTATAACCTCAAGGTCAAAACCGTGATCTTGAACAATGGCTGGCAGGGGATGGTGCGTCAGTGGCAGCAGAGCTTTTTTGGGGAGCGCTACTCGTCTTCTAATATGGAGGTGGGGATGCCTGACTTTGAATTATTGGCCAAAGCCTTTGGGATCAGGGGCATGGTGGTGAATGAGCCGGCTGAGTTAGCAAGTGCGATCGCTGAACTGCTGGCCCATGACGGCCCTGTGCTGATGGATGTGCGCGTGCGCCGCAACGAAAACTGCTACCCCATGATTCCACCCGGTAAGAGCAACGCTGACATGGTGGGTTTGCCCGCAGATAAGATCAGACCAACTGCTTAAAGGCTTCTGCTTAAAGGCTTCTGTCTTAAAGGCTTTTTTGCTTAGGCTCAATTTTCAAACTCGCCTATACTTCGGTTATATCTAGATGAGCCCAGCGTCTGCATTTACGGACACTGGGCTAACTTTTGGCGAAACTGGGAAAATTTGGATAACTGCCTTGTATCCACTTTACATTCGCTTCACGTTAGTAGATTATGCCAGAGATCAAGTTCGCCCTAACTAGCTTAAATTTCCAGTATTTATACTGAACCGCTTGCAGCAGTTGAGCCAACGTCTAAAGTTTTTTTGATATTTAGCTTGTTCTTCTTCCGCTAGCAGGGTAGTATGCGCGTAATTTGATTCACCGCAGTGCGATGCCGAGCTAAAAGCGCCGAGCAATCAGCGGTACAGCGCACTCAGTAGGTCAATGGCATCATTCTTAATTTTTATACAACCGCATGGTCTTCGCTACTGAACTCGACCCTCTCGTCAAATCTAACCCGCATCAAGCTGATCGAGTCAAGCTCGATCCCGCTAGGCTTTATGCCCTCAATTCGCCTGATCTCAAGTCCGCAGCCTCCCCTCAGAAAGTAGTTCCTCTGCATATGGCATCGGCAGCGCGAGTTAGCGCCGCGCCGCTATCACTGCCCAAACAGCCGAAGCTGCCCTTTGCCATTCAACTGCTGACACGATTGCAGCAAAGCTCAACTGCAATCACTTGCCTGCTGGTCACCAGCGCTCTAGCGGTGTATGGCTCAACCGTCTATGTGGATAAATCTATTGAGTACGCACTGGTTCAAATAGACCGGCTACAGGGCGAATCGCAGCAATTGACGGCTGCCAACGAAGCCATTAAGCAAAGTCTGGCCGAACAAGCCGCTCAACCCGGATCGGGGCTAAGGTCTTACAAGTCAGGCGATGTGCTGTTTTTGAAGCCGGCGCCAGCGCGAGAACTCGGTGAGGTTAATCCAGCGCCGAATGAAGCGCGCGATCGCCCGATGGGATACTAAGATCATATGGCTGTAAATACTCGTTCGCGATCGCGCCGTCGCCAGCCGCCAGCCAGCCGCCAAGCGACGGCAAGGCCCCTTTCTAAGGAAGCTATTCGCACTGAGTCGCCGCGACTACGCTTGATTAGCGTGTGGCTGCTGCTATTAGTGGGGATGGTTGCTGTCAGCATTCGGCTAGCCTATTTGCAGCTTGCCATCGGCGACGATTTACTGGCCATGGCTAGAGAGCAGCAGGCCATTCAGGCGACGCCTCAGATCTCTCGGCGACAGATTGTCGATCTTCAAGGCAATGTTATCGCCATGGATCAAGTGGTGTACACCCTGTTTGTACATCCCATGCTGTTTAAAAAAACGAACAAAGAAGTGGCTCAGATGTTGAGCCCTGTGCTAGAGAAAGAGCCCAAGGATCTCTCTAAGCTATTTGCTCAGCAGGAAAGCGGCATTAAAGTTAGCACAGATATCCCTGAGGAAACGGCCAAGCGGTTAAAAGCGCTGCGATTAGATGGGCTTGAATTAGTGGCGTCGCCCAAGCGATTTTATCCGCAGGGCGATTTGTTTTCACAGGTGACCGGCTATGTTAACTTGGATGGCTTACCCGGCGGTGGAATCGAGCTAGATCTACAAGACAAGCTTAAATATGACGATCCCAAAGCAGGGGAGGCTGCGCCCTTACAGCAGGTCACCCGCGATGATTCCCAGCTTCAGCTCACGCTTGATAGCCGGTTACAGCGAATTGCCCAGGAAAATTTGGCGATAACGGTAGACAAATTTGGTGCTAAGCGCGGCGCGGCGATTGTCATGGACAGCCGCACGGGTGAAATTTTGACGCTAGCAGTTGCGCCTACGTACGATCCCAATCAGTACTTTGATGCCAATATTGAATATTTCAAAAATTGGGCCGTGAGCGATCTCTATGAGCCGGGATCGACATTTAAACCGATTAACGTTGCGATCGCTTTAGAAAACGACAGCATTGGCCCCAATGATACCGTTTTTGATGAGGGTCAAATTTTCGTTGGCGAATGGCCCATTCAAAACGTTGACTTTTCTACTGGCGGCGGCAGAGGCCCGCTTTCGATTACTGATGTATTGCGCTACTCCAGCAACGTTGGCATGGTGCATATCATGCAGACATTGCAGCGCAGTACCTACTACGACTGGCTAGAAAAACTCGGCCTCGGCAAGCCTACCGGCATTGATTTACCCGGTGAAGCAGTCGGTCAAATTAAAGAACGTCAGCAGTTTGTCGATAGCCCCATTGAAGCTGCAACCACTGCATTTGGTCAAGGCTTTTCGCTCACGCCCATGCAGCTAGCTCAGTTCCATGCCACGCTAGCCAACGGCGGCAAGCTGGTCACTCCGCATGTGGTTCGCGGCTTAATCAATACCGACAAAGAACTCACTTGGACGCCGGATCTGGAGGCTCCTCGGCAGATTTTTTCGGCTGAAACGACAGACGAAGTTTTGAACATGATGAAAGCCGTCGTCGATGATGGCACCGGCTCAGCCGCTAAAATAGATGGCTATCAAATTGCTGGAAAAACCGGGACTGCCCAAAAAGCCACTGAATACGGATCCTACGGCAATCAGCGAATTACTAGCTTTGTTGCTATAGCGCCCGTCAGCGATCCCCATTATGTGGTGCTAGTCGTTGTTGATGAGCCGCAAGGTGAAAATGCTTATGGTGGAACGGTTGCAGCCCCTTTGGTGAAAAAAATACTAGAGTCGTTGGTGGTTTTAGAAGGGGTTGCTCCCGATGGAACGGCACCATCAAGCCCCCCTACTGCTGCGAAAATAGACTAGAAGTGGCTTTTTATGGCAGCTTTCCACAGGTAATCGCTATTTGGTATTAACCCGATAGCCTCTGTCTGAAAAGCTGCTTTTCAGCTATTTTGTAGCGACTCAGATAAGCTAAGTGCCGCCGCACTCAGTGGGCGGCAGGGTCGATCCGACATTAATCATAGAATAATGACTGATATCAAGGACAGCGTTAGCGAACTCTAGGCCGCTGCTATCGGTGCGAATATTCTGAAGCTGCAAGATGCTGCCGTATGGCGATGCCGCCGTTTCAAGCGATTGGGTTGAGGCATTGGCGTAGGCCGTACCCGTGATGCTGTTGCCGCTCGCAATACCGGTAATACAAAGGCCAAGGCGACCGATTCCGGGCAACAAGTAGCCTGTGACTTGATTGCCTACCTTGCTTAGCAAGAAAATTGAGTCGCTTCGCTGATTGATCTCTGCATTGGAATAGAGGCGTGGTTCCGCAGATCCCGCTAAATACCGGTAGCTGCCGTCAGCTAGCGCTGATAGCGTCGAAATCGCTTTGCCATCAAAGGGTGTGGGCTGTACGGTGGTGGGCGTAAAGTTGTAGGGATCGACTGAGGGGGCGCGATCGCTACTAAAAGGTTCTATAGGTGGCGGCGCTGCTAGCACTGGTACCGGAGTCTGCACAGCTGCTGGCGGCGCGACGATCTGAACCGGGGGGCTGGGCGGTGCAACAGGCTGGCTGACTGGCGATGTGACTGGCGATGTGACTGGCGGTGTGACGGGTGCAGCAGGAATACTTTCGGACGCGGGATCTACTCTAGGATCTACTCTGGGATCTATTCTGGGCTGAGGTAAAGGTGACTCAACGTTCGGATCAATATTCGGCTCCAGGATTGGCAGCGAATCGCTTTGAGCTAAAGCGGAAAGCTGACCTGTCAACAGCAGCGGTGAAACCACTAGCGCTAGAGACCAAACGGACTGAAAGCGAACCGGGGCGATAAATGACATACCAAGCGTACTTTATGGGCCAAACGATGGGCCAAACGGCTAAACAATAGCCAAACGGTTTCCAAACGTGTTTGCTCAACTATCCTATATTTTTGCACCGCTCCTTAAATATCCCACCGGACACTATGTCTGACTGGACAGCGCATGTGAGCGGGCACTATAGCGAACCTTCTCAACAATGATCAGAGCTGGACTAAATATCCAACCGATGCTTCAGCAGGGCATAAAAGACGCGAGAAAGTTCGCGGCGGCTAAGCGGAGTGTTATCGGGCACGATGTGCTCGAAAGCTTTGTCATATGCGGCTGGTAATGATGCCTTAACTAAAAACGAAAGCTGCTTGCGTGTGATCATTTCGTCAGGAGCAAAGCGGCTTGGGTTAACCCCGGCGATCATGCCTTGAGCCTTGAGCGTTTCGATGCTGCTGTAAGCCCAGTGCTTACCGGGCTGCACATCGGTGAAGGTGGGGCGAGTTGGGCTGATTTTTTCTAAGCCTAAAAGACTGACTAGCGCGGTCGAAACCACGGCTCTAGAGACATTGGCGAAGGGGCGAAAGTGCAGATTATTGGCATTTTCACTGCGAATAATGCCGCAAGCAGCCATGACCTGAATCGCTTCAAAGTCAGGATCATCGTGGGCTACATCATCAAACCAGAAGATCGGGATGCCATTGCGAGCCATGAATCCCTGTAGCTTGCGCAATAGCGGCTGCGTTTTAACAATCCGGCGCGGGCTTAGACCTGTCCACACCGCAAATACGGCTAAAAATCCGCTGGCTTCGCCAATTGCCCACTCCATGGGGTGCATTCGATAGGCGGCGTTAGTGATGTGGGTGGTGCCAATGCTTTTGGCAGAAAGGACAAGGCCGTCGGTGGTCATGGGCACAAGGGCTGAGGCCGGGAGGGAAAAAGGCAGCGCGGCGACGTCTTTGCCAGTGGGTGAAACGTGGCCCGGAAAGAGGTTGCCGTGCAGATCGAGGTAGTGATATTGACCGATGCCTAAGCTGTCATCAAAGCAGCGGGCGCGGGCCTGATCGGGGAAAAAGCGCTCGGCGACGTCTTCGTGGCGGATGGTGGTCACGGCAATGCCTCGACGAGATTCGCGGATGTAGGGTTCTAGCGCAATCCCGTCAGGACTCCAGGTGAGATCGCCACGAGGTTTTAGATCGGCTTTGCCGTGGGTTTGGAGATAGTGGATGTAGGCTTGGGCGCGATCGCGGGCCTTTTGCACCAGCGCCTGCCGCTCGGCGCGACTACTGCCAATCAGCGATCCCTGGCGAAAGTCATTGCCGCAGCATTGCACCTTTTCGGGATGAGGCGAAGTGCCCCAGTTAATGACGGAAACATCGCCAACGCTGACGACTTTTTCATCGGGCGATCGCCGCAGCACTCGGCGATAGCGAAAAATCCCAAACGCATCAAAAAAACCGCGCCTATTCCAGGGATCGCTCGCTTTAGATTTGGTCCAATAGTCGGCTGTAAACTCATTCGGATCGAGCCAGGAGTCTTGCCCATAGCCTTTGGGTGCAGGCATCAGCTGCCCTTGCCCAGCCGCCGTCCGCTCGACCAGCACATTAAAGGTAAATGACTGTTGGCAAGCCTCAATCGCCTGCTCTTTTAAAATCGCTTCACCTGTATCGCTACGAGCTTCTTGCCCTACCCTTGCAGGCAAATTCGCAATTTCTAGCAGATCGCCAAAGTCAGTGGCTTCCAAGGTGACTTGGGCATTGATGGTGAAGCGATCGCCATTATTTGTCTGAAATTTGACTCCACTCACGCGCTGCCGTCCGTCCTCGCCGTCAGCCGCCAGGATCACCTCAACTGGCTCACTGTCTGGAATCAACCGCAGTTTCCCCGATTCCAAATAGGGCACAAGCCGCTCATTTAAAGCAATAGCCGCGACCACAGGCGTCGCAGTGAGCGGACAGACCCAGGCCCCGCCAGGATTTTGCTGAATTCTGCCAGTCACGGGCTGCAATTGCCTTTGTCGCTGGCGAAACCACCGCTGGCTTTTAGAGATAGCAAACTGCTCTCCATCTACGCTACTGAGCGTTTCTGACTGCCGTAGCAAATCGCCATCATCTGAGGCGGGCAGCCCTTGCGTGGTAAATTGTCCGCCGACTATCTTTAAAGGCTGAACTAGGCAGACATCGACATTCATGCTCAGCGCCGCGAGGGTCGCTGAATAGGCTGCGGTTGAACCGCCAACAATTAAGATAGCGCCGCTCAGCGAACTGCCGTTGCTTGGTCGGGTAAAGGCAGTTTCTGAAAAAATGCCGTTGGTCTGGCTAACTTTATTCATAACAGTTCGCTTCGATAGGCTTGGCTAAATAGGCTTGATTCGGTAGGCGTTACGAGATGCCTATGGGATGAGGTTATGGGCTTGCTGATGGCATCGTTCTGAATCTATATTTTTTGATTTCGATTCAAAGGGTTTGATAAATAATCTCGCTGAACGAATTGCTGAGGTTCATTTCTGTACAATTCTTTGGAAAAGTGTATCTAATCAGCAGGAACTTGGACGTTTTTTCTATTTTTACGGTTTGATCACAGGCTATTTAGGTGTACAAAAGCTTTTAAGCGCTTTTTTCAATGCCACCTGTTCTTTCAAATTTCACCGGATGACGGCTAATATTGCCGCTACTGATGCTGAGCTTTATTTTTCTCAAGTGACTTTTGAGGCGCAAAAGCTGCTGGCCGCTGGGATTAATTGCGCTCACCAGCAAGATTTTGAGCGGGCGATCATTTTATTTACCCAAGCCCTGCAAATTAGCTCACAGTTTTCCTCAAAGCAGCACCCTATTGCCCTAAAAAGCTATTACCACCGAGGCTGTGCCCTTTGCCGACAAGGGCAGTATGGGCAGGCGATAACCGACTTTACTCAAGTCATTTCGGTAGTCATTTTACTCGGCAAAAACATCTCAACTAAAGCCGCGGAACGGCAATTAGGGGCAATCAACCTTGCCGATACCTACGTCCATCGGGGCAATGCCTACCGCCACTTGGGCCATTATGATCTCGCCTTGGGCGATCTCAATCAGGCCGTTGAGCGATCCGGTGGCTCTGCTCAAAGCTATGGCTGTCGGGGCTTGCTGCGGTTGGATATGGGTGAATTTGGGGAAGCGATCGCTGATTTTGATCAAGCCTTGGCAATTCACCCTACCTTTGCTCAGGGCTATTTGTGGCGCGGATTTGCTAGGCTGCGCAGCGGCAATTTTGAGCAGTCGCTAGCCGATTTGACCCACGCGATTGACGCTATTCCAACCTGCGCTGAAGCCTACAATCACCGAGGTGTGGCCCACTTTTATCTGCATTATTTTGCGGAATCGCTAGCTGATTTTGACCGGGCCATTCGCCTTGAGCCAACGTTCGCCGAAGCTTATAACAATCGCGGCAATCTGCACCGGCTACTGGGGGCGAGTGCGAGCGCAATGGCTGATTATAATCGAGCGATCGCCCTAGATCCATCACTCGCCGAACTCTACTTAAACCGAGCGGCGACGGCTGATATCACGACCGCTCAAGGGCTGGCCGATAGCGCGGCTGACTATGCCGCCATCGCAGATTTATCTACTTATGCTACTTATGATGCGGCTTTTTACCGCCATCGCGCTGATGTTCGCGCGGCGCAAGGTTATTTCTTAGAGGCGATCGCTGACTACACAGCAGCTTTGGCCCAAGTCCCGACAGCTTACGCGTACCATCAGCGAGGCCGCGCTTATCAATCCATGGGGAAATATCAGCAGGCGCTAGCCGATTTTGATCAGGCATTAGCACTATCGCCTGACTATGCAGCGGTTTATTGCGATCGCGCCCACCTCCGATTTTACAACCACCAGAATCACGGTGCCTTAGCCGATGCCGATCAAGCCTTAGCCTTAGCGACCGATACCGATACAACCCGTCTCAAGCACAATCTCAAACAGCTTTACGTCACGCGCGCGCTGGCTCATTTTTGTCTGCAAGCACCGACTGAAGGCCTAGCCAATTTTGATCAGCTGCTGATGTTGCTGATCGCTCACTCGTCTTCTTCCCAAACCTCAAATGCCTCTACATCAATCGATTCTTCAGAAACCTGAGGCCGCTTAAAGCGATCTAGTGTGTTGCCCAAAGATTGACCAATGGAGCGTCCAAAGGGCGTTTTCCCAAGCTGCTGCTTGACCTGCTCGGTTTTGGCCTTTAGCTGCTCAGCGATATCGGGCAGTGAATCAGCCTCGACAAAATCTTGATGGGCGAGCTGCTCATTGGTAAATTGCTTCATCCGTTTGGTGACGTTACCGGCGAACGACTGAGCGCCCTGCATCAGTTCGCCTAGCTCTGTTGGAATTTCGGGGCGCGCACGGACGGCGGCAGGTGTGCTGATGATGGTGATTGGCTGGCTGTAGGGGCGCGATCGCTGCGCATCTTCTTCGGCGATCATCATCCGCTTACGCCCTGCACTAATAATCATTTGCGGCTCAATCGTATAGACCGGCGGCGTTTCAATCAGCGGCTGATCGCTATCCGCTTCAGCTAAGGGCGGGTGGTTAAGAATAAATAAATACTGCTGCACTTCACCCGTTGATTGATCTATACACAAATCAACGACCTGCCCAATATGATCGCCGCCATCCGTCCAGACTTCTAGCCCTGTCATGTTCTGCGCAGCTGCTAGCTGAGCTTCATTCGCTGCCACCAAATTTGGAGCTGACTCCATCTGCACCACGAGCCGATCTTTACCGATTTTCATCACCTGCGACCAGCTCAGCGACTGCTTGCGAGCCATCAGCCCCGCCGTTTTACACAGCAAACCGATCACCTTGGCCTGCTTCACATCCACCAGCAAATGCTCTACCGCGCCGACTTCTTCAGTAGTTTCATAGGCCATAATGCCTCGGCCTACTAATTCACCTTGGCGAATAATTGCTGCGTCCACTCAGTTACCTCTTAAAACGTCACAAGCTGATGTCACTATCTCTGTTTTACTCAATTTGGCGGGCAGCAAACAAATTATGTTTCCAAATTTCACGACGCAAACTTACGCGATCGCCGATAGTGCCTTAGGCAGCCTCCATCTGCACGTTCGGATCGGTGGCAGTGGCCCGCCGCTGCTACTCTTGCACGGCTACCCCCAAACCCATGTGATGTGGCACAAAGTCGCGCCAGCGTTAGCTCAGCGCTTTACCGTTATTTGCCCCGATCTGCGCGGCTACGGCGATAGCAGCGCGCCAGTAGGTGATGATCAACACCTTACCTATGCCAAACGCACGGTTGCGAACGATTTGGTCATGCTGATGACTCATCTAGGCTTCGGTACTTTCATGGCGGCTGGGCATGATCGCGGTGGCCGGGTGCTGCATCGCCTGTTGCTCGATCATCCGCAGCGAGTAAGCCGCGCCGCGGTGCTGGATATCGTCCCGACGCGCCATATTTTCAAAACCATCGATCAGCAGATGGCCACAATTTATGAGCACTGGTTTTTTCTGATTCAGCCCGACGGTTTTCCGGAGCGTTTAATCGGTTACGATCCTGACTACTACCTCACTACCAAGCTCAAGCGCTGGAGCGGTTCTTCTGAGGCATTTACGGACATATTTACCGATGAAGCTCTAGCAGCCTACTGCCGCTGCTTTCGCCGCCCTGCCGTGATTCATGCTACCTGCGAAGACTATCGGGCCGCTGCCACCATTGATTTAGCTCACGATGAAGCTGATTTGACCGCCAAAATTGAATGCCCTTTGCTAGTGCTGTGGGGCGCTAAAGGGGCTATGGAAAAACACTATAGCGTACTGCAAGTTTGGCAAGGCTATGCCCAGCAGGTGCAGGGTCAAGCCTTGCCCTGTGGACATTTTGTCCCGGAAGAAGCACCGACTGAAACTGGGCGATCGCTCCTCCATTTTTTCACTCAACCAAACTATCAAACCGTTTGAGATAATTTAAGCCCAGGCGCTAACTGAACTGTGAGCAACCGCAACTTCAACACCTTTCAACGATTAATGATGTTCATGAGCGACTTAGATATTCGCTGGAAACAGCGGTTTTCAAGCTACAAAAAAGCATTGGCACAGCTCACCAAATTCATTGACCAAGGAGAGCTCAATGAATTGGAGCAGCAGGGTTTAATTCAAGCCTTTGAGTACACGCATGAGCTAGCTTGTAAACTGCTAAAAAGCTTTCTGGATTCTCGTGGAATTCAAGATATTTACGGTTCTAAAGATACCACCCGCAGCGCTTTTAACTTAGCGTTGATAGAAGATGGTGAAATCTGGATGGATATGATTAAAGATCGCAACCGCACCAGTCATACCTACAATCAAGAAGTCGCGGAAGAAATCGCTGCCAGTATCAGGCGGCGTTTCTTTAGCCTGTTTGTAGCCTTGCAAACCAAAATGCAGGAGATTCACGATGCCGAATAAAGCACCTTCAGCAACTTTAAAGTTTGGGCTAAAAGCAACGACTATAGACAAAATCATCAGCGTTCTAGTGCAGTATCCGGAAGTTGAATCAGCGATTGTGTACGGGTCTAGAGCTAAAGGCAACTACCGTCCTGGATCAGATATTGATCTGACGCTTACAGGCCCAGATCTAACCTTCACCACGCTGCTGAGAATCGACACAAAAATCGACGATTTACTGCTGCCTTATCTTTTTGACATTTCTTTGCTTCGCCAAATTAGCAACCCCGATGTCGTCGATCACATTCGTCGGGTTGGCATTCCGCTATACGAAAAAGCGCTGTATGAAAAAGCGCCGTCCGAAAAAGAGCAGTCTGAAAAAGCACAATCCAAAGAGCTAGACCAGACTTTGACTACTGATAAAAGCTTGACTTGAAACTTAGTTTAAAGCTCGACTTCTCTGCCGTTATAAAGATTCATCGCCCGCTCGAAGCCTTTTCGCAAGCTGAAATCAATTGCATCGACGGCCATCGGAATGACAGCATCGACAATTTTGCGCTGATCGGGCGCAAAGCGACCCAATACGTGGGAGACAACGGCATCATCGCGATCGCTCCCTTTCTCAGTCGCCCCAATGCCCACTCGCAAACGCGGAAATTCTTTAGTGCCTAAGTGCGAAATAATCGACTTCATGCCGTTGTGCCCGCCTGCTCCGCCTGATAGGCGCAACCGCAGCTTGCCCGTAGGCAAATCCATATCGTCATAAACCACCAGTACTGACGCTGGATCTAGCTTGTACCAGTCTAAGACGGCTCGGACAGCTTGCCCAGACAGGTTCATGTAGGTGGTGGGCTGGAGGAGTACAACGCGATCTCTACCACTGCGAAATTCTCCGGTTTTGCCCTGAAAGCGCTTATTTTCTACCAGCGAAAGCCCAGGGTAGCTTTTTGCTAATGCCTCAATTACCTCAAAGCCAATATTATGGCGAGTGCGGTCGTATTTGGCGCCCGGATTGCCCAAGCCGACGATTAAACGCGGCAGCAGGAGGGAAACTTCTGGAGCGTTTTTCTCGGCACTATTTCCAATCGATGATGTCCCTACCATTGCCGCCTAAGATTGATCATCAGAATTCGGCTCGGCAACAGCTTCTGCGACTGTTTCAGCTTTAGATGTGGTTTCGGGCGCAGCTTTAGCCGGCATTTTAAGAGCAGCCTCAGCGACTTCTACCCGTTCAGTCTCAGTCGACTCAACCGCCGTCTTAACCGTATTCGCAGCCAAAACCTTGGGCTCCTCTAAAGTCGCTTTCATTGGCGTAACGACTGACTGCTCTAGGCTCTGTGTCCCCTTTTTGATTTCATTCTCGAAATCTTTAGAGGCTTTTTTCAGCTCATTCAAGGTTTTAGCAACCCCTCGGCCCACTTCGGGCAGCTTCTTAGGGCCAAATACCAGCAAAGCCACAATCATAATCAAGCCCATCTCGGGCAGGCCAATTCCAAAGATGTTCATGGGTCAGTAGGGCAACGCTGCCTAAAGTGATCTTTTAAAAGTATAAGGGGCAGGCGCAAACACACCTACCCCTTATCTTTAATCTTGAGTAATCTTGAGTCAATAAGCTGGAGTCGATTTGCGAAATCAATTTGCGACGTTACTGGCATCGCTAAAGGCATTAGCTGCCAAGGCTGCGCCAATCGACATCTACATTATTGAGAATCAAAGAGGAGTTATAGAGCTGCAGAATAATCAGCAAAAACACCAGGAAAAGTAACATAAATACGCCCATCACCGGGGTTGTACCCCAGCCAGGAGTGACCTTTCCGTACTCAGAGTTGAGGGGCCGCAGGATATTACCCAGTTTCGTGCGCTGTGCCATTGGAGTAATTAGGGGACTAAAGTTTAGTTTATATTCTGTAATATCATAGAGGAAATCCCCGGAAAAACTCTATGGAAAATCTCGATTCTGCAACAGTTCTTATTGTTTCTGTGGCTGCTGTCGTCGCTGCTTTTACGCTGTATGCGGTCTATACAGCCTTTGGGCCACCCGCCAAACAGCTTGGTGACCCCTTTGAAGATCACGAAGATTAAACCGCTCCATCTTCAGGTTACTGTTTCGTCGCTTCTCATAATTCGGATAAATCTACGCATTTTTGCTCATTTTTATCTTATCTAGATCACGTCTTCGCCGCCGATACTCCAAATTTGCAACTGCATAACTAACAAAATCAGCAGATGCTTTGTCGGAGCTTCGCGGTGAGTGATAGAATTTAGTGCTTGCATTGCACACCTATAGTTATTTCGGCTCAGCCGTCATTGAAGTTTTCAAATGATCAAAATTCGACTCAAGCGCTTCGGTAAAAAGCGCGAAGCCAGCTACCGTATTGTGGCAATGCCTGCCCAGGCCCGCCGCGATGGTCGCCCTCTGGAAGAGGTCGGCTTTTATAACCCCAGAACGGATGAAACCCGTTTGGATATTCCCGCTATTGTAAAGTGGCTCAAAGAAGGGGCTCAGCCTACAAAAACGGTTGAGAACCTTCTCAAAAAAGCAAATGTGTACGAACAGTTAGGTAGCTAGTGTGACCGCTTCTTCTGATCGAATGGACAATATCGAAAAAACTGAGCAATCGCGTGGCGTTGATTATGAAGCGATCGCCCATTTCTTGATGGCTCCTTTTTTAGATAACCCAGCGGCCCTGAAGTTCCACGTTGAAACCCTAGCAGGCGGCAAAAAGCTGTGGCTGCGGGCTGCTTTTGATGAGACAGAAGATAAGGGTCGGATTTTTGGCCGAGGGGGCCGCAATATTAATGCCATTCGCACAGTGGTGGCGGCTGCGGCAAAGCTTTCTGGGATGACGGTCAATCTCAGCGTCTTTGGTGAACCCGAACCAGAGCGCGGCGAACGATCTGACCGGGATGATCGGGGCGGTCGGGGCGGTCGTGGCGGCAGAAGTGATTCAGGCGGTAGAGGTCGCGGTGGCGATCGCACCCCACCCCCCGAACGTCCTAGCACCAATCCGGCTCCGCCTAAAAAGAAACCCCGCTAACCTCTCTATAATCTGCACAGATAATCTGCGCAGAACAGATCTGCATGGGCAACCACCATACCCTCAGCCTGATGAGCGCCGAAAATGCGATCGCACTCGTCGGCCCTCACGAAGAAAACATCAAGCGAATTGCCCAGCAAACCGGGGCGATTATTGCCCTAAGAGGCAGTGAGCTGAGCATTGCAGGGACCGAGAACCAAATCGAGCGCACTCGCCGCATCGTTCAAACGCTTGCGCCTACTTGGAGTCAGGGTCAGGCTATTGCAATTGCCGATGTGATGACCGCCATTCACGCTCTCGACACCCACCGTGAAGACGAGCTAAAAGCCATTCAGAGTGATGTGATTGCCCGCACCCGCCGGGGCCAGGTGATTCGGGCTAAAACCTTTCGCCAGCAGCAATACATTCAGGCTTTGCGCAAGCGCGATCTGACTTTTTGTACAGGGCCCGCCGGGACTGGCAAAACCTTTCTCGCCGCGATGGTCGCTGTCAAAGCACTGATGAATGAAGAGTATGAGCGTTTGATATTGACTCGACCAGCCGTCGAAGCCGGTGAGCGCTTGGGCTTTTTGCCGGGAGATTTGCAGGAAAAGGTGAATCCTTACCTGAGACCGCTGTTCGATGCCCTGCATGAGCTGATTGATCCGGAGCGGATTCCGCAGATGATGGAGCGCGGGGTGATTGAAGTTGCACCCCTGGCGTATATGCGAGGCCGCACCTTAAGCAATGCCTTTGTAATTTTGGATGAAGCTCAAAACACCACCCCCGCCCAAATGAAAATGGTGCTTACCCGCTTGGGATTTAATTCACGCATGGTCGTCACTGGCGATGTGACGCAATCTGACTTACCCCAGTATCAATCTTCTGGCTTGGCGCTAGCGACCAAAATTTTGGCCAAAGTAGAGGGCATTGCCTTTTGTGAGTTAACTAAAGCCGATGTGGTGCGCCATCCGCTCGTGCAGCGCATTGTCGCGGCTTATGAGCAGTTTGAATCCTAGATTTTTATTCTAAGTCAGACCCTAGAATCTGCTTCTACAGCCTGAAATTGTTCTAAGATTTAGCCGTTCGTACGAGCGTTTTTGCCTAATGGCGACTTTACATGGAAATTGGCTGCCCGATCTTCAGCGTTTTTTTGTATGGGGTGAAACTTGGCGAAAGGCCAAGCCGGTCGATATCGCGAATTTGCTGATTGCGGAAGAATTGCCGAAGCCCGCTAAGCAGCCATATCAGATGGATGCAGGCGCGATCGCAGCTTGTTTTCAGCAGAGCGAAGAGCTTGATTTGTCGTGGATGCAGGCTCATATCGGCTCAGCTACGACTGAAAAGAATTCGCTTAAGTCACTAAAATCTCAGCGGAAAAGCCCAAACGCTCAGCCATCTGGAAAAACTTGGGCATCTAGAGTCGTCGTTTTGCCCACTCAGTTTGACGGGCTGAGCCTGCTGCCTTCGCTTTCTGTCGATATTCCAATAGATTCGGCAATCTCTACTTCAGAGCCATTGCTTCACCCTTGGCAAGTTTCTGGAGCGCTGTTAGAAGCAACCACGGCAATTAAGTTTTTAAGCTCGCTGCCGTTGGGTCAGTCAGAAGCGTCAGCCTTTGTCGGGGCAGATTTGCGCTATTGGTCGCACCTGACGCGCTGGTGTTTGGACTTGCTGGCACGAGGTAAGTTTGTGCCAGTGGTGAGCGCTGATAAAAAAGGGGCCTTAGCCACTTGGCAGCTCTTGCTCGATAGCGCTTTGGATCAATCTCGGCTGAAGGAATTTTGCACTAGCACTCCCTTGCTTTGCCGCTATTACCCCGTCCCCCAGGCCCAAAAAACAGGCAAAAAAAACGCGCCCATCTTCTCACCCCTACAAACTAACCTTCCAGAATCCACCGCCCCGCTGGTTCGCAACTTTCTGCAATCGCTCGTCGATGCTCAAGTGCGCAGCGTCGCCGCCACGAACGCCTTGAGCGCTAACGCCCCACTTAGCAGAGATTTGCCCCTGCACGAATGGCTGAACGCGCTCGGCGAAGCCAATCCTCACTTTGAAAGCACCCCCACTGGCGTTGTCCGTCTCAACGAGGCCATTCACACCTGGACTGCGCCTCTACAAAACTTAGCGGAAACTACACAAGGCTTTCGCACTTGCTTTTCACTCACACCGCCTGCTCCCGGCGATTTGGACTGGACGCTCAAATATGGGCTGCAAGCTATTGACGATAGCGACCTGCAAATTGCCGCCGACACCATTTGGCAGCACCCTACCGATGAATTTATTTACCAGGGCCGCAGCGTCGAAGCTCCCCAAGAAACGCTGCTAGGCGGGTTAGGCCGCGCTACTCGGCTGTACGAGCCGATTAAGCAAACCCTGACTCAGCAAACCCCGACTCACCTGACGCTTGATCCGATTGAGGCTTATCAGTTCCTCAAAGCCTCGGCTTGGCGGCTGCAAGACAGCGGTTTTGGCGTGATTTTGCCAGATAACTTGGTCGATCCCAGTAAAGTCAGCGCTAGTCGGTTGGGCCTGCAAATTAGCGCGACTGCGCCGCCGAAGCAGCAGCGCCTGGGCCTGCAAAGTCTGTTGAACTTTAAGTGGGAGCTGTCTGTTGGCGGGCAGATTCTCACCCAAGCAGAGTTTGATGACTTGATTACCCAGGGGACGCCGCTGGTTGAAATCAACGGCCAGTGGATAGAGCTGCGGCCTCAAGATGTGCGCGCCGCTAAGGAATTCTTTGAAAAGCGCAAGGGACAAACCAAGCTTTCGGTCGAAGAAGCGCTGCGCATCAGCACGGGTGACAATCAGCTCATAGACAAGCTGCCAGTTGTGAAGTTCGATGCTTCTGGCAAGCTAGATGAGCTGATTACTACAATGACTACCGGCAACCAAAGCCTGACGCCAATGGCTGAGCCGGATGGCTTTGAGGGGCAGCTGCGGCCTTATCAGGCTAAAGGCGTGTCTTGGCTCTCCTTTTTGGAGCAGTGGGGGCTAGGGGCTTGCCTTGCAGACGATATGGGCCTGGGTAAAACCATTCAGCTGATTGCCTTTTTGCTGTATCTGAAGCAGGAAGCGGCGCTCGGTGGCCCGGTGCTGCTGGTGTGCCCAACTTCGGTGCTGAGCAACTGGCAGCGAGAGGTGAAAAAGTTTGGCCCGACGCTCAAATCGCTGATTTATCACGGCGATCAGCGGCCTAAGGGGGCGGCTTTGGTGAAAGCCACCGAAAAGCTGGATTTGATCATTACGAGCTACACGCTGGTGCAGCGAGATTTAAAGGATCTCAAAAAAGTGGAATGGCGAGGCATGGTGCTCGATGAAGCTCAAAATATTAAGAATCCTTCGGCGAAGCAATCAATAGCGGTGCGTGAGGTAGAAAGTGAGTTTCGGATTGCGCTCACGGGCACGCCGGTTGAAAATCGTTTGTCTGAGCTGTGGGCGATTATGGATTTTCTCAATCCGGGGTATTTGGGGCCACTGAACTTTTTTAAGCGCCGGTTTGCGACGCCGATTGAGAAATATGGGGATACAGATTCACTCAAGACGCTGCGATCGCTCGTCCAACCCTTCATTCTGCGCCGCTTAAAAACAGATCGCACGATCATTCAAGATTTGCCTGACAAGCAGGAAATGACCGTATTTTGTGGCCTCACCGCCGAGCAGGCCGATCTGTATCAAAAGACGGTCGATAGCACGTTAGGTGAAATTGATGAAGCGACCGGCGTGCAGCGCCGAGGTATGATTCTGGCCTTATTGGTCAAGCTCAAGCAAATTTGCAATCATCCCGCTCAGTTTTTAAAGCAAGATACTTTGGGTAAATATCGGCGTTCGGGTAAATTGCAGCGCCTAGATGAGATGTTGGAAGAGGTGATTGCTCAGGGCGATCGCGCCCTCGTTTTCACCCAATTTGCCGAATGGGGAAAGCTGCTATCTCACCATTTAGAGCATCGCCTCAACACCCAAACCCAATTTCTCTATGGCAGCACCTCGCAAGCCAAAAGAGAAGAAATGGTGGATCGCTTTCAGCTTGATCCCAACGGCCCCAAAATTTTCATTCTTTCGCTCAAAGCAGGCGGTGTTGGCCTTAACCTCACCCGCGCCAACCACGTCTTTCACTTTGATCGCTGGTGGAACCCTGCTGTGGAAAATCAAGCCACCGACCGCGCCTTCCGCATCGGCCAAACTAAAAACGTACAGGTACACAAATTTGTTACTACCGGCACCTTAGAAGAACGCATCAACGACATGATCAACAGCAAAAAAGCGCTAGCCGAGCAAGTTGTTGGCGCAGGTGAACAGTGGCTTACCGAACTAGACACTGATCAGCTACGTAATTTATTGTTGCTAGATCGCGATGCAGTCATTGACGAAGCCTAGTACTTTAGTCAAAATATAGGCTATTTATTAAAAACAAAAGGGAAATGAGTACAGAACTATGTCGTCACGGAGTGCGTGTTCCGGCACTGGTTCCGCCAAGTGGGATGAATCGTTTACAACCCTTGATAGGCAAGAATTACAGTCATTTTTCTTCAAGAGCGCTAAAAGCCTCACCTTAAAAGGCTTTTAGCGCTTTTTCCCATGCTACGGAACCAGTACCGGTTTGGTGAATCGGGCTTAAAATAAAGATACACCTATATTTACAATTGGGAGAGTCAAGCTATGGTTGCTGAATTCATGGTTCAACCTTCTTCCTGGATAGAAGAAGGTATTACAACTCAGCTTGTGAGAGGTATTCGACTTTTTAAGTTTAACGAAGAGCTACAGCTACGCTTTGAAGAGTTGATAGATTTACACAAATTGCAACAGCTTACTGAAGCTCAAACTGCTGAGCTTAACGGTTTACAAGAGCTAGACCGGATTTTTACGTTGCTCAATGCCAAATTCATTGCGGCGGTATGAGCATTAGCCTGACTTTGAAATTACAGATCCGACAGAGGGCTAGCTATTTATGCGAATACTGTCATTCATCTGGAGAAGCTAGCACTTCGCAATTTACTATCGACCATTTACAGCCACGGTCTTTAGGTGGCTCCGATGCGTTAGAAAATTTGGCACTGGCCTGTCATCGTTGTAATACTCGGCGCTACAACTTTACAACTGGGATTGATCCACAAACGAACGCTATTGTCCCTTTGTTTAATCCTAGAGCGCATCAGTGGCCATCTCATTTTGCCTGGAGTCAGAATTGTCTGACAATAGTGGGTATTAGTGCTATTGGGCGTGCCACTTGTAAGCGCCTTGATGTAAATGATAATGAGCACGACGAAGGCGCTATTGTTAGAGCGCGGCGACTATGGCTCAAGGGCGGTTGGCATTCGCCAGTGGGTGATCCTATTCAGAAGTAGGCGCTAAGGCGTGTCGGCTGATTCAAAAAGAAGTTTCACTTTAAATCACCTGCTCACTGGCTTTGTCAAATAGATGAAAGCGCGTGAGATCAAACTGAAGCGCTAGCACTTCGCCAGGGGTGATTTTGGCGCGAGGGTCTAGGCGGGCGATGAATTCGGTGCCGTCAGCTAGGGTGAAGTAGACAATAACTTCGTAGCCCATCAGCTCGACAACTTTTGCAGTTGCCTGAACGCCCACGGGTTCGATGCCGGGAGGCACGTACTGAGGGTGATAGATGCCTTCCGGGCGGATGCCAAAAACAACGGGTTTGCCGCTGAATTCACGGTAGCGCTCTAGCCGATTGGCGGGAATCGGTACAACTAATCCGCCGTCTGTTTTGAGCATGAGTGCGCCTTCTTGTTGGCTCAGCTGAGCTTCAAAAAAGTTCATTGAAGGACTGCCTAAAAAGCCCGCGACAAAAATGTTGTTAGGGTGATCGTACACGTTTTGAGGGGTGTCAATCTGTTGCAAGATGCCTTTGTTCATCACTGCAATGCGGGTGCCCATCGTCATCGCTTCGGCCTGATCATGGGTGACGTAGACGAAGGTGGTGCCGATTTTTTTGTGCAGTTGACTGAGTTCGGCGCGAGCCTGGGTACGTAGCTTCGCATCGAGGTTAGAAAGCGGCTCATCCATCAGAAAAACGGCAGGCGATCGCACGATCGCTCGTCCCAACGCCACCCGCTGCCGCTGCCCGCCCGATAGCTGCTTGGGCTTGCGATCCAACAGCTGCTCAATGCCCAATTGCTGAGCTGCTTCTAGCACACGCTGTTTAATCTCAGCTTTGGGCGTGCCCTTAAGATCGAGGCTGAAGCCCATGTTCTGGGCGACGCTCATGTGCGGATACAGCGCGTAAGACTGAAACACCATCGCAATATCGCGGTCTTTGGGGGTGACATTATTCACTCTTTGGCCGTCGATGTAAATGCTGCCGCTGCTAATATCTTCGAGTCCTGCCAGCATTCGCAAAGAAGTCGTTTTGCCGCAGCCGGAGGGGCCAACGAGAACGAGGAATTCTTTGTCTTCTAGCTGAATGTTGAGATCTTTGACTGCGACGTAGCCGTTTTCGTATTGTTTGGTGACTTGCTCAAAGGTGACGGTAGACATGGTTTTAAAGGGGAGAGACAAAAAGTTAGAAGCGGATTAGCCTTTGACAGAGCCTGCTAAAAGGCCGCGAACGAAGTAGCGTTGAAGGGCAAAAAAGACCGCCATGGGCACCAGCATGGAGATGAATGCACCCGCAGTGAGCAAGTACCAGGCTTGGCCGCGATCGCCCACAATATTTCTCAATAGCAGCGTCACCGGGGCAACATCTTGATTGCCGCCGAGATATACGAGTGCGACCAGCAGATCGTTCCAAACCCAGAGAAATTGGAAGACGGCAAAAGAGGCGATCGCAGGCATACTCAAAGGCACCACAATTCGGGTAAAGACATTCAGATACGAAGCGCCATCGACAGCGGCAGCTTCAATGAGATCGCGCGGCAGTGAGCCGATATAGTTGCGCAGCAGATACACGCCCAGCGGCAGACCGTAAGCGCTGTGAGCTAGCCAGACGGCTAGATACGTGCCCGAAATTCCGAGGAAATTGTATGCCTGCAAGACAGGAATTAACGTCATTTGCAAAGGCACGACGAGTAAAGCGACGGTCGTGATAAATAGCGCTTGGCGACCTGGAAATTCCATCCAGGCGAGGGCGTAGGCGGCGAAGGTAGCGATCGCAATCGGAATCACCGTTGCGGGCACCGAGATTACCAAGCTGTTCAAAAAGGCTTGACCCATGCCCTCATTAAACATGACCTCTTGGTAGTTGCTCAACGTAAACTGCGTGAACTCAAACGGATTGACAAACACTGTCCACCAGCCGCTGTTAACCAGATCATCTGGGGGGCGAAAAGAGCTGATTAGCAATCCTAGCGTTGGCAATGTCCACAGAATTGCAATCCCAATCACTGCAAGGTGCACAGGCGCTTTGGCCATGATTCGCTCGAACTGAGACTGCTCTTTGCGCTTGTGACGATACGGCTGATCGGGTAGGAATGGTTTGGGTTGCGTGGCGCTCATCGATCTAGCTCCTGTTGGCGAAAGCGGCGAATATTGGCCACCATGACGGGGATAACGGCAATTAGAAGAATGACGGCGATCGCACTGCCTCGACCAAAATTACGAAAGTTAAACATCTCTTTAATCATCCGGCTTGCAATCACATCGGTATTCAAATTGCCGCCAGTCATCACAAAGACAATATCGAACACCTTTAGCACCAGCACCACCACCGTCGTGGCTACCACCGTCACCGTCGGCATAATCATCGGCACCGTAATTCGCCTGAATATTTGCAGTTCGCTCGCCCCATCAACTCGCGCCGCCTCAATCACATCATCCGGCACGCCTTTAACCGCCGAAGATAACAGCACCATACAAAATCCGGTTTGCAGCCAAATCATAATCACGATCAGCGCAAAATTGTTAATGCCTCGATTGACTAACCAGCCTACCGGCTCAAAGCCGAGAGACACAACAATTGCATTCAGCAACCCAATTTGCTCACTGCCCAGCGGCCGATAGGCATAGATAAATCGCCAGATGACGCTAGCGCCGACAAACGAAATCGCCATTGGTAAGAAGATCAGCGACTTGGCTAAAGGCTCGTACTTGACTCGATCAATTAGCACTGCAATCACCAAGCCCAGCCCCACGCTCAAGCCTGTGACCAACACCAGCCACAGCACGTTGTTACGAAAGGTAATCAGCATATCAGGCGCGGTCAGCGCAAAAAGGTAATTCTTGAGCCCAACAAACTCGCTCGAATTGCCGTTAAAAAAACTCAGGTAAAAGGTGCGAATCGCTGGAATCACTAGATATCCGCCTAGGAGCAGCATCGACGGCCCGACATATATCCAAGGCAACACCCGCTGTCGAGTCCGCTGTGGCAAAACTTTTTCGACCAGAATATTGAGTCCGTAAAAAACAGCAATTACCCCGCCTGAACCGAGGGCGATCGCTAACAGCGCTTGCAAAACCAACGCCACATTACTATCCATAACATCTATCCTTCAAAACGGTCTCTCCCAATTCCTTGTTTTTTTCTGTTCTTTATTTTCCTAAGCCGCCGACATCAGCACTCTCGCCCTCCGGCCAGTAGTATTCAATTTGATCCGTTACTTCTTTCGCCGAAGATCCTGCGACAAAGTTCATGACGCCCGACCAAAACGTCCCTGTGCCCACCGCACCGGGCATCGCATCCGAGCCATCAAACTGTACAATTGCGGCTGAGGTCAATAGTTCAGCTTCTTTTCGGCTAATCTCATCAGGATAAACGCTCAAGTCAACCTGTTTATTAGCTGAGAGAAAGTTACCCTCAGCCGCCCAGATCTCGTGAGGCGTGGGCGTTGCCATGTAGGCCATGAGCTGCCGCGCTTCCGGGGTATCGTTGAGCATGGAAAAAATATCACCAGCGACCAACAAAGCGTTGGCATACTGCGGATTAATATCGGGCGTCGGGAAAAAATCTACATCTTTGATGAGCGTCACATCTTTGGGGAAAAAGCTAGTGATAAAGTTGCCTTGCCGGTGCATAAAGCAATCTGGCTGACCCTTGCTATCTTTGGTGAAAAGGCCAGTCGGTGACTCGCCCCAAGGAATGCTGAGTGCGCCGGTTTTGCCGCCCCATACGTATCCGGGCGATCGCACAATCTCGCCAAAATACTCAAACGCTTTCTGCACTTCAGGCGCATTAAACGGCACCTCATGGTCAACCCATTTGCCGTAGAACTCAGGCCCAGCCGTGCGCAGCAAAATCTCTTCGATCCAGTCAGTGGCAGGCCAGCCTGAAGAATTTCCGCCTTCTAAGCCTAAGCACCAAGGCGTCCCACCTTGGGCGACGATTTTGTCACTGAGCGCAATCATCTCATCCCAGGTTTTGGGGATTTCATAGCCGTGCGACTTAAATTGCTCAGGCGAGTACCACACCAGACTTTTGACCGCAGAGCGATACCAAATTCCATAAATTTTATCGTTGACCGTAGAAAGATCAATCCAGCTTTGCGGATAGTACTGCGCCAGCTTTTCGCGGCTAATTACCTCCTCAAGTGGCACCAGCGCCCCCTCTTCGGCCAGCGACTTCATCAAACCGGGCTGCGGAAACATGGCCACATCTGGAGCGTCGCCTGAATCTACCCGAACGGGCAACAGCGTCGTAAACGCATCAGTGCCCTCATAAATCACATCAATGCCAGTTTCTTTTTCAAAGGGCACTAAAGCCGCCTCTAGCTGCGCTTGTTCGCCGCCAACAAAGGCCCCTAATACAGTCACAGTTTTTCTTCCTGTAGCTCCACTAGCGGCCTGATTGGCAGATGAATCTGCTGAATTAGGAAGTTGACTACAGCTGGCGAGGGGTAAGCAAATAGCTAGACCGATTCCAAATTTCTGGCCTAATTTCTGGCCCAATTTCTGGCCCAATTTCTGGCCCAATTTCTGGCCCAATTTCTGAGTCCATCTTTGAGTTAAGGGCGAGTCTTCACGAGCTGATGATAGGGATTTAAATAGAAAGAACATACGCTTAACTCGTCATTGAAAAAGTCATTAGAGCAGGAGCAGGCGCTTAAAACTGAAGCGAAATCGGCGGCTTGAAGCTGTACGAAATTTGCCAGTAAAAATCAATCATCGTCAATAGAATGAGAATTTTGATGAGCCAACTATTCCTAAAGTAAAATCTAATGCGGGCAAGTTGGCCTATCTTGAGAAAGAACTATGAAATTCTCATACAAAACTTTACAGTTTTAGCTAGACGCTTTAGCTGTGATTTTGATGGGTATTTAGACTGTTCTTTAGGGGTGAGTTCGCCCATCTCTGAAAAAAGTGTTTCAGTGGCTTTGGCCGCCTGAAGCTGAGGACTACAGATCGATGGATAGATAGCTCATAGATAGCTGAACTGATCTGTATGAAAAGCGCGCCACACCTAATAACAGTTTTAATTGCGAGCGAAGGGCCTAACGCCGATAATAATGGAATGAATAGAGTCACTTAGCTATAACAGATTGTCGATACGCTGAGCGCGATTGAGGTCAGTGCCTGCGGTAAAGTCCAAGGTGTCCAAGGTGAAGTTGAATTTTTGGAGTCGAATTTCAAGAGAATGTCTGTTTCTACCTCTGCTGCTTTGCCAAATTATCAAGTTCGTACCAGCGATCGCGCCAAACACGTATCAATTAAAATCTCGGTCGCGGGCGAGGTTGAAGTGGTCGTACCGCCCAAGTTTGATCCGGCTAAGTTGCCCGAAATTTTAGAAAAGCGGCGAGACTGGATTTTGAAAACGCGATCGCGCCTCCTCACCCAGGCTCAAAACACCGGCGCTGACTGGCAAGTCGAGAAGCCTGAAACCATCACCTTTCGCTGGCGATCCAACGTTCTAGACGACTTAGACAATCTTCAATCACCTCGATCAAAAACCAACAAAGGCTTTGCCCCTCAAAAATCAGCAGCTAACGACCTGGAAACTTGGACAATCACCTACAAACCTGGTAACCAGGGCAACAAAACTATTTGCATTCCAGCATTGGGCAACCGCCTCACCATTCAGGGCAATACCGAGCATCTGTCCCACTGCCAAGGCGTCCTCAAAAAATGGCTCGCCTACCGCGCCCATCGTGATTTGGCCCCCTGGCTGCGCCAGCTCGGCTACGAACTCGACTTGCCCTGCCGCAGCATCTCCGTCAGAGGTCAAAAAACGCGCTGGGCGAGCTGCTCTAGCCAAAAAGACATCAGCCTCAACTACAAGCTGCTATTTTTACCTCGCCCTTTGGTTCACTATGTACTCGTCCATGAGCTTTGCCACACCGTTCATATGAACCACTCATCCGCTTTTTGGACTCTAGTTGGCGAAAAACAGCCCAACTATTTGCAGTGGCGCGCTGAACTTAAACAGGGCTGGCGCTACGTACCTCGCTGGGTCGAGACTTAATTAAAGTTCAACACATGAAGCTCAACACATGAAGCTCAAGACCACTCCTCACAGCGGCTATCACCAGCCAACAGCCTCGAACAGATTTTTTGAAGGCTGGTACTTTCGCCTTACTTTGCCTGATCCCGCCCTAACGTTTGCCTTCATGTACTCCATTGACGATCCAGCGGGCGGCACCGACTATAGCGGCGGCGCTGCTCAAATCCTCGGTGGGCCGAACGATACCTACTACTGCCGCACCTTCCCAAACGTCTGCAATTTTTGGGCATGGCCGCATCAGTTGGGCTTAGGCCACTGGCGTCAAGCTACTGTCAGTAAGGCCCAAGCCCTACCGCCCGAAGATTTTACAACCCTTGTGCAGGAGGGCTATCAGGTCAGTACCCATGACGGTGTTCAGCGCCATCAGGGCAGGCTGCTGTTGCCTTCGGGTAAAGTGCAGGCCCAGTGGCACTATCAGGTCATCCCTGTAGAAGGCTGGGGCGGGGCAAGGCAAAAGGCAACGGCTGGCTGGCTTTCTTATTTACCCCTATTTGAGCCCGGTTGGCAGGTACTGATGGCGCATGGGCTGGCCTCTGGCTGGATCCTGTGGCGACAAAGTGAGGACCTTGATGCGCCTCTAGTGCGCTACAGCTTCGACAAAGTGCCCGCCTACGCCGAAAAAAACTGGGGCGGCGCTTTTCCGGCCAAATGGTTTTGGCTTCAGTGCAACGCCTTTGCAGATCAGCCTAGCTTGAGCCTCACAGCCGTTGGCGGTGTGCGTGAGCTGCTGCTGCTCAATCAACCGGTTATTACAGAAGATGTGGGCCTGATTGGCATCCATTATGAGGGGCGGTTCTACGAATTTTCATCTTTTCAATCGACGGCCTTTGCTTGGGAAGTAGAGCCTTGGGGCTACTGGCAAATGGAGGCTCGCAGCGATTTCTACCGGGTCACACTCACTGGCCGCACAACTGACCTAGGCACTTGGGTACGAGTCCCCACCCAAACGGGCCTACAGTTTCTGTGCAGAGACACCACCCACGGCCATTTGCAGGTTCAGCTTTGGCAGCGCTCAGGCTCATCAGAAACCCTCATGCTTAGCGCTACGAGTTCTCTGGCGGGCTTAGAAACTGGCGGCAACCCTTGGCGCGATCACTGGAACCATGTTTGATGTCTCAATAAAATGGAAGCATCTTGCTATAGTATTTTGGTGAGATCAGCCCCGTATTCGTACTGACCAGTATGCGTGCTAGGGGCCAATTCTTGTGGGGCTGTGGCTCAGATGGATAGAGCAAGCGCCTCCTAAGCGCTAGGTCGCGCGTTCGAATCGCGCCAGTCCCGTTTTTTGTTGGCCTGTAATAAAACTGCTTTTATGAAGGGTGTAGGTTGAAACCACCATTGATGATCGCGCATCAATTCGGCCTCGTAGAATTGATGCGCTAATTGTGCAGAATTAACAGCTTGTAAGAAAGTTAAATGATCGGTTAGCCACTGGCCCGTATATTTTTTAGCCACGAACATGAACAGGTGCGCGATCGCCTGACGAGCTACTCATCTATCGAGCGATCCCAAGCCTGAAAGCGTCTTACCTTGCTGGCAAAACCAGACGCTTTAAATTTTTCTAGCCGTAGAGGCGTGGGCTGTACCGAGGGTACCGAAATTCTAAAGGCGAAGGGGCTTTCTCCCGCTGGTACAGATTCAATGCCACCCAGGCGAAAGCGATTTTTCATCACTGGGTTATCTTGTGCGTCGTAAATTCGCCCAAAAATATCAGCATCGACAATGTCTCTACCAGAGTTGTTGATAGCTGTTCCTTTAATCATATAGCAGGTTGCCTGCTGAGAAGATCCGCTTGTTGTCAAGTTTTCGGCATAGGCGGCATCGGCGCGGCACTCTTCAGCGACCAAATCTTTCAGGGTAATTTGGGTGAGGGCATGGGCCGCAGGCACCCAGCTAAAAAAGCACAGGCAGACTGCTAGCAAACCGGAAAACGTTTTAACAGCAGAGAAACGGTTACGCAACTTCATAGCGGGCAGGGCAGTGGAGGAGGACATGGGGCACTGAGCGTTCCTTTAGCTTACCGCTGTGCTAGATTATTCAGCTAGATAATTTAGGTCAAGTATTTAGCCTGATGACTTAGCCTGATGACTTAGATAAATGGCTCAGTAATGCCTGACGCATAACGCTGACAGGCGCAGGCTGGTTTAGCCAAATTTCTAGGGCAGCGGCGCCTTGCTGCACGAGCATTTCTAGGCCGTCTATTGGCGTTAGGCCAAGCGCCGCCGCCTGCTGTAAAAATTGAGTAGGGCGCGGTGTGTATATCAGATCGTAAGCGATCGCATCCCCCCTCATCATTACTTTAATCTCATCCTCTTTCAGCGGCACAGCTTCTACCTGCGGATGCATTCCAATTGGGGTCGCATTCACTAGCAAGGCGGCGGCTTTTGGCCCCTGCTTTAGGATCTGATCGCGGGGTAGCATGATGAGCTTGGCGGCAATTTCTGGCAGATGCGCCCAGCTGTGCGCAAATTGTGACAGCTTTTGGCGCGATCGCCCCACCACCCAAATTTGCGTACAGCCCAGATCATGACAAGCCGCCACTACCGCTCTAGCCGCACCACCGTTGCCCAAAATAACCACGGTTGCCGCTGCCCAATCTCGTCCGAGTGCCTTTAAAGGAGCCAAAAAACCAGTCACATCGGTATTCGTGCCGCACCACTGACATTCGCCGCCAGTGTTGTCAGTATTGGGATCGAGCCAGACTGTATTCACCGCTCCAATCGCTTGAGCCGTCTCACTAACGCTATCTAATAGCGGCATAATCGTTTGCTTGTGCGGAATGGTGATGTTGAAGCCGCGTACGCCGATCGCTTTAAAGCCAGCGATCGCATCTTTCAACCCACCGGGATGAATTGGAAAAGGCAGATAGACAAAATCAGCAGACGCGTGGGCCTGTTCGTTGAGATGGGCGATCGCCGCGTTGTGCATCAGCGGCGAAAACGAATGCGCCACCGGATAGCCAATCACCCCTAAGAGCTGCGTGGTTCCTTTAATCACCCTCTATTCTCTAACTCCTGTAAAGACAATAAACTCACTACCTGGGCAGTTTCACTTAATGACTTTATCGTCTTTGGGCCAATGC
Organism: uncultured cyanobacterium; assembly: GCA_963740915.1. Lineage (GTDB taxonomy): Bacteria > Cyanobacteriota > Cyanobacteriia > Phormidesmidales > Phormidesmidaceae > Phormidesmis. The sequence continues at coordinate 136,293 of CAVUFV010000011.1, forward strand.
CTTTAAGCCCGCGCTGTTACAGCGTGGCATAGCCAAAGGTTACGTCAAACTGTCTGCACCAAATCACGGCTGATTTAAAGCTATCTAGCGCTACGTCTGCCGGAATTGCATAGCGTTGAGCGCCTGCTACCTGCTGCAAAGGCCCCAAATTAACGTACTCATTAGGGCTGTAAGATCTCGGTACCGGCTGAGCGTGCAATAGCACAAACAAATCTGGCCCAGTGCCGGATCTAAAGGCACTGTCAAATTCTAAATAGCGCTGGCCGTTTTCTTCGACAATTTGGGCAGTTCCGCTGGTTGAGTGAGCAACCCCGATAAATTCATGGGCTAAGCCGTTCATTTGAGCGTCGATGGGGCTTTGCGCAACTGCTGTCATCGACGTTAGCTGATTTTTGGCCGACATCGCGGGCTGATAGCTAATAGCTGCGATCGCGATCGCTAAACCCATCAGCTTCATCTGTCGAACAGGAAATCTCTGAATCGTTTTCATATCCATTCTCACATTTCGCAAAGGGCTCATGATCAGTCCACAACAAACATGGATTTTTCATGCCGTTGTCTCAAATTATCAGCGCTACCCGGCTACCCTAAATGATAGTCAGATAAGCGTTACCTGAGCCCACAGCAAATGTTTCCTGACTATAATCTCAACCTATAGCGCCGCCATCAATCGTAATCAGCGGCAATCCGCAGCAATCAACTAAGGCATCGTCTCTATACTCAGTATCTGAGGCGGCGTAGAATCAGGCGGATACAGCAAATCTACGCTGACTGTTCGAGTCGATTCCGGGGCGATGGTTACAGTCGCTAGCGGATCCCCTTTTTGCCCACGGCGCTGCACTAGATGAATATTGCGCACCTGGGGCAACCCACGATCATCCTGATAGCGCACCTGCACCGGCCCCCTAAAAAATGTCTGCGGTGCCGGCGGCTCTAAAAAGCGCAGCCCTCCGGCGCTCAGTGTCTCTTCTTTTAGCGCCGTTTGCAGCGCTACCGTCACCGTTTGAGGCGCGTCAGTTGGATTGTACAGTGGCAGCGTGAGGCTGTATCGCACCCCATAGTTGCCATGCGCTTCATAGGCCGTATCGGGGTAGCGCACCAGCATCGGTGCACTTTGGTCTTGCCCGGTGCCCATCGTGCCGCCATACAGCAAGCTAATGCCATAAGCAAACGCCTCACCAGCGTCCGGAATACTCAATCTCGATAAGTTACCGTCGCTAGCCGTGCTGGGTTCATCAGTTAGCATAGTCTGCCATTGGGAACCTGCTGAAACGCCTGCTACTCGGCCATAGATGAGCTGCGTACCAGGCGCTAGGGGCAAAGGAGAAGGCGTGCGATCGCGCGGCCCCGCCAACCCATCGTTTTTCAAAATTTGCTCCCAAGCAGCCAAACTTGGCGGTACCTCTTGCCCCGACTCATCCAACCCTACTATCTGCGCCAAACTCGCCACGTATACAGGCCCGCTGCTCTCTAATTGCACCAGCGTAGATCGCCCATTAATTGGCAAATCCAGCCCTCGAATTGGAATCGGCTGATTCATCAGCAGTGCGGTTTCGCCCGGTGCTAGCACCATTACCGCCGGAAAAATATCGCTGCGACGACCCTGCAAAATGTCGCCCATTGCCCGACTCCCCGGCCCTGCAAATACCGGCATCAAAGGGCTAAATGGCACAAAGCTAGGTAGCGTTACAAAAGGCGCATCCGGTTGACTCAAATAGCTAGCGCCCGCCAATACTCGCACCGTTACCGGTTCGGCGCTGGGGTTTTTAAGGATGATACCTAAGTAAAGGCTGTCTAATAGCTCAGGCGTTGGTGAGCTATAGTCCAAAGCCTTATAGACATGATGCGAAAAAATATCAAAGCGCCCGTCAAAGGCAAAATTGAGATGCGCTTCCGTTGCAGCCATCCCCTCTGGCGGAAAAGTAGACAGCAAAATTCCTGCTGTACCGACTAGCTCAGGGCTGTTGCTATTGAACACAGGCACTACATCTAGCTGCCCCGACAAAGGTCGAACCGGCTGCGGACTCACCCGCTCTACAGACTCAGGCATTTCTACTGGCATCTGGGCCAAAGCAGGCATGATTACAAACGCGGTGATCAAGGCAAGCATAGAGATTCCATTTGGGGCTGAGAAAATTTTGGTCAGGCAATGTGATCAAGCCTACATTTTCTGCGAAAAAATGCCTTAAAACCTATTTTCGCAACACCTCTTTGAAATTTCGCCTGATCGGGCCTCGAAATTGGCCTTTTTAAATTTGCCCTTTTAAGGATTTATCCGCCCTAAAGATTCAGCCTTCTGGGTGCTTTTTGGGAGCTTTCTAGGTGCTTAAAAAGACTTGAAAATACCTGAATATTTCTTCCTTGATCAGGGCCTCTGACTAGCCCAATTCGCCCACAGCTGAAGCGAGATCTGGAGTAGGAAAATCTCCTGGAGAACCCTGTTTGGAATGATTCTGTTGATATCTGTTGCGAGCGGCTCTGGGCAGAGTTTGTAGCAAAATATGATGCGCTTGAGTATAGCGCCAAAAGCCGCTGAGACTGCGAGCTAGTAGCGTGAGAAAATAATCAAAATGACTCGCTACCATCGGCCCTTGAGAGGATCCTTGTAGGCTCAGATAATAACAACCTTTTTGGTCGGCCCGGACGCTGACCCACAGGCCCGACATCTGCTGATTAAGCGTATTGGCATGATGAATCAGCGCTGCTAAAGAAATTTCTGAGGTCTCGCTGAGGTAGATATTGAACTGCACTGAAATGACAGGCTGTTCTCCTCGGTTTTTTGTTTTGGTGAATAAGCATTGAAAAGAACAGTCTTCTAAATCAATAACGCTGAGACTGATTAGACTGGTTTTTGAATTAGTGTTAGAGATAGTTTTGGGAGTAAAATCGCGATCTTGACGAGACTGTTGGCGAGACTGGCGAAGCCGCCTGATTGCAGAAAAATCATCCATAGCGACGCGTATTTACAGGTTATAAAAGCCAATCATAAGTACAAGTGACTAAGCTAAAGCTAGCGCTCAGTCATGAAACCCTAATCGTGAAACCTATCGAATCAGCGATCGCGAGTCTGGCTGACCCTCTAGTTGGCTGACCCTAGGTGACTAGGTGACTGACCCTAGGTGGCTGACAAAAGAGCTTAGTAATAAAAAACGATCAAGCAACAGCATGATTTTACCTGTATTCCTTTGATCGAAGCTTATTTTTTATACTGATATGCCTCAGTATAATCCTCGCTTAGGTCTTGATTCTATGAAAAGACGCTTTGGGATTGCGTACTTATTTCTCACAACCCGCCTTTGGCTATCGTTCGGTATAAAGCTATATAAGCCTATGCTAGTACGACATCATCAAAAAAGCGGTTCAGTCTTTCGATGTCCTGGCTCACACTGGCCAAAAAAATAGCAACCTCTTGAGGCTCACAGTCTGCCGTCTTGTAGGAGCGCTTTATCAGGGTATCCATTTTTAGGTAATAGCCGTTGTCGCCATCAATATCTTGAATCACAAAAACTGTCGAATGTACTAACTGCTGATTAATCGCCGCTGCGTAGCCAAAGGCCGCTGATACAGAAACCGAAAGTTTGCGAGGAAAATAACAGTTAATTTGAGACAGCAGTCCTATGGTGCTATCAATGCGAATGGCCTGCGGTTTGTATTGAATGGAGCAGCCCGCTTTGTCACGGCCTAACAAATTATCTAATGAATGGCCTGAGCGGGCATTGGGCAAGACAGGAAAACGGGCGATGGCGAAGCCTGCCAAGGGAATCGCAATTTGCTCTTTGAGTTGGGCAAGGGAGCGTGACATGGAACTTCTATAAAACGGTGTCTAGAGAATGCCCCAATAAATTCAAAAAAATCGTCTTTTTATGACAGATAGTATCAGTGGCTTCAGCAGACTTGCCTCAAATAATCTCACTTAGAAATACAGGGAAAATATAGGCTGATTTTCGCTCGGAATAAATACGGAAAGACGGTTCTCTATAAGCACCGCTCTCAGTAAATGTCGGCTAGTCTCGCCGTAATCATACCAAAATCGTGTAAGACAAATCTTCTATTTTCTGCGGTTAATACCGGAACATGAACAAATAAAGCAACAGTTTTGAGATCCGGACTAAAGTTCTTATTATTAACAAACCTTAAAACCCGGTAATAAAGGTGATTGCACACGTAATGCCCGGCATCCTGGCTCACTTCACTGAGATAGGTGCTCGTGAGTAAAGTTGAGAGGTCAATGGCGGTTTTTAAACGATGGCAATTACCTGGATCTGGCTGATCTATCTGCGCTTTGGCCTGCGCTTCTAAAGATAAAGCCGCTCGCTTTTCGGCCATGCCGCAGCAAATTACGATACGCGGTCGCTTTCGGTAAATTTCGCTAATTACTTGGATAGGGGCTAGCTCAAAGTTGACCGCCACTTGCCGCAGCCAAATGGTATCGGTCGGTAGGCGATCGCTCGACCACAGCGCAGCTATTAAATCATCTGATGAGTTAGAGCGCTGATGTGCCCGCCAAGACCGAAAGGAGGTGATTAAAATAGGGCCTTTTTGCATAGTACAGTCCTCCATAGAGGTCAGGATGAATGGCGCGATCGCCCGCGAAATAAACTAGCGGTATCGATATAATCTGGAAGTTCACTGCTGTGAATACTTAAGCTGTGAGTTATTAAGCTGTGAATGATTAAGCTGTGAATTATTAAGCTATGAGGCTAGCGCACCTGATATGACGACTATTGCCGTTATTGACTACGACATGGGCAACTTACATTCTGCCTGCAAAGGGCTCCAGGCTGCGGGTGCCCATACGCTAGTCACCGATTCTGTCACCGAAATTGAACGAGCCGACGGTGTGGTTCTCCCGGGGGTGGGTGCCTTTGATCCGGCCATGCAGCACCTGAAATCACGCCATTTAATTGAGCCGATTCGCCGCATAGCTTTGAGCGGCAAGCCTTTCTTAGGCATTTGCGTGGGCTTACAGGTGTTGTTCGATGGCAGCGAAGAAGGCCAAGAACCCGGCTTAGGCATTTTATCCGGCACCATTCGACGGTTTCAGCGCGAACCCGGTCTGACAATTCCGCACATGGGCTGGAACCAACTGCAAATCGCTCAGCCTAACTGCCCACTTTGGAACCACATTCCCGCCGATGCCTGGGTGTATTTTGTGCATTCGTACTATGCCGAACCGAGCGACGACGCCCTCGTGGCGGCTACCATCACTCACGGTAGCCAGACCATCACCGCCGCCGTCGCTCAAGGCAACCTGATGGCCGTGCAGTTCCATCCCGAAAAGTCTTCTACTGCTGGCCTGCAAATTCTGAGTAATTTCGTTCAATTTGTGCAGCAAGCTCAGCCGATTGCCGCCTAAAGCTAGCGATTATAAATCTACCGATTGAGGTCATCACTTGATGCTATGAAACCCTACCAAACCATACCGATTGAAGAATGCGGGGAAGCCCTGATCCCGATTCCTTTGACTGATTTTGCAGTCGTCACGCCTCATCCTTACGTTCAGCTAGGCGCACCGTATGGGGCACTGTCTCCCTATTTTTTGCGTCAAAGCGTGGTGCAAAAGCTAATCCAGGCCCAGGCTTACTTACAGGCTGATCAGCCGGGCTGGCAGTTGCAAATTTTTGATGCCTATCGCCCGATTCCGGTACAGCAGTTCATGGTGGACTACACCTTAGGCCAGATCGCGCATTCCGCCGGACTAGATCCGCATCATTTGACTGCCGTCGAGCGCGCTGATTTGGAAGAAAAAGTTCTACAGTTTTGGGCTGTTCCTAGCGCTAACCCCAGCACTCCCCCACCCCACAGTACAGGCGCAGCGGTGGATCTTACCTTAGTCGATGCCCAAGGCAAGCCAGTCAACATGGGCTCAGCTATTGATGAAATATCACCGCGATCTTATCCTGATCACTTCGCTGATCACGTCAATGTTCGCTCTCAGCAGTATCATGCTCATCGCACTCTGCTGAGATCAGCGATGATAGCAGCAGGCTTTTGTCAGCATCCGCAAGAGTGGTGGCACTTTTCGTATGGCGATCAGCTATGGGCTTGGTCCATGAATAGTCAACTGAATAGTCAATTGGGCAAACAAAAAGGAAGGCCAATGGGTAAGGAGGCGATTTGCTTAGAAAGCTACGCGATCGCCCGCTACGCCGAAAGCCCGCTACCCTGCCTTGCCTCATCTCAGCTTCAGACGACAGATTTAGAGGTCAGTAGGGGCTAAATCTTTCTCTAACTTCAGGCAGTTGCGATTTCCTGGAAAGGCTTTGCCATCGCCCCCCACGCGCAACTGATATTCCACCCTATCCATAATCCGGTGCAAAATCAGCCAACCATAGCCCCCTTCTTGAAAATCACCCGGTGCAGGCGCATGATAGCTATCGATATTAAAGCCTTCTCCTTGATCCCATACTTCCAAAGAGAGATTATTGTCGTCTAGCTCAATGCGAATCAGTACCGGCAGTTCAGGCTTTTCGTTATGAGCATGACGCACAATATTAGAGTAAACTTCCACAACGACCAATCGCAGACGGCTCTCAACCCCAGTCCAGTCCATTTGCTGATCGAGTTCTAACTGTAGCGATTCCAACAGCCAGTGCTCTACAACCGCCAGAAACTTTAGATCACTAGGAACGATCAGTTCGGTTTTTAGCATGACGTCACCTCCAGTGACAAGATAGTTTGATCATCTTCTTGTTCACCTTCCGGGAGATGAATATAAGCGAGTAAATGGTCTAAATTGAGTTCGACAGGCTGCCGCTGTAAAAAATCCCAAAGCCCCTCTTGATTTAGCATAGAACTGCTGCTGTTAGCCTGGCAGCTAGGTGCTGTTGCTTCCGTAATGCCATCGCTAGTCAGCAGCAGTACATCGCCACCAGCAAGCTGTAACGTACCTGCCGATGCAATCCAAACCGGTAAAATGCCCAAAGGCACTCCTCTAACATCTAAATAAGTGGGCTTTACGCTGCGCTGGTTCATCACCATGTCTCGGTGCGACCACACAATTGGATAGACATGGCCTGCATTCGCATACACCAATTCGCCAGTTTTTGGGCTGTAGCGAATCAAAGCCATCGTAATAAAGCAGTTATTGCTGATCAAATCGTTTGACAAGCTATGGTTGAGGTTGTGCATCACCTTGTCTGGCTCAGGTGATTTTTCTTGCGCTAGCTCACGGCGTAGTACCGAAATTGCACTAGCCATAAACAACGCTGCTGGCACCCCTTTGCCAGAAACATCGCCAACCGCTAGCCAAACGTCACCTTGAGGATGCATAAACACCTCAAAAAAGTCACCGCCGACTTCTCTCGCAGGCTGACAGCGGGCCTGAATTTTAATACCGGCTATTTCTGGCCAGCTCTGGTGTAGTAAATTACTTTGAATTTGCCTAGCGACTTCTAGTTCAGCGCGCATCTGCACTGACTGCTGATGAATTTGCTGGTAGAGCTTAGCATGTGAGATGGCTAGTGCCACTTGGCTAGAGACATTTTTCAGCAAGGCGATCGCACCACTGGCCCATTTTTGCTGTCGCGTTTTCTTGTAGAGGCAAAGCGTTGCAATCGATTGGCCTTGATCGACAAAAGGCACCACTATTCTAATTGCGCTCTGTCCTTCGACTAGCACTGATTCTGAAAGAATCTCTAAGCTCTCAGGCAGATCGCTCAGGGCAGTTAAATCAGTGCAAAACGTTTTTGCAGTGGCGGTGGGCGGCACAGGCCGATAAACTAGCAGCGCTTGTGGTTGGGTTTCTGACGGCAAAAACCCAATGGGGTGGAGAAGGGCTAAATCTGCGTGAAAAGCTTGGCCTAAAGCGCTGACGACCGTTTGCAGCGTGCTGCTGTAGTCAAGAGAGCCGCGCACTGCACTCATAATGCTATTACTTAACGACTCTTGTGCTAAAGCTCGGCTCAGCGCTTGGGTGCGCTGCTTGATGACGGTGTAGGTTTCAGCTGCCTGCTCAATTACAACCTTGAGCTTTTTGGGATTCCAGGGTTTAGTGATGTATTTAAAGACTTTGCCAGAGTTGATAGCTGAGACGAGATCTTCGACATCGGTGTAGCCTGTGAGTACCATCCGAATAGTGTCAGGAAAGGGCTCAACCGTACGGCTGAGGAAATCGGTACCGTTCATTTTTGGCATTCGCTGGTCGGAGATAATGATGGCCATTTCTCCTTGCGCTTCCAAAACGTCTAAAGCTTCTGTACCACTTTTGGCTTTAAAGACGTCAAACTCTCGGCGAAAAGTCCGATAGAGTAAATCTAAGTTATCAGGCTCATCATCGACGACAAGCAGCTTGAGTTTTTCTTCCATGCTAGGAGTGTCTGTGGTTGCCTACAGAGAATAATCGGGGCACGCTGAAACCGCTCTTGAGGGGTACAGGAGCGGGCAATTTAAGGCCCTATTTGTACGCTTTATAGAGTCGCTCAGCCTTAATATGCCCACTGATCGAGTTTGCTAGCGCTAAGGCTGTAAACCCACTGAAGCGGACTTAAAACATCTGGTTTAGGTTGGGACAAGACTGAGCCGACTGAGTTGCTTGACTCGATGACACACTTTTTGTGAGGAAAAAAATGCGCCTATTGCCGCAGCTTAACCAGTCCAAAATTTCAGCGCGCCCCTTAGCCAGGTTATGGGTCAGTTTATTAGCTGGCACAGTAGGTATTTTATGGGTGGCTAGTTCACCAGCTTACGCTCAAAGAATGACTATTTTTGATCTGGATCAGGCTGTTTGCGCTAACAACTGGAGCAATGCGATTGATATTGCCGGAATGTTGATATCTAGCGATCGCACCACCAACGATCAGCGTGCGTCTTTATTGGCGTTGCGCCAGCAGCTAGAGCGCTACCGCAGCGAACAAGTGATTTTGCCAGGGGCCGAGGCTTGCGATCGCACCGATCCTTATTTTCTTACAGCCAGTACCCCTACCGTTCAATCCGGTCAGCCGCTGGGCTGGCAGGGCGCGGTTGCCGAAGCGACTAACAACCGCTACAGCAGCGTAGTGCTGACAGAACCTACCGAATTTTCACTGCCGGTTGCGATGGGTGAAGCCGCTGGTCTCACGCCCGCAACCCCGGTGGATCTGCGCAATGGGATGAATGTGGTTGCGGGCCATGTGGGGACAGGTCATGAGGTGTATGGCTTTGTGGCGAGGCTGGGCGATCGCCTCACCGTCGATCTGACCGTTACTCAAGTGATGGCCGGTAGCCTATACACTAGCGGTGACTCGCAGCTATTTGTGTTTGATCGCAGTGGTCGGGTAATTGCCTCAGCCGACGATAGCGAGATCACCGCTGAGTCTGCCAACAACAACTTCAGTAATCCGAACTATAGCAATTCTGCCAGCAGCCGCCAACAGTCTCACATTCGCGGATTTATCATTCCTAAAACTGACGTCTACTTTGTTGTTGTTACCAGCTACAACAACGATCCAATCTTGAATCATGAAGGCCAACTCACTGGCTGGCAAGACAATGGGGGTGGGCGATTTGACTACATGCTGACGCTCTCAGGGGTAACGCCCACGAATGCTCTTGTGCCTTAAAAAGGCGCTGACTTTTTCTTGCTATCTCAATGTTTTCTAACTTCTAACAGATTCGCGGCGAGATCTTCAGCTTCTTCTTGAAGGGCGTCGTTTAAATGGCTGATATAGTATTCCATCCGATGGTCAGTAATCAGATCAAAGCCAGCGCCGGAAATGCCTTTGATGACCCCCAAGGTGCCATCTATTAATCGGGCAGCGAGTCTGTAGTTAGCAATCATCACACCTTTGCCATTAAAGTAGTGGCCTGCGCCGACGTGGCTATAGAACCGGGTCGGATTCCAGATTGAAAAGGGCGGTGGGACGTGAGGCACAATGTCGTTGTGGTTGACAAAGCGGAAAACTCTGCCGCCCGTATTAGCGTTGAGCTGAGTGACGAAGGTGCGATCGCCCACCCGAGGCTGACCAAAGGTATAGACGCCATCGACTCTAATGCCATTGTCAACAAGGGCGGCGGCGGCCATGGTTGCGAGCGCTCCGCCGAGGCTGTGACCGGTGATGTAAAGCGGCGGCATTGCTTGCCCTTGGGCGATTAATTCCTGTTTCCAGCGATGAATTTGTAGCAGCACTGATTTTTCAATGCTAGACCAGGCCAGAAAAAATCCGGTGTGCACCCGACCTTTGTAAGAAGACACTGAGGTGATGCCGTCTTTGCGAATGGTAAAGTTGCGCAGCTGAGTTGTGAAGTTAGTCAGCCAGTCTTGAGGCTCTTGACTACCGCGAAAGGCTAATACCACAAACGCAGAGGTGCGAAACATATAGGCTTGAGTGTCGCGACCCTGGTTGTTGAAATAGCGAAAGTTACGTCGGATCATGTCGTTTTTGGCAAGCTGCGATCGCTCGTTCATCGTTTGCTGCGTCACCGGCTCAGAATTGGGTAGCGGCTGGTCTAGCTGTTGTCGTAAATTGTATTCGTAGAGTGCGACGCCCCAGCGGCCCACTACTTCGGCCACAAACTGTTTATCTTGATAGGCGAGATAAGCGGCCTTGGCCAATGTCAGGGCCAGCCTTGTGCTGTAACCAGTCGATGACAAGCTGATATCGATCAAATCCGCATCTTGATAAGGCGACGGCAAAATGCGATAGCCAAATCGTTCAAATAGCTTTTGGACGCCAAAAAAGCCGCTGTGATGAATGTAGCTGTAGAGCGCATCGTAAAATCTAGAAGCGCCGGGCCGACGGTAAGCCGGATCGGCAATGAGCTTCACCCAATAGTTGAGCCAGGGTCTCAGCTCTTTTTCAGTGAATAATCCCGATTCAATAAAGTAGCCAAAGTGCTCTAAGCCATTAAGCATGGCGTTGAACCAGTCTCGCAAAATAGTTTCGATTTGATACTGCCTGAGCGCTTGCGGGTGAAGCTGGTCGCGATCTTGGCGCAGATCAAGCTGCGTTTTAATCCGTGCCCGCTGATCGTGAGGAGCTAGCGCATTGCACAGCAGGTCGTCATTGACGCGAAAGCTAATAGCGCCCAGTGTAGGATTATTGGAGAAATTGTTTAAGGTGCTGATGCCGGATGCGCTCTGGTTTGGCCCTCTCGCTGGAATGCTGTAGTCGCGGTACTCTTCAAAGTCTAGAATCTTCAGGGCGCTGTAAATTTCAGGCTGCTGCTCAAATTCTTTGACGGTTTGCCGCAGAAACTCGATGCGCTGCCATTTTTGCTGACGCCCGTAGTGCCTTACCCCCCATACCAGCGCTCCACCCATGAGCAAAAGACCGATTGCGGCTAGCCATTGCCAGGTTAACTGCCACCTGAAAAGAGGATTTTGGGCTGGATTTTGGGCCGCGATCGCCCCGGTTAACGGCCCAATTAATTGGGCATGGCCGACTTGGCCAAACCCGATAACCATTAGCCACACTGAGATGATCAAAGACGCAAAGCCAATGGTTAAACGCATATCGAAAGCAATCGCGACCTGAAAAGCGGATGTATCAAACTTGATTGATATGCCCTGAGCCTACCCAATAAAAGCCCCATCATAAAAGTCGAATCGTTTCGATTCGTTAATTTTCGGTAAAGCTATCTGGCTATGGCTGCATAGACCAGCGCTGAAAGCCGTTGTCCTAACGTCCGTACAGACATGCATTAGAATAAAAAAATACGTCCATAGATAAAAATCTATAGACAGGGCGACGCGCTGATCGCTACCATCAATGTCTAATGAATATTTCATCTCTCTTTAACTTGTTCTATTAAATCGTCCCACGGAAAAACAAAATGCGTTTGCTGCAACGGCTTGGAATTTTCTCTAGGCTTGCTGGTATGACTTTGCCTCGCTTGGTGGCCTACTCCCTAGCCGGCTCAATGATCAGCCCAATACTCTGGATAAGCCCAGCCAACGCTGAAACTCTTCTACAGGTGAGAGGCGCGTTGAGCGCTGAAGATTTGGTGTTAGAAGATGGTAGCTGGTATGACCGGTATGTTTTTTCAGGCAATAGCGGTCAGCGGGTAACAATTGTTTTGGAGAGCCAGGATTTTGACCCTTATCTAATTCTGCTGAATTCGGACGGTAAGCGAATTAGCGAAAATGATGATATTAGCCGCCGCGATCGCAATGCTCGCCTGTCGATTGTGCTACCGGCTACCGGCAGCTATACGGTCGTAGCCAACAGCTATGACCCCGGTAAAACTGGCGGCTATGCGCTCAAGATAGAGCGAGATACAATGCTATCTGCTGAGGTTTCGGCGGCGGCGATCGCGGCGGCCTCCGATGGATCTTCTAGCTGCGATGCGGCGGTTGTGAGCATGCTTGAAAATATCGTAACTGGCCGTGATGTTGGTATTTCGCTGAATGCTCTGCGCTTAGACGATTTCTACAGCGCTCCCCCCTCGGCTAGACCCAATGGCATTAAGATCGCCATCAGCGGGCCAGCGGCCGCCTCGGTGATCTTTTCGCCGCAGTTTTTGACTCAAGTGGCGACTGATTTGATTCGAGGCTGCACGAGCGTAGGGGCTGTTGTGTTTGATACACCCAGCGCTGGAGTGGAGCGAACCTTTGGTTATTTGCCCGATCGCCCGCGCCCGTCCAGATCTACCGCGATGCCGGTTAGTGAATTTGCCTGTGCCCTTGCCCCTAGAGCGGTAGAGAAACCTGACTGGGGCTATCAAACTTGCCTGTGAGCGGCGCTCTAGTCAAACGCGGCCTCGGCTGTGGCACAATTGCCGTAGCTCAATTTAACTTGGGCTAGCTAACCGCTCCAAGTTGCCGGCCTTGATTGCTGTGGATGTCTCTTTGCCCTTTGATCATCTTTCATCTGCTCAGCTCAGCAGCATTAAAGCCCAGCTGGATTTGGTGCTAATGGCGATTGAGGCGCTAACCGATGTGGGTTCTGATGCGGTGCTGATGGCCGCTAAAGATCTACAGCTAGACGAGACGCTGTCTGATCGGGTGGGTTTATGGCGGTTAAGACAGTCTAGCCCTTTGCGTAAAGGCCAAGGGCGCAAAAAATTAGACATTGAAGAAGCCAGAGCGCTGGTGCTGGTCATCTGTCGGTTGGCCGTAGATCACCACGATCACATTCGCCAGGCCGTTGCTAGGCTAGAAGCACTGACGGTGGCGGGCGAAGCGCCTCATCGCGCCGCTGTACTGGGTGATTATTTGGATAATTTTAATAATATGTACGGCGATCGCATGGCCGATCCTGCACCTGACACTGAGGCACTCACTCACCTCTCCCTCCGGCTACTGATCGATTTACTTTTTTACAGTGCCCCTGGCGGCGAACGTCAGCTCTGGCTAGCGCTATTAGATCGCGCTCAAGCTGACTTACCCAAGCTGGCTCAATAGCTGGCATAATACAGCGATCGCCCCCCACGACGTCATGAGCGCCTCTTTTGATTCCACCTTTCTCAAAAAAGCCAACCTCTACTTGGTCGGCATGATGGGCTGCGGCAAAACCACCCTTGGCCGCAAGCTTGCCCATCGTTTAGGCTATCGATTTTTAGATACAGATGCTTTAATTGAGCAAACCACCGGCCAGTCGATTACCGATCTCTTTGCCAACCAAGGTGAAGTAGCCTTTCGTAAGCTTGAAACCCAAGTGCTGGCCCAAGTCGCTGCGCATACCTGCCTAGTGGTGGCTACTGGCGGCGGCATTGTCACCGAGCGCCTCAACTGGAGCTATTTGCAGCATGGCATTGTAATTTGGATCGATGTGCCGGTGCTAGTGCTGGCCGCTCGCTTGGCGGGTGACAGTACTCGCCCGTTGATCAGTGGGGTCGATCTAGGCGCTAAATTAGAAAGCCTTTTGGCCGATCGCAAGGATCTGTATAGCCAAGCCGATCTGCGGATTGAATACGAGGGTAAGTCGGTAGGTAAAACGTGCGATCACATCCTTACTACCCTTCAACAAACCGTCCATCCCCACTTACCCCCGCCTCCCGCTATCCTCAACACCCCCAACATCAATACCCCTATCCCCTAATTCTCTCTCCTCGATCTCCTCTATGCCCAACCTCACCGCCGAAAGCGAATACTTCCAGCAAGTCGAAGCCGATCGCGTCCGCATTCTCAGCGAAGCCCTCCCCTATATTCAGCAGTTCCAGGGCCGTACTGTCGTGGTTAAATATGGCGGCGCAGCGATGAAAGACAGCAGCCTCAAAGAAAAAGTCATTCGCGATATCGTCTTTATGGCTAGCGTCGGGATTCGCCCCGTGGTTGTCCACGGCGGTGGCCCTGAAATTAATACTTGGCTGACCAAATTAAATATTGAACCTCAGTTTAAAGATGGGCTGCGAGTGACTGATGCCAAAACGATGGATGTGGTGGAAATGGTGCTGGTAGGCCGCGTCAATAAAGAAATCGTGTCTTTGATCAATCAGGCCGGGGGCTCAGCGGTGGGTATTTGCGGTAAGGATGGCAATCTGGTCACAGCGCGACCTAATTCGGTCGATTCGGGGGTTGGCTTTGTGGGTGAAGTCAGTAATATTCGCCCGAACTTGGTGAGTTCTTTGGTCGCCGCGAACTATATTCCTGTTATTTCCAGCGTAGCTGCCGATCATACTGGTCAAGCCTATAACATTAATGCCGATACGGTGGCTGGTGAACTTGCGGCTGCGCTCAACGCCGAAAAGCTGATTTTGCTGACAGATACGTCAGGGATTATGCGAGATTTTCATGATCCTAGCACCCTGATTAGCAAGCTTGATATTCACGAAGCGAGAGAACTGATTGCTAGCGGCGTAGTGGCGGGCGGCATGATTCCGAAGGTAAATTGCTGCATTCGCTCACTCGCTCAAGGGGTTAGCACGGCCACTATTTTAGATGGCCGGATGCCCCATGCCCTGCTGCTGGAAATTTTCTCAGATGCGGGCATCGGTACCATGATGGTGGCCTCTGGTCTGTAATGGGGACGGTAAAAGGTCTGTGAAGTTAGTCAGTTGATAGCGGGACAGCCTCTATACAGTCGGATGTAGTCTGCAAGACCCCTTATGGCTTAACTAAAATGGTATGGCTACCTGTGCAGATGTGGCCGATTGATAGAGCCATGCGCACGCCATAAGTCAATTTATATGCATCGATTTTTATCCGGCTCGCTATCGACGGAAGCGCTGACGGTTCCGATTCAAGGGTTACCTGAGCGCCTAGCAGGCTGCGTGGTGGTGCAGCTTTCTGATTTTCACTTTGATGGGCTCAGGCTATCGGACGCTTTACTGGCTCGCACGTTAGAGCAGGTGAAAGCGATTAAACCTGATTTGATTGCGCTGACGGGCGATTTTGTCACCGATGATCCTCAGCCCATTTATGAGCTAGCGCGCCGGCTTAAGTATTTGCCGAGTCGCTATGGCATGGTTGCGGTGCTGGGCAATCACGATATTCAGCGACCAGGATCTCGGCGGATGGTGCGCGAGGCGCTAGAGCAGGCCAATGTTACGGTGCTGTGGAATGAGATTGCGACGCCTTTTGGGGCTGATTTTCCGGTGGTCGGCTTTGCCGATTGCTGGTCTAAAGAATTTGATCCGCAGGTGCTGGCCCGGTTAGATCCGCAGGTGCCGCGCTTGGTGCTGTCGCATAATCCGGATACGGCTGAGGATTTAGCGATCTGGCGAGTTGATTTGCAGCTATCGGGCCATACGCATGGCGGTCAGGTGTATATTCCAGGACTGGGGCCGGGGCCTTTGGTGTGGAAGCGTTTGCGCCATCGGGTGCCGCGCTGGCTGCGCAATCGGGTGCCGTTTTTGAGCGATCGCTGCTTTCATGTGGTGCGTCACTGGGAGTGGGCCAGAGGCTTACATCGGGTGGGCAATAACTGGCTGTATGTCAATCGAGGCTTGGGCACCTATTTTCCGGGTCGGCTGTTTTGCCCGCCGGAGCTGACGGTGATTACGCTGGTGCGATCTGAAACTGAGGTTTAGAGTTGGGCTGAGGCTGAGTCTGGGGGTTTTACCTTAGCTCGGTGCAGCAATTTACCCTGATACCGATAGCCGCTGTGAGTAACGCAAACTAGATCTCCTGGGTTTGCGGTGCCTTTCGTGAGCTGGTGAATTTGGGGATCGTAGGGAATTTGGGCATCTAGGGAAGCAATTTCCACAACGCCCCACTCTGCCATGAGCTGAGTGACCGGTCTGACAAAGGGGAGGATTTTGACCGCCGGCAGATCGGTATTCATCTGCGCTCTGTGAGCAATGGTCGGCCACTGCACCAGCCAAGATTCTAAGGTTTGAAGGGCGTCGATTTGAACTTGCGATCGCACGGCGGCCATTTGCGCGGTTTGCTGCTGCTGTAAGCGCTGGTGCTCCTGCTGTAGTGCGGTTAGCTGATGGGTAAGGGCTGAATTTTCGGATGGTTGCGCGGATGGTTGTAAAGATGGTTGCGGGTGATCACCGGTGAGATCGAATTCAGCTATGAGCGCGGCCAAGGAAAGGTTGAGTGCGATCGCAATTTTAGCCAGCGTCTCTATTCGCATTTTCCTAATATTGCCTGTTCGGATCTGCTGTACCTGCCAGCGAGAAACACCTGCTTGCAGGGCCAATGCTCGGTAGCTGCCGATCTGGGCCGGCTGCATTAACGCCTTTAGTTGCGAGGAATGGGAGGCGGTAGGTGCCATAAAAACCTGAATCAATAACTTTCCATATATTCACAAACCCTGCCAGCAGAAACCGTTAGGATAAAGTGAACTTTTCTATCTCATTTTTCTATCTTTTGGTGTAATGCTTGCCTGATTAGATCATCCGATTGACCCTATACGCTCGTCACCATACCTGATATGAACCGTTTGCATCTTCGTCTAGCTGCCGCTTTGGATTCAAGCCTTCGCCGAACTTTTTGCCCGAGCAGTCATCAGGGTTCACGGCTGGTGATGGGATTTGGCGTGGCTGTATGTGCGATCGCGAGCAGCGTTCTGATGGGGCCGCGCTTGAGTCACGCAGCCATTACGCCTTTAGCGTTCAAATTGTCAGATACCCAGATGTCACCGGTCAAGCTGCTGACGGCCCAAGCTCAGGCCGCTTCTGAGGCCGCTTCTCTTAATCCAGAAATTAAGGTGGGTATTGTCCAGCGATTTGGCGCTAATAAAGCCGACAGAATTATCCTTGCACCGCTAAGCGGCGATCAAATTACTGTTGGTTTCAAAACCGGAAATCAGCCGCAAACTCTGACTACTCGCCAGCTGACCATAGAAGTGACGATGCAGCCTTTGGATCAGCCGGTTCTGCAAGAATGGGTTGTGCTCAGCACCCACCGCAGCTTTGAAAGCGCCGAAGACAGCGCGGCGCGGTGGCAAGCTGCGGGCATCAATGCCGAAATCGCTCAGCCCGATGCCTGGCAGGTCTGGGCCAAGCGAGAAGATTACGCAACGCCATTATTGCGCCGACTGCTGCTGCAAAACCTTCATGCCGCAGGCTATACCGGTGCCTTTATTGATTCAAAAGTCGTCAAAGAAGTGCCCAAGGCCACTTTTACGGCTAATGGCTACAAGTACACCCGCGATCGCTTCACGATTACCAGCGCTAACCGTCAGATCCAAATGGGCCAAGGCAACACTACCCGCTACCGCGATTTGTTTCCAGGCACGATGAAGATTCAGCCCAACGCCTACGGCAGTTACACACTGGTAAATCAAGTGCCAGTCGATGCCTATTTGCGGGGGGTCGTACCGCATGAAATTGGGGCGGGGGCTCCTCTTCCCGCGATTGAGGCGCAGGCAATATTGGCGCGAACCTATGCGCTGCGCAACCTCAGGCGCTTTGCAATTGACGATTACGAAATCTGTGCAGATACGCAGTGTCAGGTGTATTTTGGCCTGTCAGAAACAGATCCGGTTTCGGATAGTGCGATCGCCGCCACTTCAGGCCAAGTCCTCACCTACCAAAACGAGCTGATTGACGCGCTTTACTCCTCGACGACTGGCGGTATCACCGCTAGCTTTACCGACGTTTGGAATGGCAGCGATCGCCCCTACCTGCGCCCGGTAATAGATTCACTGCAAACTCGCTGGGACTTGAGCCAAAAACCCCTTTCTAACGAAGCTAACTTTCGATCTTTTATCGCGCTCAGCAGCGGCTTTAATGAAGACGGCTGGCCTGCCTTTCGCTGGAACCGCAGCGCCTCGCTGAAAGAAATTGGCGACGCCATGAAAGAATATCTCACCAAACAGCAGCATCCCTTAGCCGGATTTAACCAAATTACGGGTCTTACTGTAACTGAAAGAGCTAGCTCCGGACGCGTTCAAAAACTTCAGGTAGATACTGACATCGGCTCATTTGATCTGGTGAAAGATGAAGCGGTCAAAGCATTGATTCCGCCGCGCAGTCTGTTGTTTTATCTAGAGCCCATTATGGAAGTGCCCAAGGCAAACGCGCAGGCAGAAAATTCTGCTGACGCGGCCACTGCGCCTAAGCCGGGAGAAAGTGCGGTTGCCAGCAACCCCCTCAACGCTCCGACCGGCAATAACCCTAGTAATTCTAATCCTAATAGCGCTGCGGAAAATAACCCAACTAACAGCGCTACCGACAGCTCAATCGACGATCCAAACAGTAGCCAAAAAGCAGTGCCTATCCCAATCCTCACAGGCTATCGCTTTATTGGCGGTGGCTTTGGTCACGGGGTTGGTATGAGCCAAGCGGGCGCTTATAACTTGGGTGAAAAAGGTTACTCCAGCGAACAAATTCTAGAATTCTACTACCCTGGCACAGAACTTAAACCGATCAGCGAATCTACGGTTTTCTATCAAGCCAAATAAGCCAAGTAGCGATCGCCCAGAAAGGCTTCATACAGGTGTAGAGCCCTCGATTTAAGACTCTCTGGCTACCATCCCTAGTACATGAATATCGGCAATTTTAAGCTGCTCCATTGCTCTATCTAGCAATGGCTGCTTTAGTTTGCCGGGTCGCGTCACCAGCAGCATTCCATCGGTGTTATCAGCAATGAGGTAAGCATCCGACTGGCCCAGTAATGGCGGCGTGTCATAGATAATTAAGTCAAACCGACTCTCAACTTTTTTCGCAAAGCGCTTCATGCTCCGCGAAGAAAACAGCCGCGTTGGATCAAAAAAGGCCGATCCTGCTGCAATCACATACAGATTAGGCGCTGGTGCAAATCGCTGGATAATCGCTGGATTTGACTCGCCCGAGAAAAGATTAGTCAATCCTTTCTCATTTGACAGCTCAAGATAGCGATGGATCTGAGGATTACGCAAGTCACCATCTATCAGCAGCACCCGTTTACCCATTGCCGCTGCCGCTTCTGCTAAATGAATCGCTACAGTCGATTTGCCTTCTCCAGCCATAACGGAGCTGACTGCAACTGAGCGAATGGGCTCTGTAGAACTCAGCAGCCGCAGGTTGGTATACAAAGAACGAAAAGATTCTGCAAACGGATCTTGAATATAGGCAGGTATTGTTGCTAGAGAGACCATGAGTCGGCGGCGATCGCCATTGCTATCATGCCCCATTCCGTTGTTAGCAGTGCCTTTGCTACCCGATCTGTTGCCATTAAGACCATAACTACTTGATGAACCATTCTCTTCCAACCGGCTGCGCTCAGTGCCAACGCTAGCGTACTGCCTTAAGACGATGCCGTTTCTCTCCAAAGACAACTCATCAGCCACCGTATAGTTTGGAATTGAGCCCAAAAGCGGTAGGCGAGTAGAGCGCTTTAACTCTTTTTCAGAGTAAATGACACCTGAAGATTCATTGACCAAAAGCGCAATCCCCATTCCTAGCAATAGCCCTAGCGTTCCACCTAAAAGCAGATATTTAAACAAGCTAGTAGACACTGGCTGTGGTGATGTCGGCGGCGTTAGTATCTCCCAAGGAATCTCTCTTTGCGCGGCGTCAATTTCTAGGGCCTCTCGCTTAGCAATAAACTGATTTAAATTCTCAGAAGCAACCCCAAGCTCTCGCTGAATATCGTCATAGCTACGAGCGACTCCCGTTAACTGCCCCACATCTGCATTTAGGCCTTGAAGCGTTTGCTGTAAAGCCTGTTCACGGGTTTCTAGCTCTGTAATTTGGCTTGCAATTTCTCGCTGAGACTGCTGACCTTCAATAGCCAACAGTCTCAGTAGGTTTTGCCTTTGCTCTTTAAGTACCTGCATATCGGGTGAGGAATCCAAATACAGCGTGGAAGCCTCTGCAATTTGAGAATCCAATTCTAGAAGCGCATTCAATAAGCTTTGGTAGCGCACATTTTGACTAAGAGCTGAAGAAGAAGCTTGCTCTTTAGACTGCAATTGCTGACTGAGATCGTTAGCAACCGCTTTCGCTTGCGAGAGCTGAACTTCGACTTCTAGCTGCTCTTGTGAAAAGGTTTTAATTTGCTCGGCTAGCTGAGCGGCCCGAGACGCTGGATCGATAATGTCATTTTGCAGGCGCAAATTTTGTAACTGAGTTTGCAGCACCTCCACTTTTTGGCGTAAATCAGGCAGCTTTTGGATAACAAACTTTATACCTCCACGAATGTCGGCTTGTTTAGTTTCCAAGCTGTAGTCTAAATATGCTTGAGAAAGCTGTGTCAAAACAGCCTGAATTGCCTGTGGATTAACATCTTCAAAAGTGGCTCTGACAATCGCTGAATCCTTACCTAGCGCTTCTACCTTCAACCGGCTTGATAGTCTTTGATAGCAAAGATTGCTGATATCTGCTGCATTGCCTGAAAATCCCTCCGGAATGCCACAAAGCTCAGGATAGGTTGTCTGCACCTGGCTCACAACGGGTGCGAGGACTTTAGGACTTTTTAATAGTTTGAGCAGGTCTTCATCAACCGTGACAGGCTTAGGCATTGCTCCGCTACTGAGTGTCTCAGGAATATTCGCGATCACATCACTTTCAGCGCTGCTGGATCGAACCAATATTTCGACTTCACCGACTAACTCAGGTGTCTGGGAGAGCGCCTTGGCACCCGCTGCGGCAGTAGCTAAAGCGGTACAGCCCAAAACAATCCACCAGTTTCGCGCCAAGGCATGTGCAATCCGGTTTAGATCGACGGTTTCTTCAATCTCCTCAACAGGGGCACTAGAACGATAACTTTCTGTTAGCCGCAAAATGTCGTCAGTTTTCATGCTGCCTCTGATAAAGTTAGGCCGAAGTTACGTGTAGATATTACATGCTAGTTTTTAGAGCCGTTAGAAGCGATTAAAAAGTCGAAAGAAAGAAAAGATGCCCCCCAGTGGGCTAAGAATAGTTCCTAAGGTATCGCTTACACTAGCAAGGCCGCTGCGATTGACAATAACCACGTCATTATTGCGTAGTAGCGGATTGCTTTCTTCGTTGATACCTTGAGCAAAGTCAACTGGGATAGCGGTGCGCGTCACTGTGCCGTTTTCATTTAGGCGTACTAGCTCCGCAGCGCCTGTACTAGCTCTGGTGTTAAACCCTCCAGCTGCGAGAATGGCTTGGCTGAGCGGTGTGTTGGGAGGTAGCGCTACTGTTCCAGGCTGCTCAACTTCCCCTACAACATTAACGCGAATGGTATCAGGAGCAAAACTAGCGGACGCGATTTGTCCAACTTCTTCGGGACTTAGCGTTGTCGCTACCGGGATCAAAACAGTGTCACCTTCTTGCAAAATAGCATCTTGTTTGAGATCGCCAGTTTCTAAAAGCGCCCAAAGATCAACTTCAAAAATTTGCGGAGTGCCGATCCGAGTAGGCCGTACTACTTGAACTTTGCGAATATCGGCTTGAGGCTTGATACCGCCCGCTACTTGGATAGCTCTAGTGATGGTTGTAGGGCTATTGGAGCTACTGGCAGCGCCAGGAGTGCCCGCATCACCGGTTCGAGCCACACCACCTTGTAATGTGTAGGGCCCAGGACGATAAACTGCACCGACAATGGCAATATTTATAGGTTGAGTAGCATCAGCGGCAAAGCTAGCATCTGCTAGCAAACCTGAGTTTTCAAGCGGAACCAAGGTTGTCGGGATAAAAATGGAATCCCCATCTCTTAGCGTAATGTCTTGAGAGAGATCTCCGTTTTGGATTAGATCCCACAAATTAACAGTCAACATCTGCTGCTTGCCGCCTGTCTGAGCTCGCCTGATTTGGACTTGCGATAGATCGGCTGATTGAGTAATGCCGCCTGAGGTTTGAATGAGCTGACTCAATCGCGAGGATTGGTTGACCCCTTGGTCGATAGCGTAGGAGCCAGGGCGGTTGACTTCACCAGCAATCCCGACTTGCAAAGATCTTCGAGTCAGTAGGCTGAGTGTTAATAGGGGGCGTCTGAGGTATCGCCCATACTGAGCTGAAAGAACGTCAGAAGCTGATTCTAGGCTTAGCCCATCAACGTTGACTTTACCGATTAGCGGTAGGTTTAGGGTGCCGTCGATTAAGACTTGGCTCTCTCCGCTGTACTGAGGAACTCTAAAGATATCAACGCGAACCACATCGCCCGCGCCCAACGTGTAAGTAGATTCGGGTAGAGATAGGTTAGGTGTGGAAGCGGGTGCTGGCCCAGGAGGCGGCGCAACTGGAGTGGATAGAGTGGGTAATGCGTCAACGGCAGGCGACGACTGAGGGACTGTTTGAGCGTTGGCCGCTTGTAGAGGCACCCAACTAATCCAGAAGAGTCCGCTAAGAGCGATCGCTTTAAGCGGCTGTGAAAAGATAGTCATAAATATCAACAAAATCAGTAGTCAGAAGATATAACAATCAAAAGCGCCGATACCTTTCTTTGGGGTTGAATCGCTAGTCAGGCTAGAGAAAAAAAACGCTGAACTTAAACACAGCTCTAATTGATTCACGAAGGTGGTAAGACGTTCTTCTCGGCTAGCAGCTAATCTTAGCCGCTGAGTATAAATTTATTATTTATTCCATAATGTTTTAAATAAGCATTCGCACCCGTATAGTCCTAATCTACCAAATCACAGCATTAGCCGACAATCAGGACACTTTTGCAAATAGTTTGCAGATAGTGCGGATATTTCGAGCGATCATAATTACTCGCTCGAAACATTTGAAAACCGTATCAATCTATCTTAATCTCTTTAAAGTTGACTATTTTCTTAAGTCTAGTTTTCTTAGCTCAAGGCAGACAAAACAGAATTTAGATGAAACTGTAGTAGGCAGAATAGCAAAAGCAATCAGAAATATAGGCTTAGGGATGGATCCGCGTTGGGCTACACTTCAATCAATCATTAGTATTACGAGCTTCATCAGTAGATAAAGCTTTGCTCTGTCCGGAGTTAGGATAGCTCGACCTGACCTTTGCAAAGCTCTCTAAACAAAGTTTTATCTTGCTAATCCTCTGGTTATTTCACCCTTACATACGATAAGGATTAGCTGCTGAGAGATGTTTGATTGTGCCAAAAACAAATGTGCCACAGCCTCAAACAGTTTTGTGTCGATGAATTCTACGGTTTTTTCAGGCGGTCGAATAAATTTATTAGTAAGGTTGAGTTTAGTGTTTGTGCAAACAAATCACGTAATGGAGTAAGTATAGAATTTTAGTAGGTGGTGCCGATGACTGCTGTGACGGTAATCCTTACAGCTCGCTAGAAGTTCACCTAGAAGTTCACTAAGCTCGTTAGATATTTGGACGTAATGCCTTCATAGACATTTTTTGAACTTTTGATGAAGCTTAGTGGAATTCTAGAGACATTAACTTGCAAATAAAGATCTACTATGCAAAGGTATGTGAAGGAAGTGGCAACAGCCGATACAGAATGAACGACTCGCAGCGTGTAATCTGACGACAAAGTGCATCTCAAATTCCGAATTCATTGATAAAATCACTTGCTATAGGGTCGCATGGTTTCCACAAGCACAGTGAGCACAGTTCAAATGGCACGGGATACTTCTTTAAACAGATTTTTTAGTCGTTAACTTGGAGGTATAGGCAATTCAAGGGTGTATAGTATATGTGTACTATAGATGTGGCTAATGACTCCAATGATCTCATGATTTGATACAGCTTAGATTAAAGTAAACTGGAAAAAATAAGGAGATGTATTGTTGTACGTCGTAATGACCATTCAGGCGACAATGATAATAGACAACAGTTGTTTTGTTTGTTGTAAATCTGAAAACAAGTAGACGCAGATGCAATCAAGTTACCAATTAAATTCGAGTATTCTTCTTTTAATTCAACTGACAATCAACTTGTTCAAGCTGATTGTCAGTTGTGTTAGTTGTTAATGAAGCCGGACGATCAGGTTAATCTATTTTGTCAATTGATCGCAGGATAGTGGTCTGCCAGCTTTTCTTGCCGGTTCGACAGCCAATAAATTAATAGTATAGATCTCGCTCAGGTCTCATTCTTAGCAAGGTCGCCTTAGGGCAGCAGCATTGTATAAATTCGTTTTAATTACAGATTTTCGCCAACTTTAACTGGGCATTTCACGGAGTTTTTCTATGGTCATTATTGAGGGTATTGTTGAGTTCGGCAAGGCGCGATAGTTGCTAAATCTTTCATCTTCTTGCATTTGCCGCAAGCTTGCCTTAACTATTTGTTTTTTGTGGTAGTCAGTCAATGTCAATTTAGTTCTCTCAGTTTTGTATTTATACAATTTTTATCTCCATAGCCA
Organism: uncultured cyanobacterium; assembly: GCA_963740915.1. Taxonomy (GTDB): domain Bacteria; phylum Cyanobacteriota; class Cyanobacteriia; order Phormidesmidales; family Phormidesmidaceae; genus Phormidesmis. The sequence continues at coordinate 160,787 of CAVUFV010000011.1, forward strand.
GGGCTGTTTCATTCTAAATTGCGATTTTAGTGTATCGGCGAGGATACGTTGCTTCATGCTTCTAAAGTGTAGGCTTCCGATAGCTGAAAGCTGGAGAATCCGTTACCCAGATCTAGAATGAAATAACCCTGTCTCCATAGCATAAATCTTTTTTCCAAGGTCGTTAGTTTCTTGATTAAAAGAATTAGTCTTTAGATTAGTTTTTTCACTTATTTTTATAGTGTTTTGTTGACGTGCAGCTATCCGTGTCAATTAGTAGCAAGCGTGAATTTGGATACAGCTAAGCCCTAAATAAAGGAATTTCCTATTTGTCTTCAAAGGTTTTGCCATATATTAGGTTGCATAGCTGCTAATTTTGCTGTTAGCTTCAAAATTTCTACTATCGAAGGCAATTAAGCTCGACCAAAAATATGCAGACTTCTCAATCCATACTTCAACTTCTTAATAAAGAAAAGTCAAATCAAAAATCAGATTTGCTGCCAACCCAAAACGTTATTGGATTCCCCGTGTCGGCACTGTCTTTTGATGAGCAAGTTGCTGTGATCATGCAGTGGGCTCGCAAGCGGGTGAGCCGAGTAGTGTGCGTATCGAATGTGCATATGCTGATGGAAGGTCATTGGCATCGTGACTTTGCCCATGTGCTCACACAGGCCGATATGCTGACACCGGATGGAATGCCGCTGGTGTGGTTGGCAAGTGTTATGAAAGGTCAGACTCAAGACCGGGTCGCTGGCATGGAATTGATGATGGCTCTGTGTAAGCAGGCCGAAGCTGCCGGAATAAGCGTCTTTTTTCTAGGCTCTACACCTGATCTGCTGAAGCGAATCCGCCGACAACTGATGCTAGATTTTCCTGATTTGGCGGTGGCAGGAATGGTGTCTCCACCGTTTCGAGCACTTAGTTTTCAAGAGGATGAGGCGATCATCACCGAAATCAATGAAAGCAAAGCAGGATTAGTGTTTGTATCTTTGGGATGTCCTAAACAGGAGCACTGGATGTTTGCTCACCGAGGGCGAGTTAGTGTAACTATGGTAGGGTTGGGCGGGGCGTTTTCGGTATACGCGGGCGTTAAGCAATGGGCTCCCGAATGGATGCGAAAATATGGGTTGGAATGGTGTTACCGGCTGATTCAGGAACCCCGGCGACTATGGAAGCGCTACGCACTAACAATTCCACCGTTTTTATGGATGGCATTTAAACAAGTTGTAAAACTTAAATTAGGTTTTTATCAAGATATTTCAGTTAGGAAAAATACTTAAAGTTTAATGGGGTCTTAATCAATCAATAGGCCGGACACTTTTTCGGGCAAGCGCTGAAACCCTTGATTTTTCGCTGGCTAGACCCCTAAAAATGGGGGGTTTTAGCCATCATTCCAGCGTTGCATATCAAAAACTGTCCGGGGTGTTGTTAATAAGATTTTTTGTAAAACGATATGAGCAGCTTAATAGATTACTGTCAGTTTGGGTTAAGCTGCTCCCGGCAAAGCCCATTCTAAATGCTATCCATTAGGCAGAAGTCGCTGAAAGCATCGCAGCCGTTATGTTTTCTTAGCCAGTTGAGCGCCTTCGAGCAGGTGCTGAAGCTTCGTATAGCCTCGCCATAGCGTCTTGATGCCTGGTTCGCCATCACCGTTACGGCCCTGAAAGCCGCCAAGACGAGCTAGCCAGCGGGTTGCTTGATGAAGCGTTGGCGGCTTTTTCGAGCGGCTTTTGGGCACAAACCGGCGCCGCAGTAGCTTCCATTCTTTTGGCGTGAAGATGACTTCGCAGCTAACATCAGGGGTCAGTCTAGCTTTGTAGGTCATCGCCATCAGTCGCCAAGCCACGATGCTATAAGTCGCTAACGCTTTGAGCAAACGGTCACGGTGTTGCAACTGCAAGTCTTCTATCTTGCACCCGCTTTTTAGCGTGAAGTGATAGCGCTCTATCAGCCAGCGATAGCTGTACCACCTAACCGCTTGGCAAGCCTGCTCAAAGCTGTCTAGCGGTAAGCTTGTCAGCAACTTCCAACAGATCGCTTTGCCACCATCTGCTGGCGGCGTGACTTCTTCGACTAGTAGCGCATTGAGTTCAATCGGGACTAACTCAGGCTTTTGTTTGGCCAGATAGTCGGGCACCTCAATCGTGACGGCGATGGCGCGGATAGCAACACGCGCGACTCTAACCGGACGTTGAGGCGTGCGCCTGACGGTGACACTCAGCTCACCTAACACCGGCGATTGCGCTAGGGTCGGAAACAGTTTTCCTAGCTCGTGTTTGACTTTACGGTTCGTTTTAACCCGAATCAACAGCTCACTGTTGGCGGTTCTGTGCTGAGCAAACAACTCGAAGATATCGGCTTCGCGGTCGGCGACATGCACCAGTTGAGTCGCTGGCGCTACCTTCGATTCTGCATCGCATAGGCACTCTAGCCAGCGGTAGCTCTCTTTCTCTTCGATTGGTTTGTGGCCAGGTTGCTCTGCCGCTTTTCGCCCTTTCTTTGGCTGGGGCGGTTGCTCACGCACCCAACTCGTTTGACTGAGTAAACCCAAGGGCTCACCGGCTCCACTCACACCAAACGTGCTGTGCACTTTGATACCTTGCTGCTTCGTCTGGTTGAGGTGCCTAATCCTTCAGTCGCAGGATGACTCGTAAAGTTCAAGTCTGTCGTGTCTTGTATGGCTAACACCGTTTCGCATGAACGGCTGCGCTCTATCGTTCCGTCTATATGACTGTTCAAAATCGCAGCGGTAGTCACTGTGGGATTTGACCAAAATCGATAGATACTTTGCGCTTCGCTCGCGTTCTTCGTCGCCTCCGGTACGCTCGCATTCGGCGCATGGCTAAGCGTTTCGACTATCTGACGCAATCGCTTCGCATGACGCAAGTCCGCAAAGCGATTGACATTGATTTCTTAGCCTATCCAATCTTTCATATGATCTCTACCGCCTTTTTCCCAGGATTGCTTATTGCGGTTACTATATTTGCACAAACGACGCTCCTATGCCTCTACCGGCAAGACTTCTACATACTTCTGCCTAATGGATAGTTTAAGGTGAGGCTTTTAGCGCTCTTGAAGAAAAATGACTGTAATTCTTGCCTATCAAGGGTTGTAAACGATTCATCCCACTTGGCGGAACCAGTGCCGGAACACGCACTCCGTGACGACATAGTTCTGTACTCATTTCCCTTTTGTTTTTAATAAATAGCCTATATTTGTAACTACTCAGGCTTAAAAAAATAGAGATATTTTTCAGTGCGATGCCGTCATTCAAGTAACTTGTAATCAAGCCACTCTTTTGTAGCATAGCCGTGGGTAAACAGCCGCCAAAAAACCAGCTCAGCGAAACAGAAATCCGAGCCATCTATGGTCAGGGAGAAGAGGCAGTGGTGAGCTTGGTGAGCCAGTTGATGGCCCGTCTGAGTCAACTGGAAGCCGAAGTCAAAGAGCTGAAGGGACAGCTGGGGAGGAACAGTCGTAATAGTAGTAAACCACCGTCCGGCGATGGCTTTGGCAAACGTACACGGAGCTTACGGCGTAAAAGTGAGAAGCCCTCAGGCGGACAAACAGACCATCCAGGTGGGACGTTAGAGTGGTGCAGCCTGCCAGATTTTGTGGAGCAGGATGAGGTTGCTAGCTGTTCAGGTTGTGGTCATTCCCTTGCAGCCGTGCCGGTCGATCAGGTGTTGGCGCGCCAAGTATTCGACATTCCGCCCGTAGAGTTATTAGTCACCGAGCATCAGGTGACGGTGAAATGCTGCCCAGAATGTGGGCAGACCAGCCAGGGTCACTTTCCGTTCGAGGCCAGTAATGTTGTGCAGTATGGTTCGCGACTCAAAGGGATGATGGTCTACCTGATGGAGCAGCAGTTGTTGCCTTCCCATCGCACTTGCGAGACCTTGAGCGACTTGCTCGGTGTGGAGGTTTCAGAAGGCACCTTGTACAACACCAGAGCGCAGTGCAGTGAGTTGATAGCACCGATTGATAAAGGGATTGAGCAGTTGGTTCAAGCGGCTGAGGTGGTTCACTTTGACGAAACCGGGCTGCGGGTCAATCAGAAACTGTGGTGGCTGCATGTGGCCGCGACCGACGGGCTAACCTATTATTTCGTTCATCCCAAACGGGGTCGGCTGGCCATGGATGAGATGGGGATTTTGCCTGAGTTTAAGGGCAAGGCCGTCCATGATGGGTTGCAAAGCTACCAGGGCTATGACTGCGAGCATTTTCTGTGCAATGCGCATCACCTCAGAGAGTTGCAGTATATCCTGGAGCACTATAACCAATGGTGGGCCTTTCACCTGAGTGTGTTGCTCGTGAGCATTCACAGCCAAGTTAAGGTGCTCAAAGCACAGGGGAAAATGGCTTTGTCCTCATCGGACAAAGCCGCCTTGAGCGCCCGTTATGACGCCATTTTAGAACAGGGTTTGAAGCAAAATCCGATGCCACCACCCGACCCGACCAAACCGAAAAAACGAGGCCGACCCAAACGCTCTGTCCCGCGCAATTTGCTTGAGCGCTTACACACTCACAAGGCAGCAGTGCTCGGCTTCATGGTTGACTTCGATATCCCCTTTGACAACAATCAAGCTGAACGTGACCTGCGGATGATGAAGCTGAAGCAGAAAATTTCTGGCTGCTTTCGGTCTGAGCAAGGGGCTAGAGACTTCTGTCGCATTCGCGGTTATTTATCAACCCTGCGAAAGCAAGGACTTGATGTCTTGGATGCACTGGTCGATCTGTTTTCTGGGAGTGCTCACTCCCTCCTACCTCAGCCTGAGTAGTTACAAAATAGTTCTCTAAATCGTTACTACTTAGCAGGGTCATCTCATTCTAGATCTGGGTAACGGATTCTCCAGCTTTCAGCTATCGGAAGCCTACACTTTAGAAGCATGAAGCAACGTATCCTCGTCGATACACTAGACCTCTTGCATAATAGGATTCATGGTAATCTGGCAAGCTTTAGTTTACTGTTTCCCTCACAGACAGATGAACTACGAAGCCAGCCAAGCCCTCAGTCATAGCCAGTTTAAGCGTCGATTCGGTGTTCAGATAGCGACTTTTAAGCGCATGATTAAAGGTCTGAGACCTGAACTGCCGTTGGAAAGAGTGCGGGGTCGTCCACACAAGCTATCGGTTGAGAACCAGATTTTAGTGGCACTAGAGTATTGGCGTGAATATCGCACCTACTTTCATATTTCCACCGACTGGGTCGTCTCAGAATCGACGATTTGTCGCATTGTCCATCGAGTCGAAACCGATTTAATGGCTTCGGGATTGTTCCGAATTCCCGGCAAAAAACGTCTGGCACAAGGCTTTGGCCAGTATGAAATGGTGGTAATGGATGTGACCGAAACGCCGATTGAGCGGCCCAAACGCAAACAAAAGAAATTCTACTCTGGCAAAAAGAAATTCCATACGCTCAAGTGCCAAGTCATCATCGACAAAGCCACTCTCGATATCATCTGCCTCCATTTTGGTCACGGTCGCACCCATGACTTCCAACTATTCAAAGTCTCGGGAGTTCACTTTAATCCTGAGACAAAGAGCTTGGAAGACAGTGGATACCAGGGCATTGCTCGCTATCATGCAAACAGTTTCATCCCCCAGAAAAAGCCTAAAGATGGAGAGCTATCCGAGTCAGACCGGGAGTACAATCGCGCCCTTGGCAGCGAACGTATTTGTATTGAGCATGTGAATCGACGGCTCAAGATCTTCAAAATTTTAGCCCAGCGCTATCGCAATCGGCGACGTCGCTATGGCCTCCGGTTCAACCTGATAGCAGCGCTCTACAATCATGAACGCTCGCTCGTCCCCTGTTAAATTGAAGAACGAGGGAGGGACGTTGCTCTAGCACATAATATTTATGCAAGAGGTCTACTATGGCTGTAGCATCTCGAAGTGGTACTGGTGTATTGGATCAAAGTCAACGCTTAAGAAAGTCCAGCCTGTGATCAGCTATGATTAGGCAGAAACTTTCTACCTAATCATCTTATTCGGGTAGATAGGTGGAATTTCGTCCACCTATCTACCTTCACAGAGTAATTGGGCAGAAAGATTTTTACATAATCTGCTATTTAGGGTGATTAGGTGGAATCTTTCCCTCTAATAAATAGTTAGATGCGCTGGGGCAGTTAGGTTACGTAAGTAGGTCATCACATCATTTCTTAGATAGGCTTCGGTCAAACAAAGCTTTCAGACACCAGCATCTTACATTTAATTTGACCTACCTACTTATCAAAGAATTCTGTGCGAAGACAATGTTTGTCTTCGGCCATTTAAGAGTGTTTGTATGGAGATGTATGAGTAATTCTAGTAACAAATGGAGATGGGGCTTCAAAGATAAGACGGGTTTTCAGTTTTTGGAATTGTTTCTCCTCCCTATGCTTTTAGCTGCGACAGGATTAGTCTTCCAATGCTTCCAGCTAAAAATTGCAGACGAACAATATCGAGAAGACGCACTCCAGTCATACTACAGAGATATGCGAGAATTAATATTAGAAAAGAAGCTGGGAACTTCTACTTCGCGTGATGAAGTAAGAAGTATTGCCCGTGCTAGAACTTTGTCTGTGTTGAGACAACTAGATGTTAAGAGAAGAGGACTGCTAACTCTTTTCCTGAAAGAATCCAACCTGATTACTTTAGAAGTAGACAATGAGGGGAACGTAATAAGAGTAGATGAAGAAGGTAAATCAACAGCAAGTCGAGATGGCAAATTATTAAGTCAAGCAGGTATCATTTCTATGAGCGGTGCTGATCTAACAAGTACTGATTTGAAGCACCTGGATCTAAGCTATACCAGCTTCTGGTACACAAGATTAACAAATGCCCAGTTAGAGGGTGCCGATCTTAGATACGCTAATTTAAGCAAAGCGAACTTAGAAGGAGCTAATTTAGACGGCGCTAACTTGGAAAGTGCCAGTCTAGAGGGTGCTGATTTAAACAATGCTAGTATGCATGGGACAAGATTCTGTAACACTATCATGCCGGATGGGAAATTAAAAAACGATAGCTGTAATTGAAAAATCACGATTCCTACTTGCTCGCCCCAAGAAGGAGTAAATCCAGGAGCTAACCTAAAATGAGGGAGAAACCAACTAAAATCGAGGTCAAGCTTGTAACACTCCGACAACCTCGCTACAGTAAAGAAGAATTTGCTGAACGTGGCGACAGGGTTTATGAAACGCAGGTGCGTGCTCAGGTTGAGGAAGGCAATTATGGCGAGATTGTGGCGAGAAGCTACTCAATATGTTGGAAAATCTGGAACTGGGCTTAACTCCCTGGACAACCTAGGATATTGATATGCATCTCTTCAAGAAGTTCCAGGTATAAAGCGTCGGCATCTAACAACCCCAATGCACGCAGACTGCCAAGGGGTTACTACCGGTTGGGAGTTCGAGATTGTCTGCGGCGGGTGATTGGGAACGTTATACGATTTCAGTGATGAAAAGCGATAGGCATATCAGGCGATCTGACGTGTCTCAATATCTCTTTGACCTTTTGAGAAGGCTATTATGAGACATTATTTAAGACACGTTTTCCCTACGCCTCAAAAGGTATAGGTTTTGAGACGGTCAAACGTACTATTAAGAAAGGCAAGGTAACGGATATGTACCGAGATACTCCTGAACTACCATAGTTAAGGAGCAATCAGGCTTAATAATAAAGTCATTCATTGGGGTGAAGAGACTTGCCTGATCAGCTTTAATAGTGAAACCGTAATCTGGAAACCTGAAGAAATAATAGCCAGGACAACCACTCAAGTCCCTTGATTGAGACATAAGCAGCCTACAATCGCCTTCATATCTAGTAATTATTGTAGTGAAGTCACCTTTCTCTCCAGGATCTTTGGATATGAGCATACCTCTAAGTTGTGGTTCCCAGGTTCCTATTCTAATTCGACTAAAGAAATCATCTCTAGAGACTGCGGCCCTCCACAGAACCGACATACAAAACAGCTTGAGCTTCTTGTAGTCAATATCATCAATCACATAAACTTTTTTCCCATCGTTTCGACTCAAATCATATCTGCCTAAGCTAGAAGCATTTGAAAATAGACTTTGAGCGTAGTTATCCCAAGGCCCTATTGTGTGGTTATCACATTCTCCACAAAGAATGTGCGAATCGTAGATTCCGTTTTGAACCTGCTTGGGTCTTCTATCTTGTCCAGGATAGAAAACGCCAAGAGCCACCTGCCTCGATGAGTCATTTGAGACAGAGATTTTAATTGGCTTATAGAGTTGTTTGGGAATAATATGAGCCTTAATAAGCTTTCTTTCTTTTCTACATAGCTGACAGATTGCCATATGCTCACAATTTCATCTAATGACGTTTACGTAGGCGGACTTCGATATGCTATACGCTTTTATGAGTTCAAAAGTACTAATAACAATGAAAAACACTCAGAAATCGAATACTGCACACTTCAAAACCTAGCTAACACTGTCTTTTCTTCTATGAAGTTCTGAACTCCAGCTATGTTTTGCCACAACTGTATCGTTCTCGTGGACAAAAACAGAATTGAGTTTTCTGAGCAAAATACCTTTCTCTTCCTCTTCTACGGATACGTCTAAGTGAGTTCTCTCAGCAGAGCAAGTATATGAAGCTAATTCGCCGCTGGTTATACCTATATCTCTCAGCGCTTCATGTATGTATTCAATACAGTTGTCATAGGTTTTCCACGTTTCTTGTTCAGAGCTATCATGCGCGAGCCGGTTTCTTATCTTTCTCGCACTGTGTAGTTTCTCATAGTTATTGAGAATATTTATATCTCTTAAATAATTAATTCGTCCATTTAGATCCGTCCTATACCCTTTAGGCATTGGCAACTCCCTTGCCTCTACGTATTCCTTGATAATTTCATCTAACATCGCAACTGATCTGATTATTAGAAGTCCAGGCAGTACATCATCTAACGGCGTGTCGGGCGTTGCACCTACCATGTCCAAACGAGAGTAAAGCTCGTAGTTCCTCACGAGAGCGTTATTAATGAGCAGATCCTCCCAACGCGACTTAGGATTTGTACAAGGAGTCATATTTCTCTATTCTTGCTTAGCGACTTTGTTCTTATTGGCTGATGGGAATACTACAGATAATAGACCGAATTGATTCTTATGTATGAATTACATACCTTCAGAGAAATTGGTTGTATGAAAAGTTCTACGCTAATACAAAAGGAGATGAGATAGCCTCTCCTTTCTTCTCCTTTTGTATTAGCTCAGAGTTTAGACTTAGCAACTCTGATAGAACATTGCTCTCTACGGATAATCCGTACGCTTGCATTACCAAAAGATCTAACTCTTGATGCAGTTTATACAGACGGCTTGTAGGTTCATTAAAGTAGTCATTATATAAATCAGTGATGCCAAATCCTCGCTCTATCATACTGTCGGCACGGTACTTCTGAATCTCAAGAGTCTTGCTACGTACGTCTTCGATCAGACCTTCAGGCGGAGTCTGAGGAAAGGGAAATGTAAGAAAACAGGTGCTGAGTGTATAACGAGTATCTCCTTTCAAAGTCGAACTCTGAGCAACTGCCCACGCTCTATGAATTGAGGAAGTAACGATACCAAGAATATACGGGTCTTCTGATGCTATGACGTTAACAGAGGTATCTGGAAGGTACTCCGATGACATAGGCAAATAGATCATCCACTTAGAAACTCTTGGAACAGCAAAATAAGAAGAAATTTCTTGCAACTCGCTTCTCATAGAAGAGCGGTTCCTCTCAAACTTCCACCAGTTATCTCGCGTTCTGGCAACCTTATTGTTATCTCGACTAGGCTTTACTTCTGATTTGACGTGGTTGAAAGGCAAGGAATATAAGCTAGCTTCTTCTATCGACATATCATCAAAGTCAATGAGGAAGCGAGAGGGGTCACCATTCGGTTTCTTTGCAAGACTGGTTCCATCAACAACTCTCTTCAGAACTTTTCTATTTCTGATATCCTTTGCGATCCAACTATCGAAGGTTTTCTTATCTATGAAGAATCCCTTTCCATAAGGTTTGACGCCTTCAAAGCTTCGACCTTTGTTGACAGATATTACTTCTGATTGGGTAACATCTGTCGTTTCCTTTAAGGAAGAATTGATAACCTTTACTTCTTGGTTATTGAGGT
>CAVUFV010000012.1:0-125945 GCA_963740915.1 uncultured cyanobacterium
TGCATCCCAGTCTTGCAAGACTCAGCATGAGAAAGCGCCGTTAAGGTAAGCGAAACGCTGCTTTAGCACCTGTGGCACGTTCTCTTCTTTCCATTGCGCCCCCGTAATCTTGATGCGTAGCCCAATCTGTTTGACTGTCGATTCAATCGCACCCGAGCCAATCGAAATCCCTTCTGCCTGCCAGTAGTCGTAGTTGGCAATGCGCCCTCGGTGTTTGTTGAGATAGCCAATGAACCGCTCCGCTCGCTCATGCTGCCAGCCGTCGAACTGCTTAATCGCACCGTCCACATCGCCTTTCCACAGCAGCGCTTCGGCCCTATCTAATCGCCGTTGTAAGCCGCCTACCTTGCCTAAGTTTTCAACCAGATGATACCAATCGAGAATTTCTCTCCTACCCTCGGGCGTGGCAATCTCGCGGTAGATGTTCCAGATGCCATCATGTCCATCACCCAAGCACACCAAAGGCAGGGTCAACGGCTGCTGATTAACCCACTTGCTCAGGCGCTCATTCTCCCGATAGAACGCACTGACAGCTTGCTGATGCAGGTTCACCCCTTTGTAGTCACGCCATTCGCTCGCCTGCCCTTTGGGGGTACGCAATCGCACTTTGCCGCCATCAACACTCATCTCTTCGACCGGCCCACTCACCTCATGCTCATCAAACGTTTGCCGGTGCACTAAGCGCTGTTGGCTACTGCTCGATACGGCGATACCAGTGAGCACTTTCAGGTCTTCTTCGCTGCGCTCATAGGAGGCGTTCGCACTCACCAGCAAGCAGCACTTCTCTAGATACGGACTCCATTGACTTCTAGCTTTCAAATTAAAGTGCTGGGCTTGCTGCTCGGTGATGCTGATCTTTCCCAGGATGCTAGTAATCGTACGGCTGCGCCCGGCTGTTGTTTCGCTGCTTGCTGAGACAAAAAATTTGCGACCGCTGGGTTCACCCGCTCTTGCATGTGCTCGCGGATCGCTTCCTCTATACCGCCGAGCGTTTTCAGTTTCTCTGGCTCTGTCTCTTCGTACAAAAGCGCTGCGAGCGCTAGCGCATGAGCAGTGATTTGAGCTTCTTTGCTACTATCCATTGGGAGTATCCTCTCAGCGTTGACCAACTGCCCAAAGTCTAGCGGGTTTCTCGCACCTGCGACGCTAAGCACTTATACTCATCGCATAACTGGGATGCACTCGTCAAGCTCAGACTTGGGCTTCGTCAAATTGCAAAACAGTGACAGCATCGGTTGATTGGTAGCGTTGGGCGGTGTTTTCGATTTTGCTGATCTGACTAAGGGCGCGGCTGCAAGCAAAGCCGTATTTGGCCTGAACGCGATCACTGGCAATGGTTAATGATTCACGAGATCGCGACAAAAAGTCACTAACCGTGTAGCTTTCTCCCGGCTCAAAATACTTTTGTACTATCAAAGAAGGTGAATAACAAACCTCTTGCTGACCGTCGGGCCACTGGATTTTGAAGTTGATTTCGGGCATAACGAGAGCCGGTTAAGCAATCACCGGGATAAATGAAACATCAAAGCAGCTACACACGAGTAGTCAACTGTTCGTACAATACCAAATGCATCTGGGCCGAAGCTTCCCAACGGTATTGCGAGATAATCTCTTCGCGATGAGAGAGCAAGCTTTGAGCCACATCGGGCTGGATGATTTCTAGCATAGCAGCCGCGATCGCTTCTACGCTTTGAGGATTCACTAGGCGCGCAGATGCCGGTGATAAAAACTCAGTAAAGGGCGCTTGATCGGAGGTAATCACTGGCACACCAGAAGCTAACGCTTCTAGAACAACCAGCCCCCAGCCTTCCTGCACTGAAGGAAAAATAAAGGCATCGGCCAATCGATAGAGGCCAGGCAAGTGCTGATCGGGCACAACTCCTGGCAAAATCAAAGCGTTCTCCAAGCTTTCGGCTTTTACCAGCGCCCAAAAATCATCTCGATACGGCTGATAGTCAAACAGCGTGGCTCCGCCCACGATCACAAGCTGCGCAGTGGGCCATTGCCGATGCACGCTAGCAAATGCTTTGAGCAAGTTAATTGAGTTTTTACGTGGTTCAATGCCGCCGACGGTGAGATACACCGGGCCAGATCTGGCTTTTTTGTCTGGTTTTGGATGAATTCTATAGGCTTCAGCTAGGGCAGCATCTCCGGCGGTGGGCATCACTGAAAATCGGCTGCTAACGCCATTGATAACGCGGTGCGCGGCAATGCCGTAGTCTTTTTGGAGGACCTGCTGCCACAGTTCGCTGACGCATAAACAGCGATCGCTCAAATAAATTGACTTCTCCTGACAGTCTCTTAAATAAGGACTCTTAAACGCCTCAATATGATGAACTGTGCGCACAAACTGAGAGATCTTGCCTTGGGCTTTTAGCTCAGCTAAGGCATTTGCACTTAAACAATCTTGCGCATGATAAATGTCGTATCCCTCATGCTCATTCAAATGCTGTTGAAAAAATCTGACAAATTCCTGAATCCGCTGTTGAATTAGCTGATCGGTATCGCCATCGTAGGTTTTTGCAGGCACCGCAAAAGTCTTAAACTCTACTGACCGATGAAAGCCCTCACCGCTTTTATCTAGAGCAAAAACGCAAGGGTCATGGCCTAGACCAGCAAGTGCCTGCGCTAGCTCCAGCGTATGCACAACACTGCCACGCGGCTTGGTAGAGTAAGTGAGCAGGGCAATTTTAAAAGGTATCACGGTTTTCTAGAATGAGTCTTTTTTGCTGAGGCTGGCCGAACCCTGTCAAAGCGCATTCTAAATCCCAAAAAAACTGCTGCGCTTCGGCTTGTTGCAAAAATACCTGCGAACCTTCAATGACGCTGCCAACTGGCTGACAAACCAAATTCTGCTCAGCAAACAAAGCTTGCACGGGTAAAATATTTTCTGGTAGCACACTCAATAAAAAGCCGTAGCTCGGAAAGCTTGTCAGCCATTTTTGCCAGCTGACGCCGGGGGGGCAAGGCACTTGGTCTAAGTTGAGCACGGCGCCGCACTCCGAAGCTTCACAAAGCATTAACAGCGTACCGGCTAGTCCGCCCATGCTGATATCTTTACCGGCATGAGCTAGCCCACTGGCGGCGAGTCTGGGTAGCAAGGCTAGTTGAGCTCTGAGCTGTAGCGGATTAGCTTCGGTTGCCGCATTCCAAAAAGGATAGTCACCATAGTACGCGCCATCCATATTTACCACCATCATTAGCGTATCCCCTGGCATGGCTGCAAAGCTGGTCATGAGCTGTTGAGCTCGACCCATGACGGCTACCGCAAGGCCAGCATAGTCACTGTGACAGTTCGTATGGCCGCCGACAATGGGGACGCCGTAAGCTTGAGCAGCGGCCTGCATTCCGGCCCAAATGAGCTGACTGTCGTCGGCTGAGCGGCTCCACAGCGCATCTACTAGCGCTATAGCTTCTCCGCCCATCGCAGCAATATCTGATAGGTTTACCATTACCGCACACCACCCGGCAAACCAAGGCGATCGCGCTACGAGCTGGGGCCAAATGCCCTCAGCCGCCAGCAGCAGGTAGCCATCGCCATCGGGAATAGCCGCACAGTCATCTCCCAACCGCACTGGCTGTTTGGCTGGGCTCCATACCGTCTGCCCCAAAGCTTCGGCAGCAGTTTGAATATCTTGCTTGTGTAAAATTTGAGTTGAGGCTTGCAAAGAGGCCACCAAATCGGCGAGAACAACAGTTCTGCTGTGATTCGGGAAGCGATCTGGTGAATGGTCTGATAGGTGAGACTGCATGGACTAATCTGTCGCCCTTGTCTTTAAGCGACTCGCTGAGCGGGTGAGGAGAGTATTGGTTGCAGAGACTGAATAGACTGAATCGATAAGTGAGCGGGTAAAAGCGGCAAGGTTGGACGAGACTGCGCAGCGGTTGGCGGATCGGCTGGGTAATGATCTAAGTCAACTTCCATCAGGTGGTGAGGCTGCGATAAAATCTCTAGTTCTTCTAGGCTTTGCCAGTGTAAACGGGTAAAAAAGCGAACATTTTGACGCTGAACGGTCGCCAAGAAGCGATCGCATCCCCACGTATTGGCCGTGGTCACTGCGGTTTGAATTAAGCCCCTCCCAATGCGCCCTACTCGGCGAAAATCAGGATGCACACCTAGCCGTCCGCCGTACCATAATCGGGGGGCTTGCTCGTAAATTCTGACGACCCCGACGACTTGATTAGAGCGATTTTCTTCATGTGCGATCGCCACAATTGGATAAGAGCGCTGATCTGTTTCGTCGCGATCATGACCGTCAAAAAGTCCTTGCTCTTGACAAAAGATCTGCTCTCTAAGCTGAAAGTACCGGCTGATGTCAGACTCTGATAGCGCTAATTGGAAGCTGTAAGTTCGCGTAGCCATTTTCGGTTGTTTTTTGAGTTGTTTTCGGACGTTTTTTTAGATATTTTTTTAGATATTTTTTTTAGATGATTTCCTAATAGTTAGTCTCAGCTAAAGGTCTCAGCCACAAACTGCCCCCCAGTTCATACTTCAAATCACACTTCAAATCACACTTCAAAACTAGAGAGTGCCGAGCAAGCCCCACATTTAGCGCAGCCCGCTTTCATCTCGCTTGATAGCAGTTTTGCCCGTTTAAGCTGCTGCCCAATCGCCTGATACAGCGCTACCATAAACTCGCTGCTCGGTGGCGCAACATCAGCTAGCGGCGTTCCCACAATCGGCACAAAGGGCACTACAAAGGGATACACGCCCGCTGCTATCAGCCGCTCACTAGCAGCTAATAGCGTCGCTTGAGTGTCACCCAAGCCTGCCAGCAAATAAGTGCTCACCTGGCCTCTGCCAAACACTTTTACCGCTGCGGCAAAGGCTTCATAATAGTAATCAACTGGCACCTTTGCTTTGCCCGGCATGATGCGCGATCGCACCGCTTCATCCACCGCTTCCAAATGCATTCCTAAGCTGTCAACCCCGGCAGAGCGCAGCCGTTCAAACCAGCGAAAATCATCTGGCGGCTCACACTGCGCCTGCATTGGCAGCGCCACTCGGTCTCGAATTGCTTGAGCGCAGTCGGTCAAATACGCTGCCCCTCTATCGGTGGTGTTAGGCGTACCCGTCGTCATAATCATGTGCTCAACCCCATCTAGCCTGACAGCCGCTTCAGCAACTTCGGCTAGCTGTTGGGGCGTTTTACGCGCAATGGTGCGATCCGCTGCCAGAGACTGCTCAATTGCACAGAACTGACAGGCCGTTTTGCGATTTTCGTAGCGGATGCAGGTTTGCAGTACGGTAGTGGCTAAGACGTTATGACTGTGCAGCAGGGCAATTTTTGAATAGGGAATGCCGTCAGCGGTCCGCAAGCTGTAGAACTTAGGCTGATTGGGAAAGGTGAGCGGACTGATGATTTGGTTGTGTTTGGTCAGATAGGATTTGCCGGTGGTGCGATCGCAATCTACCCCATAAGGCGAATGGGTCGCGCCATCGGTGTACACCGGCACCATAATCGTGGTTTCGCCAATCGTCACCGCCTTATGATCGGAAGGGCCAGCACCGCCTTTACGGCCAGCAGCGCCAATCTCGTTCGTCGCCAAATTCAGCCCTTTGGACTGGAGGTCGGTAATTACTTGCTGGGCGTCGAAAGGATCAGTCAACAGAAATTTGTTAGGCGCGTAGGAGACTGACTTAGACATGGGTTTTAGCTGGGCTTTCGGTGAAAATATCGGGCAGCAAAAGATCTTCGAGAGAATCGTCTGGAACCTGTGGTAGCGGCTCTAGCTGAGTTTTTTTTGCAGCACTTGAAAAGAGATTTAAGGGTTGTGGCTTAGAAGACGTGACGGCATAAGGCGAAGTCTTAATCTGAAGCTGAAGCAGATCAGGGCGAGCATAGTGACCAACTGAATCCATCATGCGTTTGCGTTTGGTAATGAGAGAGAAATCGAGGGTAGCGATCGCCATTCCTTCCCCTTCTCTAATGGGTTCACCTAGCGGCACGCCTTCGGGGCTGATAATCGCGGTATAGCAGCCGCCGCGCAGCACCTTTTGCAAGGCTTCATTGGGGGCAATTTCAGCCACCTGATCAGGCGTTAGCCAGCCAGTAGAATTCACCACGAAGCAGCCCGACTCCAGCGCATGGTGGCGCATAGTCACTTCTGTTTGCTCACCAAAAATCTCACCCACCATTGAACCCGGAAACTGGGCGCAATGAATTTGTTCATGCTCCGCCATCAGGCTGTAGCGGGCCAGAGGATTGTAGTGCTCCCAGCAAGCCAACGCACCGACTCGCCCAACGGCGGTATCACACACTTTGAGCCCCGATCCATCGCCCTGCCCCCAAACCATCCGCTCATGATACGTCGGCGTTAGTTTTCGCCTTTTCAGCACCAGTTCGCCGTTAGCATCAAAAATTAGCTGAGTGTTGTAAAGAGAGCCGCGATCGCGTTCATTCACCCCTAGCACAATCACCATTTGATAAGCTCTAGCCGCCTGACTCACCGCGACTGTCACTGGCCCCGGCACTTCTACCGCTTCTTCGTACAGTTTCATGTGCTCTTTGCCCATCAGCACAGGCGGCAGCACAAAAGAAAAGTAAGGATAATAGGGCACAAATGTTTCAGGAAAAACAATCAGCTCCACGCCTTCTTTAGCCGCATCTGCGATCGCCTTCAATACTTTTTCCATCGTGCCCGACTGGCTGTGCAGCACCGGAGAAATCTGCACCGCCGCCGCTTTCACCATCCGCGAATAGTTCATGGTTTTTTCGACTCCAACCGCATGATTTCGACTACACAACCCAAACTAGACAACCCGACTACACAATCTTGGCTACATCGTCCAAGTATCCAAAATGAATGCGCCCGCTTTACGGTGCATCAGCACAATATCCATGACGTCTAGCGGATTAATCGGCGTAATCCCTGGAATTAAAGACGGCTCACCATGTCCATACAGCGCCTGCAAGGCAAACCGACAGGCATAAACTTTGCCGCCATCAGCAATGATTTTCTCGACTCGGTTGTTCATAGCCATGTGACCCGGAAATGCCTCATCGCCAATTTTTGGAAAGCCTCGCTGCACGCCCAGGGTTACTCCCGGGCCATACAACAGCACCGACGTATCAAACCCTTTGCTGATAAGGCGGCTTACCTGCAATAAATTTACCAGTCCGATCGAGCCTTCAAAGGCCACCGTATGGAAGGTCACCAGGGCTTTCTCACCCGGATCGGCCTGAACATCGGGAAATACTTTCTCTTCGTAATCTACAAAAAAGTCACCAGCTTTGTGCGCAGGGGCTGTTACAGCAGGCATCTCAATCACTCCAGATATCTTAACTTTGGGACTGGCTTCAGAGTAAAAGGTCTGAAGCTGATTTCTAGTATCTGTTGTTACAAAAAGAACAAGCCTGACTGTTGTGACAGGCACTGTGAGAGTAGATATAGGCAAAAGAGACTTTCTGAGGCTTTTTGAAGATTGATTGATTGAAGATTTCTTTGTTTACCTGTACAAAAAGACAGGTAGCCTGTAGAAATCGCTGTGATATTCGCTGATATTCACTGGATTCCCCTGTCTATAGAACAAGACCTCTGAATTTCGTATTGTGTGATACAGGGATCTTTGAGAAATAGTCTTTATGTTAGACATAACAGAGAAAGAACCCAAGAAAGCGCCCGAAAAAATATCCGAGAAATTCATCCCACCCGGTCGGACATCCCTCCCGCAAAAAGGATTTTACCGGCTAGGCATTAGCTAAACATAGGTACTCATGACTAGACCACACTATCCTGTTGTTATTGTCGGCGGCGGCCAAGCAGGGCTGTCTGTAAGCTATTGTTTGAAGCAGATCGGCATTGAACACGTTATTTTTGAAAAGCGCAGTATTGCTTACTCCTGGCAGGCTAAAAGATGGGATTCCTTTTGCCTGGTTACCCCAAACTGGCAGTGTGCGCTGCCGGGATATAGCTATGCGGGGCCAGATCCGCACGGATTTATGCCGCGAGACGAGATTGTTCACTACGTTCGAGACTATGCTAAGTCATTCCAGGCCAATATTAGAGAAGGCGTATCGGTCGAACGGCTGCAAAAAGATCCTAATTCGGCCCTTTTTACGGTCACTACTTCGATAGGAGACTTTACAGCTGATCAGGTTGTGGTCGCTACTGGCGGCTACCATCAGCCCAAAATTCCGAGTATGCGCAGTAGCCTTCCGGCAGATGTTTTGCAGCTTCACGCTTCCGAATACAAAAATCCAGAGTCGCTTCCTGACCAAGCCGTGTTGGTAGTAGGCACGGGCCAATCGGGCTGTCAAATTGCTGAGGATTTGCATTTAGCTGGGAAACAGGTGCATTTGTGTGTGGGGGGGGCGCCGCGATCGCCGCGTACCTATCGCGGTAAAGATGTTGTCGATTGGCTAGATGAGCTGGGTTACTACGACTTGCCAATTGACGAACATCCGCAAAAAGAAACCGTCAGAACCAAAACCAATCACTATGTCACTGGTCGCGGTGGCGGTAGAGAAATTGATTTACGACAATTTGCCACGGAAGGAATGCAGCTTTACGGCAAGCTCAAAAGCATTCAAAGCGCTCAGTTAGAATTCCAAGATGATCTGGCCCACAATTTAGATCAAGCGGATGCCGTAGCTGAAAGCATTAAGCGCACGATTGATGATTACATTGAAAGAAATCAGATCGAAGTGCCCACTGAGCCACCTTATCAACCGGTGTGGCAGCCGGAAAATATCCCGCGATCGCTCGATCTCCGCAGGGCTAATATCGGTAGCGTAATTTGGGCGACTGGCTACCATATGGACTTTCGCTGGATCGAGATACCCACCTTCGACGGTAGCCGCTATCCAGAGCACCAACGAGGCGTGACGCCAATAACAGGACTTTATTTCATCGGCTTGCCATGGCTCTATACCTGGGGTTCGGGCCGCTTTTCAGGGGTGGCTAAAGACGCTGACTATATCACCCACCACATTGCCCACCACATTGCCCACCAGCCGACTCATGCCTCTGCGAGTCGGCTCACAGCCAGCCCTGACGCATCGCTTCAAAAACAGCCTGTATGCGGGTTTTAACCCCTAGCTTGGTGAGCATATTTTGGCTGTGAAACTTTACTGTACGTTCACTGATAAAAAGTGCTTGGGCAATTTCGCGATCGCGGAGCCCCTGAGCGAGAAGCCGCATCACCTCTTGCTCTCTTTCAGATAAAGGCGATTCTGCTAAAGGCGATTCATCACTGCTCAGCGCCTTGTCTATCGGCACCTGCTGAGGCAGCTGTACCCGCACTTCCATCACCGTTTGGTGAAGATCCACCTGACTTTGAAAAAGACCGCCCAGCTGCTCGACTTCATTCAACAAATCACAAAAAACCTGACTTGACAAGAGTGAGCGATCGCGCTCATCGTCAACTGCTAACATAGCTTCTAACACCACTGTTTCGGCTTCGTATACCAGCCGACAATAGTGACAAGACGGCGCTAGGTAATCGGCTGCTTGGAGGATGATTTGAGCGATCGCTGGCGCTAGTGTCTGCTCTACACCTAGCAAACTCAGCTTTTGTTGCCCCAGAATAGTCCCTAGCCGCTCCGATAAAATACTGGACTGCTGATTAGCGCTCTGGCGAGCGGTGAGATTTGTATGTGTTGCCATCACCGCCTGATGGTTGAGCGCACTGGCCAACGCGCCCGCTACCGACAAACTCAGCATTTGCAGCACTTCCAAAAATTCAGGAGCCATTGCCCGGTGGCTAAAGATAGCCAGCACCCCAATTGCCTGATTTCCGGCCATCAGCGGCAGTCCTGCAAAGCCCTGAATTTTGTTTTCAATGGCCCAAGTGCGATCTTTTACCCAGTCTTCATCGGGCAGCGCATTGCTCAAAAAAGGAATGCAGTGCTGTGCAATTTTACCCACCTTAAAAGCACCCATCGGCACCTGAGCAAACGATCCATCTAGCCGAGTATATAAACCCGAAGAGGCCACTAATCGCAGCGCTTGACGATCTGGATTGACGAGCCAGACCCGCGCAAACGCACAGTCAAACTGCTCAATAAGTCCTTCGGTAAGGCAAATTGCGATCGCATCTGCCTCTAACCAACCCGTAAATCGACTCATGAGTTCGCTGCACCGCTTTAAGTCAAATAAAAGTCGAGATACATCCAAATTATGGCGGGATGCGAGATCAGACACAGGTGCAAGCCATTGGGGCATCCTTGATCAAACCCTGGATTGACAAGTATGGCTGTAGTCGTGACTACTTTTCTTGTCCGTTTTAAAGCTTCTCTCTGAGTATCTCTATTGACTTACTACCCTTGTCTGGGCAGCCTTTTTTACAGTCACCTTAAAGCAAAGCACAAAGTCTAGAAGTTTCTCTTTCTTCTTTTTTCTCTTTCTTCTTTATTCATCTCTTTTTCTTTTGCCTCTATATAATTCAAGTGATTCAAATAACTTATTTGAAAATCATTCACTTTTTGTTTCAGCATCTTATCTCACAACTTATCTTTTTCAAAGCCAATAGAACATAATTAAACATGAACAGCACCACTCGCTCCTAACTGATGGAATATCGCATTGATCGCTCGCCATCTCAAGCTCAAAGGCATGCAGCTTTGGAGAAATATCCTTAGCGCTTGAAAAAACAACACCAAGATTTTATTGCAAGATTCAGTTTTACTACCGCCAACAGCGGCCTGATCTTGAAACCCAAATCTTAGCAAATGCCTATGTCTCAGTAGTGACTGTCGATGGCATTCAAATGCAGGCAGATCCGACAATGCCCCTTTCTAGGGGCAAAAGCTGATAGAAGGGTGGCATTCGCGCAAAGCGTGCCGCTTACTTATTCACCGTTTAGGTTCTGACGATGCAGTGATAGAAGGCGGTGGAATTGAGATATTAGCGATCGCCTAGCCGCTCAAAATTAGCGGAGATCGCATTCATTCTGGTGAAGCAAATCGTCCCATAGACTCGCTCATTCGTGAAAACTCCACAATAGACATTATCGGTAATAGTAGAAACCCTTATCTGACAAGGGTTTCAGCGATCGCTCAAAAATCGGCTGAAGTGATTGCTAGATAAGGGTTTGAAGGCATTTTTTCACTCTTATTGCCGATAATGTCTAATGAATCAAGTCAGCCTCAAACGCAAAATATACATAACTATTGTCAGTATGGATGTACAGGATAGCGAAGACGAACTGTCAAGCTTCGCCAATATTGCTCTGTCCAAAAGCTTTTGGTTGAAGTCCATCCCGATATGCTAGGTATCTTGATATGTTAGGTATCTTAAATGACAACGCTCTAGACGACAGCTGCGAAATTCAACGAAGCCTGAGTTTCAGCAAAGCCTGAGCTTTCTCTATAAATTGAATTATAAAATTGTGATCGTAATAACCGCTTACAGGCTTGACTCAATTGTTTTGAGGTAAGCCACAGAGTATTACCACATCAATTCCCAATTCGGTAGTACTCTGTAATCTATCTGTAATCTAGCAGGGGATCGAGAAGAATTGCCCGATGTTAGCGGGTATATTTCAACAAACCTTTCCGGATGGCTTGCAGTTTGCTACGTTTCTATTTTGTATTGTTCTCTATGTAGTTTCAAGTGCGTTAACCAACCTCAATATAATTTCCAGCCTCAATATAATTTTAAGTGCGTCAACTAGCTTCCATACTTCCCACGAACCAAATCTCCGGTGAAGGAAAGGCGTTTCTGGGCAAGCTAAACGAGGCTGAGCGCTACGTTCTTTTAGAAACTCTGTGCCGTGCCAGTTTTGTATTATGTCTAGTCCTCATGAAATTGGCTTTGTCGCCTACAATACCCCCAACCATTCTCAAAGCAAGTCTGAAGGCGAGTCTCAAAACGGTTCTCGCCACCAAGTCAGATTTAAAGCAACCGTTTTAAAGTCGATGGGCACTATCCACCTGACTCAGTCGTTCACCGTTCTAGAAGCCGTTTCTTTCAAACGAAGCTGTCAGGAGGCGTTTGATCTGCATCCAGAACTGCGAGAAATTGTCTTAGATTTTACCGATACTGTCTTTATTGATAGCAGCGGCATTGGCGCCCTGGTGATTAGCCATAAGCTCTGTCAGTCAAAAGGGGCAAAGCTGCGGCTAATCAACGTACCTGTACCGGTAATGATGGCGCTTTCGCTAACTGAGCTAGACAAAGTTTTTCACATTGAGATCAGCCGCCCTCCGGACTCGCTGCGGGCGGCAGAATCTATTGCCAATGAACCCCAAATCGTTTTAAAGCAGTTGCCCGAAACTCATCCGTCCGTGCGCTCTAGAGCTAAGCGGGCGATGGATATTATCGGCGCTATTGTCGGGTTGATGCTGACGGCGATTTTGTGGGTGGTGGTAGCGATCGCGATCAAGCGCGAAGACGGCGGGCCAGTATTTTTTGCTCAAACCCGCTGCTCTTGGTTGGGCAAGCGCTTCACCATTTGGAAATTTCGCTCAATGGTAATAGATGCCGAAAATCGTAAAAAAGAAGTCGCAAATAAAGTCCAAGGGCCGCTGTTTAAAAATGACAATGACCCGCGCATTACCCGAATTGGGCGGTTTTTACGGCGCACTAGCCTAGATGAATGTCCGCAGTTTTGGAATGTGCTCAAAGGCGATATGAGTTTAGTCGGCACCCGCCCGCCCACGCCGGATGAAATCGAGCAATATGAAGTGTCTCAGTGGCAGCGGCTGAATGTCAAACCCGGCATGACCGGCGAATGGCAGGTTCACGGGCGCTCAAGCATTACCACCTTTGAAGAAGTCATTCAGCTCGATTTACAATATCAGCGCAAGTGGAGCCTGCTGTACGATGTGAAGCTGATCGTCAAAACGGTGCTAGTACTGTTTAGCAAAAAATCGGGGGCGATGTAGGCTTACTGTCACAATCGGGCAGTTATCCTCCACAATAGGTAAGCAAACCCACGAGCGCTATATCGAGCGCATCTGACCGGCGAATGCTCGCAAATGTCTTATCCCTCCTGCTGGGCTTAGGTAGCGTTACGTTTTACCTAGCCGGCTTTTTTTACCCAGAGTCTCACCGCCGCTCAGACGTCGTGTGGAGCGGCTTAGGCACCTTGTATGCGCTGGTGCTGTGGTTTTGGGCTGAGCAAATTACCGGGATCGTGCTGCTAGCTCAAGTCGCCGTTTTGGCCCTAGTGCTAGGGCTGGGCTGGCAGCTTTTGACCGTGCGCCGCGAAAAAACGCCTGTTTATCAGCAAACGCCTGTGGTGATCACACCCGAAATTGTGGCCGATTGGACAAAAAATCAGCTCAATCAGCTGCGTATCGCCCCGGCTGAGCCCGTTCCGCTGCGGTTGGGAAAAAGAAATTTGAGCGATCGCCCTGATCCCCGCCGCCGCCCTGTCTATGACTACGAGTTCGTCGAAGATGGCATCTTAGAAACCATGCCCGCCGAACCCGTGCTCGAAGAAATCCTCATTGAGCTTGATACGACAGGCGATGACATCGCACCCGCCTTCGCTGACGCTAAGGTTCTGTCAGTTGAAGTTCCAGAAGAAGCGATCGCCTCAGCCCATCCGCCCAAACCTAATACCCTCGCAGCCGCATCACCTGAAATTGAACCGCCTGAAATTGAACCACCTGAAATTGAACCGCCTGAGATTGAGCCACCTGAGATTGAGCCACCTGAGATTGAGCCACCTGAAATTGAGCCACCTGAGATTGAGCCACCTGCAATTGAGCCGCCTGAGATTGAGCCGCCTGAGATTGAGCCGCCTGAAATTGAACCACCCTCAGTCGAGCCCCCTAACGTTGAGCCTTTAAAGGCAGCAGTTTCTACAGAAAAATCTGTCCCGCTGACCAAAGCACCTCCTCAAGTCACGACCCCTACAAACATTTCGCAAAAACCAAACCTGCTAGCCACCCCGCTGATTTTAATCGGCTGGCTCAAAGACGTCATCACTGGCATCACCCGCCCCAAACCCTCCAAACCCATCATCGAAATCCCTCGCCGTCCAGCTTCTTATACAGCTTCTTCCCCTACTTCCGCCCCCTCTTCCTCTGCTTCCGCCCCCGCCTCTGCTCCCGCTCCCTTCTCAGAAGACAGCAATTGGGACGACTAACTTGAAGCAACCCAAACTTCAAGGCAAAATAACCTAACCAACGCACCTCTATCCCGTGACCCCTGTGAGTGATTCCACCCGTTCTCCAAATAGCGAAGCCAACGGCAGCAAAAGCTACAAAGACACTGTGCTGCTGCCTCAAACGGACTTCAGTATGCGGGCTAATGCCGTGCAGCGCGAACCAGAACTACAAGCCTATTGGCGAGAGAAAAACCTCTACCAAAAAATTGCCGATCACAACCCCGGCGAGCCTTTTATCCTGCACGATGGCCCTCCCTACGCCAACGGCGATCTGCACATGGGCCACGCTCTGAACAAAATTCTTAAAGACATCATCAATAAATATCAAAGCCTGCAAGGCCGCAAAGTGCGCTACGTGCCCGGCTGGGACTGTCACGGCCTACCAATTGAGCTAAAAGTGCTGCAAAAGCTCAAATCTTCCGTGCGTCGGGATCTGACCCCCTTAGCCTTACGCCAAAAGGCCAAAGCCTTTGCCCTCGAAACCGTAGAAGCACAGAGCGTAGGTTTTCAGCGCTATGGAGTCTGGGGCGATTGGGAGCATCCTTATTTAACCTTGCAGCCAGAATACGAAGCGGCACAGCTCGGTGTGTTTAGCAAAATGGTAGAGAATGGCCACATTTATCGGGGTCTACGCTCAGTACACTGGAGCCCGTCATCTCAAACAGCCCTAGCAGAAGCAGAGTTGGAATACCCGGAAGAGCATATTTCACCGAGCATCTATGTGGCTTTTCCGATGGTGAGTGTGGCTGAAGCGGCTCAGGCTTTTTTATCTTCTTATTTAGACAGCTTAGGGGTGGCAATTTGGACTACTACGCCTTGGACAATCCCAGCAAACGTCGCAGTCGCTGTGAATGCTGAACTGGACTATGCGGTCGTTGAGAGCGCTTCCGGTGAGCCGTTTAAACATTTAATTATTGCTAAAGATCTTGCCGAGAAACTGTCGGCAACCTTTGACAATGGTCTGAAAGTTGTTGCTGAATTTAAAGGCGCAGCGCTCGTAGGCTCTACTTATCGCCATCCTTTAGCGCAAAGAGACAGCGCCTTTAATCGGGTGAGCCCAATTGTGGTCGGGGGCGATTATGTGACCACCGAATCCGGTACTGGCTTAGTTCATACCGCACCTGGTCACGGTCAAGAAGACTTTTTGGTCGGGCAAAGAGAAAATTTGCCGATTTTGTGTCCGGTGGATGGTCGGGGTAATTTTACGGCTGAAGCGGGTGCTTTTGAAGGGCTAAATGTGCTGAAAACAGCGAATGATGTGATTATTGAGTCGCTCAGCGCAGAGAAAGTATTGCTGAAGCATGAGCCTTACGCACACAAGTATCCCTATGACTGGCGGACGAAAAAGCCGGTGATCTATCGAGCTACAGAGCAGTGGTTTGCTTCAGTAAAAGGCTTTGTGGGTGAAGCACTAGCGGCGATTGATCAGGTGAAGTGGATTCCCGCTCAGGGCAAAACCCGGATTACCTCAATGGTTTCTGAGCGCTCTGACTGGTGCATTTCACGGCAGCGCAGTTGGGGGGTGCCGATTCCGGTGTTTTATGAGGAGACGACGGGAGAACCGCTAATGACGCAGGAGACAATTGCGCATGTGCAGGCGATTGTCGCGGCAAAAGGCTCAGATGCTTGGTGGGAAATGAGCGTAGAAGAGCTGTTGCCGGAACCCTATCGCAGCGACAAAAAGACTTATGTGAAAGGCACAGACACAATGGATGTGTGGTTTGACTCAGGGTCTTCTTGGGCGGCTGTATTGCAGCAGCGTGAGGCGTTGCAATATCCAGCAGAGATTTATTTAGAGGGATCTGATCAGCACCGTGGCTGGTTTCAATCGAGCTTATTAACCAGTGTAGCGGCGAATGGCCATGCGCCCTACCGGCAGGTGCTGACGCACGGCTATGTGCTGGACGAAAATGGCCGTAAGATGAGTAAATCTTTGGGCAATGGCGTAGATCCTAAGGTGATTATTGAAGGTGGCAATAACCAGAAGCAAGAGCCACCTTATGGCGCGGATGTGCTGAGGCTGTGGGTATCTTCAGTCGATTATTCGGGCGATATGCGGCTGGGAATGCGCAATGTCAAACAAATGTCGGATGTGTACCGGAAGATTCGCAATACGGCGCGGTTTTTGCTGGGTAATTTGTATGACTTTAATCCCACCACTGATGCGGTGCCCTATGAACAACTGCCTGAGCTTGATCAATACATGCTGCACCGAATGACGGAGGTGTTTTCTGAGGTGAAAGGCGCGTTTGAGTCCTATCAGTTCTTTCAGTTTTTCCAGACGGTGCAGAATTTCTGTGTGGTGGATCTCTCGAACTTTTATTTAGATATTGCAAAAGATCGGCTGTATATTAGCGCGGCCAATTCGCTCAGGCGGCGAGCCTGTCAGACGGTGCTAGCGGTGGCAATTGAGAATTTGGCAAAAGCTATTGCCCCGGTATTAGTGCATATGGCAGAAGATATCTGGCAGGCTTTACCGTACGAGACAACGGCTGAATCCGTCTTCGAGTCAGGCTGGGTAACGCTAGAAGATAAGTGGCAACGGCCTGATCTGACGGCGAAGTGGGAGCAACTTCGCACCTTGCGCGATGAGGCTAATACGGTGCTAGAGCAGGCTCGAACCGACAAGGCCATTGGATCTTCTTTGCAGGCGAAGCTGAAGCTGTTTGTGGCCGATGCTAATTTGCGCTCAAATCTCGTTAACCTTAATCCAGCAGATAGTCTGGACTCGGAGTCTAATCAAGTCGATGATCTGCGCTATCTATTATTAGTTTCTCAAGTAGAGCTAGTAGAGGGTGCTGCTGATCTCGAAGCAGCAGCCTATAGCGGTAAGGTCGGAGAAATTGCGATAGCAGTTGTTGATGCGGATGGGGAAAAGTGCGATCGCTGCTGGAATTATTCGACTCATGTGGGCGAATCGGCGGACGATCCGACTATTTGCGATCGCTGCGTCGCCGCCCTAAACGGCCAGTTTTAAAAGATTCTGAAAATTAGATAGATGACCCAATCGCTCACTCAGATACTGCCACGAGTTTTATTAACCGCCGTTGTCGTTTCAGGCGTCGCTTGCACTAACCAGATCCAAGATTATACAGAAGTAACCCTGCAAGCCAGCGCTTTTGAGAACGGCGCTGAACTTAACTTACAAAGCTTAGATAGCACCCAAGCTATCTTAGAAAATCGATTGGCTGATCTCGGCATTGCACCTAGCGAAGTAGAAATTACTAAGCCCAATAAAATTCGGGTGCGGCTACCGCAAACAGCCGATGCGGCGGCGACCCAAGATCTGCTCACCAATCCGGGACAGCTATATTTGCGGCAGCAAAAAGCCCATACCAAAGCAGACTTAACCAAAGAGATTGCAGAATTGCAGCGTTTGTTAGTAGAGCAAAATACCCTCCTACAGACAACTCAGCAGGCTGAAGCCGAGGCGTTGCAGCCTCAAATTGATCGCACTAGAGCCCGGATTAACGACCTATTCGAGCCTAGCCACTTAACCGGTGAAATGCTGGTAAATGCCAAGGCCGAACCTAGCGCGCAAAGCCCTACCTGGGATGTAAAAATTTGGCTGAACGCCCAAGGTGCTGATATTTTTGCTGATAAAACCAAGACTCTCGCAGGTACTGATCGAGCGATCGGCATATTTTTAGATGAGGTGCTACTCAGCGCTCCGTTAATCGATGCTGCTTTTGCCAAAACCGGCCTCACCGGCGGCGAAGCCTTGATTGCCGGGAGCTTTACGCCGGAAGCTGCAAAAATACTAGCGGTTCAGCTCCGTAACGGAGCGCTACCCGTCAGGCTAGAGAAAGTAAAGTCAAATTAAGCCGCAATCAGATCAAGTAGAAATCGTAGAAACAGAGCCGCCGTCTACGCGCCAGTTTGAACCAACGACGTAGCTAGCCTGCTCGGAGCACAAGAAAGCAATCACTGCGGCGATTTCTTCAACTTTGCCGCGTCTGCCGACTTCGATGCCGGGGCGATTTTCAGCTAAAAAGCTTTCAACGGCTTCGGCCATGCTGATGCCTCTTTCCTTGGAACGCGATCGCATCATCGCATCCGTCATCGCCGTTTCCACAAAAGCAGGCGACACCATATTTGTTAGCACCCCATCTTTGGCATAGGCTTTAGAGAGATTTTTAGTGAGATTTAACGTCCCCGCTTTACAGGCGCAGTAAGGCATATCTTCAATGTAAGGCTGCACAGCATCTTCTGAGCCTAACAGCACAATTCGTCCCCAGCCTGCGGCCCGCATCGCTGGAATAAAAGTGCGACACACCCGCACAGTTCCCATCAGATTCACATCAATGGTGTTCATCCAGCCATCGTCGTCAATACCCAAAAAATCACCTACAGCCCCCGTAATGCCAGCGGCATGGACGACAATTTCAGGTGCGCCAAAGTGGGCCGTAATTTGATCGCGAGCGGCTTCTACTTGCTCTAAGCTAGTAATGTCAGCTTTGGCTGGGAACGGATCGCCAAAGGCCTTGAGGTCGTCAATTTCATCAAAAGAGCGATTGAGAATGGCAACTTTAGCCCCCTCTTTGAGCAAAATTTCCGCCGTAGCCTTGCCAATGCCCGAATCGCCGCCGGTTACAACCGCCACTTTACCTGTCAAACCTAAATCCATAAAAACTGATTCCTCACGCTAACAATGCGCTTTACGATGAATACGCTGCGCCTTTAATTTAGAGCCCTATGGAAGTTTGTGCTTCCTTATGCAACAAAAGCTTAAACCAAAAAAGACTTATGCCTCAATGGAAGTTATCAACCGAGTTTACGTTCGATGCCGCCCACTTTATCCGCGACTATGACGGCCCCTGCGGACGGATGCACGGCCACACCTATCGAGTGCGCGTAGAAGCCACAGCCCGTCAGCTTCAAGCCTCCGAGTATTGCCCCCATCCAGCCATGGTGGCCGATTTTAGAACCCTCCGCTGGGCCAAAAAAGATATGCTCAAAGGCGGTTTAGATCACTGCATTTTGAACGAAGTCATGCCCACAGGCTACGAAACAACCGCCGAAATGATTGCTCAGTTCATCCACGAAAAAACCAGCAAAATGCTCAGTCCCAACATCCATCTCAAAGTCTGCATTTCTGAAACGCCCGACTCTTGGGCAGAGTACGAATCTGACTAAAAATCTCTTAATTCATCTAATTTCGTTGATTTTCGGCCATAAAATGCCCTAACTTTGGCCGCAAAACTTAATGCTTACATTATGAACGGTGATCTACATGAATCTATCGATGCCTGCCATTGCGGTTAAACCCAGTCAGGCTCCACCTTTGCCGAATACTTTGCCGACGGTAGAAACTTTTCACTCCATTCAAGGCGAAGGAATTTGGACAGGAGCTAGCGCTTTTTTTATTCGGTTAGCGGGCTGCGATGTGGGCTGCTGCTGGTGCGACACTAAGCACTCTTGGCCAATGCACTCTCACCCACAAAGAGAGATTGCTTCATTAGTTGAAGAAGCGCTAGCGGCTCAGCCGTTTATGGTTGTGATCACCGGTGGAGAACCGCTGATGCATGATCTTACTCAGATCAGCCTAGCGCTACGGCAGCAGGGACTACGGGTTCATTTAGAAACCTCAGGATCTTCTCCTCTAACGGGTGAATTTGATTGGATTACCCTCTCACCCAAGCGCTTTAAGCCCCCTCTAGACGCTATTTACAGTCAAATTCATGAGCTTAAAATTATTATTAGAGATCAGGCTGATTTGGGCTGGGCAGAGTGTGCGGCAGCGAAACTAGCCGCCCATGCTAGCCGGCCCAGTGACCAGACCAGTGACCGGCCCAGTGACCGGCCAGCAGAGCCCCCAAAAATGCTACAGCCAGAGTGGAACAGCCAGCAAGGCCAAACGCTAGTATTTGACTACGTGCTACTGCATCCTGAGTGGCGAGTCAGCTTACAAACCCACAAATTCTTAGGCATTAGATAATCATTAAATTGTCTAATGCTTAAGAATTTGTCCACTCATAAATTTCCCTCATAAATAAATTGTCCACTGACTATTAGTAAATTGTCCACTGACTAATAAAGAGTACGCATTGATGAGCAATCAGGAAAAAGAGCAGCCAAAGGCAGTGGTGTTACTTTCGGGCGGTCTTGATTCAGCGACCTGTTGCGCCCAAGCTTTGGCCGATGGATTCAACGTCACGGCGATCTCTTTTGACTATGGCCAGCGGCATAAGCGCGAGCTCATAGCCGCCCAAGCGATCGCCCAAACTTTCGAGATCGCCAATCATCACATCGTTGAGATTAATTTGGCTCAGTGGGGGGGCTCAGCTCTTACCAGCGAAGCAATAGCAGTCCCGACCGATGGCCTCAAGGCCGATGAAATTCCCTCTACCTATGTGCCGGGTCGTAATACAGTTTTTATTGCGATCGCGCTATCGCTCGCAGAAGCCCAAGGAGCAGTAGCCATTTACCTTGGCATTAACGCTATCGACTATTCCGGCTACCCAGACTGCCGCCCAGAATACCTATCTGCCTTTCAGGACTTAGCTACCCTTTCCTCTAAAGCCGGTTTAGAAGGCCGTGCCCCCGATCTGGTTGCCCCGCTGGTTATGGATTCCAAAGTCGACATCGTGCACCGAGCCCTAAAATTAGGCGTCCCTATCGAAAAAACCTGGTCTTGCTATCAGGGTGAACCTGTCCCCTGCGGTATCTGCGACGCCTGCCGCATCCGCGATCAAGCCCTCATATCAGTCGGTCGTCCAGATCTCGCCACAGCGATAGGACGGCGAAAGGCGCAATCAGCCTAAAAGTCGCTGTCAAAGCTGCCAATTAAAGCCGATGGTGGGATTCGAACCCACGGCCTGCTCATTACGAATGAGCTGCTCTACCCCTGAGCCACATCGGCGATTCAGCTAAAGATTATAGCAGTCACTCGCCCCTATGCGAATCGTCCTCACACCAATGACCGACTCGCCTTAAAATGAGGAAACTGGCGCAAACATGACTGAAGTACTCAAGGCGGCTATGGCAAAAGATAAATCATCTCGCAAAAAAGCTCCCAATCGCTCACCCAACAGCCCTGCTACGGTTCCGCCCAAGGGTATGAGCAAAGAGCGCTACGAGCGTTTAGTCGCCGAGTCCAAAGCGCCATACAAAGGCTTGCGAAAGTTTCTCTATGCATCTTTTGGCGCTTCAGGTGCGATTGGAGGTTTCGTCTTTTTTACCAAAATTCTGGCAGGCCGCGATCTGTCACAATCACTGCCAAATCTGGCATTACAAATCGGTGTCGTGGCCCTAATGGTATTTTTGTTTCGCTGGGAAGACCGCAATCAGGAAAAGCCGTAATGGCCCAATCTTCTATTTTGGCCCGCAACCCAGTCGTATTGGTGCATGGCATTTGGAATACAGCAAGCATTTTTTCAACGCTCAAGGCTTATTTAGAACGTGAGGGTTGGCAGGTTTATGCGCTGAGTATGACGCCCAACAACGGCGATGCCCCTTTAGAATTACTCGCACAACAGGTGGCAATTTTTGTCAACCAGCACTTAGGCGAACAGCAGCCGATTGATCTCGTCGGGTTCAGCATGGGTGGTTTAATCAGTCGCTACTACGTGCAGCGCCTAGGCGGATTAGAGCGGGTGCAGCGATTAGTCACGGTTTCTGCGCCTCACCAGGGGACGGTTTTAGGATTGTTTAGCGATCGCTTCGGCATCCAACAAATGCGACCCAACAGCCCTTTTTTGCGATCGCTCAATCAAGACATTCATCAGCTCAAAAGGCTGCACTTCGTCTCACTGTGGACACCTTTTGATCTGTTGATCTTGCCGCCCTGGAGTTCTCAGGTGCCCATCGGACAAGTGCAGCGGATCTTCGTATCAGCGCACGACCAAATGATTCGAGACCCACAGGGATTAAGAGCAATTAGCCAAGCCCTGCGTACAAGCACACTTGCTTCCCCACTCAACACGACTTGAGCTAGCTAGTCTCACCGACTTTAGAATACTGAACCTCTCCAAACACCGCACTCGGATACCGGTAATACTTGAACTCCAGCAAATTATGAAACGGATCGATTAAAAAGAACGTCCGGTGTTCTATCCGCTCTCCTTTAAAACGATGCTTAGGCTGCTGATAGAACCTTAGCGCTTGCTTTTGGGCCCGCAACAAACAGCGCTCCCAGGCCGCTTCTGTCGCAAAAGTCAGCCCAAAATGATGCGGATAAATCCCCTGCTGCAAAGGCATCGGCTCTGTGACAACATGCGCCACTAGCTGATGCCCACCCAAGTTCAAAATCAGCGATCCCTTGCCCTCACGCCCCACCTCACAGCCCAAGCCCTCCACATAAAATCGTTTAGTATCAGCAATACTGCCTACGGGAAAAGATAGATGAAAAATAACGTCCATAGTGTCTCCTAGCAAAGGGCTGGCAACTAGCTGATAAATACTGACAAACAAATGTGAATGGGCGATAAATGACCAACGAATGACCGATGAATAACTAATGAAGAAGATTTTGTAATCGGCGCTACAGTCAAAACCCCTATCAGACAGCTACACATAGGGGGTGGAAAGCCTGCTTAGGTAATCGCTTGAGCAGCTTTTAGTAAAGCATGAGCAAAGCAATAGTGACACGCCATGTGACTGTGCTACTGTGTCAGATAGCAACTTTTGGCAAGCGTATCTTGAAAGAGATTGCCATTGAAGAATAAATACCTGCAAGAAGCTGTTTCTTTAGGGTATGCTGCTATCTTGAAGTTTTGTAATTCAGACTCTAGAAAAACGCTAGAGGTGATTTTATGTCAATTTACGTCGGAAATCTGTCTTTTGATGCTACTCAAGATGACATCAATCAAATCTTTGCAGAATACGGCTCGGTAAAATCTGTAAAGCTTCCTACTGATCGCGAAACTGGTCGAGTCAGAGGCTTTGCCTTTGTAGAAATGAGCAGCGATCCAGAAGAGCAGGCCGCTATTGAAGCACTAGACGGCGCAGAATGGATGGGACGTACGCTCAAAGTAAACAAAGCTAGACCACGCACTTAGTCGCCTCCTCCCTTTCATCGCCTAATCGACGTTCGAGTGCCACTCAACTGTCATTCAACTGTCATTCAACTGTCATTTATTAGCAGCTAGCAATCATCTACAGATCTGCTGTTGGCCTATGTGAGCCAACAGCAGATTTTTTGCTGCCTAGATACTTTATTTCTCCGCCACTTATCCGTCACTTATCCGCCACTTATCCAGCACTCAAATTTATCCCTGCTAACGCTACGCCCGTTAAACAGAGGTTAAAAGAGCGGATCCTTGAGCCAAGCTAGCAGCTACGACAATAAAATGGGAATCTTTTAAAGGGTATGCGCCGTCTTTAGCGCCGTCTTTAGCGCCGTCTTTAGCGCAGTGTCCCCCTACATAGTGTTGACAAAATTTTGTCGGATGAAATTTTGAAGCAGGCCAGTGAGCAGGCCCCCGAAAGAGCCGTCAAACAAAAAGATCAGCGTCGGCGATCGCGTCTTTTTCTATTGTGTCTCATCATGAGCATTTTGGGCTTGCCGTGGCTGCTGTTATTCGCTGGAGGGATGAGGGTTCGCCAACAGCAAGCGCAGCTAGATACCGCTTCAGATGCTTTTTTTGCCCGCATTCAAAGCTATCCACAAAATGCTTCTGCCCAAACGTTTGACCGACTTGGGGCAGATCTAGGCTTTTCACCTAATGCCGCTTACAGCCCTCAGCTTAATATCAATACTCAATCTGCTCAAGCTTACCAGTCGATTGAAGTGTCTTTAAATCACTTTCTAGACGAGCAAACCCGGCTCACAGCAGATCCAATTAGAGCACTTACGCCTGATTTAAAGGCCTATCTCAACGTCCATCAGGGAAAAATATCGGCTGTTGAGCAACATCTTTTGGCACAAGCTGTGCCTCGCTGGTCAGTCGAACTAGAGCAAATGTTTGACATAGACTATGGATTTCCCGGCTTTACCAATGTGCTCAATCTCCAAAAGCTTCTGTTGCTCTCAGCCCTTGACAGCAGCCAGACCGGCCAAACTGCTAAGGTCTGGACAGCTCTAGAAGCCTCGTGGCAGCTCAATCAAACGCTCTCTCAGCGCCCTGATCTAACCTCGAAAGTCTTAGTCTCTGTCGTCGCTGAAAAACAAGCGGCGCTTTTGCGGCATCTCAACGATGTCCCGCCGCTTTGGCGATCGCGATTAGATCAGCAAATTCATTCTCTATCTGTACATCCATCTGCCTTAGACGGACTGCGATTTGAGACTTGGCTACAGTACGAAATCTCTAAAAGATCGCTAGCTACAATACTCAATCAGTCTGCCCAAGAACTTACAGAAGAGCGCCCGACAAAGCCTTCAGGAGATCCGTTAGAGGAGCCTTTAGAAGGGTCTATAGAGAATTTTTCTAACCGTCTGCTGAAAAACTTTTCCCAAAAAATGAGCTATTGGTTTTCGCCTGCTTACTACTCGCAGCTGGTTCGCATTGAATCGCTGCAAGCTGCGCAGCGGGCCTTTAATCAGCTCGATAGGCTAAACGTGTGTTCAACCACGCGAATAGCAGCTGAGCAGGTCATGCAGGCAGAAAACACCTCGTGGCATCAGGCAATCGCGATGGATTCGTTTATCACCGTCCAAAGATGGAAATTAGCGGGCGATCGCCAGCTTAATCTAGAACTTACTCAAAAAGTCTTGCAGGCGAAACAAGCTTTCGAGACCAGCGGGCAATGGCCTGCAACTATTCCTGATTTAACCTCTCAAGCTTGCCCAGACAAGCATTGGGTATATGAGCGTAGCAACAATAATCAAGACATCAGCCTGTCATTGAGCCCTTCAATCATCGTTGAGCCCTCAATTCCTTTGAGCTATCACTCTACTGTTCCATCAGCTGCCCCATCAGATCCAACCGAGTCGAACCTTCCCTAAAAGGGTGTAAAAAAGGTCTAGAAAGGCAAAAAGCGCATTCTAGACCCAGCGATTATGATCTATTGAACACCTAGTCAAAAATTCCGGTTAGCTAACTGCTTTGATAGCCTTTTGGGAAATGCTATAGGTGCCGTTTTTACCGCGATACCAGCCACCATCACGAGCACCCGCAGAAAGAATGTTAGACACTCGGTTACGCGCTTTGAGAAACTGACTTTTGGGCATATCTTCTTTAAAAACTGCACTCATCACATCGGCAATTTTGAAAATATTGTTAGGCTGAGCCTGCAACACGCCTACAATCACATTGGGCAAAGGCGCTTTGACGTAGCTATCTTTAACAAAACGCTGCCAGTTAGCTATTCTGCCGCTGCGCTTGGTCGTTTCAGGGCTCTTGCTGGTTTCGCTACTCTTTGCAGCACTCTTTGCAGCACTCTTTGCAGAATTCTTCGCAGTTTCTGCTTTAGAGCTAGTGGTACGAGTGGCTTTGACCTTGATGTCGGGAGCGGCCTTGGCCTTGGCTGCTCTTGACTTAGCAACCTTCACCTTACTTGCTTGAGCCGTTGCTTTAGAGCTCTTGGCAACCGTTTTCTCGGCACTTTTCGCTGCTTGAGCCGTCGTTTTAGCAGGTGCTTTAGCTCGCCGTTTTAGCGGCTGACTTGCTATCAGTACTGCCTACAGCCGCATTCACAGACGCGACTGTAGCAATATCAGCAGCAGCAATGTTCATTCCCGACTCAAACATCGAAATTACAGTTTGAATCCCTTTGCGCTTTTCCTGTAGCTGATTGAGCTGAGCACTCAAAGCGTCTGCTTGAGCGGATAACTCAGAATCAACCTTTAGAAGTTGGGGCAAAACAGATGTGGACATAGGTCACTTTCTCCTGACTTTTGGTTATATTACTTTTGGTGGTATTAGCTGTGTTGACTGAAAAACCTCGCAGTCCCCTTGATGACTTAGAGGCCATGAGCTTTGGGGCTATGAGCTTCGGGGCTATGAGCTTTGGGGCTATGACGTTACAACCAACTCAGCCAACTCACTTTTTTAGCAACTCACTTTATTTAGCAACTCACTTTCTTAGCCGATTGGTTCTTAGCCGATTGTTTCTTAGCCGATTAGTTCTTAGCCGATTGGCTAACTTTACCAGCCAACTCTACGGTTAATCTCGCATCTGTTTCATGCCAAAGCCCCACTCAAAGAAGCATTCAGCCTCTAGAGTAGGAGTTGGAGAGAAAAAGTTTAGCTGAAGATTTAGCTAAGTAGCTTATTGAGTAGTTTGTGGGTGCCTAGCTGAGTTTACAAAATGCCTTAAAGGGGACGTTTAAGGGGTGTCATCAAGCAATAATCACGAAGAAATTCTTTACCGAAAGCGGCAATTTTGACCGTTTTTTACAGAAAACCCACCTGAAATGCTTTTAGACAAAATGGTCTCTTTTGAGAATAACACTAATTAAACATTTTCTTCTTGATAGATCAAGAGTTTTTTTGAATTTGCAAAAATTTAGGGGAGATTACAGGCAGGTGGAACTTTGATATTGCCTAAAAAATAGGCGATCAAAGTCATCTATCGGCCTGAGTGAGCCGAACGTGGGGCACGACGTATTTAATCAGCAAGAAAATAGTGATGAGTAGAAAAAGCCCTGAGGCTAACCCGATACGAATCTCTTGCCAAGACCAAAGACTCAGCAGCCCTATCCCAATGCCGTTAGCAACCAAAACAGCGAGGCGATCAGAGCGACCGAATGGCAGAACAGCCGGTGTTTGGCCGGGATGTAGCTGTACAGTTGCCAACAAATTGAACCAGAGCTGGCTGAAAATAACAGCGATCGCTCCCCAAGCCAGAGACAACAGCGCTAAATAAAAACCTGTTATTTCTAGAACAATAGTACTAACTACGACAGCGTAAAAGCGATTTAACCGAGAATCTTGAGGCGGTTCGGCCATCTGTTTGGCTTGCTGGGTCACGGCTGCAATATTGCTCAAATCAACCCACGCCATCCGAGCCAGTTCGGGGCAAAATAAAGTCATCGCCGCCGCCAGTAGGCGCTCTGCTGGCGTTGCTGCCGTAAAAATCTCTATGAACAGACCCACCCCAGCCGGGAGAAATAATACTGGAATCAGGGATTGCCAAGGTTGCATAAGTGTTTGGGTGAATTTGGAAGCGGGTTAGCAGGTTAGCAGGCGACTTGTCGGGAGCGACCACAAAACTTGGCCACAAAACTTGCCAGAAGACTTGTCAGAAGACTTGCCAAACGCGGTAATAAATTACGCTGCTTCAAAAGCATACCAATGATTCAAGTGATTCCGGCTAACGTGTCTGAACCACCTATCTAAAACTACCTATGGCTTCTTCAAGACGTTATATCCTCACCCTGTCTTGCCCTGATCGAGTGGGTGTCGTAGCGGCTGTTAGCGGCTGTTAGGGGCTGTTAGCGCTCTGATTGCCACTAATCAATAATTGGATCAGCGGGTTGGATCAGTGGGTTGGATCAGCAAAGCTCAGCCCCATTCTGAGCAATCCGGACAGCGTTTTTTTATGCCTCAAGAGATTTTGGCCAACTCTCTTCCCTTTGATCTAATCGACCTGCGTCGCCGGTTTTTATCTGTAGCTAAGCAGTTTGCGATGACTTGGCAAATTCGAGATACCAGCCCCAAAAAACGGGTGACGATTTTGGGCTCTCAAAGCGGACACTATCTGTACGATTTGCCTGTATGATTTGCTGTCTCGGTGGTGGAGTGGCGATCTAGATATTGAGATCGCCTGTGTGATTTCTAATCATGATTTGTGTTTAGAGGACTGGCGGAATAGCACGGTACTCCCTATTACTACGTGCCTGTGACGCCTGCAAATAAGGCCGCTGCTTTACGAGGAAATAGAGGCCCATTTTGAAGCGAATCAAGGCGATGTGATGGTACTAGCGAGATATATGCAGATTCTGTCGGCGCAAAGGTGCGATCGCTACGCAGGACGCATCATCAGTATCCACCATTCTTTTTTTGCCCTCTTTTATGGGCTCTAAGCCCTATCAAAGCCCATGAGCGCGGCGTCAAGCTGATCGGGGCAACCTGCCATTACGTCACCGAAGATCTCGACTGCAACCCGATTATCGATCAAGGCGGGCTGCGCATTGATACTTCGACTCATCAAAAGATCTCGTTCGCTTTGGCAAAGATATTGAAAAGACAGTTCTAGCCAGAGGCTGGCGCTATACGTGGAAGATCGAGTACTCGCGTACAACCGCAAAACGATTGCATTTTTCTAAGGTGTGTTTCGCTAATGCCGTCAAAAATGTTACACAATGTTGTTCAAGGTGAGCGGAACGGTCACAGAAGGCGCTACACTCACCTTTATATCAAAGATTGTCTTTGTTGATTGCCTGGGGCGAGGCTCAAGTTAACACCTCACACAGGCATGTACAAGGAATTTGCACCCATCTTACGACTACCTAACAACTACCTACCCCTATGAGGATTTTATAGACATGAGTGATCCTGTCCTTTCCCAACTCGTTGCCGTTGAGGGCGATCTCGCTCAGCAATCCGAGACTTTGGCCATGCAGATCAGCCGCATTCAAGAGCAGCGTCAGGGCTTGCGCACGGTAATTAATATGTTTCAAAGTGCCAATGGTGAGGAGATAGAAGCGCTGTCCACAGCCTCTACGCCAGTTGCATTCCCTGATGAAGCTACATTAGCCGATAAAGAAGCGCCAGATACTGAGCCAGCAGCGGGCAGGAAGGGAGAAGTCGAAGAGGCTGAAGTCGAAGAGGCTGAAGTCGAAGAAGCTGAAGTTAAAGAGACAGAAGTCGAAGAAGCTGAACCAAAAGCAGAAAAAGCCGCGGCACAGAAATCTGTAGCAAAGAAAGGGCAAACCAAGAAAGTAGACACGAAAACGACTAAGCCGAAATCAGCGGCGGCTGAATCTGCAACCAAATCTGTAGCCAAAAAGCCTGCTGCCAGAGCAGAAGGTATCAAAAAGAAAAAAGATGGTAGGGCGGCTACTTGGCAAAAATATGTTCAAGCTGATTACCGTGACGCAGCTCTGCCTGAAGCTGTTAGCAGCGTTTTGCGCTCTCAGCCGTCAGATATTTTCGCGATCGCCGATGTGATGTCTTCTATTTTTAGAGAAGATATGCCGCGGCCTTCCTATCTCAAGGCTCGCAACCGCATCTCTAATATCTTGTCAGCTGGCGCGCGCGACGGCACTTGGTATCGGGGCCGTAACGGTCGCTATTCTCAGTCAGAAAGCGTGATGAAAGCGAAGTAATTACCGCCAGCAAGCGATCCATTCGGCTTGTTTGCAGCTACTGCAAAAGTTACTGCGAAAGTTACGAAATCAAAAGTAAGGGCAACTCATGGTGTTGCCCTTTTTTGTGGGTTGCTTTTTGTAGGTTACCTTGTTCTATGCAGATGTTTTGAGGAGGACGAACATGGCTATATATAATCCTTGGATAGTGGCCATTGGGCTAAATACAGGCTTGATAGCGATCGCTTTTTTGCTGCCTAAAAAGTTTTTGACCCCGGCGGGCTACGCCCATGCTTGGCTGCTGGGTGTAATTGTATGGGCTAGCTTGGGCTGGCAAGCCTACGTCGTGACACTGTTCTATTTCTTGGTAGGCTCAACGGTGACGAAGGTAGGCATGGCCCAAAAAGAAGCCTATGGCATTGCTGAAGCTAGAGGTGGAGTGCGCGGCCCCGGCAACGTGTGGGGCTCAGCGTTTACCGGTGCCGTTTGTGCTATTGCCTTTTTAGCGCTGCCTTGGCTCTACCCAGGCTCATTTGCACTCATTTCCCAATGGCACGCTCTATTAGCATTAGCCTTTGTCGCCTCGTTTAGCACCAAACTATCCGATACAACGGCTACCGAAATTGGCAAAGCCTACGGACGGCGCACCTTTTTAATCACGACCTTACAGCCTGTTCCTCGGGGCACAGAAGGGGCTATCAGCCTAGAAGGAACACTAGCAGGAGTCGCCGCATCAATTGCCTTAGCAGCAGTCGCTTGGGCCGTTTGGCTAATTCCTTTGGTCGGGGTGGGAATTTGTGCGATCGCTGCTTTTTTGGCGACCAGTGCCGAAAGCCTGATTGGCGCAACTCTAGAAGAGCGCCTGAGCTGGCTGAGCCATGATTTGGTCAATATCATCAATACGACTATCGGCGCGGTTATTGCCCTCATTTTAGGCTGGCTTTGGCTAGCAGGGTTTTAGCGGGCTCCTTTAGCAGGGCTTAGATTAGGTCAACTGCTGCCTCAAACTAGGCCAAAATGCTGACTTTAGAGGTTTCTGAGGTCAGCATTTGAGGAGAAAGGTATATGTTTTTTTCAAAAAAGAATATAAAATGTAGCTATAAGTAGGATAAGTAAAGCAATAGTCGAAGCCAGCCAGTCGAAGCCAGCCGATGGGCTTGCCGATAGACTTGCCGATAGACTTAGATTGCCAATAGACTCCAATAGACTTAGATTGCCAATAAACTTAGATTGCCAATAGACTTAGCTTGTCGGACTTACCCTAAAGTCAGCTTAAAATTAGATATAAACAGCTTTTTCTGAGCCCACCTCCAATGCACCCCCGTTTCATGGCTAAATGATGCGAATCAAGCGCTAGTTCAAACTGCCTCCATCAGCAATAAAAAAAATTTAACAAACATTAAGAGCCCCCACCTATGATGATGACGACGGTTACTGAAGAAACCTTCCAGCAAGAAGTCCTAGCCTCTTCAGTCCCAGTTTTTGTTCATTTTCAAGCGCCTTGGTGTAGCATCTGCCGACTAATTTCACCCGTTTTAACGAGCGTACAGCCTGACTGGCCAACTTCGCTGAAAATCGTTACAGTCAATGCCGATGACAACCTCAAGCTGGCCAATCGCTATCAGCTCAAGACCTTGCCCACGCTGCTTTACATTCAAGACGGCAAAGTTTTACATCGCATCGAAGGCTTCAAAAGCCGAGAGGCGCTGCGAACCCAGCTCAACGGCATTGCCCATAGCTCTCGGCTTTCAGAATATATCTTGTCTCACTCAGCCTAGATCTGAATTAAGTCTAAATATCAGGGTCAAGCGTTGACGCTGCCGTAGGGCCGCATCGAATTTAGCCAGGCAGTCTGGCTTGAAGCCTAGAATTAAAGTGCGATCAGGCAGTTTGGCTTATAGATAGCCCTGTAGCAGTATATCTGCACCTACTGAGGTGACACTCAGCCGAGTCAGCGCTTTTGCCTGAGTCATTTTTTCTAGGCCAAGGTCTCCGATAGGCGTGGGTGCACTCGTTCCACCAATGATTTTGGGGGCAATAAATGTCCATACTTTTTGCACGGCACCTTCGGCGATCGCTGCTGCCGCCAACGTGCCGCCGCATTCCCACAAAACGCTGAGCAGGCCGCGTTGATACAGCGCCTGCATCACAGCTGTTGGCGTTAGATGATCTAGGCTCAGCACCTCAACGCCCTGCTGGGTGAGGGCTGTCGCAACCGTCACATCAGCGCCTGAGTGGGTAATCACCAAAGTAGGGGCAATCGCTGTATCCCAAAGATGTGCAGCCGTGGGCAAGTTGAGCTGACGGCTCATGACAACACGCAGGGGATTGCGATCGCCTTCCCCATGACTAGTGAGGTGAGGATTATCTTTGCGCACGGTGTTGCCGCCGACAATCACCGCATCGCACTGGCTGCGAAGCTGATGAACGCGCCGACGTGAATCGGGGCCGCTCACCCAAGCGCTATGGCCGGTGGTGGTAGCAATTTTACCGTCGAGGGTCATAGCATATTTTAAGATACCAAAGGGCTGATGGTGAATGACTCGATGGATAAAGGCTTCATTGAGCTGACGGCAGCGATCGCCTTCCACGCCTACCGTCACCTCAATCCCGGCTGTGCGCAGCTTTTCAACCCCGCCACCAGCCACCGGATTTGGATCTTTCATGCCAATAACGACCCGCTTTATCCCCGCTGCAATGACCGCTTCGCTACAGGGCGGCGTTCGGCCCCGATGATTGCAAGGCTCTAAATTCACATAAAGCGTCGCTCCTTGCGCTCGTGCTCCGGCAGCGCGCAGGGCAAACACCTCGGCGTGAGGCTCACCAGCCTGAGGGTGATAGCCTTCTCCAACAATTTCATCGCCTTGCGTAATCACTGAGCCAACCAAGGGATTAGGCGCAGTGTGACCCGCTGCTTGAGCTGCCAACTCGCAGCAGCGAATGATCATCGCTACGTCTATCGGATCATCTGCGACATTATGATTGGACATGAGCATAAGCGGTTAACTTAGTTTTGCAGCGATCGGCATTTACTCTTATAGGCTATCAGAGAGTCCCCTAGCACTTTGCCCCTACCTAAAAAGACGGGGGCTGTAAAGTTAAGTGAGCGATCAGTACCTGTAAGCAGACAATCCGCTAATAGCTGTTTTTCTTCTTTTTAATTGACCTATGGCAAAGCCGCTAAAATCTCAATGCCTGTCCTTGTTAGGGGCTGCTTTACTGGTGATGTGCCTGTTTGGAGTTTCCCACCTGCCGGCTAGAGCGCAGC
Organism: uncultured cyanobacterium; assembly: GCA_963740915.1. Lineage (GTDB taxonomy): Bacteria > Cyanobacteriota > Cyanobacteriia > Phormidesmidales > Phormidesmidaceae > Phormidesmis. The sequence continues at coordinate 32,461 of CAVUFV010000012.1, forward strand.
TATTACCCGGCACTTCCGGTGCGCAACCGCCGACTGCTGAGGCGACTCCTTCATCTGAGGTTCCTAGTGTTGCCCCTAGTGCTGCTGAGCGCCTCTTGCCTAGCCAATGGTCGGCTATTCCGGATGCTGTAGATACCGCTCCGATTTACTTGGACGGCAAAACGCTATTTTTGATTAGTGCACCTGCTGTCGATCAGCAGCGGCCTGCCGAAAGTCGAGCTCAAGAAATTCAGCAGCGGCTGTATGCGATCGCAGATGAAGCGTTTACCGCTAATGATCCGCCCCCTACTGTCAGCATTAAAGTCGATAAACCCAGCAACTTACCCGTCATTTTTGCAGATGATACACCGCTGCTAACGGTCACCTTTTTAGACGCACAAATCGGTGGTTATGCCAATCCTATCAATTACGCAACGCTGCTTAAGGACGATTTAGACAAAGCTTTTGACCGCTACTGGCAAGAGCGTCAGCCAGCGTTTTGGCAGCAGCAAGCCAAAGTCGCCGCAGGCATTATTGCAGGGGCCATCGTGATGCAGCTGTGGGCGATCAAAATGGGTCGGCGGCTCCGATCTCGACAGCGCCGACTGCTGAATGCTAAAACCCAGTTGCAGCCAAATCGAACCTCTAATCCGGTCGTAGAGGCCCCGTTTGAGCCGACTTATTTTGATAGTGTTTTCGATCAGCTCAAAGCGCTGTTGGACAATCGCCAAAAGCGAAAGCTCAATGAAACCGCAGAGGGGCTGCTGATTTTATTTCAAATTGGGCTGTGGCTTGGTAGCTTGCTGTGGGTACTTGATTTGTTTCCTTACAGCCGCTGGCTATCGACGCTATTGCTGTATTGGATGACGGTGCCGACCAAAATTTTACTGCTAGGCGTGGTTGCCTACATCGCTATTCGGCTCAGCAGTGTGGTCATTGATAAGGTAGGACTGGCTTTGCAGGAAGGAGCGAGGTGGGCTCCCGCGCGATCGCGCCGACTAGACTTGCGGTTTTCAACCTTTTCTCAAGCGGCCAAAGGGGTCGTAGGCGCAGTCACGTTTGGCATAGCGGTCTTGAGTGCATTGGCGATCGCTGGCGTCGAAATTGCCCCCCTTTTAGCCGGTGCAGGCATTGCGGGCATTGGTATTTCACTCGCCGCCCAAAGCTTGATCAAAGATATTATCAACGGGTTTTTAATCCTTTTTGAAGATCACTTCGGCATCGGCGATGTAATTTCGGTACAAGGAATGACCGGCAGCGTCGAGTACATCAACCTACGCATCACTCAACTGCGAGACAGCGAAGGCCGCGTGATCACCATTCCCAACAGCCAAATCACCATCGTTCAAAACCTATCGAAAGACTGGGCACAAGTAGATCTATCCGTGGCAATTGATCATACCGCCGATGTCAATAAAGCCATAGCACTGCTTAAAAGCACTGCCCTTGATCTATCTCAAGAAGAGGCCTGGCAGCGGCTGATTTTGGAGCCGCCTGATGTGCTCGGCATTGAAGCCGTCGATCAAAGCGGGATTAGGCTGCGCCTATTGCTCAAGACTCAGCCTTTACAGCAGTGGCCGGTTGCCCGCGAACTCAGAGCCCGCATCAAACAGCAGTTCGATGCAGCCGGAATTGCGATTGGCGTCCCTCAAGAAAAGGTCGAAATTCGGTGGAAACCGGCCCCTGATTCTGAGCGAGATCCGCTGGGTTTAGATCGAGATTAGCTAGAGCTTCATCCGGCTCAATCAGGCTTGATGCCATCTTCCGGAAACACCCATTTAGGGCCTTCACTAGCCCGCTTAGCCTGCTTACGGCGCACCGCTTCAGCGGCCATTTCAAGCATGTCGTCTAGCGAAGTATTGGCAATGAATTGGGAGGTTTCTTGCTGAGTATCTTTGTGAGGGCACTGATCGCCCAGAATGCAGCCATCGATACAGTCTACTGCGCAGTTAATGTCTGCCATGATTATAGGAAGCTAAGGCTAAGGTTCTGTCAGCTTTTATTTTAAAGGATTATTTGATCAGACAAAGCGTCAGCGCCCTGATTAGTTGATCGATATGAGCGCAGGTATGAGTGGCCATCAGGCTAATGCGCAACCGACTGGTGGGCGCAGTCGGCGGTCGAATGGCTGAGGTAAAAATGCCTTGATCCTTGAGCTGCCTGGTCAGAGCTAGTACGGTAGCTGCGTCTTTAACCTTGAGACACACGATTGCTGAATCCGACGGCAGCCGCTGGATCGAAATAGGCTGATCGCTAGATAAATCGGCGATTAGGGCGTCTATTGTCTGGGTGAGGTATTGAGCATTTTGAGAGAGCTTTTGCAATCGAGAAGGCTCCTGCCGAAGGGTTTCAAGGGCCCCAAGGCCAGCGGCTGTATCCGCTGGCGATAGACCGGTTGTATAAATCCAGCTAGCGGCGCGATTTCTCAAAAAATCGATCAGTTCCGCGCTGCCCGCGACATAGCCGCCCAAACTCGCAAACGCTTTGCTGAGCGTTCCCATCTGCACTAGCGGGCGATCGGCGCAGCCAAAGTGCTCTGCGCAGCCAGCCCCAGTTTTGCCGAGCACTCCAACGCTGTGGGCCTCATCGATCATCACCATGGCTTCAAATTCATCTGCCAAGTCCAAAATCTCTGGTAGAGAGCAGACATCGCCATCCATGCCAAATACGCCATCACTCACAATCAGGCAGCGGCGATAAGCGGCGCGATGCTGGGTGAGTTCGGCTCTTAGATCCGTGAGATGGGCGTGAGCGTAAGTGATGATATGAGCGCCGCTAAGCGCAGCGCCATGTTTGAGGCTGGCATGATTGTACGCATCTGCCAAGATGAGATCGCGACTGCCAACGAGCGCGCCAATCGTGCCAATGTTGGCCAAGTAACCGCTGCTAAAAACGAGCGCGTCTGCGGTGCCCTTGAGATGGGCGATCGCCTGCTCTAACTCACGGTGCAAAGGTCGGTGGCCGCTCAAAAGCCGGGAGCCGGTTGCACCAGTGCCATAGGTTTGGGTGGCAGCTATAGCCCGCTCGACTAAGCGCCAATTGCCCGCTAACCCCAAATAGTCATTACTGGCAAAGTTAATCAGCCGCTGGTTTGCCATCTCAATGACCGGCCCGCCAGCACCTTCAATCGGCTGCACACTGCGATACCATTGGGCTCGGTGAATCGCTTGTAAAGATAGGTTCACCCAGCTATAAGGAGTTGTCATATTGCAGCGGCAAAATAGTAAGGCTTAGGCCAGTTTAGAGTATGCGATCGCTCCTATGCGATCGCCCCTGAAAATCCACCTCCCCAGAGCCAGAGTCAGCATCGGCAGTGCGTTTAGTCTGGCTGCGTTAGGGGCAGCACGATTCGGCTCAAAATTCGGCCATCTTCCATTTGAGAGAGCGTAAATTCGCCGCCGAGCTGCTGCATTAAGGATTGACAAACCCATAAATGACTGTTTTTAGGCTGCTGTAAGCTTGAGGGCGAGAGTAAATCGATGGGGCGACTTTGGGTTAGCTCTTGCAGAATTTCGGGTGAGACGCTGCCTTCATCGGTGATCGAAATTTCTAGCCACTGTTCGTCAATCGGGCGGCACCAGATGTCAATGCGATCGCCTACCGGAGAGCGATCGCACGATTCGGCAATCAGCTCATACAGCACAAACTCAATTTTGGTAATATCACCCGAAAGGGTCAAATTGATCTCACAGTGCACCTTTGACCATAGCTGCCGCGCCTGAATCAGCGGGTTAGCCCGCGCCATAGCCCGTTTTAGCAAGCTGACTAAGGGCGTACTTTGGCGGCAGATCTTGAGGGCCCAGCGCTCGTGGTTCGTGACATAGCTGAGCCGATTGCTAAGCGTATTCATTTTTTGCACTAACAGTTGCTGGCGGGGATTATCCGGTTTAGATCCGGCCGCTGGCTGAAGGTTGATCTGTTGCAGACATTCTTTAAAGCCTGCATTGAGATCTTCAATTTGATGTTGCTTATACCAGTTGATTTGCGTGAGCTGTTGCTGATGAGCCAGCATGGCGGTAGTCAGCTTGAGATGGCGGCGACACCAAGCGAGCTGATTGACCATAATCGCGAGCAAAGTCGTTTGATCATCTGACCACTGACGGTTGGCATTATCGGCGAGAACAATCACCGCATTCGGTTCATGCTCAGGAGCAGTGCGCAGCGCCATGACTAAAATTTGGGTACCCGCAGGCCCCGAGATCCACTGCTGACCATCGGCTGGCAGATCTTCCAATCGCAGCGTTAGCAGACCTTCAGTCGAAGCCGCCCAGTTGATGATTGCATCCGCTGCGAGTGAAATTTGGCGGTTAGCGTCTACTTTAAAGCTGTTGTTTTGCAGTAAGACGTGACTTGCTTGGGCAAAAGCCTCGCCGTTTTCCCAGGTGATGAGCGCGACAACCGGAACGTGCAATAGCTGAGCGATATGGCGCGTGGCCGACTGATCGAGTGTTTCGAGTTTAGTCAGACGCTGTAAGCTGCGCATTCCCCACTGAAAGGCTTCATGCAGTTGCGCTTGCTGATCGGTTTGACGCTGCAACTGCCACTGATGCAAAATCAAGCCAATTTGGCTGCTGAGAGTTTGTACCAGTTCGCGCTCGGTTTGGCTCCAGCGGCGCTCTATTTTATCGGTGACAATGACAATGCCTTCAGGGGGTTGACCAGCTGAGGTGTTGCTCACTAGCATCGATTTGACGCCCATTGATTGGAAGTGCGATCGCCAAGATCCAAACTTCAGATCATTGTCCAAATTCTCAACACTCACAGGCGAATGCGCCCTTTGCAGCATTTGCTCATCGACCGTTTCTAACGGTAGCCAAGGCTCTGATCTTGCGATACCAATACCAGTGCGATAGCACAGATCAAAGCCCCCTCGATCAGGATTAAGGCCGAGCACAATCAGCTGATCAGATCCAATTCGCGCGGCTAGCTGCGTAACGCATAGTCCTAATACGTGCTGCCAATCGCGATCGCTATGAATGCTACGAGTCACTCCGGCGCTGAGCAAATGATCAGACTTCACCTTACTCAGCGCCGCATCCATTTCTGATACCGGCATCGCTAAGCTAATCAGCTGAGTAACGCCTCGCACATAGTCTTTTTCGGTGCTGCTCCAAATCCGTGGGCTAGCGCCTTCAATCGTCATAAAACCCTGAAGTTCACCTTGGTAGATAATCGGTGACGCCATCAGCGACTGCACCGCCAAATGCTGCATCAGCCGATTTGCCATGCTGGCTTTGAGCGATCCTTCGGCTTCACCAATGGCGACTATTTCACCCGTACAAAAGCTTTGATACAGCGCCTGCATCTCATTGACGAGCACACTGCCGTTGGATTTTCCCTGCAATTTGCCGACCCTACACCAAAAGCTGCGCCCCCTGGGCTCTAGCCAATACACACTCACTGGCGTTTCTGTAAATAGCTGAGTTTCATCTGCAACCGCTTTCAGGCGAGCATCTAGACTCGATAGTGACGTGAGTGACGTGAGTAAGCTCAATAAAGGCTTAGCGGGCTGCTTGGTTTGCTGCCGCTGATCTTCTAGAGCATTTTGATGAATCGCTTCTGCTAAGGCATTGTTGATAGCCAGCAGCGTAGAATTTTCTAAAATGCCAGGTTCGACACCCCAGTGCCGAGAACCCAACACCATCAGACCAAAACAAATGCCCCGCCGCTGAATGGGCAAAATCACCGTACCTTGCAAATCAAAGGTTTGAGCAATCCGGGCCCAAGCGCCTGCACGCGACTCGTCGCGAATATCTGCAACGACCATTGGCTGCTGCTGCACCACCACCTGCTCTAACAAATCGCCCGGATGCAGCGCTAACGATGCATGAGAAAACCGACGAGGCCCGGTAGTAATTGACCCACGAGTGGTGAGTTGATGGGTAAAGCGATCATACAAACCCATCCACAGTAGCTTGAAGCCAAACTCGACGCGAATGGCTTCAAGCGCTTCTTGAATAGATTGATCGAGCGTTTCCGCTTCCCAAATAGCGGGCAGTACTTGGCTGAGATCTAGCTTGCTGAGTTCGCTAGAGATACGGCGATCAGCTCGGCGATCTGGCTTAGGGTTTGGTGGGTGGACAGGGTGAACAGTAGGGTTAACCATAGTGAAGTCCATTAGCGAGGACGCAAGTCTTCGGTTACGAGGGGGAAGAAAAAACAAAACACTCAATCAGTGAGCGATCGCCATCATCAAACCTTGGCGTATCAGGCCCATAATTCAATGACTTCGCCAGATTTAATAAGTAGAAACACTTAAAGTCAGTGAAGTATTTGTAAATCCTTTATATGCGTATAGTGCCCTGCTGACAGGATTTTCCCAACGGTATTTTTGCGAGTCAATGACCGCATTTCGCTATATTCGCGGGGTCAAAGATCTCCTTATCGTCCTCATCACAGCTCCTCCTTACTGTTCTCATCACCGTTCTTAGCACAGCTCTTAGCACAGCTGAACGGGTAGATGAATCACCAGCTCTGCACCTTGTTTGTAGTCTGTATTTAGGCTGAGATTGCCCCCATGCTCTTGAATGATTTGATAGGCGATCGCTAATCCCAACCCGCTCCCTTCACCAATCGGCTTAGTCGTAAAAAAGTAGTCAAACACTTTTGACTGAATGCTTTCCTCAATCCCCACACCATTATCTCGAATACGGATTTCAACCTGCCTAGACTCGTTCATTTGAGTACTGATCCACAGCTTAGGTGACCAAGACTCTAAAATGTCCGCATCTGAAGACTTTAGAACACAAGCGGTACTGAGGCTATCTATTGCATTAGAGACAATATTCCAAATGACCTGATTGACCTGAGCGGGATAGCACTCTACGGGTGAAATCTCACCGAAGGCTTTGATGACGTCTATTTTGGGGTGTTTGCTATTGACTGCTAGCTGATGGGTTAAGACCACTAAGGTGCTTTCAATGCCTTCATGCAAATCAATCGTCTTGATGCTGGACTCGTCTAATCGGGAGAAATTGCGCAGAGACAGAACAACTTTGCGAATGCGATCAGCACCTGTTTGCATGGATGAAAGCATTTTGGGCAGATCTTCAAGCATGAACTCAAAATCTGCTTCACTGCCAGTTAGCCGTGCTTGGGCCTGCGCTAGGGTTAGTAAGTCGGTGACATGATCTTTGACATAGGGCAAGTTTGCGTATATGAAATTGATTGAATTGTTGATTTCATGAGCAATGCCAGCCACCAGCTGACCTAGACTAGCCATCTTTTCGCTTTGAATTAGCTGCGCTTGAGATTTTTGTAGGGTTTTGAGTGCTTGCTGGAGTTCTGTTGATTGTGATTGGATAGTCTGTACATATTCTGCCTGCTTGAGCGCAATCCCAAGCTGTTCAGCCACCTGAATCAGTAGCTGCACCTCGCGCTCACGCCATTGCCTTGGTTCAGAGTTTTGGTAGGCGGCTAGCAGCCCCCACAGCTGGTTGTCTAAATAAATAGCGATGATGGCGTAAGCGCGGGCCTGATAGCTTTCTAATACTTCTATGTAGCAGTCACTGAAGCCAGCGGTATGAATATCGGTGCAAACTCTGAAAATTTCGCCTTGAACAAATGCTCCACCGTACGTCAGCTGCAAATGAGTATCGGTGGTTTTGGTTACGTCTAGCATTTGTACGCTACAGTCGCTGACGTTTTTGCTAATAAGGGCGCTGCGCGTTTGGGCTTCAAGCAGTGAGATCCAGGGTGAATCGACTGATTCAAAAATAAAGCTGCCGCTCCAGTCTGGGTTAAAGCGATAAATAGCGACTCTATCTGCAGATAGCAGCTGGCGGGCTTCATCGGTTGCGGTTTGGCAAATGATCGAGAAATCGAGCGATCGCCGAATTTGATTACTCAGCGTGATCAGGGCTTTTTGCGTAGCTAATGCCTGCTTCTCCACCTGAGATTGGTCTTGAAGGAGCGGCGTACCCTGCGAGTGTTCTTTGAAGTGGCACAATTTGATACTTTTCGTCGACTCTGTAGGCAGAGCTGGGTTAGACATAAATGATACTCAAACGTATTGACAATAGCTGCTTTAAATACTGCCCTAGAGTCATTGATGAGTCGCCAAAAATCTAGATCATTCAGCCAAAAGCTAGAGTTATTAAACGATTTTTCTTCAAGCTCTTTCACGCAGTCTTGTGATCCTTAGTCCATCTCGGAAAAAGGTCAGTAAAAGAACTCAATCCTTATATCTAAACCAGCCGGATTATCTAAATCCCACTTAAATGAGATCATTAATGAGATCATTCGCTTAAGATCGCTGATATATTGCTCTTTGAGCAGACTTCAAAAATAGGCTTTATTTAGCTACATTTTCAGGTGTATTTTCGGGAGATCCTTTTGCAACAGCTTTACAGATCGGGTTTGCGCCCACTTTTATTTGACGTTTTCAAAGCCGATCTGGAAACTGTGCACCGCCAAACTATCAACACATTGGCATGGTTAGCAGCTGAGCCCACTGCCGGAGCAATGCTCCATCAGCCGACTCGGCGAGCGGCCCAAGCAGCAATTTCTCATCTCTGCAAAGTCCACGATCCTCGTTTGACGCAATCACTTTGGCAGATCTCTTTTGCAAATCCACTTGGCCTTGCTGCCGGATTTGATAAAGACGGCACAGCGGCGCGGGCATGGCCTTTGTTGGGCTTTGGCTTTGCCGAACTCGGCACGGTGACCAGTCACGCGCAGCCCGGCAATCCGCAGCCGAGACTGTTCCGGTTGCCTGCTGATCGAGCCGCTCTCAACCGGATGGGTTTTAATAATCAGGGCGCAGCCGCTTTAGCGCATAGGCTCGCTAAGCTCTGGCCCGAAGGAAACTATCCGATGCCAATCGGCATCAATTTGGGCAAGTCAAAGATCACGCCGCTAGAAGAGGCCGCTGAAGACTATCTTCAAAGCTTTGAACAGCTCAAAAATCAGGGCAGTTACTTTGTGGTGAATGTGTCGTCACCGAATACGCCGGGACTGCGATCGCTCCAAGCCAAAGCCCAGCTCGCGCCCATTTTAGAGACCTTACAAACCGCAAACAGCGCTGGTAAGCCGCTGCTGGTCAAAATCTCGCCCGATCTGGCCACCGAAGATATTCACGAGATTGTGCAGCTTGCGCAGACTTACGAGCTAGCCGGCATTATTGCCACCAACACCACGATTGAGCGCCAAACTTTGAGCACTCGCATCGTGCCAGCTACCGGCAAATCAGTAACTGATGAAGCGGGTGGTATTAGCGGCGCACCTGTTAGCTACCGCTCTACTGAAGTCATTCGCTTAATTTATGAGCAAACTCAAGGCTCATTGCCAATTATTGGGGTAGGCGGCATTTTTAACGCAGAAGATGCTTGGGCCAAAATCACTGCCGGAGCTTCTTTGCTACAGACCTACACTGGCTGGGTGTATGAGGGGCCAACGATGGTAAAAGAGATCTTGAATGGGCTGTTGAAACGGTTGGATGAGCACCAATTGAGCAATATTTCAGAAGCGGTGGGGCGATCGCTTCACCCTCGCTTCAGGTAAGTATCTAGCCACTGCACCATTTCCCAAAGAACATGACCAACCGCTTCACGAGAGCGATAGCTGTGTTCTTCGTGAGGCAAACTAACGTAGCGGACAGTGCCACCTAGCCCTTTAATCGCCTCATAAAGGCGTTCGGTTTGTATTGGATAGGTGCCGGTATTATTGTCGGCTTCGCCATGAATCAGCAGGAGCGGGTGGTTAATTTTATCGGCGCTCGTAAAAGGAGACATGCGCTGGTAAGTACTAGGTGCTTCCCAAAAGCTGCGCTGCTCGCCCTGAAAGCCAAAGGGCGTAAGGCTGCGGTTATACGCGCCACTGCGGGCAATCCCGGCACAAAAGAGATCGCTGTGAGCGAGTAAATTAGCGGCTGTAAATGCGCCGTAAGAATGGCCGCCAATAGCAAGGCGATGAGGCTCACTCACACCTCGCGCTACCAAGTAGTCAACTGCCGCTGTTGCACTGGCAATGAGCTGTTCTAAATAGGTCTCATTAGGTTCTACATCGCCTTCTCCGATAATTGGCATCGTTGGGCCCACTAAGAGCGCATAGCCTTGAGTGAGCAAAAACAGTACCGATGCTCGGCTAGGCCGAGCAAAAGTGTTTTCTGCTAACGTGATTTGGCTAGCAGTTTCGCGGCTTTTGTACTCTTGAGGGTAAACCCATAGCAGCGTCGGCAGCGGGCCATCGCGATTGAGATCGTGACTTGGCGGCAAATAGAGTGTGCCTGAAAGCGCTAAACCGTCGGCTCTAAAGTAGCGCACAATCTCCTTGTGTGCACCTTGGTACCAAGGGAGCGGATCGGTAAAATGAGTTAGCGGATTGTCTTGAGCGATGACTGATTCGCTGGCTGAGCGGCTGTCATAGAGCCAATAATTACTGGGTTCACGTTGGCTCTGGCGGCGGATGATCAGCTCTTGAGCCAAAGGATCGAGCACTTTGTGGACGCGAGAAAAGGTGTTGGGCGGCGATCGCCACAGCCGCACTTTCTCCTGGCTCGCTAAATTAAATCTATCTAAAAAAGGAAAAATCCCCTCGGCTGAAGCCCCTCGACCATTGAGATAAATATCGCCTTGATCGGACAGCAAGAGTGTCTGCCAGCCATACTGCCCCGGCACTGTAACCGGGTCTCCAGGATGGTTATAAGCATCTTGAAAATCGCGCTCTGCTATTTTTTTAGGAACTGTTGAGGGATAATCAGGGGCAATATGCCACGTACGCAACTGGCGTGTGTTGTACAGCGCTTCATAGGCTAGGGCTGTGGTGCCATTGCCCCACAGCAGACCGCTGTAGCGCAGCGTAGATTTCCACAAAAGCGTAGGCGCAGCAGCGAAGGGTGCGCAGAGCGTATAAACGCAGTCACGATACTCGCTTTCGCGATGGGCATTACCGCCATCTAACGATTCTACCCAATAAACGGTTGCAGGCTGATCGGCGCGCCAACCGCTGATGCGTCGTCCGTCTCTGACCGAATCGAAGTCAATCGGGATCTCTTCTGCTAAAGGCAAATCGGCCACCGTATAGGCCACGGGATAAACAGATTGACCCGGTTTACTTTGAAGATTGAGAATATCGGTACGCTTGGGAAAGCGGCCTAGCGGCACTTCATAAGAGAAGGGTCGGTGCGTGGTGATGACTTTGAGCCATTGGCCATCAGGAGAGGGCGAAAAGCTGATGATTAAATCAGGCGCTGTGATCAGCGTTTGTTCACCGGTCAGGCTAATGCGTACGATCTTTGAGGTGAGATAGTGCTCTAGCAGCTTGGCGTCATGAGGGCTTTTAAGCAGATGAGTGTAGGTGCGAACGGGCGCGATTCGGCCTAAGTTCTCTTCAATCAATGGGCCCACGGGCAAGCTAGGCGGGGCGGGCGGAGGGCCAATGTCTGTACGCAGCTTGCAGATAATGCTGTTGTCGGGAAGCCACTGAATAACAGTGCTATGGGTAGCATTGAGGACAGGTTCGCTAAGGGCGCGTACTTGAGCAGTTTCGAGATCAAGCACCCAAAGGCTGACGCCGCTTTTGTTGTTGTGACCATGGGTGCTATCAGCTGGCATTGCTTGAGCTGAGGCCATCTGAGTGTGCGTAAAGGCCAAATAGCGGCTGCACTTTGACCAGATCAGATTACGAATTCGAGGATGGGGCGGCAGCGTAATCGGTTGGGCAAGGTTCTCTTCGCGGCGACGGATAGAGAGGGTGCAGTAGTAGCCTGCTTTGGACTTTCCCCAGGTTTGAGGATTGATCTGAAGGCCCGCGATCGCCACTTTTGGCTGAGCAAGTTCTGCCAATGGCGGCAAATCCGCTCGGCCTAATTCAACAATCCACTCAGCATTTGGCGAAAAGGCCACCGAGGGAAGACGCGGAGCCTTGAGCATAGCGGCAATTGGCTCAGGGGGTGTTTGCCAAGTATCCTGAGCGGGTAAAGTCATAAAGCCAAATTTGTCGAATAAATCGAACCAAAAGAGAAAGGTTCTGAGGGACTAGGCACATGAACTGATTTCCATGAGAGTGAGATGATCTAACCATGCTCACAGACAGGCTCAATACATGCCAAAGCCCACCAGAACCTTACCAGATTAATCGGCGAACTCATCCATAGACGGACAGGTGCAGATGAGATTGCGATCGCCATAGGCCTGATCAATGCGATTGACTGATGGCCAAAACTTGCGATCGCGCGTCCACTGACTCGGAAACACCGCCACTTCTCTCGAATAAGCCCGATCCCAATCAGCCACCAAATCCGCCGTCGTATGCGGCGCATAGTGCAAAGGACTCTGATCAGCGGTCAGTTCACCCGATTCAATCTGTTGAATTTCCCCGCGAATGGCAATCATTGCCTCACAAAAGCGATCTAGCTCTTTGAGTCCTTCACTTTCGGTTGGCTCTACCATAATCGTGCCCGCCACCGGCCAAGACATTGTAGGCGGATGAAAGCCATAGTCAATCAACCGCTTGGCAATATCATCGACATTGATATTGGCGGTTTTTTTGAACTCTCGCAAGTCAATAATGCACTCATGTGCCACCAAACCGCTAGCGCCTTTGTACAAGATATCGTAATGACCTTCTAGCCGTTTAGCGATATAGTTAGCGCTTAAAATCGCGATTTCACTCGCCTGCTTCAGCCCCTTGGGCCCCATCATTTGAATATACATCCAAGAAATTGGCAAAATGCTGGCACTGCCCCACGGCGCCGAAGCCACAGCTCCAATCGCTTGGCTATCGCCCCTAGACATCAGAGCATGACCGGGCAAAAAGGGTACCAAATGCGCCGCTACGCCAATTGGGCCAACGCCCGGCCCGCCGCCGCCGTGCGGAATGCAAAAAGTCTTGTGCAAATTCAAATGACACACATCTGCGCCAATATCACCGGGGCTACACAGCCCGACTTGGGCGTTCATATTCGCCCCGTCCATATACACCTGGCCGCCATGCGTATGCACAATCTCACAAACAGATTTAATGCTCTCTTCAAACACGCCGTGAGTAGAGGGGTAGGTGACCATCAGCGCCGCCAAATTTTGCTGATGCTTTTCGGCCTTAGCAGTCAGATCTGCTACATCAATGTTGCCATTATCATCACATTTCACCGCGACAACTTTCATCCCGGCCATCACGGCACTCGCCGGGTTAGTGCCGTGAGCCGACTGCGGAATCAGACAAATATCGCGATGGGTGTCGCCCCGCGAGGCGTGATACTGCCGGATCACCAGCAGTCCGGTGTACTCTCCCTGTGAACCGGCGTTGGGCTGGAGAGAAATGCCTGCAAAGCCCGTAATTTCAGAGAGCCATTCTTCTAACTGGCTAAATAAAATTTGGTAGCCTTGGGTTTGCGACAGCGGCGCAAATGGATGAATTTGACCAAATTCTGGCCAAGTGACTGGCACCATTTCGGCGGTGGCATTCAGCTTCATGGTGCATGAGCCCAATGGAATCATCGCATCAGCGAGAGAGAGATCTTTCTTTTGCAGACTGTACAAATAGCGCAATAGCTCTGTTTCACTGTGATACTGATTGAAAACCGGATGGGTCAAGTAGCTAGAGGTGCGTCTAACCGCTGTCGGTAAAGGCTGAGGCTGCAAAGACTCTAGATCCGGAACAGTTTTATCACCTGCAAAAACGCTCAGTAGTTCCGCCACTTGCTCATAGCCTGTGGTTTCATCTAGAGAAATGCCCAAGGTTCTGGGCTGGCCAGCTTGCTCAGCGTCGAGGCGTAAATTGATTTGTTGTTCAGTCGCACGGGCCAGAATGTCAGCGGTCTTGTTGCCTGTTTCTACTGTCAGGGTATCAAACACAGGCTGATCGCCTAGCCGGTATCCGAGCTGCTGTAGGCCATCTGCTAGGGCATTGGTGAGCTTTTGGATGCGAGTAGCGATCGCTCTCAACCCCTTGGGCCCATGATAAACCGCATAAGCGCTCGCCATAATCGCTAGCAACACCTGGGCGGTACAGATGTTGCTCGTCGCCGAATCACGGCGAATGTGCTGTTCGCGGGTCTGAAGCGCTAAGCGCAAAGCAGGCGCACCTTGCGTATCTTTTGACAGGCCAATTAAGCGACCGGGCAACTTGCGGGCATAGGCCGATTTGGTCGCAAAGTAAGCCGCATGAGGGCCACCGTAGCCCAGCGGTACGCCAAATCGCTGCGTGTTGCCAACCGCGATATCTGCGCCAAATTCACCGGGCGCTTTGAGTAGCGTCAGGCTCAATAAGTCAGCGGCAACGGTGACAACTGTGCCAGTTTTGTGTGCCTGCTGAATGAATGCTGTGTAGTCAAAAATCGCGCCGTCGGTCGCCGGATACTGGAGCAATGCGCCAAAGTAAGGCTCGCCAGTGGTAAAACTATCGGTGCGGTGATCGCCGACAACGACTTCAATGCCAAGAGGGTGCGATCGCGTCTTAATCACCTCAATCGTCTGCGGATGGCAGGCGGCTGACACCCAAAATCGCTTAGCCGCTTTAGCCGCCTTGTTTGTACAGACGCCATAGCTCATGCTCATGGCTTCAGCCGCCGCCGTGCCTTCATCGAGCAAAGACGAATTGGCAATTTCTAACCCCGTTAGATCCGTCACCATCGTTTGGTAGTTCAGCAGCGCCTCTAATCGACCCTGCGAAATTTCCGGCTGATAGGGCGTGTATTGGGTGTACCAGCCAGGATTTTCTAAAATATTGCGCTGAATCACAGGCGGGGTAACGCAGTTGGCATAGCCCAAGCCGATATAGCTGCGATACACCTGATTTTGAGCAGCGATATCGGCAATTTTTTGCAGCGCTGCGGTTTCACTGAGCGCCGTAGGCAAAGCCAACCCCCCTTTTAGCCGAATGCCCGCAGGTACTGCCGATGCTATCAGCGCCTCTAAACTTTCAAACCCTAAAACGCTCAGCATTTGCGCGACGTCGGGCTCAGTCGGGCCCAAATGGCGTGAAGCAAAGCGCTCAGAAGTATCAGCCCAATCCGGACGGCTTTTTGGTGAGCTAGTCGGCGGTTTCAGGGCAGTCTCAGTGCCGTTGTGAGTCACGGTGCGATTGCCTACGGCGCTGTTGCCTACGGTCTGAGCATTCATAGATTTAGCGGTTATTGTTTCTTCACAATTATTGTGTAACAAAAAGTGGCTCACCGCCGATTGTCGCCGTGAACACTTTTGCAGAACGGTTATTAAAAATACTCATGCCGCCGGGGACTATTGCCGATCTGTCGATCAATACTGCCAAATCCATACCGCAAATCAATGCGGCTAATGATCCTAGCAGCAAAAGCCTTTAGCTACCTTCTACCTGTTCTTCGTACTCTGCCGCAGACATGGCATCATCGAGGTCCGAGAGATCTTCTGCTCTTACCTTAATCAGCCAAGCCTCACCATAGGGGTCATTAGCGATATCTTCGGGTGATTCAAGCAGGGCATCGTTGCGCTCCAGCACAGAACCACTCACTGGCGACTTGAGATCTTCTACGGCTTTGACCGACTCAATCGTGCCAAAGTTTTCGCCCTTTTCCACAGAGTCTCCGGTTTCAGGCAGCTCCAAAAACACCACATCGCCCATTTGATCGACGGCGAATGAGGTGATGCCAATCGTCACAATTTTTTCTTCTTCATCTACACGGGCGTATTCGTGGCTGTCTAGGTATTGTAAGTCTTCGGGATAGTCAAATGGCATGGTGGGTTCTCAAAATAACCGGTAATAAGACGAGTCGTAAAGCGGATAGTAGAATAGTCGGCACCATCAGCGGCAGAAATCAACCGCCAAAAATCAACAGATAAAAATCGGTAGATTAAGAGCTCAGCAGATAAAAATCAATTCACAGTGTCCTATTAATTCATACTTTATAGAATGGACGTTTTACAACGGTCGCCGGGAAAGTTTTATGGCGAATAGCGATCTCTAGGGTTTGACCGACTTTGGCCAAATCTGCTGGTACATAGCCCAAAGCCACCGGATAGCCTAGCGTGGGCGAAAGCGTGCCGCTGGTAATGATACCCACGGTTTTGCCTTGGTGTAGCACTAGGTAGTCGTGACGGGCAATGTTGCGGCCCGCTAACGTCAGCCCGACTAACCGGCGCTGTACACCGTCTGCTTTTTGCTGCTCAAGGGCGCTGCGACCGATGAAATCTGCGGTTTTATCGAGATGCACCAGCCAGCTCAGGCCAGCTTCTAGCGGGGTAGTCGTGTCGTCAATATCCTGGCCATAGAGCGCCATTGCGGCTTCTAGCCGCAGGGTGTCGCGGGCTCCGAGTCCGCAAGGGGTCGCAAATTCCATGCAGGCTTGCCAAATTTTTTCGGCGGCGGCGGTTGGCACCATAATTTCAAAACCGTCTTCTCCGGTGTAGCCGGTTCTGGCAAAAAAGGCTGGATGGCCCAGCAGCTTACCGGTGAGGTGGTTGTAGCGAGGGAGATTGATCAGATCGTAATCAGGGCACAGGCGCTGTAGATTTTCAACGGCAGCTGGCCCTTGCAGCGCAATCAAAGCCTGCTCTTGAGAAATGTCTGCTAAAGCGATTGTCTCTGGCAAGTGCTTCTGTAGCCAAGCTTTATCTTTACCGGTAGTACCCGCATTGACAATTAAGGTAATTTGCTGCTGATTTTTAGCTGAATTTTGGGTAAAGCCTTGGCCCTGATGGTAAACAATTAGATCGTCAACTATGCCGCCTTCGGGGTTAAGCAAAACGGTGTACTGGGCTTTGCCAATACTCAGCCGAGATAGATCGGAGGGGACGAGTTGCTGCAAGGCCGCAATTACGTCAGGCCCAGTGAGCACAAATTTGCCCATGTGAGAAATATCAAACGCGCCCACGCTGCTGCGAACGGCCTCATGTTCTTGCCGAATGCCGGTGAACTGTACGGGCATTTCCCAGCCTGAGAACCCGGTCATTTTGGCTTTTTGCTGGCGGCAGAGCGCGTTTAAGGGGGTGCGAAGCAGGGTAGCCATAGGAGGAGAAAGGGGCCAAAAGGGTATGTTTGATTGAGATGCTGATGGTTGGCGCTGAAGCGCTAGCAGACCGGGGGGTAACTTAGACAGTCTATATGGAGAAGTGTCTGGATGAAACTTGTCTATTTTTTATCTATATCAGTGTCCCGTCAGTGGCTAGCAGTGGCTAGCTGCTGTTAGCGATAGAAAAAGAGCATGAGCTGTATTGGACGGTGAATTGATGCGCGATGAGACGCGGTTGAAGCAGAAGATGACAGGTAGCTGGCTGAGCACTTTTCAAACGGTAATGGGTTCGCGATCGCACAAGCCTAGCTTTGTGGTATTTGATATTGGCCAAAGTGGCGGCATGATCTTAGCTGACTGGTTTCAAGCGCATGAAAAAATTACCTTTCAAGCGGATATTTTGAGCCAAGCGGTCAGTTTTCCTCGGCTGAGTGTATATCAGCGGGTGCGCCAAGCTAGCACTGAGGTCTATGGCTTTACAATGACAGTCGAGCAATTGCGGCAAGTGCAGCAATTGGCCGATCCAAATCAGTTTTTGCAAGATTTGCATCGGGGCGGCTGTCGGGTGATTTATTTAAAGCGGCGAGATCCGCTGAGGCACACGATCGCTACCCTCAAAAACCAAAGTACCGCGTGCCGGTTTGATTTGCCGGGCGCTCTGCGGGCTGGAAAATTCACCGTAGATGCAAGTGAGCTGATAGCCTGTCTTAAATATTTAGACAACCAGCGAGTAGAAGCCGATGCCATAGTGCATGAAATCCCTCACTTAGTGCTGACGTATGAAGACGATCTGATGGATCCGAATAGCCATGAAGCAACCGCCCATCAGCTATCAGCTTTTTTAATGATTCCAAACATTGTGCCGGTGGGTAATGCCGTGAAGCTGGTGCATCAAAAACTAGCCGATCTGGTGGCTAATTATGATGAACTTAGCGACGCGCTAGCAACGTCGGACTATGCCTATTTGCTGACTAAAAACCGCTACCTGATGACGACATAAAGTCTTTTGGGGTTCTTTTTGAGCGATTTTTTTTAACGCGCTTTGGCGAAGGTGTTTTAGCGCTGCGCCTTTGCTTAGCTACCATTGAATCAGTAAATGGCTAATTCAGTCAGCGGCTGAACGAGCTAAAGGGTGAGCGAGCAGATCGAAACATGCATGTTTTGTTTGTAGAAGATGAGCCTAAAATTGCCAGCTTTGTGCAGATTGGGTTAAAGGAGCAAGGCTTTGTGGTGGACTATTGTGATCATGGCGATCGCGCTTACGAAAAAGCCACCGAAAACGAATACGACGTGATTTTGCTCGACATTATGATGCCGGGTAAAGACGGCTTATTTATTCTCAAGCACCTGCGGCAGTCAGGGCGCAATACGCCCGTGATTTTGCTGACCGCACGCAATGAGCTAGACGATCGATTGCAGGGCTTGAACCTAGGCGCTGATG
Organism: uncultured cyanobacterium; assembly: GCA_963740915.1. Lineage (GTDB taxonomy): Bacteria > Cyanobacteriota > Cyanobacteriia > Phormidesmidales > Phormidesmidaceae > Phormidesmis. The sequence continues at coordinate 50,805 of CAVUFV010000012.1, forward strand.
ACTACATTGCCAAGCCTTTTTTTGTTGAAGAGCTGGTGGCGAGAATACAGGCAGTAGTGCGCCGCAGCTTAGGAGAGCGGCAAAATTTGGTGACGATTGGCCCATTTAGGCTAGATCGGCTGACGCGAACGGTGATTTGCCAGCGGCAGGGCGAGACGCAAACGGTAGAGCTAACGACCAGGGAGTTTAATTTGCTGGAATATTTGATGCGATCGCCCGGTCGAGTTTTCACCCGCACTCAAATGCTAGAGCACGTTTGGGGCTATGACTTTAACCCCAGCACCAATGTGGTAGATGTGTGCATTCAGCGCCTGCGCAAAAAAATTGACAGCGAAAGCCAAGAGCGCTGGATTGAAAGCGTGCGCGGCGTTGGCTACCGATTTAGGCAGGCAGAAACGCTATAAACCCGGCTTTTTCGACTGAAGCCAATATAACCGAGGCGCTACGGCTCCTGATGCAAATAGCTCACCGAAATCAAAGCAGCGAGCGAGCAAATAGATATCTATCGGTGGAAGAAAAATTGCTTCGCAGTTTGTCATACTGAATTGTTGTCAGTCTTTGAATTACCTTTAGACTGATCTTGAGATTGTGGACGTTTCAAAGTTAGGGCGCGATGAGCGAAGGTTTGTTGGATTGGATTACCCAAGTAGTGACTTCGTTTGGCTACTGGGGCATCGCGTTTATGATGTTTTTAGAAAATCTAATTCCCCCGATTCCATCTGAACTGGTGATGCCGCTGGCAGGGTTTGTCGCGTCTCAAGGCAAGCTGGATGTGTGGATTGCGATCGCGGCGGGGGCGCTCGGATCAGTGCTGGGCGCATTGCTGTGGTACTACATTGGGCTGACTTTAGGCCTAGAGCGGCTTCAGTCTTTGCTTAATCGCTATGGCCGGTGGGTGGGGCTTGCCGCTAAAGATTTGGACAATGCCCAGCGCTGGTTTGTTAAGCGAGGCCCTTGGACGGTGGGCCTTTGCCGAATGATTCCGGGCATCCGCACCTATGTGTCTATTCCAGCGGGCATTACTCAGATGCCGTTAGGCTCTTTTTTGCTGTACTCCACGGTGGGGACTGCTTTGTGGACGGCGTTTTTGACGCTGAGCGGCTATTTTTTGGGCAGCGAATATGAGCGCCTTGGCCGCTGGATTGCACCAGTAGCGACGGCAGTGATCGCCATCGTCGTGATCAGCGGCCTCGTTTGGGTAGCTCGGCGAATTGCTCAGCAAAATCGAATTTAGCGCGCCATTACAGCTTCACATTATAGCTTCAAGGGATGACAAACTCTGATCTAGGCGAGTAGAGGCGTTAAGTTAATTCTGGCCGCTACAGCTCAGTTCCTAGAAAACGCTAAGCCGGTCAGCATGGTCAGCATAATTGCATTGATAATAGATCACTGATCGCTTACCGGAGAGAATTTGAGTGAGGCTGGGGTCTTTTCGCTTACGGATCGCGCTGCTGCTGGTGGCCTTATCGGGTGGGGCGCTCGTGAGCTTTGGGCTAGTAGCTTGGCGGCTGATCTATGTCGCGAAGGTGAGGGTTTTGGACGCTAAGCTCGAAAGTCAGTTGAAGCGAATGGTCGTAGCGCGTGATTCCACTTGGTGGCAGAACTTTGGCGAAGAATTACCGGCTGAGCTAGAAACTCGACTCGATACACCGATTACGTTTTTGGTCGTCGATTCGCAGGGCCGCACCCTACACTATTCGGTCAGCGGGGCTCGGCTCGGCGAGGTCACGATGGAAATGGGACTGTTGCTTTCTAGGGCGTCTGAAAATGGGACGGCGAAAGGGGTAGAAGCGACGGCGGCGGTGAGTACAGCGCCAGATCAATGGGCTCCTCAGCTTTCTACGCGCAATACGCCAACCGGGAGCTGGCGGATAGGGATGGTCAGTTCTGAGGCGGGGAAAGGAGCGATCGCTATCAGCCTACAAACTATCGATCAAGACATGGCTGTGATTCGCAACATCTTTTTAGTAGCGATTCCGAGTACGCTGCTGCTGATTGCGGTAGGCGCTTGGGTGCTTTCCGGCAGTGCGCTGCTGCCGGTGCGTAAGCTTACGAGCGTGATTACGCAAGTGACTGCAACCGGGCTCGATCAGCAAGTGCCCATCAGTAGCGCTGATGTGGAATTTGTTGAGCTAATTGAAGTATTCAATCAAATGCTGACTAGGCTAGAGCGCAGCTTTAAGCAGTCGTCTCGCTTTAGTGGCGATGCGGCCCATGAGTTAAAAACGCCGCTGGCCATCTTGCGAGGCGAGTTAGAGCTAGCGATGCAGCAGGCTGAGCCCGGTTCGCCGTTGCAGCAGAGCTTGAGTAATTTGATGGATGAGGTATCGCGGCTGAGTACGATTGTGCGGAAACTGCTGCTGCTGTCGTTAGCGGATGCGGGGCAAATGCATTTGCGCCGCGCCAAGGTGGATTTGGGCGAAATTTTGATGGTATTACGAGAAGATATTGAGCTGTTAGCGCCGGATTTGCCGGTGACGGTAAAGCTGCAAGCAGATTTATGGGTAAGGGGCGATCGCGACTTACTCACCCAAGTGCTGCAAAACCTGATAGACAATGCAATTAAATACAACTTACCGGCGGGGGCGGTGGGGCGATCGCTCTCGATTGCGGGGCAGCAGCGAGGCCGGTATGTGCGCGTGACAGTGACAAATGCCTCTAGAGATATTCCCATAGAAGAGCGCGATCGCATTTTTGATCGGTTTTATCGAGGCGATCGCTCTCGTAACCGCAAGCGAGAAGGCTTCGGATTGGGCCTGAGTCTATCGAGAGAAATTGCCCGTGCCCACAAAGGGGAACTTAAGCTTGACTGCACCGCTCCGGGTCAAACCGCCTTTACGCTGACCTTACCCTGTGATTGAGCGGCGCTGCTTAAGCCGCCGATAGAAGATTTAAAACCAGATCACAGCAGTCCGGCGGTGCCTCGCCCTAGCCAGTAGAGTGCAAATACAATTGTAGTTTCGACTCCGTAAGTCGCCAGAAGAGACTGAAAGAGTTTGCGATCGCGCTGCCCAAACAGCTCTTGCCAAATCGGCCACTTGTTATCAACGTAAGCCGCTGTAAACAACACTCCAAACAACAACACTAGCCACTGCGTCACTTGGGCAAAGCCCACTGCAATCACCGCAATTACCAGGGCTACGCCAATCAAGGGCTTAAATTTTTTCATGGGCACTCTCTAAACACGTTCAGGTACAGACAAAAATAACGCACCACAAGCACTCGCCCATAGCACGCTATTAAAGTCTAATCAATTGGGCCTACCAGAAAGGGCAACCAGTAGGGAGCAAATATTTATCTGCTCAAATCCTAGATCTATTTGTTCGGCTGAGGGGTCATCCGTAAGTAAGGTTTGACTTCAGTCACGCCTTTCGGAAACTTCTTCTTCGCATCTTCGGTCGAAATAGACGGCACCACCACACAGTCGCCGCCATCTTGCCAGTTACCAGGAGTAGCGACACTGTGATAGTCAGTGAGCTGCAAAGAGTCAATCACGCGCAAAATCTCGTCAAAATTACGGCCCGTGCTGGCTGGGTAAGTAATGGTGAGCCGAATTTTTTTATTCGGATCAATGATAAAGACAGAGCGCACCGTCAGCGTGTTGCCAGTGCTGGATTCAGGGTGCAGCATCCCATATAGAGTGGCGACCTTTTTGTCATCGTCTGCCAAAATCGGATAGTTGACGGTGGTGCCTTGGGTTTCGTCAATATCTTTAATCCAGCCTTGGTGAGACTCTACGCCATCAACGCTAAGCGCGATGGTTTTGACATTGCGCTTTTTAAACTCGTCTTGCAAAGCGCCGACTAAGCCTAGCTCGGTGGTGCACACAGGCGTATAGTCAGCCGGGTGAGAAAAGAGGACAACCCAGCTATCGCCTGCCCATTCGTGAAAATTGATGTCGCCTAAAGAAGACTTTTGTGAAAAATCGGGGGCAATATCGCCTAGTTGAAGTGTCATGGTTTGAGTTACCTGAATTCGATTACCTAATTTAGGATAGGGTTTGCTTTGAAATTTTACTGACAAACAAGCGGATTGAGCTGACGCTCTACAGAAAACTTCTCAAGAAAGCTTCTCAAGAAAACTAAAAACTTCTCAAGAAAATTTCTCAAAGGAACCTTCTGTAACAAATTTTGCCATAATCCCCGGTATTCCGGTCGGAATATAGATGATTATTTACAGTTTGCGAGGGTTGGCCTCATCGCCGTCCGTAAATTTTCCGCTAGGTACTCGATACAACGCTCAAACCCTTAAACTAAAGGCTCAACCTTAACTACAAAGATCATGGTAGATACTTCCTCCCAAAAGCCTTCTAGCTCAGAAACTGGCTCAACTACGAGCCGAGTTTTACTGGTCGATGACGAACCGGGCCTGCGCGAATCGGTGCAAGCCTACCTAGAAGACAGCAATTTTGCCGTTAAGGTCGCAAGCAATGCGGCAGAAGGCTGGGATTTATTGCAGCAGGAAACGCCCAATGTGCTGATTTCAGATATTATGATGCCGCAAGTAGATGGCTATCAGTTTCTGAAGCAGGTACGCGAAGATGTGCGCTTTCAGGCGTTGCCAGTGGTGTTTTTGACCGCACGAGGAATGACAAGCGATCGCATACAAGGCTACAAAGCAGGCGCGGATGCTTACCTGGCCAAACCTTTTGATCCGGAAGAACTCGTGGCCATTCTTACCAACCTGATTGATCGCCGCGCTGCTCAAGCGCCAGATCCTTCTGCAACGCCCGACATGGCTACCATGGCAAGGCAAATCGAAGAAATTAGAGCTTTGCTCACCCAGCGCGGCAGCTTAATTAAGCAAAACAATAGCGGCATCCGCATCGATTTCACCCCGCGTGAGCAGGACGTACTCAACCTCGTAGCCGAAGGGCTGATGAATAAAGAAATCGCTAGCCGCCTTGGAACTACCGTTCGCAACGTTGAAAAATACGTTAGCCGTCTGTTTGGCAAAACCGGCACCAACAGCCGCACAGAGCTGGTTCGCTACGCGCTTGAGAACGGCCTCGTAACGACTTAAATGAGTTACCGCTTTAAGAAAAGCAAAGGCAGTGCAGATCAAATGGGCAGCCATTCTGCATTGAACTCATTTCCATAGCTTGAGTTCCATTGCTTGAGACGGAACGGCTGCGATGGCGACCAGCCACTTGAAAAGATGGCCATCTAGAAGATGGCGAAAGTTAAGACCGATCACAGTTAATATATACGTTCGCGAAAAGAAGCGTTTTTGAAACTTTGAAGATAGCTACAATATTCGCCCAGGGCAAGAATTGATCAGAGATCCAGTCCCCTAGATGATATGCCGTTGGAGGTGTAAGAACAGCGGAACATATCTACTAGCGATACTAGCGATACTAGCGATACAGAACTCGGGTAGAAAATCCTCTAGCGCGGGCGGCATCGGCGCGAGCTTCTGCGGGCGATCGCTGACCAAAGCTGCCGATATTAATAAATGACCCCTGACGTAGGCTATCAATATAGGCGTCCGGGAAGAATTGTCGGACGCTCGCTAGCTGCGATTCATCGGCAATGACAGCTGTAATGTAAGGGTAGTTAGGAACGCCAAATCCCATTGCTTGGAGGGTATCATTATCGGCTTCACCCGTGACGTTGAGTCCTTGAACTCGCTGATAGGTGCGTACGGCCTGCTCCGTTTCAAAACCATAGATACCATCGACAAACACCGGAATGCCAAAGCCATTGAGACGCTGCTGAAGGGCAATCACGTCAGTACCCGTAGTGCCTGAGGAGAGACTACCGGCAATTAGCGAAGGGAGTCTCGAAGCGCTCGGAGCTGCCACCACCGCAGGCGCGCTCGGTGCCGCGGGCAGAAAATCAAAATCCATATCTTTGAGCGTGGCTTCATCAGCGACCCCAGTGGCGGGCAAATCGCGAATGCGCTGATAGGTCGCAACAGCATCAGCAGTTTCTTGATTATATATGCCATCGACCATGAAAGGATAGAGGCCATTGCGGGTGAGCAAGCGCTGTAAAGCTCGTACATCTGCGCCGCTATCACCTAGCCGTAAGCTACGACTATTGAGAGCGACTGCAAGCAGCTGGTTGGGCTGGAAAGAAACCACCTGAATAGAAGCAGAGATACCCCCTCGCAAAGTCAACAGCCGATTCAGCAGTCGGAAAAGCGGAGGTCTTCGGCATTGAGCTATGGGCGATCGCCGGTAGCTGAACCAGCTGCACAAAAGCCAGCCCGTAGAGTCCCCAACCTAAATACCGCAAACCTAAATAACGAACTAGAGCGCGAACAGCGAGCTGCTTCATAGTGACGATATGACTCCAATTTGCGTTGAGTTATAGACTATAGGAATTATGACGCATTCATCTATCAAAATTTAATGTTAAATGCCGATATCAATGGGTATTTGGGTCAAACCTAGCGCTGTCTGCTCGGCTGTTTTGGCTGATGTCTGCCGTTGTTAGGGTGGATTCATCTCTTAGCTATTTTTCAGGAAAGACCATGTTTCGGCCTCAAATTCGAGAAGCTTCAAAGCGGTTTTTATTCGGCAATCGCTCCTATCCAGAAATTGAGCGTATCGGCGATCCACATTCTTACTGGGGCGATATCTATCATCTTCTGCTAACCATGCCTTGGCCGACATTTGTCAGCCTGACTAGCCTGCTCTATCTGCTAATCAATGCGCTGTTTGGCTTGGCCTACGGCATCGGCGGCGGAATTGCAACGGTCAATGAGTATGAGTCAGCGTACTTTTTAGAGCTGTTTTTCTTTAGCGTGCAGACAATGGCCTCCATTGGCTATGGGGCTATGTATCCCGCTAGTTTGTACGCGCATTCGGTGGTGGTGATTGAGTCGATTGTCGGCTTGTTCTTTATTGCAACGACGACAGGGCTTGTATTTGCGCGGTTTTCGCTGCCTACCGCAAGGATTTTGTTTAGCGATGTGGCGGTGATTGCCCCTTTTAATGGCGTGCCGACGCTGATGTTTCGCACGGCTAATAAGCGTAAAAACTATATTTTAGAAGCGCAGCTATGGGTGACTCTAGTACGCGACGAGTTTAGTAAAGAAGGCGAATTTATGCGGCGCTTTCACGACTTGCCGTTGGTGCGATCGCACACTCCTGTTTTCAGCCTCTCCTGGACAGCCATGCACGCCATTGAGCCAGGAGGACTGCTCGACGGCGATAGCATGGATACGTTGAAACGCGATGACGCTCAAATCATTGTTACCCTCACCGGATTTGATGAAACCCTAGCGCAAACCATCCATGCCAGACATACCTTTAAAGCTGACGACATTCACTGGAATCACCGCTTTGCCGATATTTTGCTGATTGGTTCTCACGGCAGGCGCGTGATCAATTTCAACCAGTTTAATGTGATTCAGCCAATTGATGACCCCCGTCAGTTTCCCAATGGTCTGAGGCGGTTTCGCGGCAATACCAGTACTGGCAATACCGGCGGCAATACCAGTAACGGCAACAATCGGAGCAACAGTAACGGCAACAACAGCCATGAAAACCAGCCAGACGAAACCCGCAGCTAGACCTTCAGCTATATCGTAAATTAAGCCCATTATTCATCTCCGTTTAAGCCCATTATTCATCTCGGCATCGTCTAATCTCTATACGACGACAGACTCCCTAGCTGCAAAAATTCGATAACACAAAGGCAGGCAGTTTTGACTCGCTCTGTTCTAACTTTTGGAAGTCTTTTGTATGCAAACGTACGACATCGTCATGATTGGTGCCGGACATAACGGCTTAGTCTGTGCCGCTTATTTGCTCAAGGCCGGATACAGCGTAGCTCTGTTAGAAAAACGCTCGATTCCCGGCGGTGCAGCCACCACTGAAGAGACAATCCCTGACGAGGCCCCTGGATTTAAGTTTAACCGCTGTGCCATTGACCACGAATTTATCCATTTAGGGCCAGTTGTCGAAGAGCTAGAGCTGAAAAAGTACGGCCTTGAATATCTGTTTTGTGATCCCGCTGTTTTTTGTCCTCATCCTGATGGCAAGTACTTTTTGGCCCATCGTTCGCTGGATAAAACCTGCGAGGAAATCGCCCAATTTAGCCCTCGTGACGCTCAAAAATACAGAGAATTCATTGATTTTTGGCAGCGTTTGACCAAAGCTATTCAGCCAGTATTTAACGCCCCACCGCAGGCAATTTTTGACATTTTAGGTAACTACGATGCCAAGAGCATTCAAAGTCTTTTGAGCGTGTTGGGCGGCCCGAATAAAACGCTGGATTTGATTCGCACGATGCTCACTAGCCCTGAAGACATTTTAAATGAGTATTTTGATTCCGAATTTTTAAAAGCGCCGTTGGCTCGGCTCGCTTCTGAATTTGGAGCACCGCCCTCACAAAAGACGATTTCAGTTGGGGGCATGATGATGTCGATGAGGCATCATCCGGGCATGGCCAGACCTCGTGGCGGTACGGGCGCACTCACTGACGCTCTAGTGAAGCTGGTAAAGGCCAAAGGCGGGGTGATCTTAACGGATCAGAGCGTCAAGCGAATTTTGGTAGATGACAACCGGGCGGTAGGCGTGCAGGTAGATGATGGCACTGAATACCGGGCAAAAGTAGGCGTGATTTCAAACATTGATGCTAAGCGAGTGTTTTTGCAGCTAATAGCACCGGGCGATGTGAATGCCGCTAGTGAAAATTTGAAAGAGCGCCTAGAGCGCCGGATTGTGAACAACAATGAAACAATTTTGCGAATTGACTGCGCGCTTTCAGAAGCGCCGAGATTTGAAGCGTACAATCACCGCGATGAGTATTTAATCGGTTCGGTGCTGATTGCCGATTCGGTGCGCCAAGTTGAAATTGCGCATCAGCAGCCTGCCATTGGCAACATTCCAGATGACGATCCGTCTTTTTATGCGGTGGTGCCCACGATGCGCGATCCGAGTATGGCTCCGACCGGCAAGCATACGCTGTGGGTGGAATTTTTTGCGCCGTACCAGATTGCGGGCGCGGAAGGCACGGGGCATTTGGGTACGGGCTGGACAGATGATCTGAAAAATAAGGTAGCTGATCGAGTCATGGATAAGCTGGCAACCTATGCGCCTAATATCAAAGACGCTGTGATTGCGCGAAATGTGGAGAGTCCATCTGAATTGGGCGATCGCCTCGGCGCATACAAAGGCAACTACTACCACATTGATATGACCTTGGATCAAATGGTCTTTTTCCGGCCTTTGCCAGAAATTGCCAACTACACCACCCCGATTGACGGGCTTTTTCTCACGGGCGCGGGCACCCATCCAGGCGGTGCGATTTCAGGAATGCCAGGGCGGAACTGCGCGCGCACGGTGCTGAATGTAGAGCGGCCAATTATGAACCGGCTACAAGAAATCGGTAAGTCTATTTTTCACAAGCGCTAGCCGCAGTTGTTATTAAGCTTTTAACAATCTGTATCAGCGCTAACCCCTTTGTTCGATACTGTTTTAAAGTGAGCATTAGCGATGCTTACGTACAGCTAAGGGGTCACGGTTGAAAATGGCTATTAGTCGGCGAGAGATGGAAGCGTGGGGCTCAGGCGGACTTGGTTGGATGCATCGAGGGGGGTTAGCGATCGCGCTGACTACTTTCATAATCATTTTGATGATGACGCTAAGCTTCGCCTGGGCAAATCCCGCTCAAGCCATTAACTTTGACCGTAAAAATCTGCGCCAGCAAGACTTCTCTGGCCAGGATTTAACCGACAACGACTACACCCGCGCTGATATGACCTCAGCGAATTTGAGCCATACCAATTTGGCGGGCGTTCGCCTATTTACCACTCATCTCGACAAAGCCAACTTGGAAGGGGCCAACCTCACAGGCGCAACGCTAGACGGAGCGACGCTGGTGAAAGCTAACCTCAAAGATGCCATACTCGAAGGCGCTTACGTAATCAGCGCTGATTTTCGCGGGGCAAACATCGAAGGCGCTGATTTTACCGATGTTCTCTTTGATCCCCGCGTGAACAACCTGCTGTGCGAAACCGCTAGCGGCACCAATCCAACCACGCAAAGAGAAACCAGAGAAACCCTGTTCTGCGACTGATCTAGGCTTGGTTCAAAAAAAAGGCCAATTTTAGGTGACGCTCGCAGCGCAAAGTAGCGCAAAGCTCGCATCTAGGGCTTGCTGCGCTTTATTGCTTTGCTGATAGATAAACTCCCGGCTGACCTAGTTATGTTGTGGCCAAGTGGCTGATGGGTTGCGATCGCGAGAGGACTTGGATACCGATATCTTGGCGAATGTCAGAGGATAGACGGTCACAAAAATTCGTACGGTCCCATTTCGTACGGTTCAATATTGAGTGATATTCTCTCAAAGTCTGGGAAATTCATTTAGGCTAGTGATTTTCTATCCGTAAACTGCCCATTTGTGATCGTTTAGGATGCTTGCTGCTACTTTTCGCTCTGTGCTGGCTAGCTGTGCAACGGCTTGGTTGGTTGTCGGGATGTCTCCTTGGGTGGCTCCGTCGTTGGCGCAATCTGAGGAGCCGCCCGTCAATGAGTCCGTCAATGAGCCCGTCAATGAGCCGCCTGTAGACCTGCGGCAGCGGGCGGAGCAATTGTGGCAAAAGCATCAGGTCTCTTTGATTCTGGCAGGTGTGGGTTCAGGTGCGGCGGTGGTGGGATATCTGAGCATTTTGGGATTCAAGCCGCTGTGGTTGCTGAAGCTGCCTTCTGAGGATATTGCAGTGCCTTGGACGAGTTGGAAGGTGCCTTTGGCTGGGGTTAAGTGGCTAAAGTATCGCGATCACACCCTAAACGCCTGGGTCAACCAGCACTGGCAAACGGCTGAGGCTACGTTTTTTCAGCTCACTACGGCTGAGGATCGGGCGATTCACATTGCGCTGCCGGTTGAGTTAAATCGGCAGTTTGTAGAAGCCCTCAATGGGCAGGCGCTAGCGCCCACCTTTGTCAAAACGCCAGCGGTACTGCTGATCGCGGGCGAAGGCGGTGCAGGTAAAACTAGCCTTGCCTGTCAGATTGCGCGTTTGGGATTGCACCGGCAGCTAGCGGCTCATCGAATGTTGCCAGTGCTGGTGGAGACTGAGCTGGATGACAAAAGGTCGCTTTCTGAGATTGTGCGGGGGCAGTTGAATGCACTGACGAATCAGCGAGAGGCTTTAGCGCCAGAGCTGCTAGAGCGCCTGCTGCGCCGCAAGCGAATTTTAGTCATTGTCGATCACTTTTCAGAAATGAGCGAAGCAACCCGCCGCCAAATCAGCCCGGAGCTACCGGATTTTCCGGTTCAGGCGTTGGTTGTGACCTCTCGCTTAGAGCAAGATCTCGCAAGCGTACCTAAAACGGTTCTGAAGCCTTTGCGCATCGAAGGGGGGCGGCTCTCACAGTTTATGGATGCCTATTTAGGGCAGCGCCAAAAACGCGATTTGTTTGAAGACGAGGATTATTTTGATGCCTGTCGGCGGCTTTCGCGCATGGTGGGGCAGCGCAATATTACGCTTTTACTCGCCCGCCTGTATGCCGACCAAATGATCGAGCAGCAGCAGGGCGCAGGGGGGACGCTCCCGGCTTCGGTGCCTGAGCTGATGCTGAGCTATCTCAACCAGCTAAACCGGACGATTGAACCGGCTAATCAGCGGGATTATTTGGCCGTGCAGCAGGATGCTCAGCGCGTGGCGTGGGCGTGTTTGCAGCAAACCTATCGGCCTGCGGCAGCGGCCAAGGCTGGCGCAGAAGGGGTACTTGCGGCATTGGCAGATCCTGAGGCTCAGGCCAGACTCGCCTATTTAGAGAATCGGCTGCGGCTGATTCAAACCTTAGAACCCGGCGATCGCGTTCGCATCGTGTTAGATCCACTGGCGGAGTATTTAGCGGCCTTATGCCTTGTTGAAGACTGCCGCGAACAGCCCGAAGAGCGCTGGGCACAGTTTTTAAACTCCATTGACCCGATACTGGCACAGACAAACGATCTGCCCGCAGCGATTCAGGGCTTTTTGCTGGCGGTGCGCGATTGCTGCTTGCTGAAGCAAAAAGAAGCCCAGGTGCCCGATCAGGTGCCTGAGGCATTGGCTCGCAAAGCGGGGTTAGATCCGGAAGAGCTGCGCAAAATTGAGGAAAAACGCCGCATCCGTCTATTGATTTCAGATCTATCTGCGCCGGAGCTAGAGTATCGCATTCGGGCGGCGGATGATTTGGGGCAGCGCGGGGTAGCCGCCGCGATGGCGGTGCCTAATTTGCTGGGAATGGTGGAGAACCCGAACCAGAGCGCTGAGGCTCGGCAGGCGGCAACGCGGGCATTGGGTGAGCTGGGGCGTTGCAGCGACAGCTTGCGCCATGACATTGCCCCGCGCTTGCTGGCGCTGCTTCAGCAGGATAGTGACGAGCTGATGGTGCGACGTAGCTTGGCAGAAGCCCTGGGCAGGATGAAAGCTTGTAAGGCTGAATTGCTAGCCCTGCTGGCTAACGCTGAGCAGCCGCTGAGCTTACGGCAAGGCGCGGCCTGTGCGCTGAGCCTGATAGGGGCTGCTAGCGGCGAGTCGGTTTCGATGCTGATGGTGGCGCTACAGGGCGATCAGGTGGAGACACAGGTAAAGCCTATTACGGTTTGGCAGGAACCCCTGACAGCAGAAATTACTCTCGATATGGTGGCTATTCCAGACGGTGACTTTCTCATGGGGTCACCGCCTGATGAAGTCGGTCGAGATTACTATGCCTATAATTATCCTGAAACAGAAGGGATCGATGTAGAGGCGCAGCATCGGGTTACGGTGTCTGCTTTTTCGATGGGGCGATATCCCATTACTCAAGCGCAGTGGCGCACGGTGGCCCAATTGCCCAAGGTCAATCGAGATTTAGATCCTGATCCAGCTAACTTTAAAGGCGATCAGCGACCGGTGGAAGTGGTGTCTTGGTCTGAGGCGGTGGAATTTTGCGATCGGCTCTCCCAACACACTGGCAAAATCTATCGTCTTCCCAGCGAAGCGGAATGGGAATATGCCTGCCGAGCCGGGACTACCACGCCGTTTCATTTGGGAAACACGCTTTCTACAGACTTAGCGAACTACGACGGCAATTACACCTATGGCGATGGCGTGACCGGTCTTTACCGGCAGAAAACGTCAGAAGTTGGCAGTTTTGGCTTGGTAAATGCTTTTGGTTTGGCCGATATGCACGGCAATGTTTTGGAATGGTGTTTAGATCATTGGCATCCGAGTTATGAAGGTGCACCCACGGATGGCAGTGCTTGGATAACGGACGGAGATGACCGTTATCGGCTGCTGCGGGGCGGTTCTTGGTACAACTACCCTGACTACTGCCGCTCGGCCAATCGCGGCAGGAACGCGCGCGATTACAGGGACAACAATCTGGGTTTTCGGGTTGTCTGCGCATCCTCGTGAATTCTTGTGTAGCACTTGGCGCTTTTGCCCTTTTGCCCTCTGCCCTTCTTATCTTTACCCTTCTGCTCTTTTCTTCTCCCTCTTATCTCGCGTAGCGAGATCGATTTAAAATGCGTTTTTAGCAGTGATTTGCCGATGTCCACCGAGCTACCGATCATCCAGAAAACTTACCTTCACACTCGGAGAAAACCTATGCTCTCGCCCCAACTTATCGTTACCCTCAACAAACTCTCCCCCGATCTCCAAACCGAAATCCTTCACTACGCTGAATACCTCGCCACTAAATACACCCAAACTCCGCCGTCCAAAACCCCACCCAAAACCTATCGCCGAGCCGGAAACATGAAAGGTATGTTCACCATGTCCGACGACTTCGATGCCCCGCTAGAAGATCTCAAATATTATATTCATTAGCCAAGACACCCAAATGGATGCCTACCCGATTAAACGACTCTGGGAATAACAGATTCCGAAAATCCTGATGAGCGATCGCCCAATGCCTGACGACCGTCAGTTTCACGAGTAAGTCCAGTCATGAGGGCCAGCCGATAAATTGCTAGTCGAGTTAGCTGTTGTACACAAAGGGTTCTAGCGATTACTCTTGTCCTAACTAACTCGACAGATGCCATAGGTGCGGATCAAATTAGCTCAGAAGCGGCCAACCATTGCGATTGAACCTTGAAGCCATTCTGCCAAAGCTTCCTGCGAGCAACTACCTGTGGCCACTGCCAACACCATCGAAACCTCTTCAGCTTCTGTTGAGGTCATTTCATAACCGTTCAGATACAAAAATGCGGCCATTGACGCTAGCCCTACCCGCTTATTACCATCCACAAACACGTGGTTTTGAATAAACCCATAGCCATAGGCTGCTGCTAAATCCCAAACATTTGAATCTGGAACGTAAGCAAGACGATTTTTGGCCTTAGCTAAGGTTGACTCCAGTAGCCCGTCCTCTCGAATGCCAAGCGTGCCGCCATGCTCTTGAATTTGTTGTTGATGCAGCGCAATAATGCCTCGCTTTGTCAAAAATTGGTAAGTCACCTAAGCCAGTTCTCTCAATGCATTACGATGCTTGCGAGCCACATGACGATAGGCATCCATTTCCGCCGCAAATTCTGGATTGTAAGGTGTTAATTCAACGCCTTGTTCAGTTTTAAGGAGATAGAGTTCATCACCTTCTTTCACGTTTAGCGTTTCTAAAATTTCTTTTGGGAAAGTAACCCCCAGTGAGTTACCGACTTTGCGAATTTTGATGCCTGCCATCACCTATGACCTCAAGCGTGTTACTACTAAAGTTATAACATACGAAGCGGCTTGCAATTTGCCAGTCATGTGTGCTCTAGAATGCATAGATGGCCCTTCCAGAAAGGCTTTGAGCATCTTGCTTAAAAAAGATATGCGTATCCAGCAGAATTCTCATTTGCCCTCAAATGCATTGAGAAGGTCTTCTGGCAAAGGCGCATCGAAACCATCTGGCACGGTAAACTCACCTGCACATAAACCGAATGGTCGTAGCTGTTTACCGCTTGATGGGATAAGTCTCAGTTCGGCGATCGCTTTATCTGCTTGAACAATTACAATTATTTGACCTGCCTCCACTTGGCGCAGATATTTTGAAGGATCACGCTGCATTTCCTCAACTGTCACACTTAGCATAAAAAGCCTCAGTATAAGCTCAAGGGATAATACTCTGCCTGATTCAATTGTAAAGGATGAGTCTTGAATCCCAACTTCTGGTAGAACGCGGCGGCTGGGGTGCCGAACCTCGACAGAGCCGGGTGGATGCGATTTCGAAGTCATGAGCTGATTAATTTACAAGCCCTTAGTTTAGGCACTGCATCCCTTAGTTTGGGCACTGCATCCCTTAGTTTTATCAATCATTGCAAAGCTACGCATTGATGTAGCCATTGAACGAGCGCTCGTTCCAAGTATTTTCTCTATGATTGCAAAGGTTTGCATTGAGAAACCACTTGAATACAGTCCAAAACCAAATGTTTCAGCTCACGTACTAAAGGTTTCACTCGGCGAACAAAAGGATTTGGATGACAAACTAAAGGTTTCACGCAGCGAACAAAAGGATTTGGATGACAAACTAAAGGTTTCAAAGGGTGAATGAAGCGATCGCAATACCAACACCTTCAAATTCGTCAGCTTAGGAATCAGCATTAAATAACATGCTGATTTCGCCATTCCTGCCGCCCTCATCCCCAGCCCTTTTAAAGATAAAATAACACTCCCTTTACGATCTTCAGCAACAATTTCAGCTAGCGCAAGTTCAGACACCTTCATTCTTTAACAAATGGTAGACGGTGCTTCTCTCCCTGACCTACCGTGTACACACAAGTCCGAGAGCGCTGTGATCGGTGGGCCGCAGGGGTTGTGGACCCACCCCGACCTCCGCTATGCTCCGGCCACCCCTCCGACGGAGGGGAGACTGGCAATTGTTTCAGTGTACTGAATCGCGACAAAGACCGCTAGCGAGTCCATAACCCTTACGAAGCGATAACCTCAACCCCCATAGCCAACATTCACCCCTCCGGCGGAGGGGCCGGGGGTGGGTCTGCCACATAGGCTACTAGCCGATGTCTCATAGTTGTGTGTACACGGGAGCCCCCTGACGGAAGCCGAAAATAGGAAAAAGTAATAGTTGCGTAGTCGTGAATCCACCGCTCCCAATAGGCATTCGAGGTGTCGCGAGCCACTGCCGCCATCCGCAATCGGAATGTCTGCGCCAGACCCCTAATACAGGCGCTCAAGCGTATCCATGCTCTGCCAAAAACGCTAACGACAAATCACCCGCTAAGCCAGCATCCTCTGGCTCAAGGGTCACATTCGCCCCGACGCGGACAAATTTTTCGACATACTTGCCCAGCACATCGCCTTCCAAGTTCACCCAGTCGCCAGGTTGCAGATATCGCAGATTGGTCTCTGTGTAGGTGACCGGAATGACCGCCGTTGAAAACCAGTCACCCGACAGGCTGCAATCGGCCACGGTAAGGCTAATGCCATTGACCGCAACGCTGCCTTTGCTGACAATGTAGCGGGCCACTTGGGGACTCAAATGCTTAAACGAAATCTCCCAGGCGTTGGCAACGCTTTCGGCGCGATCAAGCTGAGCGATGCCATCGACATGGCCAGTGACAAAGTGCCCGCCAATTTTGCTGCCGACTCGCAGTGAAGGCTCTAGGTTGACGTAGCCATTATCTAGCACTTTGCCCAGCGTAGACTTATTTAAAGTTTCAGGCGAAGCGGAGGCCACAAACCCATTGGCGAGGATTTTTTCGACGGTAAGGCAGACGCCATCAACGGCAATGCTATCGCCAAAGGCAATCTCTGCGAGAATGCGATCACGCGACGTCACGCAGGTGATTTTAAGCTGATAGGGGCCTAAGTGCTGAAGCTGACCGAGGCTTTGAACAAGTCCTGTGAACATATCACTTATGCCATGATTTCAATGAAGTTTTCTGCACAGGTCTTATAATTCTACTCAAAACCACCTTAATTTAGAGTAAGCGAAAGCTAGCGACGTTAATTCACGGCTTAACAAATACCAAGCTTTAAAATTCTAACCGTAATATTATTGAGTGATGGGTTCAGCGCGGGCAATTTATCCTTAATGCAGTCTTAGAATTAAATACGATTTTTGATGCAAGCGGGTTGGCAACGGTTTATCTTAAAAGGGGTCGAGGGCTTAAGCAATGATTGAGATGAGTGTTGCTGGGATCGCGGTGGATGCAGGCAGTCGAAACCCTATCGTTTTGCTACGAGACAGTTCGCAGCGTCGTCAATTGCCGATATTTATTTCTCATGAGCAGGCCAGAGCGATTCAGTCGGCGCTAGAAGGCGAAAAGCCCTCTCGCCCGATGACCCATGATCTAATTGCCAATTTTTTGAACGCTTGGGATTTGACCTTGCAGCGAGTTGTGATTCAGGCGCTGCGAGACAATACCTTTTACGCGGTGATGACCGTGGGCAAAGGCGACCAAAAAAAGGAGCTAGACGCGCGGCCTAGCGATGCGATTTCGGTGGCGCTCAGAATGAACGCACCCATTTGGGTATTGGAAGAAGTGGTGGTCGATGCGGCCATGCCGGTTGATAGAGAAGCGGATGCGGCTGAAAAAGAAGCCTTTCACGATTTTCTCTCAGATATTAGTCCGGCTGATTTTGCTGAGCGCGGTCGGTTGATGTAGGACTTCTACGCTGACCGTGAAGATCCCTATTCAGAAGCTTATGCGCGATCGCCGATTCGGCAAAACCAATCTACAGCTATCTGTGTTCTCATTAGGCACAATGCGATTTGGATCAGCCGCAGCCGCCTATACAGTGATTAAAGCGGCTATTGCCCAAGGTATTAACCATATTGAGACCGCGCCTGCCTACGGAGCTAGCGAGCGCTACATCGGTGAGGCTTTAGCTGCTTTAGCGCAGCGCCAGACTTCGGTGCGATCTCATCTGACGATTACCAGTAAGCTAACGCCCAACTTAACTGCGCCTAACAGCGCCGATGACATCGATCAGGCGATTGATCGCAGCCTTGCTAGTCTAGGCACGCAGTATCTGGACTGTCTGGCGATTCATGGCATCAATACCTTTGAGCATCTAGACTGGGCGCTGACTCGAATGTTGCCTGCACTGGAACGAGCCCAAGCCGATGGCCGGGTGCGGCATATAGGCTTTTCGACGCACGGATCGCTGGATCTGATTTTGAGAGCTTGTGCAACTCAAGCCTTCGCCTTTATTAACCTGCACTACAGCTACTTTTTTCAGCGCAATGCCCCCGCCATTGCGCAAGCCCATCAGCAGGATATGGGCGTTTTTATCATTTCTCCTGCTGACAAGGCCGGTTTGCTCTACACCCCACCCGAACGACTGACGGCTCTGTGCGCTCCCTACGATCCGCTTTTGATCAACTACCGCTGGCTGCTGAGCGACTCGCGCATTACGACGCTCAGCGTTGGGCCTGCAACCGCAGATGAGCTGGATTGGCCTTTGCAGGTTGCGAATGCTGATGGGGCATTGACTCAAGCTGAGCAGCAGGCGATCGCGCGATTAGATCAAGCTCAAAAAGATGCCTTGGGCAGCGATCAGTGCACGCAATGTCATGCTTGCCTGCCTTGCCCGGAAACCATCAACATTCCAGAAGTCTTGCGGCTGCGTAACTTAGCAGTGGCCTATGAGATGACAGCGTTTGGCCAATACCGCTATGGCATGTTTGAAAATGCGGGGCATTGGTTTCCAGGGAAAAAAGGCGATCGCTGCACCGACTGCGGCGACTGTCTGCCCCGCTGCCCCCAACGGATCAACATTCCGGCGCTGCTGCGCGACACCCATCAGCGCTTGGGCGGCCAAAAGCGTAAGCGACTCTGGGAGGATTGAAAAGCGCAATTGGAATAAGCGGTAGAATGAATTTTCTCTATGGGATAAAAAGTATCCTTAATTTTTCCTGATGGTGTCGTTTCTGATCTATTTTTCGGTGTTAGCTTAAGCTTTATAAGGAGCGATAAAGTTGGATTAGAAATTTAGCTACCAGCGAGATAGCCCTTGAAATATCGCCAAAAACCCCTTTAAAGTAAGTACGTTCTCACAGCGTTCAATCATTTCTTATTGATACTCGATTAAAACCTAACTAACTCACAGACTTGAGACAACTCTATGACTTCTATGACCTTGCAGCATCCGGCTAATTCTGTTACTTCTGATGACCGTGTTGCTGTGCTGCTAATGGGCTACGGCGAAGTAGAAAGCTACGACGACTTCGCCAATTACAATGAGCAGGCGCTGAACCTGCTCACCGCTAAATTTGCCCCCGTGCCCACCTGGATATATCCGCCTTTGGCCAAGCTGCTAGCCATTTTTGATTTGCACGAATGGAGCCATCAGCACGATAAGTTTGTCTCGCCACACAATGCCATTTTTGAGCGTCAGCGGGCCGGGGTCGAAGCCTGTTTGCAGCAGCGCTGGGGCGACAAAATCAAAGTCTTTAAGGCGTTTAACTTTTGTGCGCCGCATTTGCCTGAGCAGGTGCTACAAACAATCAAAGCTGAAGGCTTTAGCAAGCTGTTGATTTACCCTCTGCTAGTGGTCGATTCTATTTTCACCAGCGGCATTGCCGTCGAGCAGGTGAATGACGCTTTGACGAAGCTAGCTGGCAGCGGTGAGCATTGGCTTAAAGGAACGCGCTATATTCCTTCTTTTTATGATCGCGATCGCTACATCACCCTCCTAGCCGATCTCGTTGAAGAAAAAATTGAAAAGCAGCTTGCCGTCGCCCATCTGCCGTCGCAGACCGGCATTATTTTAATGAACCACGGTTGCCCGCACAAAGCCAAAGGCTTTACCTCCGGCATTGACGAAAGCCAAAAGCTATACGAAGCCGTGCGCGAAAAGCTGATCTACAAGTATCCCCTAATTTCTATTGGCTGGCTCAACCACGACACTCCCCTGATTGACTGGACGCAGCCCAACGTCACCCTCGCCGGCCAAAACATTATCGATCTTGGCGCAACGGCGCTGGTGATGATGCCCATCGGATTCGCCACCGAAAACCACGAAACCCTACTAGATGTAGATCACATCATTCATCAGCTCCGCCGCAAAAATCCGGAAGTCACCTACGTGCAGATGGAGTGCGTTAACGATCATCCAAAATTTATGCAGATGGTATCCGACTGGGCAGACGGTCAAATTCAAGCTTTGCTAGAAGCTGACCCCATCACTGTCAACCCTGAGCTGAGAGTGCTGGACGATCACAGCCACGATCACAGCCACGATCACAGCCACGATCACAACGGCCATCATGCTCACGATGGTCACGCTCACCATACGGTTCAGGCGCGCAGTGGTCACAGTCATCAGGATGAACACAATGGTCACACCCACGAGCATAACGGCCATAGCCACAGTGACCATAGCCACAGTGACCATAGCCACAGTGACCTCGCTCACAGTGGCTCGAATCAACAGCAGCCTGCCGAGGAACAGCTCGCTGGCAAAAGCTAAGCCTACGCAGAACATCATCCCTAAAAAACGCTGTCTAGTTTAGGCACGCTGTCTGTGGATGAAAGTCTGTATATGAAAGTCTCTAAAACCCTTGAAAGTCATTAGTCTTAAAGGGTTTTAGAGAAAATTCTGGTTTCGACAAACCAACTGACTTCAACAAACTACAAACCAACAGACACTTCGTCCGCAAACAAAAACCAAACTGCACCTACGTCTACTTTTAAAGCATGGCCAAGGGTTACAAGCGATCGCCACTGCGGGGTAGCCTGCACCACAATCGGATCTTTTACTTGACGGCGGGCTTTGACGAGATACCGATAGTAAAGTTCTTGAGTACGGTAGAGCGCGGGCGGCACCGCTAGCTTTTCACCGACGGCAATCAGGCGTTCTAAGGCGTTTACAGCATCGGCGATCGCCTGTGACTGATCCGATTGCAGCGACTGCAACGTCTGAGAAAGACCTTGCAGAATGAGCCTTTCCAGCACAGCCTGAGCCCCCGGCAGCTTCAGATGAGCGCGAAAATGATGAGCTTCAATGGCAATGCCTTCTAGTTCCGCAACTCGACTAATGGTGATCTTTAAAAGATCGCCTTCGGGTTCAGTAATGTCTTGCTCTAGGGTGCGAATGACCTCTAAAGCTCGGTGGCTAAGGGTGATGTCAGCAGCTACTTGCAGCGCCTGGGGCACTTCCATGCGATCGCGGTGAAACGCCATCAGCACCCCGTAATTTTCGCGGTACACCTGCTCATAGAGCTGATCGAGCCTTTGCAAGGTTTCTTGATTAAGCTGCTGCATAATCTGCTGACGCTCCTCGGCAAACAGATCTTGCAAGGTGTAGGTAGGGCTGAAGTACTGCGTAATCGACAGCACACTTTGAGCAATGCTATTACTCGTGAAGGCATCAATTACGGCTGACTTGGCCTTGTGGTACGCCGCTCGGCTTAAAAAGCTATGGATGCCGCAGTGAAAATCCCAGCCGCCTAAATGCAGCACCGCAAAGGCCAAAGTAGCCCTTTCTTGGGTCATTTCCGAGATAATTTCGATTTGCCCAATCGCTAGCGTAAGTGCGCCTAGCGGCTGTTGGTAATAATCCTGACGGTTGAGGGTATAGCAATAAAGCTGATGCTGCTCCCGGTAGCTGTTAAACAGCGATCCCATTGCATAGTGAGCTACCACCTGTTCTAAGGTAACTTGGCCGGGCTGCACCTGCTTGAGATAGACGCCCGCTCCCGTTTGAAAATAATCTACGTTGCTAGGCGCTTGCTCTAGCCGAGCGATAAATTCGGCCTCCAAAGAAATGCCTGAAACGGCTTCGGCTAATTCAATGGCTCGCGCCGCGTAGCGCAAAATTTGGGTGCCTTCAGGGCGTGAAATTTCGTCAAAAAACCAGCCGCAGCTAGTGTACATCAGCAAGGTATGACGCTGCATTTCGAGCAAACGCAGGGCTGTTATTCGTTCATCACTAGCCAGCGGATGGGTTTGGTGCTGGGCAAAAAACTGATCGCGACGGCGCGATGTACGATCATTTATAACCGTAATATAGTCATTGCGCGCCTCCCACGGATCGCGCAGCAGTGATTCACCCAAAGTTTCGTAAAGATCGCAGAGGCGATCGCGCAGCCAGTCTAGAGCCGATCTTAGCGGCGCACGCCACTGCTGTTGCCAGCCGCCACCGCCACCACAGCCGCAGTCTTTTTGCCACCTGTCTACCCCGTGAGAACAGCTCCAAGCAGTAACGGGCTTGAGCTGCACCTCCCAAGTTGGCGGACACAAACTCAAATAATGAGCGTAGCTCGTCACCTGCCAGCCTCGCGCCGGAAATTCATAAACCAGCGCATAGGCCAGCGCCTTTTCAGCGCCTGAACGGTGATGACCGAAGGTTTCGCCATCTGTTGCCACCGAGATCAGCTGCGATGGCGCTACAGTCGCACTACCCTGTCCGTCTAGATTATCAGCAGCTTGATCTATCATCTGCCACGGCCTCACCGCCTGAGCCAATCGATCCGCAAAATGCTGGGAGGAACGCAAAATATCATCAAAGCCCATATCGCCGGAAATCGGGCCATCGTAAAAGAAAATATCAATGTAGTTACGGCCATTGAGCTGCATCGGCACAAAGCATCGGTAAGGCCGCGTCGGATCAATTTCACCGTGACTGACCGCTTGCCAATCATCAAAGCCATCCGCTAGGCCAAAGCGCCGACAGCACTGCGCTTGTGAAGGCGCTAGCACAATGAATCGAATCCCTTCACCGACTAGAACTTCTAGCGATCGCTGATCAACCGCCGTTTCCGCTAGCCACATGCCTTCCGGATAGCGGCCAAACCGCTTTTGAAAGTCAGCAATGCCCCAGCGCACTTGAGTAACCTGATCGCGGGGGTTTGCCAGGGGTAAAATAATGTGGTTATAAACTTGCCCGATCGCATTGCCATGACCTGAATTGCGATCGCAGCTTCGCCTATCTGCTTCTAAAATTCGCTGATACGTCTCTAGATCATGACGCTCCAGCCAGCTCATCAAAGTCGGGCCGATATTGAAGCTAATATGCTCGTAATTGTTCACAATGCGAACTACTTTGCCCTCATCATTCAAAATGCGCGCAAACGCATTAGGCCGATAAGACTCCTGCAAAATCCGCTCATTCCAATCGTGGAAAGGGGCTGCGCTAGGCTGTCTGCCCACGACATCTAGAGACGGATGCTCACGCGGCGGCTGGTAAAAATGCCCGTGAACGCAAATGTGCACTCCCGTCGCTACCGATTTTTCAGGTTCATTCACAGTCTCTACAGCAGAGATTGAGTGAGGATTAACCATAAATAATCATTAAATAATTAAGGACAGATCACCAGCTCTAGAGCAACTACTCCCGAATGCTCTGTGAGGTAGCCCTGAGGCCGCCACGAAAAGTAGCAGAGAGCCGATTTTCAGGCGGTGAACCCAAAAAAGTAAAAAGCTGTTAAAGCTAGCGACAGTGTAACTGATCCCCTAGAAGAACAGACCGAAAATAATAGTAAAGCACTCTCTTTTGGAATCATCTTGACAATGCAATCACCGTTATTTTCGCAGGATTCTGCATTCAAATTTTCGCATCAGTTTATAGAGCCTGCAAGGCTTTCGGGCATAGTCGTGCAGGGGCATCAAGTCGCTTCGGGCCAAGCTGCCGACAGTCCTTATCCAATGGGCACTCTCGCCATGCAGATGCCTCACTTTTTGGCCTTGGGCGTTGACCTATCGCCTTTTTATTTAGGGACGCTGAATGTATCGATTGCGCCGCACTTATTCGATCTGCGTCCTCAAAAAACGCTACATCAGGTGAAATGGTCGGCTCACCATGCGGCGGAAAGTTTTTCTTTCGTGCCGATTTACCTGAATTGGCAGCAGCAAAGCTACAGTGGCTTGATCTATTACCCTCACCCAGACACCAAAATCAATCACTTTCAATCGCCCGACGTTTTAGAACTGCTGCTGCCTGCGATCGCTGGAATCGCTTACGGCGATACGGTTATCCTCTCAGCGCCCCGAAGCGAACTAATCATCACAAACTTATAATAAGAGCATCACCTCTTCACAGCCCCTTACAATTTCTGTGATCTTATGACGCAGCCCAACATTGATGCTCTCACCCAGCAGCTAGAAACCGGAGATCTCAAGGCCCGTAAGCTAGCGTTAGCCGCCCTGCGCGAGGTGCCGGCAGAGCAGGCGGTGCCGCTGATCAAAAAAGTGCTGGAGGATAACAATGAGCAGGTGCGCTCGATGGCAATTTTTGCATTGGGGATCAAGCGGACCGATGAATGCTACGCGCTATTGCTAAACATTTTAGAAACCGATCCTGACTATGGCATTCGCGCTGATGCAGCAGGTGCACTAGGTTATTTGGAAGATCCGCGCGCGTTTGATCCGCTAGTTAAGGCGCTATATGAGGATGTGGATTGGCTGGTACGCTTTAGCGCCGCAGTGTCGCTAGGTAACCTTAAAAATCCTGAGGCCCATGACGCGCTGATTGCAGCTTTGAGTAGCAAGGAAGTTGTGATTCAGCAGGCAGCGATCGCGGCTCTCGGAGAAATCAAAGATCTCAGCGCCATCGATCACATTTTGGCCTTTGCCCGGTCTGAAGACTGGCTGGTTCGCCAGCGTCTAGCCGAAGCCCTCGGCAACCTCCAGAGTGACAAAAGTCTCTCGGCTCTGCGCTACCTCGCCAAAGACGATCATCGGCAAGTATCCGAAGCGGCCCAAATTTCACTCACTCGCATTGACAAAGGCCGCGGTGAAGGCCAATAAGTCCTTGTTTTAAGTATTCAAGAGCTATGCAAGCGCCCTACTGTTTTTGTACGTTGGCCGTTGGCGATCGCTACCGTCAACACGCCGCCTTACTCGCTCAAGATTTGCTCCGACACGCGCCGCAAGTGCCGCTGCTGCTGCTCAGCGATCGGCCTGAAGCCTTTAAGGCATTTCCCAACGTTCAAGGGATCTTGCATCATTTGCAAAGCGTTAAGGGCTATCACGACAAGCGCTTTGTGCTGATGGCAGCTTTAGATCGTTTTGAATCCTGCCTGTTTGTTGATGCAGATGTGCGGGTGCTAGGGCCATTGCCTGAGCACATGGGGTTTATGCCGGGAATAGTCGCAAGATACGGTTGCGGCATCATTAAGCACAATACGGAGGGCAAGGTGCGGCCTGCTTTTAAGCTGATTCAATCGGTTGCTCAGACGCTCGATCTGAAGTTGACAGAGGTGACTTGGTTTCATGAATTTATGTTCATGGTCGGTCGGCAAAAGGGCAAAGAGAAAGATTTTTTTCGGGATTGGGAAGCGATCGCTCACTACTTTCAAAGCCAGGGCATTTACGACGGTGAGGGCAGCGTTATGGGCCTTGCTGCCGCTTACTCAGGCTTTGATATTCATTTTCAAAGACGTGATTTTTTTCCCTGCTTTAAAGACAGCATTCAAAGGGCCAAGAGCAGCGCCAAAACAGATGCGATTGCAGCAACGCCTAGAAACGCTACAGACGAGTTTGCAGAGGAGTTCAGGCGGCAAGTAGAAATCGAATATCCGCAGCGATCGCTCCACCAGAAAATTATCCACCGCCTCACAGCGCAAACAGCTTTTACTTATCGATGGCTGAAGTTTCACCTCCGAGCCACACAGTTCAATCCGTGGCAGGCACTTATCTCAACTCACCATCATCAGAAATAAGCTCAATTTGGCCCTCTCAGATTAACCTTATCAGACCCATAGATGACGAAGTGCTTTTTTATACGAACCTGGGCACCTTACAGTCAAGCGCTGTGCTTTTTTATACGAATCTTAAAATCCTACGGCAACGTTAATAATGATGGTGAACCTTAAGCTTTTCCAATACAGCTCTCCCCAGTCATCTGCGCCTCAATTAGCCGTGAGATGGCCTTGGCTTCTATTCGGCATTATGTGCCTACTCATAGGCAGCGCTCACTTAGCCCAATTAGACTTGGGAATGCCCCTAGAAGCTTCATCTGAAGCCGCCACAGCTAAATAGCGATTGAGCTACCTTGTATACTCAAGGGCCAGGAATCTAGGGGCAAAAGGATAAAAGTCGGCTGTTTTGCCTCGAAAGCCCGTCCCTGTGCCGCTCTAAAAAGATAGATCACAGGAACAGGGTGGGTTTTCTTTCCCTTATTCCATCCATTCGGTATGGAAAAAGCCATCCTTATCTGTCCGCTCGTAGGTATGCGCTCCGAAGTAATCGCGTTGAGCTTGAGTTAGATTTTGGGGCAAACGGCGGCGACGATAGCTATCAAAATAGTCTAGCGATGCGCTAAATGCCGGAACCGGAATCCCTACCTTCGCAGCGGTAGCGATCACTTCTCGCCAAGCGCTTTGCCTATCCAAAATAGTCTGCTTAAACTCAGGCGCTAGCAGCAAATTGGGCAGCTTGGGATTTTGGTCATAGGCGGCTTTGATTTTGTTCAAAAAGGCAGCGCGAATAATGCACCCTCCTTTCCAAATCCGCGCCATTTCTCCTAGATCAAGATCGTAGTCGTTTAGCGCCGACGCCTTGCTCAACAGATCCATGCCCTGCGCATAAGAACAAATTTTTGAACAGTAAAGGGCATCGCGAATTTTGTTTACAAACTCTTTTTTGTCGCCATCGAAGCTAGCAGTAGGACCCGTAAGCTGTTGGGCCGCAATCTCTCTTTCTTCTTTAATGGCAGACATAATTCGCGCATTTACCGCAGCGGTAATTGTTGGAATGCTGACACCCACCTCTAAGGCGCTCATCACCGTCCAGCGGCCAGTCCCTTTTTGTCCAGCTTTATCAACAATTAGCTCGACGAGCGGCTTGCCGGTTTCCTCGTCAGTTTTGGTGAAAATATCGGCTGTAATCTCAATTAAGAATGAATCCAGCTCTTCAGTTTTGTTCCACGCGGCAAAAATTTCGTGTAGATCAGCTTGACCTAATCCCAACACATTTTTCAGTAGGTCGTAGGCTTCAGCAATTAGCTGCATATCGCCATACTCAATGCCATTGTGCACCATTTTCACAAAGTGCCCCGATCCCCCTCTGCCGATGTAGGTCACACAAGGGCCGTCGTCTACTTGAGCGGCGATCTTGGTGACGATGGGTTCAATCGCATCATAGGCGGCTTTGCTGCCACCGGGCATGAGGCTAGGGCCATTCAGCGCGCCTTCTTCACCGCCACTAACGCCCATCCCAATGAAGTTGAAGCCAGCGGCTTCGAGATCTTTGACTCGGCGCTCGGTATCGTCATAAAGCGAGTTGCCGCCGTCAATAATCATGTCGTCAGGATCGAGCAACGGCTTGAGCTGCTCAATCACGGCATCTACAGGCTTACCGGCTTGCACCATGATTAAGATTCGCCGAGGTCGCTCTAAGGCATTGACAAACTCTTCTAAAGAGTAGGTTGCCACGGCGTTTTTACCTTGGGCGCGGTTTTTCATAAAAGCGTCGGTTTTCTCGCGAGATCGGTTGTACACCGCGATTGGGAAACCGTTTCGCTCAATATTAAGAGCAATGTTTTCGCCCATGACCGCTAGACCAATTACACCAAAACTCTGTGTCATACACTCTCCATTAATTAGTCTTTTGCGTTGCTATCTGAGGTTGCTGGTCAGATGCTAACCATATCCAGCAGAACTATAAACCTTAAAAATCAAAGTTTCAAATCATCTTCAAATCATCAGAAGCTGATATGACTTTAAACAACGCAGTGAGTTTTGCACATTAAGGAGAGAGGAAGTTTTTGTTAATTGTGCTGATGAGCTGACGTTTAAGAGGTGCTAACCAACCTTAAGGGCTGCCTTGGGGATAGGTGGCCTGGTTTGGAAAGATCCGCTGAAGGGCGGCTTGGCGTTCGGCCATAGTACCTTCTGTGGTGAGGTTCCAGAGAGTTTCGTAAAAGAAAAAGGCGACGCCTGAGAACTTGCGATCGCGCACCGCTTCTACCTGCTCAATAATTTGGCTCATGGGCACCGAGCGTCCGCGCAAGCCGCTCAAAATCCCAATGCTGGTCGGAATATGCGATTTAGCAAACAGTGTTGCATCCTGGCCCATTTCCCAAACAAAGCGGCCTAAATCATTGCGATACAGCTGAATGATCAACTCTTCGACGTAGCCTTTTTTCAGCCAGGTGTCCCAGTCTTGCAGGTAGTACTCATAAGCGAAGCTCTGCGGGTTAGGAGATACTGACATAACGGCTTGGGATCGCTGACTTTTGAGCGTACCAAACACCTCACCCATAAAGGTGGTAATTTTGTCTGCCCGCCAGCGCGTCCATTCAGCGTCTTTTTCATCGGCAGGCGGGAGATTGCCCTGATGTTCTTTCTGGTAGAGCGCTACGGTGTAAGGATCGTAGCCGTAGGCAACCGGTAGACCCATGTGATCATCCACCTGAAGGCCGTCAATGCTGTAGTTTGCCGACAATTCGGCCACTAACTCCTTAATAAATCTTTGAACTTCCGGGTGAAAGGGATTGAGCCACACGCGCTGATGCTCGCCTTCGGCAGTGGTGAGCGTGCCATCAGATTTTTGGGTGAGCCAGTCCGGGTGGCCGGCAGCGAGGGCGGAGTCGGCAGGGGCCATAAAGCCAAATTCAAACCAGGGGATCACTTTGAGATTACGGCTGTGGGCAATTTCAATGAGTTCTTTGAGCATGTCGCGATCGCCTTGAGCGGCCTCAAGTCGGGTTTGCCGCCCAATTTGGTCGAGATCAGGATAGAGTCCCTGCTTAAAGCCGGTCGTACGCTCAGCGACAGCGCTAGGGTAGAGGGTATAGCCCCAATTCCAGACAGTAGGGTAGACCGTATTGAAGTTTAAATCGGCTAACCGGTTGAGCGCGGGTTCAAGCTTAGATCTGGAGAAGAGGACGTCGCTGTCGATATTGGTCATCCAAACGCCGCGCAATTCGCGGGCGGGAGCTGCGAACGCTGTAACCGGATTAAACGGCACCACCTGACTAGCCGGAACACTCGCTACCGTGCGCGCCTCTGAGCTAGCTCGACAGATAAAAGCGGAGCCATCGGCCAGGGTCGTGTTGCGTCGAGGCCGAAGCTGACGCGCCGAGCCTACTTTATCGGTGCCGGGCTCATCGACAATATAACCCGCCGCTAGGGCTGCGGCCACGCCTTCACGGGCGGTGGGGGGAATGAGCAGGGCATCTCGAAACGTAGCGCTTAACGTGCGCGTCGCATCGGCCTGATAGGGGGTCGCGGATCCCGATGTCAAAATCGCTAACGCCTGGGCCCTGCCCAATGGCTGCTCAGGTCGGCTGTCATTGCCTAAAGCAGCCATCAGCAGGGCTTCAGCCTCATTGCGGGCATCGTCAAAAGTCAGCCCTAAATGCTGATTAGCGGCGGCAAAAGCACCCGGAAAGGCTTTGAGCACTGCACTAGCATATTCAGATTGAGTAAACGGACTGTCAGGATAGCGGCGGTTGAGCTGATTTCGGGTTAAAGCGCCCTGCGAAACCAGTGACTGCATACAAGGTTCAGCCCAATGACCTGCCCAATAGTTATTCAAGTTATTAGGGCTATTAGGCGTGGTAGCGTGAGCAGCATTGAAGCCAAACGAACCAAACCCTGTGATCATCACCGAACAAAAAATGCTGGCTAAAAATGCCAGCACGAACCGCCGCCGCCGTTGACTCATTGCTTAATTATTAACTCCTGCTAAGGTTGGCCGCTATTTTGGGCCGCTGATTTTGGCCTTGTAGCCTCTTTGTATCAGCACGGCGACCACTTTGGGTGCGTGCTCTCCTTGAACTTCAATCGTGTTGTCTTTGACCGTACCACCCGAACCACACTGAGCTTTGAGAGTTTTGGCCAGTGTCTCAAGTGTCTCGATTTTATGAGTGAAGCCGCTGATAACAGTGACGCTTTTACCTTTGCGGCCTTTGCGAGAAACTTGTACCGTCAGCTGCTGCTGAGCCGGTGGCAGATCTGGCACAGCCCGTTCGGTAGCCGCATCGGTGCTTAACGCTGAATTGAATTCTGAGTAGACTACACGATCAGTACGATCAGTAGCCGGATTCTGATGAGGGGTTGCCTTAGGATTTGATGGGGAGCGATCGCCTTTAAATTTTGCCATCTGATTTTGCCATCTGCTGCTCTGTGAGCTGCTATCAGCCCTGAATTTCATAGCAGCCATCTTACTGCCTGATTGCCTTCAAATCTATCGCCTTCAAATTAAACCAGGGCAATGCCTACCTTCCGAGAGACAGCTATAGGCGGCTCAATGAGGTAGGTTCACGAGGATCTGTCTGGAGATAACTGCTGTGGTTCCTATTCGTGATGACAATCCCATCAGCATTACGCCCTATGTCACCTACGGGCTAGTCGCACTTAACGTGCTGGTGTTTTTGTACGAAATGACGCTGAGCCCGCCGAACCTAGAAACCCTTTTTAATACCTTTGCAGTTGTACCGAGTGAGCTTAGCACTAGCTTCCGCACTGGCTTTAGCTTTCCCCATGTCACTGAGTGGGGAACCCTAATCAGCGCTGAGTTTTTACATGCGGGTTTTTTACATGTAGCAGGCAACATGCTCTACCTCTGGATCTTTGGCAATAATGTGGAAGATCAGCTCGGCCACTTAAAGTTTTTGGTGTTTTACATCGCCTGCGGCGTGCTAGCCTCACTCTGCCAATGGTTCGTATCACCTGATTCAATGGTGCCTTCTTTAGGTGCCAGTGGCGCTATAGCAGGCGTTATGGGCGCATATATCTTCCGCTTTCCGGAAGTGCGAGTGCTCACGTTTATCCCCATCTTTTTCACCTCTTTTCGGATTCCGGCGCTGCTGTTTTTGGGCTTTTGGTTTGTTGAGCAAGCATTTTACGGCGTTGCGAGTTTAGGTGTTTCTGCAGATGTTGGTATGAATGGCGGTGTAGCTTACTGGGCACATGCGGGCGGCTTTGTGTTTGGCGCACTGCTAGGCTATGGGCTAGGTCTATTCGATAAAGCAGACGAGCCGAGCGTTGATGAAGCAAATGAAACCGGCTACTAAGAAATGTCTTCAAAGCCGGTTTGCTGCTCATTAAGAAGGGCTAAAAGGAGCTGAGAGGAGTCGATATTAAGGCTGTGCCCAATAAAAAGAGCTTCAGCTAAAAATAATTTAGAAAAATAATTTAAGTTAAGTTGAAATATAGGGAAATATAGTCGAGCTAACCTGCATAATTCAAAAGCTCACTTAAAAGCAAAGCCGCTACAAAGCAAAGCCGCTACGCTGCTTACCCTTTCTGTTTTGCTGTTTTCTTAATTTAGGCTTCTTAGTTTTAGGATTGACGATGACTCTTCCCAATTTTTTGATTTTTGGTGTTCAAAAAGCGGGAACGACTTCCGTCTATAATTATTTATCTCAGCACCCTCAAGTGTATATGAGCCCAGTAAAAGAGCCTGGGTTTATGGGGTGCGAAACCTCAAAGATGTCGGCAGCGGAAGCGGCTAAAGCTGTGCCCCAATTTACGCCGGGGGGGCGCAAGCGAATTTTGACCCTTGCTGATTATGAAGCGCTGTTTGACGGGGTAAAAGACGAAGTTGCAATTGGCGAAATTTCGCCTAATTCTCTGTTTTGCTATCAAGACGCTGTAGCAGATATTAAAAAGTATGTGCCGGATGCCAAGCTCATCGCGATTTTGCGCAATCCGGTTGAGCGGGCCTATTCAGACTATTTGATGAATGTACGCGAAATCAGAGGAAATCTTAAACCGCTAGCGGAGCAGGTGAGAACCAGTGCAACGACTTCGCACACGCTGCTAAAAGGGCTGTACTACGAGGGAATAAAGCACTTTATGACTTCGTTTGAACCTGGTCAGGTCAAGATATTTTTGTATCGCGATTTGCGCCGAGATTCCGCTGGGCTGATGAAAGAGATGTATGACTTTATTGGGGTTGATAGTGGTTTTGAGGCGGATACTACTGAGCGATCGCAAACTGCTCAAGTCCCGAAAAACCAGTCGCTTAATCAGCTGTTACGGACACATAATCCGCTGCGCAGCGCCGCTGCTAAGCTGCTCAAAACGGTGGTCAGTGAGCATCAGCGGCAAAAGATACGCTCGTACTTAATCGCGGCAAATTCGGCTGGCAAAGAAAAAATGCCGCTTTCACAAGAAGATCGCCAATTGCTAGAAGCCTATTACCGGGACGACATTTTACGTCTGCAAGATCTGATCAACCGCGATTTATCCTCGTGGTTTCTGGCAGATCCATCCGATCAGTCGCTGCCTACATAAAATTCCAAAAGTTGCCTAAGACACTGACGGGAGCAGGAATCATTTCACCTCGAAAATCCAGCAGTTGAACTAACAGCAGGTAAGCTATAGCTAGCAGGATAGAAATTCCGCCGGTCACAATTGCTACAATCTTTGAGCGATCCATTGGCTCGTTAGGCTCCTCAGCGGGTTCGTAATCAGTGGGTTCGTAAGTACTAGCGGGATTATTGTTTGGGCAGCTAGTCTAATCTAGTATTTTTGCGGTAGCAATATTGAATGCTAGCCTGTATTTCTCTAAGGAAGATAGCCCTATGTTGATTAATAATAGCGCCAACCCCTTATGAACGTGGTTTCTTCTCGCCCTACTAACTCTACTTCTTTAAATGGTTCTGCGGCGATCGCTCATCCGCCCACCATTATCGAAACGACCGATCTGCGCAAGGTCTACCGTACCGGCTTTTGGCTCAAAGCCGCGCCACCTTCTATTAAGCAGTGCTCTTTAGAAATTTATCAAGGCGAAACTTTCGGGCTATTAGGCCCCAACGGTGCAGGTAAAACCACCTTGCTCAAGCTGCTGCTCGGCATCATTCGCCCTACTGCCGGATCGGCGACGCTAATGGGCGAACCATCTGGCAATAATGACATCAAAGCCCGCATTGGCTATCTGCCTGAGAATCCTTATTTTTACGATTATTTGACGGGCTGGGAATTTTTGAGCTATACGGCTGGGCTCTTTGGCATTCACGGTGAGGCAAAAAAACGGCGAATTGCGCAGCTCTTAGATCTTGTGCAGCTAGATCGGCAGTCGGCGACGAAAAAGCAAATGCGGCGCTATTCAAAGGGGATGTTGCAGCGGGTAGGGATGGCTCAAGCGCTGATTAATGATCCTGAAATTGTGTTTTTGGATGAGCCGATGTCGGGGCTTGATCCGACAGGGCGCTACCAAGTGCGCGAGATTATTTTGTCGCTAAAAGCGCAGGGCAAGACGCTATTTTTCAATAGCCATGTGCTGTCGGATGTGGAGATGATCTGCGATCGCATTGCCATTCTCGATCAGGGTGAAATTGTTTGCTTAGGCGAAATCAAACAGCTTTTGGGCCAGCCGGATCACTACATTGTGAGAGGTCACGGCGGCAGTCTCGACATTTTAGACCGATGGCTGCAAGATATCACCTTTAATGATGGCTATTGGCAAGGCATTCTCTACGAAAATCCGTTTGAATTTATGGCGACGGCAAGGCTGATGAATGCTCACATTGCTAAGCTAGAAGTTGCCAAGCCCACGCTAGAAGAGTTCTTTATCGCGCAGATTGGGCAGCGGCGAGAAATGGCTCAGCGGGCGGCAGCAGAACGAGAGCAAGATAAAAAATCGAGTCGGAAACAGCGATCATTGGGCAAGATCAGTCTTCAATAGAAGCCTCATCGTTAGCCTTAAAAAAAACTGCGCTTTATGGCAGGCAAAAAATTGTTTCAAGTCAGTGAGCTAGAGTGCGTAGGTCTTACAGCTTTAACGAAAAATAAGAGACAGTCGTCATGGGTTAAAGTCGTATGGATTTCTCTCTATTAGCTGTTGAAAGTTTGTAGCAAATTGTTTTGGGTCAAAGGGAAACCCGTTCGTTTGATTGAATCACCCGCCTACGATTTTGTTGCATAGCGCTGTTTAACCTGCGGGTGTTTTGCGTTGTGCGATCGCACCAACCCCCTTGACCCCCTCATCAAAAATATGCCATAGGAAGTTGATCTCCACCCGCAAAGCCTTTAAAGTTTCAATGCAATCGGTTTTGCAAGATATAGACCTAGCGATGGAACCTATGAAAAAATTTACGCTGAACGATGGCAGATCAATTCCGGCGTTAGGCTTGGGCACCTGGAAATCGCCCGCCGCTGAGGTGTGCCAAGCTGTCAAATCAGCTTTAGACGTAGGATATCAGCACATTGACGCCGCTTGGATCTATCAAAATGAAGCGGCGGTTGGTCAGGGAATTCGCGATGCGATCAAAGATGGGGCCGTTTCGCGAGATCAGATATTTGTCACCTCAAAGCTGTGGAATACTTTTCATCAGGCAGGGTCGGTTGAGGTTGGTTGCCGCGAGACGCTAAGAGAACTGGGTTTGGATTATTTGGATCTTTATTTGATGCATTGGCCAATTGCATTTAAGCCCGGCAGAGCGCAGCATGAAGCGCCAGAAGACTTTTATCCTCTTTCTGAGGTGCCGCTTTCTGAAACCTTTGAAGCGATGGCCGCATTACGTGAAAAGGGCTTAGTAAAAAGCGTGGGTGTTTCTAACTTTAGCCAGTCTAAGCTGGAAAAGCTAATTTCTGAAACGGGCATCGTTCCTGCGGTAAACCAAGTAGAGCTGCATCCCTACCATCCGCAAACTGATCTGCTGGCCTATTGCCAGGACCAAGGCATTCTTCTCACGGCCTATTCTCCACTAGGGTCGGGCGATCGCCCTGACAGCATGAAGCAAAAAGACGAGCCCCCGCTATTGCAAAATGAACAGGTGAACGCGATCGCCCAGCAAGAAAAACTCTCGCCTGCACAGCTGCTAATTGCTTGGGCCATCGATAGGGGCACGGCGGTTATTCCCAAATCAACCAACGCCCAGCGAATTGCTGAAAATCTCGCAGCGGCCTCACATGAGCTGTCTGATCAGGCTCGCAGTGCGATTGATGAGCTTGACATTCACTATCGCTATGTTAGTCCCACTACGTGGTTTTTCCCTGGAATCACGTATGAAGGTGATGATTTTTGGGATTAGTTTTGAGTTTGGGTCTGGGTTTAGGCGATCGCGTTCTCAGCTAAGCCATTGATCTCTGTGGCAACAGTCAGCCGTGAGCCCTCAAATTACGCAAGAGATCAAGGCAACATCGCAACCTATAAAAAAGAGTTAAACCACGTCCAAGTTGAAACCTTGAGTTTCCCACCGAGAAAACTACAGTTCTGGACGTGGACAAGGTTTATTCGGTTCAGCGTCTTTTTATAATACGACCGACGCAGATTTAGGAGAAAAATTGGATAACGAATGGGGGCGATCGCTCAAACAGCTAGAATCGAGAGCCTTTGGCTGCCTCCTCAAAGATTTGCTGGATCGATGTAGCCTCAAGAATCTAGAGGCTTATCATCACCTCGCTAATAAGATTAACGATAAAACTGGCAAAGTGGCGTTGAACAATCTTCGTGATTTGCAGCGCAGATGTTTGCTAGAAACATTGGCTATGCGGCCTCTTTTTGCAGACATTTGTGAACAGCTATCCATGATAGAAGATAGAAAAAGCCTGACATAAGCTTTAATCAGGTGTGCTGAATCGGAATTTCGATAGTAAACTGAGTGCCCGCGCCTATTTGAGAAACACAATTTAAAGTACCTGAGTGAGTTTCGACAATGCTCTGATAGCAGACAGATAAGCCTAAGCCGATGCCTTTACCGATAGGTTTAGTCGTAAAAAACGGATCGAAAATTTTGGTTTGAATTTCTGCTGGAATTCCGATGCCGTTATCTGAAATTTTGATGGCAATAGAGTTAGCGACGTGCTCAGTTTGAATCACAATCTCTAGGTAGTCTGTTTTGGCTTCTAGCGCTTCAATCGCATTGGATAAAAGGTTCACAAAGACTTGGTTGAGTTGACTAGCATGGCATTCAAGTAAGGGCAGTGCGCCATACCGCTTATGAATGTGAATCTCCCCTTGGTGAGGATGCGCCTTTAGCTTGGACTGAAGAATCATCAGGGCGCTATCGATTCCTTGATGAATATCGACCTTTTTAAGTTCGGCTTCATCTAAGCGAGAAAAAATTCGCAGTGATTTGACGATTTCTCGAATTCGCTCTGTGCCCATCTGCATCGATTTGAGCATATCTGGAATGTCTGTTGCGAGAAAAGGGAGATCGATATCAGCGATCGCGTCAGCAATTGCGGGTGTCGGCTCCAAATAGGTATCTTGAAACAGTTTTACCAATGCCATCAAATCGCTAAAAGCCTGCTGGGTAGGCTTTAAGTTACCGTGGATAAAGTTTACTGGATTGTTAATTTCATGGGCAATACCAGCTACCGTTTGGCCAAGGCTAGCCATTTTCTCGCCCTGAATGAGCTGAGCTTGAGTTTGCTGAAGCTGTCTTAGCGTATTTTTTAGAAGCTGCGCCTGCCGTTGAGAATTTTGATGCGATCGCTGCAACTTTTCCTCAAACGCTTTACGCTGGCCAATATCTCGAAATACGGCAACGGCTCCAACACTTTTATCAGATTATCAGCATCTTGTTCAGCTTGCAACGGTCTAGCATTGACACTCAGCCACCGGGCTTCATCTGTTTTAATGTCTGCTACTCGAATTTCTTCTCCATCTACTGATTCACCGTGAATAGCTCGACTTAAAGGCAACTCTTCATTGCAGTAAGGGCTAATACCATCTGCTCTAAAAACATTATAATTTTCCATCCAAGTGTAAAAAGATTCCGTCAACGTATCTTTCTGTAGAAGCGCCTTAGCCGCAGGATTGCCAAACAAGATCTGTCCTTTTTGATCAATCACCACCACCGCATCGCCCATACTGTCTAAAATCGTTTGCAGCGTTTGCATCGCCGACTGAGTATGTTCTAGCTGTACAGCCCGCTCTTGAAGCGTCTTTAGGGTTTTTTGCAGGTGCTGTTCTTGTTCGGTTGCACACTCCTCGTAAAGCTGCAGCAATTCTTCTAAAGTTGTGACTTTAGCCTGCAACTGAGCGATTTCTTCGATCTGGGCATCGATCATAGAAACAGAGGTTGAAGATATCATAAAGCTCTTTTGACAATTCAAAAATGGTGGGTGCTAGCCGGAAATGAATCTATGTAATCAATACCAAGGTCGCGCAAGCAATCAAATCGCCGCCTGCACTGGCTTGAACAAAGCAGCTTTATCAAACGGAATCATCGCCATTTTTATACTCAGAGGCAGTGTTTTAAACAAACGAGCGCTTGCTTCTGGAATAACCACTTTAGAAAATAAGATCACTGCAAACAAGTTGCCCGATGGCAGCATACCGCCGAAGCCCAAAACAGATTGAACGCCAAAAGGCTGTACAAATTCAGCTTGGGCGGGAATAAATTCACTGCCAATAGCCGTCGGAATGTAAAAAACATTGCAGGTTCTTTGCTCCAAATCCATCAGCAAATCGGGCTTGGGCGCTAATACATGGCTTACGTCTAGCCCAAAGCTTTTGATCAGCTGAGCAATCATCGGAATCTGGCTGACGGTTTTTTCGCTGGTGAGCGGAATGGCCTGATGACCTTTTGAGGTAGCGCGATCGCACCATTCAGCCTGGACTCCCACTGTGGACAGCAGTGTCAAACACTTCACCTCAGCCGGTAGCGGCGATGACTGCGACAGCACCGCCCTAGCTTGTGTTTGCAGCGCCAGCGGCAAATCGCCATAGGCATGGGTCTTAAAAAAACGAATCAACGCGCACTCAGGCTCTGTTGTCGTCGAATCTCGCAAATTCTCGTTAAAATACTGGACACAGCGCTCAGCAACGCTTTCTAGACTATCGGCACCTTTCCCTAGTCGGCGCAGATCAATTCCAATATCCGTTATGTCCTGCAAGGTCAGCCGTGTCAAGTCATACATAACGCAATCATTCCTGCTCTGGTTTCCGTCTAGGCTGAATTTAGATTGCCCGCACACCTTGCCAATTTCAACAATTTTTGTTAGCCAACTGGCTCAGTCGCGTATCTGTGTGCCGTGCATAAAGTTGGCTCTAAACTTGCAGCAATCGTCACAGAAATGACACTTTAAAAAGCAGTAAATTACACGAACGTCTCTAGCGTTATGAGGAAATATAGATGAGCGGATTAGGTGGCCTCAATAAAACTCCAAACGGGGTAGTACTGGGTATGGTTCAACTACAGCTTCCTAATACCGTTACACCTGCCGATCTCGCAGCGCAGACCCAGCGGATTTGTGAACTAGTAGGCAAAGCTCGTCGCAACCTGCCTAGCATGGATCTCGTCGTTTTTCCTGAATATTCTTTGCATGGCCTCTCAATGGACACCAATGCCGACATCATGTGTCGGCTAGATGGGCCAGAAGTATCGGCCTTTCGGCAAGCCTGTATTGAGCATCAGATCTGGGGCTGTTTTTCTATCATGGAATACAATCCTAACGGCAACCCCTACAACAGCGGCCTTATTATTGACGATCAAGGAGAACTCAAGCTTTACTACCGGAAGCTTCACCCTTGGGTACCGGTAGAGCCTTGGGAACCTGGCAACATCGGCATTCCGGTTTGCGATGGCCCCAATGGCAGCAAGCTGGCGCTGATTATTTGTCACGATGGCATGTTTCCTGAAATGGCGAGAGAATGCGCCTATAAAGGGGCTGAAATCATGATTCGCACAGCGGGCTACACCGCGCCCATTCGCCACAGCTGGCGCATTACCAACGAATCCAATGCCTTTTGTAACCTGATGGTGACCGCTTCGGTATGCATGTGCGGCAGCGACGGTAGCTTTGATTCGATGGGTGAAGGCATGATTGTCAACTTTGACGGTACCCCGCTGGTCATGGGTAGCCACCGCCCTGACGAAATTATCACTGCTGAAGTGCGGCCCGATTTGGTGCGCGAAGCTCGTCAGCACTGGGGGGTCGAAAACAATATTTACCAGTTTGGCCATCGGGGCTATGTAGCCGTAAAAGGCGGTGCGCAAGATTGCCCCTATAGCTATATGAAAGATATGGTAGCGGGT
Organism: uncultured cyanobacterium; assembly: GCA_963740915.1. Lineage (GTDB taxonomy): Bacteria > Cyanobacteriota > Cyanobacteriia > Phormidesmidales > Phormidesmidaceae > Phormidesmis. Next base: position 89,559 of record CAVUFV010000012.1, read on the forward strand.
AATTATCGCTTACCTTGGGAAGATAAAGTGGTGCATACAGATGGCACTGCTTGTGGGTTTGAAGCGCCTCAAAGAGCCTACCGAGGCGAAGAAATACCGTCCGATCTGGTGAGCTCAATCTAGTGATCTCATTTCTCTTTCTCTCTTTACCAGAATGATGGCTCATCTTCAAAACATACCCGATCAAAGCCTTTACCCTGATCGACCGCCTCAGCTGGATATCGTGGAGATGACTAAGCGATTTGGCCGTTTTACTGCGCTCGACAAAGTTTCAATGACGCTGAAACCGGGCACTGTTCATGCGCTGCTGGGCGAAAATGGGGCCGGAAAAAGTACCTTAGTCAAGTGTGTCATGGGCTTTTATCAGCCGACGACTGGCCAAGTGCTCATAAATCAGCAGCGTAGCGTCATTAAAAGCCCTAAAGATGCTCATGCGAAGGGCATTGGCATGGTGTATCAGCACTTTACCTCAGTGTCCGCGATGACCGTGGCTGAAAACTTGGTGCTGGCCCGATATGACAGCCCGAATGTAATTAACTGGCTAATTAACTGGCGACAAGAATCGGCGCAGTTAGAGGCATTTGTTGCGAGTTCTCCTTTTCAAATCGATCTAGAGACGCCGGTAGAACAGCTAGCAGCCGGACAAAAGCAGAAGCTAGAAATCCTCAAACAGCTCTATCTTAAAAGTCGCATTTTAATTTTGGATGAACCTACGTCGGTGCTAACGCCGGTAGAAGCCGATGAAGTGCTTACCCTGCTGCGCTCAGAGGTCGTGAAAGGAAACCTCAGTGTACTGTTGATTACGCATAAGTTTCGAGAGGTGCAGGCGTTTGCTGATGAGGTGACGATTTTACGCAAGGGGCAGTTAGCTGGACAAGGGGCGGTGAGAGAACTCTCTGTAGAAGCGATGGCGCAGATGATGTTAGGAGAGGTGAGAACGCAGCCGGCAATCTTGCGATCAAAAAAACCATTAGAGGAGCGATCGCCCATCACCGAAAAACTAACAGAAAGCCTGACAAGCAATCTCCCCGATGCCCCCGCTCAACAACAACCTGTGCTGCGGTTAGAAGGTGTTTGCGGCGATCGCGACAACGGCTTATGCGCCATCAACGCCGTTACTTTGGCCGTTCACGCTCAAGAAATTGTGGGCATTGCGGGCGTTTCAGGCAATGGCCAAAAAGAGCTGGTCGAGATTTTAGCCGGTCAGCGAAAGATCAGTGGCGGATCGATTAAAGTCAACGGCGAAACCTACCAAGCAACCCGCGCCGAAATGTTTCGCCATCAAGTCTATGCGCTTCCCGAAGAGCCGCTGCGCAACGCCTGCGTGCCCAATATGAGCGTGGCCGAAAATATGGCACTGCGCACCTTCGATCAAATGCCTCACGCCAAATGGCAGTGGCTCCTAAATCTCAAAGCCATTCGACAAATGGCGCAGCGCTTGGTTGAAACCTTTTCAGTCAAAACGCCGTCTGTCGAAACACCTATCAGCCACTTGTCCGGCGGGAACATACAGCGCACGGTGCTAGCCAGAGAGCTTTCGTCGCCTTCGGTAAAGCTGCTGATTGCGGCAAACCCTTGCTTTGGTCTAGATTTTGCAGCCGTGGCATTTATTCACAATGCGATTGTGGAAGCCAGAAATCGGGGCGTAGCAGTGTTACTAGTCAGTGAAGATCTCGATGAGCTATTAGCGCTATGCGATCGCATTATCGTCATCAGCGAAGGTAAATTTGTCTACGAGAGCGACATTGCCACAGTCGATCTAGGCCTCATCGGTCAGCGCATGGCCGGACATGGATAGAACCCCCAAATCACCGAAACAAAAGGCCAAAAAAGAAATCAGCAGGTTGCACTTACGGCCCCTAAAAACTAAGCCAAGTGTCGTCAACGCCCAGTTTGTCTGAGGCTCATACCTGATTTGCCCGCTGCTGTGGGAAAAGCCCGTGAGAATGAAAGGAAGCACCGACTCAATGCCTACGATTTCCGCTCAGCCCTACGACTACGATCTGCCGACCGATAGTCATGTCGCCTTAGTTATTATCGATATGCAAAGAGATTTTTTGGAAGCCGGTGGCTTTGGTGAATCTTTAGGCAATGATGTTAGCCCTCTGCAAGAGATTGTGCCCACCATTCAACAGCTGCGGGCCGCTTTTCAAGCGCTCAATTGGACGGTCATTCACACCAAAGAAGGCCATCGCCCCGACCTTTTAGACTGCCCTTTGTCTAAGCTGTATCGCGGCAAAAGTGCCTTAACGATTGGCGATTACGGCCCGATGGGGCGAATTTTGATCGTCGGTGAGCCCGGAAATGAGATTATCGCTTCACTGATGCCGCGATCAGGAGAATGGGTAATTACCAAACCGGGAAAAGGAGCCTTTTATCAAACTGGGCTAGATGACATGCTGCGATCGCACAACATCACCCACCTGATCATTACCGGCATTACCACCGAAGTTTGCGTTCAGTCCACCATGCGCGAAGCCAACGACCGAGGCTACGAATGCCTATTGGTTGAAGACGCTACCGCAAGCTATTTCCCAGAGTTCAAACAGGCCACCTTGAAGATGATTCGAGCTCAGAGCGCAATAATTGGCTGGACAGCAACCGCTGAGCAAGTATTAGACGGATTAAGAACTCACCCCATCAGTCAATCCCCTTCAGCCTAATTCCGCTTGACGGCTTCGAGCCGCGCCGCTTAATAGTGCCCGATTACAGATTCACGGTCGGTGCAAACTCTTTCGTCAGAGATATTTTTTTCCTAAATTCAAACAAACTCACAAGATCTTCACAAATTGTCCTTAACCTGATAATTGAAGATGATTCATTAGGAGACAATTACTCATGGCTAGTACCTCAACTGGCACCTCGACGCTGCCCACTATGTTTCAGGCCCCGGCCAAAGCTCGTTTCTTGATTATTGGCTATGGCGACGATTTAGCTGGCGATGGCGCAGTTGGCCCTCAGGTGGCCGATGTGATCGCAAGCTGGCACCTGCCGTCGATCAAAACAATCGCGACTCAGCAACTGTCGCCCGATTTAATCGATGACATCGTTCTAGCAGATTACGTAATTTTTATCGATGCTTGCGCTGGCCAAAGCTGCGCTCGAACGGTTCAGCTTGACCCAATTGTGGTTGGTAGCCAACTCCCGCGAACATTAGCACCCGACGGCACCGGAGAGAGCCCTCTAGCCCTGTTAAACCTAACTCAGCAGCGCTATGGCCGGACGCCTCAAGCTTGGTTTTTACAAGTGCCAACGGAAAGATTTGGCCGATGTGATGAGTTTTCTGCCACTACCCAGCGCGGCTATGATCGCGCTGTTAGAACCGTTGAGCAATTTCTCAAAACGTATCAGCAGCCCGCTTGGATGAGCGTTCAAATGCAATCTGCTTAAAGTATGCTCAAACTTCTTTTCTCAAACTTCTTTTAAAATGCCCTGCTGAGAAGAGGTCGTGTCTGGGGTATCTGGGGTAATGGAGATCGCGCCCTCCTTTTCCGGCACACTTTCTTGAGCGTGGGCTTGAGCGTGGGCTTGAGCGTGGGCTGGCTTCAGTCCGTCAGGCACATCTTTTAAAAGCAGCGTATAAATCTCAGTGGGCATCTCAATACTTTCAGACTGCAAAACTTCCTTAATCCGCTGAGTCACAATTGAAGTGGTCTCTAGAAAACCAGCCCGATGAGAATCTACCCAAAATCGAATTTCTAAATTGACCGTACTAGCGGCTAGTTCGCTCACCAGCACTTCCGGCATCGGCTCAGGTTGAACATTATTCAGCGCAGAAACTGCCTTTAAAATTACTTGACGAGCCCGCACAATGTCAGCGTCGTAATCAATTCCTACAGTTACCGAGCTACGCAAATAACTTGTCGCCGTATTGTTAGTAATACTGGCTTGAAACACTTCTTGATTAGGAATATAAACCATCCGCCCATCATAGGTTTTGAGCGTAGTCGAGCGCAGCTGCACCTGAGTGATAGTGCCCTCATAACCTTCTATAACCACCTGATCGCCAATTCTAAAAGGCCGAGCCGACAGCAAAATCACCCCAGAAATGTAGTTACTCAACACATCTTTTAAGCTAAAACCAATAGCGACGCTCGTAAGCCCCAATGCACCCAACATGGTTCCAAAGTTGATGCCCCAAACGCCTAACGCTATTACCGTCCCCACGACCCAAACGCCCCCATAGCCCAGCCGCCCAATCAGCACTTCGGTACTATGGTCACCTTCGGTTTGCTCAGCCCACCGAAAAGCGCTGTAGCGAACGCCTTTAGCGACAAGCCATGTCACCAAGATCACAATCAATACTCCGATCAGCGCCGGAATGCTGCTCACGGCGTCTCTTAACAACTGCCGCAATGTCCCATTGAGTCGTTGCACTACATCAATCGCAACCGATGGCTTTTCAAAGCTTTGCTCTAGCCGATTGGCCCAGTCTTCCGCTAACGCCTTTAACGGTATGTCCAAATCTTGCGCATCTTGATCGGTAACCGTCATCAAGACCCGATTATTGGCTTCTATATTAATCAAGTTTTGGTTCGCAGCAGGTGCAAAGGTCACAGTAATCGAGCCATCTATACGCTCTAGCAAACTAGCAATCCGACGATTGATAATAGCAGCGCGTTCACTGGCCGAAAGATCGCTCAAGCTACCCACTTGAAAAACCTCCTGGCCTCGCACCATCACCGCAGCAAAATAAATGCTGTCACCGGGCGCATTAGTCGTTTGAGCATCTACCGATTCAGCAGGTGCTGATTCATCCGTGCCTTCATCAGCACCTGCTTGAGTACCGTCTGGCGCTGTTTCGGTAGGCGATGTGGCTTCTGGCAAAGCCTCCACTTGGGGCATAGCCGGAGCTACTGGTAGCACTGCCACCAACATAACCGCAACGAAAATAGCTCCGAAGCAGCGCTTTTTCACCTTCTATCTCTATAAAGTTGGCTAGGCATCTGACACATCAAGCATTTTCGATTAATTTTGATTAAGGAATTGCCTATTGAGGCTATTGAGGCTTTCCTAAATACGGCCCAATCATAAAACAGTTTTGCCTATGCTCTATCAACCTAAAAGTAGATTAAGTCCTATGATTCAACGCTGGCAGGTCATTGACAGGATGGCGTTGCCAGAGCAGCCGGGTAGCAAAGACAACTACGGTTAAAGCGATCATCGTGCTCGGTTCAGCTTTGCAGAATCTTTTGTGAAGAATTTCATGTGTGACTTGCATGAAAAAAATTACCCGTTTATAAATGAGACTAAGCAATGTTTTGAAAAAAGTTGATTTAGTTTGAACCTTCAAAAGCGGTGCTTTCAGTTAGCTAGTGAGTCCAGGTTTTTTGGATAAAGCTGTGTTGAGCACAGTGATATGAGTATGAAGAAGTCGTTGACGGCTGTAGGAGTCGCGATCACTACTTGTCTAATCCCACTCGATGCAATGGCAGCGTCTTTTACAGGGCTGAATATTTTTGGCGATAGCTTAGTTGATTCAGGTAATTTATTTAATCTAACTAGCGCTTTTTCACCTTTAGGCGTACCGACTTTACCACCGAGTCCACCCTATGCTCAGAAAAGCTCAAACGGGCCGATCTGGATTGACAATGTGGGCCAGTCGTTAGGGCTCTCGCCGACGCTGGTTACCGATTTTTTACTTAACCCGGCAACCCCTTTGCCCACTCAAGGTATTAACTTTGCCTTTACCGGATCGCTGTCTTCTAACATTCACGTTTTAGATGATGACATCCCACCGCTTGCTCCTTTTTTGCCTGGATTTCAAGAGCAAATTGCGACTTTTAGCACCCTTTCAGCAGTAATTCCTGTCGATCCGAACGCGCTCTATGTCATTTGGGTGGGAGGCAACGACTACAACGAAGCCTTTTTTAATGCGGCTTCTCTCGGCGGTTTACCCTTAGATCAACTTCCTAATGCAGTTACCGACAACATTGTGAACGGAATTGCACAGCTCAGCAATTTGGGCGCTGAGTCGTTTTTAGTTGCCAATTTACCTCCCTTGGGGGAAGCCCCTTTTGCCGACCTCTTAGATGCAGCAACACAGCAAGATATTTCTGCTGTGCTCAATCAGCTCACGCAGACCCATAACGGTTTGCTCACGGCAAAGCTCAGCAGGTTTGGGCAAAGCCAACCAAAGGCAAAAATCATGTCACTCGACGCCAACGCTTTATTCACTAGCGTGCTGGCTAATCCTCGCGCATTTGGCCTGACGAATGTCACCGAGCCCTGTTTGACTAATTTTAAACCTGGGTTTCAATTTGACGGCATCTGTAGCAACCCAGATGAGTTCTTATTTTGGGATAATATACATCCGACGAGTGCGGCTTATCAGCTCGTGAGCAATGTGGCTTTAGCGACGCTTGACAATATGTCAAGCGGCTCCCCACTACCGGCTAGCGTGCCAGAACCGGGTGGCCTTACGGCAATTTTTGTGATGAGCGCTGCGGGGACTAGGGCAGTGATAAAACGTCGGCTAAAAGAAAAGGCTATGAGTTGAGTCGCGTGCTATCACTGAGTGAGGCCGCTCATCAGATTTAGATGATTGCCTACCTGGCGTTTGTATTCAATCGGCGTAAACCGAACAACTTGTCAAATTCATCAGCGACTATTTTGGGTGCAATGACCCCAAAATAGTCGCTGAGGCTTTACTGAGGTAAATACTCTCGCCAGAAATCTGAATAAATCACTCGTTCACTTTCCCAAGGCTTGTGGTGACCGCCGCTCCAGTGGATGATCTTCATTTGATCGACTGGTCGAGAAATCAGTCTGGAGATGAGGTGGCCTTGACCATAGCCGCAGGCATTCCACTCGCTAGACAGCGGCAGATAGGTTTCTTTAAACATCAAGTTGAAGATTGTTTCATCGCCTAGATGATAGAGCCGGTAGTTGTTTGCAGCATCTAAAGCGAGGTAATGCTTCAACAAGTCATAAGTGGCTTCTGTCCAATAGCTCAGATTAGTGAGAAGCACACCGCTGTTGAAGGTGCGCTTAAATTTTCGCAAATCGGCCCATATTTTAAACGGGTTACTAAAGTAAAAAATAGCGGGAAAAAGATGCGGCACGGCGGCAAGGTAGCGATCGCGCGTGAGCTTACTGCCCTGATTATAGAGATCGCGCATATCGCCGAGCACCAGCGTATCGCAGTCGAGATAGATGACTCGCTGCACATCGGGGAAAATAGGCTTTAAAAATAAGCGACTGTACTGCATGTATCGAGAAATCCGACGCTCTGGCTTTTTCTCTTGGAATTTGTTGTCTAAATATTGCTTGAGATAGTCAGGGGGTTCAAATTCCTGCACTCGAAAAGTAGCCGTTCCGGCTTTGATAGGCTCCGCAAAGGCCGCCTGAAGAGAGTCTAAAAATAGGGTAGCATCTCCTTTTGGCACTACAATGTTGAATCGAAACGGCTCTTGCGGATGCCCCTGATCAACGCTGGCATTGTGCAAAATAGAGTTAACGGCAACCTTTAAAGGAAGTTGAAGTGTACGATTTAGCGAAAATGCGATATCAATGGGCATAAGGCTTCTACTTTCCTCATCGGTTGAATCGAGAAATATCAGATTAAACGGTTCAAACTATCACCATAATTAAGTTAGATTATTGGCTGTCTGTACCTTGATATAGGCTTACCGGTGGACTCAGCCAACCGCTAGGCCGATTGGCATCGGCCTAGCGGTTGGCGGTAAGTAGCTTTTCCATAAGCTGGCGTAGATCACCTGATCGCTTTCCCAAGGCTTGTGATGGCCACCGCTCCAGTGAATAATTTTGATCTGATCGAGCGATCGCCCTAAAAACTTCACCATAAAGTGCGGCTGACCGTAGCCCCAAGCATTCCACTCAATGCCGATCTGAATATAGTTTTTGAACATTAAGTTCAGCATCGCTTCATCATCTAAATGCAGCAGGTCATGACCATTAGCCGCATCTAGCTCTAAATAATGCTGCCGGATCTGGGCAGTTTCATCCGTCCAAAAGCAGAAATCGGTCATAAAAACGCCTCCGTTGAAGGTGTTTTTAATCTGGCGTAAGTCGTCCCAGAGCTTGAACACATTTTTGGCATAAAACATCGCTGGGAAAAAATGAGGAATCGCGGCCACATAGCGCTCGGCGCTAAACTGATCGCCTTTGGCAAACAGATCTCGAATATCGCCTAGTACCAAGATATCGGTATCTAAGTAGATGATACGGCCAGTGTCTGGAAAGATATCGTTGAGATAGAGCCGTCCGTACTGCATTCGGCGCGATTTTTGTCGCTCCAGATCGGCTTCATCAAACTTGAGGCTAATGTAGTTGTCCAAATACGCGGATGGGAAAAACTCTCGCACTCGAAAAAGCTCAGTTTCCGGGCCGTATTCTGGATACAAACCGGCAAAGGCGCTGTGAATTTGGGTTTCAAAAAAAGCGCGATCGCCTGGTGGCACCGCAATATTGAAGCGCAGCGGATTATCTGAATCGAGCTTGCTATTTTTTAAAATAGAGTTGAGTGCAACTAGCAAAGACAGATAAATCTTTTTATTAATAGAAAAGGCGATATCGACGATCATAAAAAAACCGCCTCACGCGGTGCATAAATAAAGTGCGATGTCTAGACCATGACCTTGCATGGCTTTTCATGCCCTTAGGACTCAAACGCCCTCTATAGCTATATCAAAAAACATTGCACAGCGGCAAAATAATTAGACCAAATTCCAGATTGACTAAAGTTCGTTAGCGCTATTCGCACCGAAAGCTGGGGCATTCAATCCCTGCTGGCAAAGGCGTGATGGCTCCAGTGGGGGGCCAACTTTTGGCGCTTATGGTGTCTTGAAGGCGCTGAATGCGATCGCCTGTCAGCGGATGGGTTTGCTGCCATTCACCGATTTTGCTGAGGATTGCTAGATCACTTTCTTCGCCCTCCATCCGCTCGAAAAAGTCTAAACTGTGGCCCGCGTGCTGGTAGTGAGCCATAGTAACGACTAGCGCGTAGTCATCAGCCGCCGTTTCTTGGCTGCGGCCATAGCTGAGACTAGCCAAGTTTGCAGCTGTGGCGACTACCGCTGATCTGTCACCTATGCCCAAAAGGCTGTTAAGGGTGCTCCAAATCAGCGATCGCCCCAGCGCCTTCAGCGGATCGCGATGGTGCAAATGCCCTAGCTCATGCGCCAGCACAAAAGCCAGCTCATTTTCAGTTTTAACACTTTGCAATAGCCCGTCGGTAACAAACAAATAGCTGCCTGCTGTTACCATCGCATTCTCGACTTCTCCATCTAGAATTGCAACTTTGAACGGCGGATATGTGCTTTTGTCTAGAGTTGTTTTGGCCACATCAGCTTCTAACGCCGCTAACAGATTCTCTAAATATGCGACGCGGGTGTCGTTGGGCAGCGTCGCTGGGCGCAGCCCAGCCGTCATTGCTCGGCCAATATTTTCCTCTGTTGTAGGTTTTAGGCGAATTGCTAGCTGGGTAGCGACTAGCCCTAAGCTGCCATAGATGGCGATCGCAAAAACAGCGATCGCCGCCAGCAGATACACCAATTCAACCAGCGGATTGACCGACGAGACATTGACATTATCTTCTGGAAAATCATCGTAGTCCATGGTCGAGTGCCCAGAAATTGCCCAGAAGTTACCCAGAAATTACCCAAAAATTACCCAGAAGGTGTTGAGAATATCTCCTCCCTCAGCGAATTGCTGTTCCGTAGGCCATCACTTCGACCATTGCACTTTTGTTTTCACTCGATTCACCGCCAATGTTCGAGGTTTCAAATCGCACATTGACAATTTGAGTTGCGCCCCACGCTATAGCATCCTCTTTCATTCTCAGCACAGCTTCTCGCCGGCCGCGATCAATCAGTGACTCATACACAGTCACGCGTCCCCCCACGAGATTACGCAGCCCCGCCGAAAAAGATTTAAAGTAATCGCTGGCAATCACTACGCTGCCGACAAATAGCTGAGACTCCAAAGCCTGAGGCATCTTTTGTTTAGCCCCAAAATTCATCATTGGTACAAATATCGTCTCGCGCTCCCTCATGCGAATAGAGCGGTAGTGCTGCTGCTCTAAGTGCTGACCAAAAAAGTAGCCCACACACATCAAAACCAAAAAAATAATCAGACTGCTCATAAAGCGTTCATTAAGCGCTGCTTGATTCACAAAAAAGCTAAAAAGAAAAAGCCAAAAAGAAAAAGCTAAAAAAACTGCTGTGACAAAATTTCAGTTTCAATCGAGGCAATCTAACCTAAAAACCTAATCTAACAGCAGTCTTACAAATCCAAGGGGCGAACTTTCACCGCCGTTCCATAGGCAAATAGCTCCGCCGCCCCCGGTGCCACTGACGAGGTTGCAAAGCGCACATTCACCACTGCATTCGCGCCTAGCTGCTTTGCCTGCTTGACCATGCGCTCAATCGATTCTTTGCGCGCTTCTTGCAACAGTTCGGTATAGCCCTTCAGCTCACCGCCCACAATATTTTTCAGCCCCGCCATAATGTCTCGGCCCACATGCTTAGCGCGAATCGTACTGCCCTGCACTAAGCCATAATGTTCAATAATTCTGTTACCCGGCACGCCTTCTAAGGTGGTGAGAATGAGGCCCGAGTTACGAGAAAGTGCAGTCATAATCGAGGGTGCTCCAAAATGGTTAGGCCGGATTGAGAAAAGATACTTCAACATAAAAGGTTGATATGTTGGATAAAGTGCCCTTTTTTCTTCACAGTCTACCGATTGCGACTCAAGTAGCTTCTAAATGCCGATTTAGTCTTATATTTAGTCTTATTTAGTCGTAAATGCTTCCAAGTATTTTCTCGCACAGCGATCTCTCAAGCGTTTAAGCATCTTGGAGATAGGTGGCAAAAAAGGCGATGGTTTTGGCCCAGGCATCTTCAGCCGCTGCAGCATTGTAGTTTTGCCCAGAAGGGTTGGCAAAGGCATGACCGACACCGGGATACAGGTTAATTTCAGCCGTTTTGCCCAAATTATTCAAAACTAATTTAAAGTTGTTCACATCTTCAATGGCGATAGAGCTATCGTCTTCGCCAAAAAATCCGATGATGGGCATGTCTAGGCCATCTAGGGCCTCGCCAGCTAAAATCAACTGACCGTAATAAATGGCCATTGCATTGAGATCCGGCAGCAGCAATCCGGTGCGCAGTGACCAGTTACCACCAAAGCACCAGCCAATGGAGCCGACGTTGGGGGCGCTGTATTTTGAGCGTAAGAACTGATTGGCCTGAGTAATATTGTCCTGCGCCGGGCCGGGGCTATCCATAACTGAGCGCATCAGTTCGCGGGCGGCGGTGGGTTCGGTGGCGACTTGGCCACCGTATAAATCGACAGCCAAGACAGTGTAGCCTTCGCCCGCAAGACGACGGGTCATAGCTTTGATGTTGTCATTGAGCCCCCACCATTCGTGAATGGTTAAAATGGCGGGCAGATTACTGCTAGTTGGATTTTCGGGCTGAGCAAGGTAGCCAGTAATAGGCTGACCGTTGACGGTGGCGTAGAGAACGTCTTTGCCGGTGACGGCAACAGTGGGTGGGGCGACAGCGATCGCCGTCGCCGTGGGCTGATCTCCGGCATGTTCAGCGGCTAATGGATCGGTAGCCTTCTCTGTGGTGTTTTCTAGCTGAGCGCTCGAAGTCGCTTCCCTCGGAGCCTTATTGACTAGGGTATTGCTCCCACCGCAGGCTTGAAAAAGCAGGCTCAGTGAAAGCGCCAAAGCAAACAGCCCCCAAATAGAGGTTTTGAAAACGCTTTCAATCACTGATTTAACCAGCCTCTGAATCGAACCCATAGCCTCATTTCCCGCAAACAACTCCTTCATCATGTCGGCATAGGACAAGTTAGGGGCTTAAGTTAGCCATTTTGTTAAAAAAGTTTCTAACCATTTGTCCACTTCAGCGCTGTATTGACGATGGTTCTTGAGCTGTTGCTCACGGCATTGGGTATTCGGTGCACCGATTAAGTGCGCCCCTTGAGTCGTCCAAAAATCCATCATCTTAGCGGTCATTTCAGGATGAAACTGTACGCCATAAGTGCGCTCTCCCCATTGGAAAGCCTGATTGGGGAAATCATCGCCGCGCGCTAGCAGCACTGCGCCCTTGGGCAGATCAAACCCTTCTTTGTGCCAGTGATATACCCTCATTTGATCAGGAAACAACCCTTTGCCGGCCGCCGTAGCATAGACCGAGTAGTAGCCAATTTCTTCAAGGGCGATCGCATGCGGCCCAACTTTTGCCCCCAGCACCTTGGCCAAAAGCTGCGCCCCCAGACAAATACCCAAATACGGCACCTTCGCCGCCAGCACCTGCTCAAGCCAATTCAGTTCTTGTCTTAAATACAGCTCATTATCGTTGACACTCATGGGCCCTCCAAACACCAGCACCGCCGCATAGCGCGCTAGGTCTTCTGGCAGTGCTTCACCCGCAAAGGGCGCACACATCTCCAGCTGATAACCCATAGTTACCAGCTTTTCCCCCACTAGGCCAGCTACCGTCGTGTCTTTGTGAATGAGGGTTAAGATTTTGTTGGACTTAAGCAAGTTCAAACGGGAAATAGGGCTTGAAGAAGTCTGGATGATCTGGTCAGCGCTCATAAGTGCAGAAAAAGATATTTTAGGCTGCACTTAGCCATCTTCGCAGATATCTTCGCTACTAGAAGAAGCGTCGTACAGCGCATCTAGCTGATCTCTAGCATCTTTGATAGAAATTGAGCGCATGACCAGCAAAGGCTCGTTGATAACATCACCGCGGTCATCGAGCAGTTCGGGGTGAGGCACAGGGCGCTGAGATTTTTTATAGGGTGATGGGGGCCGGTTCATTTCGGTGCCGAGCCTGACCATGTTGCGCAACATGTTAGAGACAGCGACGACCGCTAAGACGGTGAAGGCCAAAACGTAAAGCAAGTGAAGCATGGCTGGCAAAAGGTGAGTGAGGGCGAGGTAAAACTTGAGGCTGGAGAAGGAGAAATTTAGCGAGGATCTGGCTGGAATTTATCGGCTGGTTTAAAGGCAGTTGGGTTAAAAATTAACATCATCCTCTGCGGGAAGATTTTCTTGAAGGATGCTTGCGGGAGAAATGCTTTCTTTTCGGAAGCGAATCGTCACGCCCCAACATTCGTGTAAGAGCTGATGCCAGGCCATCACCACAGGCATATCAATGCCTGCTTGGCTATCGGTGGCAGAAGCTAGCACTTTGGACGCCCTGATCTGCTGCTGAGCAATTTTTACTCTGTTTAGCAGATCTTGCTGCTGTCCGGGGGCTAAGAAGGTAACAATTTGGCTTTCGAGTAAATCAGCGGTGTGCTCAAACCAGTGCTGAAAGTCATTGAGCAAAGGGGAAAGGATGGTCTTGAGCAGGTTGGTATCTTCGAGGTTATCGTCGGACAGATTTTCTGGTGACGCTGAAGAAAAAGGCATGGCAACCGCTGGGTACGTCTTTCTATTCTAATACGAACTTTTGATCTCTATATGAATGGGATCTAGGAGATGGGATTGGGGGGGTGAAAATGGGCGGGAATCTAGCTGACTATTGATTTCACTGAGCGTTTGCCAGCCACTGGCCCAGAGGCTGCGATTTTTGAGGGTTTTGGCATTGAGCCAGAAACGGACGTTCGGATCGCAAGTGGCCACTAGTTCGGCAAAGACCCATTTGCCTTGTTTTTTGCGGTTGACAACTTGGAAGTGCCGCCAGCCCAGGGTCTTTTGTTGGGCCGTCCACTTGGAGCCGAGGAGGTGAGGAAGGGTTTGTTTGGCCAAGGGTAAATGGGGAGAAGTGGGTGGAAATAAAGGCGGGTTTGGCTGGGGAGGTGCTAAGATGCTTTGCCTGAAAGTATGATTGCTTTTAGTTTAAGACACTGGGGTTTTAGCTGGGGTTTTACCTAGTTTGAAATAGTTCATTCGGTTCATTCGGACAACTGCCATGATTGAAGTCGATCGGCTTAGTAAGCGGTATGGGTCTACGCTAGCGCTTAAGGATGTTTCTTTTTCGGTAGAGCCGGGTGAGATTTTAGGGTTTTTAGGGCCCAACGGCGCGGGTAAAACCACGACGATGCGGATTTTGACGGGGTATTTACCGGCGACGCAGGGCACAGCTCGAATCGCCGGTAAGGATGTGCATATCGATTCGATGGCGGTGCGGCAGCGGATTGGCTATTTGCCAGAGACGCCGCCTTTGTATACAGAGATGACGGTGGAGGGCTTTTTGAATTTTGTGGCCCAAATTAAAGGGGTGAGCGCAGGCGATCGCCCCACCCAAATTACCTCTGCGATTGAGCGCTGCAACCTCCAGGAAAAGCGTAAGGTGATCATTGGCAAGCTGTCTAAAGGCTTTCGGCAGCGGGTTGGAATTGCTCAAGCGATTGTGCATAATCCGCCGGTGATTGTGATGGATGAACCGACGGTCGGGCTTGATCCGCGCCAAATCATTGAGGTGCGCAACCTCATTAGGAGCTTGGCCGGAGAGCATACGATTATTCTCTCAACGCATATTTTGCCGGAGGTGAGTGCGACGTGCGATCGCATTGCGATTATCGACCGAGGCGAAATTATTGCCACTGACAGCCCCGAAAACTTAGTCGAACGTTTGACCGGTCAAGGCGGTTATCAGGTAGAGCTACGGGGCGAAGTGGAGAGCGCTCTATCGGTGCTGCGCTCGGTGCCAGGGGTGGTGAAAGTGCACAGCGAAGTCACAGAAGGGCTGACGGATGGGCATGTTCGCTATCGCGTGACGACCGGGGGCACTGAAGATTTGGGCAGCGCTATAGCGACGACAGTGGTTACTCACGGACTGGATTTGTTTGAGCTGAGCCGCAGCCGCGCTAGCTTGGAAGATGTCTTTATTAATTTGACAATGCAGGAGCCGGTTTTAGATCTAGAACCCAACGATCAGGGCATGTCCGCAACATCCAAAATATCTGAAATATCCGAAATATCTGAAACGCCTGAAATAGCGGTGATTGAAGAGGACAAGATGGCATGAAAATTTTACTGAGCAATTTGCTGGCGATCTATCGGCGAGAGCTGCAAAGCTATTTCACTTCGCCGCTAGCCTACATTATTGCAGTGGTCTTTTGGCTAATTGGCGGATTGTTTTTAGTGGCGCTACTGCTCTCTCCTCAAGGGCTGATTGCTCAAGCAGCAGCAGCAGATCAGATCGGGGCTGGGGCGCAAAAAATAGACTTACCCTATGAGTTCTTGCAGATTTATCTCAACCTATTAGGATCGCTGTCGATGTTTGTGTTACCGATGCTTTCCATGGGGCTGTACGCCGAGGAGCGCAAGCAAGGCACATTAGAGCTATTGGCTACTTCGCCGCTGACGAACTGGATTGTGGCACTCGGCAAGCTGCTGGGGGTCGTGACATTTTATACGGTGATGCTGCTGCCGATTATGATCGCTGAGGCCATTGCCTTTGCCTCTAGTCAGCCCGCTTTTCCGCCTTCAGTGTTTTTATTAGGCCATGCTGGGCTGCTGCTACTCGCGGCGGGGGTGCTGTCACTCGGCATGTTTATTTCGTCGCTGTCGTCGAGTACAGTGCTGGCAGCGATCATGACGTTTGGCTTAGTGCTGCTGCTATGGGTGATTGATGCCATTGCCAACATCCCTGGCATTGCAGGCGACGCCCTTAGCCACCTGTCCTTACTCGCCCATTACACCGACTTTGTACAAGGCATTTTCGACACCAGCGGACTGATTTTGTTCTTGAGCTACATTGTGCTCGGCATCTTTCTCACCGCTCAATCTATCGATACTCTACGTTTTCAGCGGTCTTAAGCCATGAAAAAATTGCCTAAAGTCTTGAAGTATTTAGTCTGGCCAGGACTCGCCTTAGTCACTGCTGGCCTTGTCGTAGGTCTGCTCAACGGCTGGACGTTAGTGGCAGTGGCCCTGTTGGTCGCTGGAGCGCTGCTCATAGTAGCCACTCTTGCCAGTTATGATTTCAGTGCGTCTAGAGCGTCTAAAGATCGCCTTGAAGATCGCTCTGCTGTTCGCTTTTGGCAAAGTCGCTCAACTCAATCGGGCACCAACGCCGTTGTTTCAGTCCTATCCGTGCTAGTGATTCTCGGCATTGTGAATTTTTTGGGCGCCCGCTACGACAGTCGCACCGATCTGACCGAGGGGCAACTTCTGACGCTTTCACCTAGCTCTCAGGCGGTCGTAAAAAGCCTCGAGCAGCCGACTGAAGCGCTAGTGTTTAGCCAAGCGCCAAACCCGGTTGATCAAAAGCTACTGGAAAATTATCATCGCCTCAATCCAGACTTTACCTACCGCTATGTCGATCCGTTTGCTGAGCCACAGTTAGCTCGGGAGCTAGGTGTAGAAACGGGTTCAGAGATATATTTGCGCACGGGCAAAGGACTCAAAGAGGGCAAATCTGATCGCGACTTGTTGGTGCAGCGGCTCGGCCCACAAGAGCCGCTGACTGAAAGGCAGATCACCAACAAACTGGCTCAGCTGAGCCAAACCAATATTGCTGTTGTGTACTTTTTACAGGGGCATGAAGAGTACGCAATTGATAATTCCAAGGCCGGTTTTTTTGAAGCAGCCAGTCGCTTAAAAGACGAGAACTATACGGTAGAAGCTCTGAACTTAGCCAATACCGGAACCGTGCCGCCAGATGCTGATGTGCTAATCGTGGCCGGGGCTAAAAAAGCGCTGTTTAACAATGAAGTGGTTGCCGTTAGAAACTATTTAGAATCGGGCGGCAGCGTCTTTGTAATGGTCGATCCGCAAGTAAAAACTGGACTAGAGACGCTACTGAGTCAGTGGGGGGTGGTGCCTGAAGATGCGCTAGTGATAGATACCTCTGGCGGCGGGCAACTCGTGGGACTTGGCCCGGCGGCTCCATTGGTCACTGACTATGGCGATCATCCCATTACGCAAGCCTTTGGCAATGGCCGATCATTTTTTCCGGTGGTGCGCCCGCTACAAATTCGAGAAGTGAGCAATATTACCGAAACACCTTTGCTCTTTACGGCTCAAAATAGCCACGCGCAGCCTGTTACTGAAGGCGACGACATTGCCGTCGATCCAAACAAAGCCCCTGAAGGCCCGTTTGCGATTGGCGTAGCGCTTTCTCGTCCGGCAGTGGTGACCGATTCAGGCCAGCTAGAGACAGAAAAGCCAACTTCAGGGAAGGATTCCTCAATCCCAGATTCGGCTGACGGCATTCATCCGAATGCGGACAAAACTACCGCTGATGAGACGAATGCTGGCGAAATTACCGCCAACGGATCAGATTTACCGACTGCTGAAAGTCGGATGGTGGTGATTGGCACCTCTAGCTTTGCGACCGATGGGTTGTTTAATCAGCAGCTCAATGGCGATGTGTTTTTGAATTCGGTGAACTGGTTGAGCAAGGTAGACAATCCGACCCTCTCGATTCGTCCAAAAGAAGCGACTAACCGCCGATTTAATCTGACAGTGATGCAGCAGATTTTGCTAATGCTGCTGTCGCTGGTCGTGTTTCCTTTAGTCGGGCTGATTGGAGCGGGTGTGTTATGGGCGCGGCGGCGTTAAGGAGAAATGGGAATGCTAAAGCGCTCTACATTGGGGTTATTGGTAGGAGCGATCGCGCTAGGCGGCAGCGTCTTATGGTTCGAAGGCCGCTCCTCTCACTCTGAATCAGCCTCAACTGCCTTATCTGATCTTTCAACCAAAAATTCAGCAAGAAATACAGCAAACAGTGCCGAAACAGCAGGCGAGAAGCTATTTCCATTTGCGGAAGCGGATGTTGAGCAAGTCGCGCTCAAGCGCCCTGGAGAGTCACTGGTTTTTCGTAAAAATGACGACGACACTTGGCAAATGACCTCGCCCAAAACCGCTGCTGCGGAAGACGGTGCGGTGGCCTTTTTGCTTAATCAAATTGAGAACCCAACTGTTAAAACCTTGACGGTAAAGGCGAGCGATCTAGCAGAATTTGGTCTAGAAAAACCAGCTATTCTGGTCGATTTGATCGCCGCTGGCAAGCCCTATCAGCTTGCAGTTGGGGCGGCTGATTTTTCGGGCGATAAGCGATATGTGCGCACCATTAACGATTCATCTGCATCTGATGGCGCGAATGGTGCCAGTGATGCCCCCAAAACTGAGGCAGATGCAGCCGCTACTCCAGTGAAAATTCACGTTGTTTCAGGAAGTCTTTTTAGCGCCACCGAGCGGCCTACGCCTGAATGGCTTACTCAAGACAATCCTTAACGGTCATTAGCTGTCTAACGGCGAAGCCTGTTCAATTTGACCGACCGGCTGAACAGTTTTGGTCTGCTGTGGGCGGTTGGAGACCTGAATAACCACAATTGTAATGAGCATCAAGATCAGAACAAAGGTTCCTTGTCCCCAAGGCTGATCGTCTGCGGGCGTTTTGTTGTCGTACTTGTTATCGTAAAACTTCCTAGAATCCTCAGTGTCTCGATACTGAAAGCCACAGTTGAGACAGTAATGAAACGCCACTACATCATCTTTCGCAACGACGTTATCTGTGAGCTTGTGGGTTCTACAATTGCGACAGTAGTCTTTGCTTCTTAGATCTTCGAGATATTTATCTACCAGCATAGTTTTGAGTTCCTGGGAAAAACGCAAAATGGCCAAGTCCGTAAGTTCACTTAAGTACTGCCCCTTCTAAGCTAGCAATCTGGTTAAGATTTGGCATCGGCATAGAAGCATCTTCACAAAAGCATCAGCATCAGCCCGCGCAATTACGCAAAAACTCGATTTTTCCCTAGTCACCCTCAATTGACTAGAGCCACTAAGTTACAACCTATTAACGGGGTTTACAATCCACTTTGAGACAATATTGAGGGTTCACCAGCCAAGATATCCCAAACTATAAAACAAAGCGCACTGAACAAAACCGTTCAATGCGCTTAACTAATTCATTAACCGGAAGAAATTGCGTAATAAGTTACATCAGTGCCTTAACTAGATGTTAAGCATTGCCACCTGCGGCCTGCAAACGAGCCCGCGCCTTTTTTAGCGCATTTCCGGCCTGCATCGCCGCTTTGCGATCATCACCCAAAACGCTCTCTGACTTGGCTCTAGCGGCCTCATAAGCTTTTTCAGCTTCGGTAAGATCGATGCTATCGCCGCGCTCTGCGCCATTGACCAAAATCGTCACTTCATCGTCTTCCACTTCAGCGAAGCCGCCCATAAGGGCGATCGCTGTCCACTCTTTGTTGCCACCGACTGCCCTCACCCGCAGCACACCCGTATCTAAGGCGGTTAATAGCGGCGCGTGACCACTCAAAATGCCCAACTGGCCGGTCGTGCTGGGTAAAATCACCTCTTCGGCTTCATCATCCCAAACTGTTTTATCAGGCGCAACCACGCGCACAACTAAAGACATAGCGTTTCAAAAATTAAGGTACACCCCTCCGAAGAGGGGATTTACAATCAGCCCAGGCAGCTTTCTAAACAGCTTTGATTAAGCAGCTTCGGCTTTCATCTTTTCAGCCGCTTCAATCACTTCTTCAATACCGCCTTTGAGATAGAAGGCTTGCTCAGGAATGTCATCGAGCTTGCCATCTAGGATCATATTGAAGCCTTTAATGCTGTCTTCTAACGTGACGTATTTACCTTTCATACCAGTAAAGACTTCTGCGACAAAGAAAGGCTGAGAAAGGAACTTCTCAATCTTTCGCGCCCGCGCTACCACCTGACGATCTTCTTCAGAAAGCTCATCAAGGCCCAAAATCGCAATGATGTCCTGAAGCTCTTTATAGCGCTGCAACGTAGACTGCACAGCCCGGGCGGTATCGTAATGCTCAGCGCCGACGATATCCGGCTGAAGCATTGTAGAAGTGGAGTCCAAAGGATCGACCGCTGGGTAAATCCCTTTGGAAGCTAGTGCTCGTGAAAGTGTCGTGGTTGCGTCTAGGTGAGCAAATGTCGTTGCCGGAGCTGGGTCAGTTAGGTCATCTGCAGGAACGTAAACAGCCTGAATGGAAGTAATGGAGCCTTCCGTAGTCGAAGCAATGCGTTCTTGCAAATCTCCCATGTCAGTGCCCAGGGTAGGCTGATAGCCTACCGCAGACGGCATCCGGCCTAGCAGCGCCGATACTTCAGAACCGGCTTGGACAAATCGGAAGATATTATCAATAAAGAGAAGTACGTCTTGCTTGTTGACATCGCGGAAGTATTCAGCCATCGTCAGGGCCGACAGGGCCACGCGCATCCGGGCTCCAGGTGGCTCGTTCATTTGACCGTAGACCAAGGCCACTTTAGAAAGGCTCAAATCGTCAGCGTTGATCACACCAGATTCAATGAATTCGTTGTAGAGGTCATTGCCTTCGCGGGTGCGTTCGCCAACGCCGCCAAACACAGATACACCACTGTGCTCTTTGGCAATGTTATTGATCAGCTCTTGAATGAGTACCGTTTTGCCAACGCCTGCACCGCCGAACAAACCGACCTTGCCACCCCGTCGATAGGGTGCGAGTAGATCCACCACTTTGATGCCGGTTTCAAACACGGAGGGCTTGGTTTCAAGATCAATTAGCTTAGGAGCGTCGCGGTGAATAGGGAGAGAGCTTTCGGCATTAACGGGCCCTTTTTCATCAACGGGTTCGCCCAATACGTTAAAAATGCGGCCTAGAGTGGCTTTGCCCACTGGGACGCTAATCGGTGCGCCTAAGTCTTCAACCTTCATGCCGCGCACGAGTCCATCGGTCGTACTCATTGAAACTGCGCGAACTTGAGAGTCGCCTAGCAGTTGCTGCACTTCACAGGTTACCGAAACTTCTGCGCCGGCGGGGTTGGTGCCGGTAATTTTAAGCGCGTTATAAATATTGGGCAGTGAGTTGCCTGGAAATTTTACGTCTAATACGGGGCCAATAATTTGAGTGATATAGCCCGTCTTTACTTTCTCTGCGGTGGAAACCATTCCTGCGCCTGTCCTACGTTTGAGCTGATATGGCGACTTTGGTAAGGGATGCCATTAGCGCTCACTAGCTCACACTAGCTTGCGAGAGGATGACGTTCTTAAAGTGCCATGTTCAAGGTTATCACTAGATGTATCGCCTTTAAAAATTATGAAGCCTAGGAGTTGCGCTGGCAGGTAGGAGATGCGGTTTTGGCGACACTGGAGATTGCTGCTGACTTAGCGGCTGACTCAGCGACTGACTCAGCGGCTGACTGATCTATCGTGAGATCGATTGGGCTACCGCTTTTAAAGGCCGTTTTTAAGCCGTAGCTGGGGTTTAGTTCGGAAACCCGTACCGTGTCGGCTGTTGCTATTACCTGCTGACTTTCGATAAATTAGCACTCAAGAGCAGAGAGTGCTAACTCTGTGTTTTGATTCTGTGTTTTGACGAGTCTTGCAGGGCATAGCAATTTTATAGTGCCTTGCCAGAGTTCACGGGCCAGAGTTCATTCTAGTATTTTCGATTCATTGCGGAGAGCGTAATTCATATGGCAGCTATTTCTCTAGGTAATTCTAATCTTAAGCCCTTAGGCGATCGCGTTTTCATCAAGGTCAGCGCGTCCGAATCACAGACTGCTGGCGGCATTTTCTTGCCTGACGCGGCCAAAGAAAAGCCTCAAGTTGGCGAAATCACCGCTGTTGGCCCCGGCAAAGTTGATGACAAAGGCACTCGCCTATCCATGGATGTCAGCGTTGGCGATAAGGTGCTTTACTCCAAGTACGCGGGCACTGAAATCAAAATCGGCGACGAAGAGTACATTTTGCTCTCTGAAAAAGATCTTTTGGCCACCGTTTCATAGGCCACTCTTTAATTTTATTAACACTGATTAACCCCCTCACAAGTCCCACTCACAAATCTTAGATACACAACATGGCAAAACGCATTATCTATAACGAAAATGCCCGCCGCGCGCTTGAGCGTGGGATGGACATTTTGGCCGAAGCGGTCGCTGTGACCCTCGGCCCCAAAGGACGCAACGTCGTTTTGGAAAAGAAGTTTGGCTCACCTCAAATCGTCAATGACGGTGTGACTATTGCCAAAGAAATTGAGCTAGAAGACAACGTTGAAAATACGGGTGTTGCGCTAATCCGTCAGGCAGCTTCTAAAACCAACGACGCCGCTGGCGATGGCACCACGACCGCAACTGTGCTAGCTCACGCCATTGTCAAAGAAGGCTTGCGCAACGTGGCCGCTGGAGCTAACGCGATTGCTCTCAAGCGCGGCATCGACAAAGCCACTGCTTACCTAGTGGATCAAATTGCTAAACAGGCTCAGCCGGTTGGTGATTCTAAAGCGATCGCCCAAGTGGGCTCTATCTCTGCGGGCAACGACCCAGAAGTCGGTGAAATGATTGCTAGCGCTATGGAGAAAGTCGGCCGCGAGGGCGTCATCTCCTTGGAAGAAGGCAAAT
This sequence comes from uncultured cyanobacterium, assembly GCA_963740915.1. Lineage (GTDB taxonomy): Bacteria > Cyanobacteriota > Cyanobacteriia > Phormidesmidales > Phormidesmidaceae > Phormidesmis. The sequence goes on from CAVUFV010000012.1 coordinate 111,862, forward strand.
CAATGACCACCGAGCTAGAAATCACCGAAGGTATGCGGTTTGACAAAGGCTATATCTCGCCTTACTTTGTCACCGATCCTGAGCGGATGGAAGCTGTGTTCGACGAGCCCAAAATCCTCATTACCGACAAAAAAATCGGTCTTGTGCAGGACTTAGTGCCTGTTCTGGAGCAAGTTGCTCGCAGCGGTAGCCCTCTGTTAATTATCTCAGAAGATATTGAGAAGGAAGCGCTAGCTACACTGGTGGTAAACCGTTTGCGCGGCGTACTCAATGTAGCCGCAATTAAGGCTCCTGGATTTGGCGATCGCCGCAAGGCCATGCTCGAAGACATTGCTGTGCTCACAGGCGGCACCGTGATCACCGAAGATGCGGGCCTCAAGCTCGATACCGTCACGCTCGATCAGCTCGGCACAGCCCGCCGCGTCACCATCACCAAAGACAGCACGACGCTAGTCGCTGAAGGTAACGAAGCCGCTGTAAAAACGCGTTGCGATCAGATTCGCCGTCAAATTGACGAATCTGACTCTAGCTACGACAAAGAGAAGCTGCAAGAGCGCTTAGCCAAGCTATCTGGCGGTGTTGCTGTGATCAAAGTCGGGGCCGCAACTGAAACCGAAATGAAAGACCGGAAGCTGCGCCTAGAAGATGCTATCAATGCGACTAAAGCCGCCGTTGAAGAAGGCATTGTTCCCGGTGGTGGCGCGACCTTGGCACACCTATCGCCTGGTTTGGTGGAGTGGGCTAACAGCAACCTAGACGGCGAAGAGCTAGTAGGCGCAATGATTGTGACTCGGGCGCTAACCGCTCCTCTGCGTCGGATTGCTGAAAACGCTGGACAAAATGGTGCAGTCGTCGCTGAAAGGGTTAAAGAAAAAGATGCTAGCATCGGCTATAACGCAGCGACCAATGAGTACGTCAACATGCTAGAAGCGGGCATTGTTGATCCAGCAAAAGTGACTCGTTCTGCTTTGCAGAATGCGGCTTCGATCGCGGCAATGGTGCTCACCACTGAGTGCATTGTGGTCGATAAGGCCGAAAGCGATAGCGCTTCGAGTGCTGGCAATGGTATGGGCGACTTTGACTACTAAATTCGCTACGACTCGACCCATGAAGGCCACTGATTCCTAGCGGGTTTGAACCTTCAGAATCATCTCACCAAAAAAGCGACTTGCCAGTAGGCAGGCCGCTTTTTTGGTGGACAACTGCTACGGTGTAGAGAGTAGCTTAGTTTTTTTGGCTCAGTTTTTGGAGAGGCTTATGGCTCCTGATGAGATTACAGCGGCTTTGAGCGATCGCTTTGGCTCACAGCACTGTCAACAAATACCGCCGGATGCTTGGCAGGTGGATAAAGACGGGCAGCGGCTGTTGGTCATTACCGCCGATCCTTGGCTCAAGCTGATGACCCCAATCATACCGATTGCCGAAGCGCAGCCATTTATTCCCCAAATGATGGAAGCCAACTTCGACAAAACTCAAGAAGCCCGCTACGCCTTTCATCAAGACGTGGTGTGGGGCATTTTTCAATACGATTTAACGGCGATCGACACGGTGCAGCTTGAAAGCGCGATTAGCCGATTATTGGCACTTAATGCCGACGGGATAGACGGTTTCTTTGCACAAATGGTGGAAGTTCAAGTCACTCAAATAATTGTCGCTTCAAAAAAACAAGGCAAATCTTTAGACGACACCCTCAAAACCCTTGATCGCTTTTACGCGGAAGGTATGATGGGCGATATGAACAGTCAAGACGGCTATCAGCAAAACGCTTTGAGCGCTTGGCAACGTCAGCTAGAGCGGCTATGGCCTACTGTTGAAATTGATTGAGATTGATTGAAATTAATTGAAATTGATTGAAATTGATTCGTGAGAGGTAGCCCATAATGTTCGAGAAGACAATAGTTGAAAAGACAATAGTTGAACAACTCAAGCAAGACTATGCCCGCTTCCCCAAAGATCAGACCTACAGTCTCTATGCAAAAAACGTAAAGTTCAAAGATCCGCTCAACGACTTTAGAGGCATTCGCCAGTATCGACTGATGATTGGCTTTATTGGCCGATTTTTTAAGGGTGTGAAAATGGATTTGCACGGGATTGAGCGGCCCATACCTGATCTAATTACGATGCAGTGGACGCTTCACTTAGATGTGCCGGTGCCTTGGCGATCGCGTCTCTCCATTCCCGGACACAGTGAGCTAAAGCTCAACGAAGCAGGGCTGATAGTATCGCATGTAGATTATTGGGAGCGATCGCGCCTTGACGTACTCAAACAGGTATTTGGTCGCTAAACAACAAACCATCCTGTTGTGATTGATTGATTTTTTCTGTTGCCAAATGGTTGCACTTGTTGCGCTACTTGCCTGTGACAGTTGTTTATCTGGCTGCAAAAGAGATTTTTAAAAAGCCCCGTATCATTTTCGGTAACTGGCTTTTAGGCTACAGCAATTTTGTATATCTTGAAAAGACAGAACAACAACCCCTTATAACGTGAGGATATTTTCATGGTGTCTCTTCGAGTAGCTACCGTTGGTGCTAGCGTCTTAATGATAGTCAGTGGAGTCGGTGCGATCGCCACTCAATCATTCGCTTCCCCATTCACGTCAGACCAGCCAACCCTACCTGCCGTCACAGCGACGGCGAACAATTCTGTACCAACCGCCCAGACCCTCAATCGCAATAATTTGACCCCTTCTCGCCTGCTCACCCGCCGCATTCAGCGCGACTTAGCTCAGCGGCTCAATGTTCCGCTCAGCAGCCTCCAAATTATTGACGCTACCGCTCAAACCTGGCCCGATCAGTGCTTAGGCCTTGCTCGCTTTAATGAACGCTGCATGGGCGGTGAAGTATCTGGATGGCAGGTGCAGGTGGCAAGTTCGCAGCAGATGTGGACGTATCGGAGCGATCGCGCTGGTCTAAAGATCCGCCTAGAGCCCTTAGCCGGAACCCCGGATTTTGGCCCCGCAGACTTTTCAATTGAGACGTCTCAAAATTTGCTAACGGCAGTTGCACAGCAAGTTCAACAGCCAATTGCTAACCTAAAAGTATTAGAAGTACAGCCCGCTACCTGGAATGGCTGCTTAGGCATTTTTGAACCCGATCAAGCCTGTACGATGATTGCGATCGCTGGCTTTCGCACGATTATTAGCGACGGCCAAACCAGTTGGGTCTATCACCTCAATGGCGACGGCACCCAAGTCGCTCAAAATGCAACCGCTAGCGGTGCTTCTAGCACAGTAAGCACGCTATTTACGCCCATCGGATCTGAGCCTTCACTGGGATTTGATTCGCCCATTATTTTCCAAAGTCAGCTCAGTGGGGGCTTAGCCGGTGCGGTCGAAATTACAGCCCTAACCGCAGATGGCACCCTATACCGTGAACAGTCAGGATTAGGAGCAACAGAAGGACCCAAGCGCACCGTCATTCGGCAGCTCACGGCCACCGAAATTGCCGACTTTCAGCGCGTTTTGACTCAGCAGCGCTTTCCTAATCTCAACAGAATGCGCTACCTCACCGAAGCCGCCTTTGCTGACTACCCCACCACTCGACTAGAAACCCCCGGCCTCAGCACCGAATACATCGATTTAGAAGTAGACAATCTGCCTGACAGTCTAAAGGCTGTAATTGCCGCTTGGGAGGCGCTGCTTTAGGCTCGGCGATGCTATATACGCCGTATCTATCGACAACTACACCTTGACGGGCGTCCCCGTGGTAAGTTATTAGCTGCAATATTCAAACCGGTAGGACATAAAAAGGTATGCTTTTTAACCTACTGCCAGCTTATCTGTGAGGAGTTATGCGTCATGATTACTGGTTTTAAGAAGCATCTGAAAGGATCTGCCGGATGGGTGCTAGGCAGTTTGGCAATTGTCGCTGGTGCGATGCAAGCGCCCGCTAATGCCCAAGCGGCTTATGGAAGCTACATAGGCATTGGCCCAGCTTTTGGCAATAGTCAGTTGGCTGTTGGTGTCAGCGGCAGATACAACATTTTAGAGGCACCTATTTCGATTCGAGGCACGGCTTTTATCGGTGAAGGATCAGCTTTTGTGCCAACGGTTTCTTATGACTATCCTCTAAACTTTAACACTGAAGTATATGTAGGCGCAGGTGTTGCCTTTGCTGGCAAGGGCTCGGTGATGGGCGATGGCACTTCTTTTGTGATTCAGCCTGGGGTTGATTACACGCTGACCGACAGCAATTTAGTGATTTATGGCAATGCGATTGTGCCCATTGGTGGCGGCACTTCGACAGCTGTGCAAGGTGGGGTTGGAATTCAGTTTTAAGAGTCTTGCACTCTAATTCATCGCTCTATTTCATCGCTCTATTTTCATCGCTCTATTCTTCCCTTTCACGGATGAATCTGACAGAACCTATGTACTAAACTGGCGCTTTCCGCTACGATGAGCCCATTGTGACCGTTGCTATTGGCCTAACGGCTGACAGGTGGGTTGATTTATGCGCGATCTGCGTCCATTGGGTTCGGTGATTCAAGGCTCTTTGAGTAAGGGGCTAGAGGTTCGGCTGCATCCTGATGTGCTGGTCGAAGAAATGCGGGTGGGTAAGTTTTTGGTGGTAGAAGGAGTGCGATCGCGCTTTTTCTGTATGCTTACCGATGTGTCTTTGGGCATGGCGAGTCAGCGGATTGTCGCGAGTCCGCCGGAGCCCAATAATATTTTTTTGCAAGAGGTGCTGGCCGGTTCGGGCACTTATGGCACGGTTGATCTCACGCCGATGCTAATGTTTACCCGGACGGATGAGAGCGAGAGCGCGAGGCAAGAGGGCGAGCGTAGCCGTGCGAAACAGAGTGGTAATGGTCTTGCTTCGTATCAAACAAATTCGAGTGCGCCCTTGCAACTGCTGCCGGTAAAGACGATTCCGGGGCATTTTAGCCAAGTGTATGATGCCTCAGAAAGAGATTTTCGGGCGGTGTTTGGCTGGGAAGATGATGCGAGTCGGCGCAATTTTGCGATTGGCGAGCCGATCGATATGGCGGTGCCCATTTGCATTGATTTAGATCGCTTTGTCGAGCGCAGTAACGGCATTTTTGGCAAATCCGGTACCGGCAAGTCGTTTTTGACGCGGCTGATTCTGTCGGGGATTATTCGTAAGCAGGCGGCAGTCAATCTGATTTTTGACATGCACTCGGAGTATGGCTGGGAGGCCGTGAGTGAGGGCAAGGAATTTAGTACAGTCAAAGGGCTGCGGCAGCTATTTCCGGGGCAAGTGCAGATTTTTACGCTCGATCCTGAATCGACTAAGCGGCGAGGCGTGTACGACGCCCAAGAGCTGTATATTAGCTTTGATCAAATCGATGTAGAAGATTTGATGCTGATTAGCCGGGAGCTAAATCTCTCGGAAGCTAGCTTAGAGAACGCGATTATCTTACGCAATGAGTTTGGCAGTAGCTGGATCAATCGACTGTTGCAGTTGAGCAATGAGGAGATTCAGGAATTTTGTGAAGTGAAGATGGGCAGTAAGTCATCAATTATGGCTTTACAGCGCAAGCTGACTCGCTTGGCGGAGCTAAAATATATTCGCAGTAGCTGCGCACATAACTATGTGACCCAAATTCTAGAAACGATTGATGCCGGCAAGCATGTGGTGATTGAATTTGGTTCGCAGTCAAATATGCTCTCTTATATGCTGGCGACCAATGTAATTGCAAGGCGCATTCATGCGAGCTATGTGCGCAAAGCAGACAGGTTTTTGCAGAGCAAGAATCCGAGCGATCGCCCCCAACCGCTAGTCATCACCATTGAAGAAGCCCACCGTTTTTTAGATCCGGCCACTGCAAGACAAACTATTTTCGGGGTGATTGCGCGCGAGATGCGGAAGTATTTTGTCACGCTGCTGGTGGTCGATCAGCGGCCTTCGGGTATAGATAATGAAGTGATGTCGCAAATTGGCACTCGAATTACGGCGCTGCTCAATGATGAAAAAGACATTGATGCAATTTTTACCGGTGTATCGGGCGGCCAAAGCCTGCGTTCGGTGCTGGCCAAGCTAGATTCTAAACAGCAGGCACTGCTGCTCGGCCATGCGGTGCCGATGCCGGTGGTGGTGAAAACGCGCCCTTACGATCAGCAGTTTTATCAAGAAATTGGCGATACGGCTTGGGAAACGATGTCAGATGCGGCGGTGTTTAAAGCGGCAGAGAGTGCGATCGCCGATCTCGGCTTTTAGCCAGAAGAGATCTGCCGTCAATGACAAGACTGATATTGATCTAGAAATGCGTCAGATTTTTTGTGATCACTTATGTAAACGCATAGGGAATTTTGAGAGCAGGCCGATTAAACCTTCTCTCAACACCCAGTAGATCATGACATCCTATAGAACCGATAAAAGGAGCTACGTTTTTTTGTCTGTTTTAGCGCTGTATGGCATGGCCTATTACGTGGCTCGCAGCGAAGTGCTTCATGCCGTAGAACATTATGCTGGCGGGAAAGGTAGCCTCCGGCAAGACTATATTGTGAAAAAAAATCACGCGCCGGGTGATGGCTGGGAGTACAAAGTCTTTTTCCCAGCCATCAAAGTCGAAGAAGGTGTCAGAAAACTTGGCCAACTTATCTAGCTTATCTAACTGATAGCATCTCATCTGCTGTCAAAGGCCATTGCTCAAAGCTAGGCGATTTCACAACCTCATCTCCCACAAAAACGGTTTCCTCGTAGCCATCATCCGTCAAACATAAGACGCTCACCTGATTCTGCTGCGGATCTACAATCCAGTATTCAGGAATCTCCCGCCATTCATATTGATTGCGTTTATCAACGTAATCTCGTTTCTGATTGTTTGAGCCGGGACTGACTATTTCTACGACTAACAGAGGTGGAGCCATGTCCAATCGAATGGCTGATTGCCCGGATGCTTGTAGCTGCTTAGGGTGCGCTGGTCTAAGTACGGTAATATCTGGAAATCGATTCTTAGGCTGCCCTGGCATTTCAATAGCTAGCTGGTGAGTGCGGACTCGCCTGAAGCCTACCAAGTCTGAAAGGACTCTATCCATTGCCCTAGCAATGACCACGTTATCGTCAGATTCGGGCGGCATTTCAACCAGTTCTCCGTTTGTCAGCTCATAGAAACCATCGCGATCTGAGCTGTAAGCCAGGAAGTCATCAAACGTTTTGAGCGTAGGTTTGGTCTGTACCATGACGGTGGGCCTGCTGGTTGGTGCTTATATCCTACTTGCGACACAGACTTTTGAAAGAGATTCCCTAGTCCTCTTTTTTAGGGCGGCCACCTTTTTTCCCATTCTCCCGAGCAGCGGCCTTTTTTGCGTCGGATATAGAGCGCCCCCCTCTTGCTGTCATTTCTTTCATCCAAAGCTTGGTGCCAAAAATGCCTTCCATTAAGTGAGGAATGCTTAGATCTACATCTAGCTCAGGCCAGCGCAGTCCAGTACCGCTAGGAAATATATCAATTTTTGACAGCTGCTCATCAGTAGCGCCTTGCAGCCCTTGCCCCTGCTCAGATGGAAAGATAAACTTTGCCCCGTTGCTAAACTCAACGATAATTTCGCGGCATTCGGGATCATAAGAAGCGCGACTAGCCATTGGGAAACAGGCTGATACAGCTTTGCTTTCCGCTCTAAGCCGCTTTATTTGTTCTGCTCTTCGCTGTGCCTTAGTTACTGGAGTCATGAAATTTCTTCCATCCATTCTGAAGCTTGCTGTAATTGGCTTCAGCGATGTCTAAAGCCTGATTGATTTGCTTGTCACTCATCCACTCTTTTCCTCTTAAAGCGATAGGTTCTGGCTGATCGCCAGAGACATCTATTCTCATTTCAGCGCCACCTTTTACAACGTGAACATGAGCAGGTTGATGATCGTTAGGAAAGACGTGGAAAACAAAGCCTTTTTCGCTATGTATTGTTGCCATTGGAATTATTTTACCAGGATACCCAACTACTTAGGTTTTTGCAAAGTGGTCGAGTCTACTGATTGCGGCTTTTATCCTATTTATAAACACAAACTTTTGACAGCGGTTGCGGCTAAGTGAACAAACAAAAAGGGGAGCTTTCATTTCAAAAACTCCCCTTTATGAATGACTATGAATACCGCTATAACGGTTAAAGGTCTAGCCTTCGGTCGCTAGCTCAGTGCTGCCCCGACGACGACCGCCGGTGAGGCTATTAAAGAGCATTACTCCAATCGCTTTGATCAAGTTGCCTTCTAGCTCTTGAAACAGCTCCATATTGATGCCAAAGGCATCATTTGCTTCTTCGACAATTGCCTCGGCGGTTGGTTCATCTACGGGCGCTTCGCTGAGAGAGGCGCGGTAGTTGTTTTTAAAGGCTTTTTCATCGGTGATGGTGGGGAACTCATAAAAAGCAACGCCATCGCTGCCGGTGAGGTTCATCGCTCGCTGAGAGATGTTTTTGAGAATTTGGCCGCCAGAGAGATCGCCCAAGTAGCGAGTGTAGGAGTGGCCGACCAATAGCTCAGGCTGAGTCGCTGAAATTTCACGAATGCGCTCAACGTACTTTTTACCGCCCTTGCTGAGGGTAATTTCATTTCTCCAATTGGGGCCGTAGTAAAAGGCCAAATCGGTTTCTAGACTTTCCTTACGGTTTAGCTCAGGAAAGTAAATTTTAGAAACGATGGGATGATTTTTATGCTTTTCTATTTCTTCTTCCATCGCGCAATAGATGAAGTAAAAGTTGCCCACTAGCTTGCGGTACGACTTTTTCTCAACCACACCGCGTAAGAAGCATCGAACAAAGCCGACGTTTTCTGCCATGGTGTGAGCTTTTTTAGTGCCCTCACGGAGCTGGGTCGCTAAATTGTTGCTCATGTTTTTTTATGTTTTGTAAACGGTTCTTTGACTTCTTCAGCTGTAAAGATTTTTAAGTCAAGATCTTGATCTATCAGCAGGCCAAAGAAAAACCTAGACTCTGTTCTTTGAACTGCTTTAAAGCTTAGAGTGAGGACTCTACCCTTAGAAAGATTCCGCAACATTTTTTCACGTTATCTGATACAAAAGGAGGCCCGAATCTCATAAAGCGAATAAGATCTGGGCCTAGTGGGGGGAGGGGTGAGGATTCGTCCGTAGCGGCTCAAATGCGGATCAAATATCCAAATCGGTCATATTGAGCTTTGAACCGTAGGTTTCGATGAATTCGCGGCGGGGGGCAACGCGATCGCCCATCAGCACCGTAAAGATCCGATCCGCTTCTGCCGCATCTTCAATTTCAATGCGCTTGAGCGTGCGGCTTTCTGGGTTCATGGTGGTGTCCCATAGCTGCTGTGGCATCATTTCACCTAGGCCCTTAAAGCGCTGAATGTTGTACTTAGCGTTGGCAGGCATAGCTGCAATGCCTTCTTGCAGCTCTCTTTCGCTATAGCAATAGGTGTGATTACGGCCTCGCTCTAGCTTGTACAGCGGCGGGCAAGCAATGTAAATGTAGCCCTGATCAACCAAATCGCGCTGATAGCGATAAAAGAACGTCAATAGCAGCGTCCGAATGTGCGACCCATCAACATCGGCATCGGTCATCAGACAAATGCGGTGATAGCGCAGGTTTTCGGGGTTGAAGTCTTCGCCTTTAATACCGAGGCCGAGGGCGGTAATTAAAGACTGAACTTCGTTGTTTTTGTAGATTTTAGCGTCGTCGGTTTTTTCAATATTGAGAATTTTGCCTCGCAACGGCAAGATGGCTTGGAAGCGGCGATCGCGCCCCTGCTTAGCACTGCCGCCCGCAGAATCTCCCTCTACAATAAAAATTTCCGACTCACGCGGATCGCGAGAGCTACAGTCTGAGAGCTTACCGGGCAGCGTCGAAGACTCCAGCACCGACTTACGACGCACCAAATCGCGCGCCTTTTTAGCCGCTTCAGCCGCATTAAACGCCTGGATGGCTTTGTCTAAAATGGCATCCGCCACACTAGGGTTAAAGTCCAAATATTCGCTGAGGGCTTCGCCGACTAACGAATCAACAATGCCGCGAACTTCAGTGTTGCCCAGCTTAGTTTTAGTTTGGCCCTCAAATTCTGGATCGGGCACCTTCACCGAAACCACCGCCGTCAGCCCTTCGCGGATGTTTTCACCCGCCATGTTCGACTCCGCGTCTTTACGCTTTTTGCGTTTGCGGGCAAATACGTTCATGGTGCGTGTCAGCACCGCTTTGAGCCCTTCTAAATGAGTGCCGCCATCAATCGTGCGAATATTGTTGGCAAAGCCCATCAAATTATCGGAAAAAGCGTCGCTGCACCACTGTAAAGCGGCCTCTACCTGCACGCCATTCTTATCGGCATTGACATAGATAATGTCGGGATGCAGCGGCTCCTTATCGCTGTTGATGTACGCTACATATTCTTTAATACCGCCTTCATAGCAATAGCGCGACTCTCTCGGCTCTTTGGCTTTAATCAGCTCTAGTCGATAGTCGGTAAAAGTAATATCGACGCCCGCATTCAGATAAGCCAGTTCGCGCAAGCGCCGAGCCAAGGTGTCGTAATCGAATTCAGTGGTGTGCGTAAAAATTGTCGCATCCGGCTTAAAGATCACCTGCGTGCCGGTTCTATCGCTGCCCTCGGCGGTTTTGAGCGTGCCTATGGGGTTTCCTTGCTCAAAGCGCTGTGTATGCACCTTCCCTTCACGCCAAACAGTGACTTCAACCCATTCAGAAAGGGCATTGACAACTGAAACGCCGACGCCATGCAGACCACCCGAAACTTTGTAACCACTGTCGCCGCCAAACTTACCGCCTGCGTGCAGTACGGTCAGCACGGTTTCCAAAGCTGACTTGCCGGTCGCAGGATGAATATCGGTCGGAATACCGCGACCATCATCGACGACCGTCACTGAGCCATCGGCATTGAGAGCGGCAGTAATGCGATTGCAGTGACCGGCTAGCGCTTCATCGACGGAGTTATCAATAACTTCGTACACCAAGTGGTGCAGACCGCGTGGGCCCGTGCTCCCAATGTACATTCCAGGCCGCTTACGAACAGGCTCAAGTCCTTCTAAAACCTGAATCTGTTGAGCGCCGTAGTTATTGCTATTCACCATATATGTTCTCCTAGGTCAGTTCTCCTGAGGTCAGCGATGACCGTTGATGCTTTGATCTGTTGATGCTTCGATCTTCTTTTAAGAGCGCCATTAAAGCCCTGAAAGGCCACTTTGAAGTCATAAAATGATATTGCGCCTATAAATTCTAGCACAAAGGCGTTAAAAGCGATTTTAGAGCCAACTCAGCGAACGTATAAAAATAGGGTCATGGCCTGCTTTTAAAGGGGCAGGGGTGAAGGTGCTGCCGCCAACCCAAAATTCGCCCTCCGAAATACTGCCATTCCTCGGCAAAAGCGCCTCTATATTAATAGAGTATTGATTCAATTGATCGCTGAAAAATAAAGCTCGCCCTCCACAGATACAGCAACCCTAAAAAAAAGTTCATTTGTACTATATTAATCCCCATTTGATTATTATTGCTGGCCCCACGGCCTCTGGAAAGTCGGGCTTGGCAATGGCCCTAGCTCAGCGCTGGCCTACGGTGATTCTTAGCGCCGATTCGCGGCAGGTGTATCGGGCGTTCGATATCGGTACGGCAAAGCCTTCTGAAGCAGATCGGCAGGCTGTGCCCCATCAGCTCATTGATATTTGTGAGCCGACTGAAACGCTGACTGTAGCGGATTACCAGCAGCGAGCCCAGCGGGCGATCGCAAAAATCCATCATCAGGGTCAGCAACATCCGCTTTTAGTCGGTGGCACCGGGCTCTATCTCAATGCGGTGGCCAAAGGACTCAAAATTCCTCAGGTACCGCCGCAGATGGAATTGCGATCGCAGCTCACCACTCTCACTCAACCCTATTGTTACGCGCTCCTTCAGCAAGTAGATCCAGCCGCTACTGAGCGCATTCACCCACACGATCAGGTGAGGACGCTGCGATCGCTAGAGGTGTTTTATGTGACGGGGCGCACGATTTCTAGCCAACAGGGTGAGCAGCCGCCCAGCTATCCGATCTTATATATAGGACTCGCTTGTGATGTGGAGAGATTGCGATCGCGTATCACTAAGCGCACCCACGATATGGTTGCTGCCGGTTTTGTGACTGAAGTTGCCGGTTTAATTGAGCAATATGGGCCTGATTTACCCTTACTAAAAACTCTAGGCTACGCCGAAATGCAGCAGCATTTGGCCGGAGAGATTGCTTTAGAAACGGCGATCGCGCTCACCGTGCAGCATACCTGCCAATTTGCTAAGCGCCAGCGCACCTGGTTTCGCAAAGAGCCTCGCATTGAATGGTTTGATGCCGATGCGCCGGATTTAATTTCACAAGTCAGCAACCGAGTCGAACAATTCACTCGTCAGTTGCAGGTTTTGGCCTAACTTCTGTTGATTATTTTGTCTAAAACTTGTCTAAAGCTCTTCGGTTTCTAGCTGTTTTATCGGTACGGCGAGTTCTTTTTTCTTAGCGGGTTCAAATTCGGGCGATCGCGCCGGAATCAACTCCTTCTGCCTTTCAGGAACTTTTTCTAGCTGCCGCTCTTCTAGCTTCAGCGGCAGTCGCATCGGCTGCTGCTGCTCCACAGCGTGCGTCTTCGGCAAGCTTCGTTCTAACTCATCGAGTGGTCGAGGAATCACCATCACCGAATTCAGCTCACCAATCCGCTCTGCCTCATTCATTCCGGCTTCGACCGCAATCACCACATTCGAGAGCGAACCCTGAATAATAATAGTGCACAGCCCCTCACCAATGGTTTCGTGAGAGAGCAGCGTCACTTCAGCCGATTTGGTCATAGCATCAGCCGCGCCCACCATCGCCGGAAAGCCTCTAGTTTCCAACAGCCCAATTGCGCTACCGCCCATCGACTGGCCAACGCCTTCTAGCGCTTCTAATCGCGTATTGATCGGCAGCACCGCCTCCAAATTCGCCATCGGACGCGGAATCATCGACGCCGAGACAAACTGTCCAAACTGCTTAGCGGTTTCTTCGCCTATGCGCACCGCCATTCGTACATCGGCCACACCGCCCCGCACAATCGCCGTACAGTGTCCGCCCCCAGTTTTTTCGTAGCCCACCAAAAATACATTGGCCGACTTCATCATGGCATCAGCCGTGCCAATAATCGCTGGAAAGCTAGTGGTAGAAACCATCCCTAGTGCCGTATCGTACAGCCAGTTACGGGCTGTGACAGTCGGCTTGCGAAGAGGCGTAGCATCTGAGTGCATGGGTTAAGCAGAGGAGTTGTCGTTCAGGGGCTGTCGGTGGGGAAACAGCGTTGAAATTAGCTGAGAGACTTGGTCGCGGCCATAGACTCTATCGTAAGAGGGCCGCACTTCTAGAGAGGAAGCACCGTTACCGTTTTGAATAGCGCCGTTCTGAGAAGCGCCACTTTGAAAGCACTTTTGAGCAGCACCGTTCTGAGAAACGCTATAGCCTGATTGTACGCCATTAGTCGAAGAGCTGTATCCAAACGGCTGCTGGACTTTACCATTAGCAAAACTATTAGTAAAACTATGAGTCGAATGGACAGGAGGGCTAACAGCAGCTGTTGATGACTCAATTAACGTATCTGGCGGCAAGATGGCTTCTGCCTCTATGGCCGGATTAATAACGGTGCTGCCCGCACTGATGCAGGCATTCGTACCAATACTGCCGTGCCCAACGACCAACACATTGGCTCCTAAGCTGGCCCCATCGGCAATGCTGAGAACGCCCGCGCGGGATTGAATGCATACACCAGCTGCTAGACACACCCCTTTACCTACCACAATTCGGCTACCGCTAGCGGCTTGCAAAACGACTCCTGAGGCGATCGCTGCCGTCGCTTCGATGGTGACATCACCCACCACACAGTAATGGGTGTCGCTCACTAAACTCGGTGCCCGCTGGGCCATGGCGTTTGTAGGTAGTGGACTCTAAACCTGATGGACTCTAAAACTAATCATAGTCGCTGAGCGCATCCGCACTATGGGCGCTGAATAGTCGTCTCTAGCACCCGCCGCTTAGCAGTCGGATCAACGCCCACCAGCCTTACATAGTCACCCTGATGCTGCGCTAACTGCTTACCGAGCGCCGAAATCGCCTCTGCCGGACGACGCGCCTCAATCGCTGGACCAGTCTGCCAGATGCCGCTACGGAACCGACGC
>CAVUFV010000013.1:0-99395 GCA_963740915.1 uncultured cyanobacterium
TTTTTTGAATCGTCTTCGAGCTATGCTGGTAGGCGATTCAGCCCGCTTTTCAATTTTTCAATTTCATTTAAATTTCCCTGAAGAGGTACTTCCCCCGTGGTAACACTCTCTAATACGTTTGTTGGAGGCGGTCGCGACCAAGAATCCACTGGTTATGCCTGGTGGTCTGGTAACGCTCGACTCATTAATCTTTCTGGCAAGCTGCTGGGCGCACACGTTGCCCACGCTGGCCTGATCGTGCTCTGGACAGGTGCGATGACTTTGTTTGAAGTCTCTCACTACGTCCCTGAAAAGCCTATGTATGAGCAGGGCGCAATTTTGATTCCTCACCTAGCGACGCTGGGTTGGGGGGTTGGCCCTGGTGGTGAGGTGATTAGCACCTTTCCTTACTTTGTCATTGGAGTGCTTCACCTGATTTCTTCGGCGGTGCTCGGTTTGGGCGGCGTTTACCACGCTGTTCGCGGCCCCGAAACGCTCGAAGAGTATTCCAGCTTCTTTAGCCAAGACTGGAAAGATAAAAATCAGATGACGAATATCATCGGCTATCACCTGATCCTGTTGGGTCTGGGTGCTTTCCTATTGGTGATCAAAGCCTGCTTCCTGGGTGGGGTATATGACACTTGGGCACCGGGCGGCGGTGATGTTCGAGTGATTACGAACCCGACGCTCAACCCTGCGGTTATTTTCGGCTATCTAACGACGTCTCCGTTTGGCGGCGAAGGCTGGATTTGCGGCGTTAATAACATGGAAGACATCATCGGTGGTCACATTTGGGTCGGTTTGATCTGTATCTCCGGCGGTATTTTCCATATTTTGACCAAGCCGTTTGCTTGGGCTCGTCGCGCTTTGATTTGGAATGGTGAAGCGTATCTTTCCTACTCCATCGGTGCGGTTTCGCTGATGGCGTTCATCTGCTCTTGCTACGTTTGGTTTAACAATACGGCTTACCCCAGTGAGTTCTATGGCCCAACCAATGCCGAAGCTTCTCAAGCTCAGGCCATGACCTTCTTGGTGCGTGACCAGCGTTTAGGTGCCAACATCGGTTCGGCTCAAGGCCCGACTGGCTTGGGTAAATATTTGATGCGATCGCCCACTGGTGAAATCATCTTCGGTGGTGAGACCATGCGCTTTTGGGACTTTGATGGCCCTTGGCTGTCTCCTTTGCGCGGTACGAATGGCCTCGATCTTGACAAGCTCAAGAATGACATTCAGCCTTGGCAGGTGCGTCGCGCGGCTGAGTACATGACTCACGCCCCTAACGCGTCGATTAACTCTGTCGGCGGCATCATCACTGAAGTTAACTCGGTTAACTTCGTGAATCCCCGTCAGTGGTTGGCGTCTTTCCACTTTGTGATGGCCTTTTTCTTCTTGGTCGGTCACCTGTGGCACGCCGGTCGGGCTCGCGCGGCTGAAGGCGGCTTCGAGCGTGGCTTAGACCGCGAGGCTGAGCCCGTGCTGTCGATGCCTGATCTTGACTAATTACTCAGCTAATTAAGACAGCTAATTAAGCTTGATTAAGCTAAAGAATAAGGCTCCTACCGTTGGGTGGGGGCCTTTTCGTTGTTAGGCTATAAGGCGTTAGTTGTAACGAATCTGACCTATGCTCGATCAGCCTTACTATCTACTGCGCTCAAAGTCTACCGGACAGTATTTGGTGGCGCGTCCGCCCGTGCCGGGAGGGCATCCTGAGCAGCCATCTGAGCCTTACTTGCTGCTATTTGTCGCTGATTTTGATGCGCTCAGCTATCTCAATACTCACGCCGGTGAGCTAGCAGCTCAATTTGTGGTGGAAAGAGGCGATCGCCGCCAAATCAAAACCATCTCCGACCGCTGGAGCTACAAAGGTGTCGGCATCGTCAACGATCCACTGGTTCCAAGCGTTGAGTTTATGCGCTTCTAATCCATCTAGAATGAGTCGTATGCAGGAAGGAATGATCTATGCTGAGCATAAATTTGGATGAGGAAGCTGAGAGATATCTGGTTGAAATTTTGAAAGCGGAGCAAATTACCGTTAGTGAGCTTTTGAAGCAGGTATTGCGCGATCGCTTAGAGGCTCATCGCTTAAATGCACATCGACCTAACCAAACGGTTTTAGAACGCATGGGCGGCGTTCCAGAAGAATTGCTATCTGTAGGCGGCTTGTCTGATAGAGACAATCGAAAGGCCATAATTGCCGAGCATATTCAGGCGCGTCATGAAGCGCGTCACGACTAATCAATTATGAGCAGATACGCTAGAGTTTTGATAGATACGGGCGTAATTGTCGCATTTTACGACACAGCAGATCTTTACCACGAAGCCGCTGTTCAGTTTTTGGCAGGCTGCGATCGCCAATTGATTACGACGGCTGGATGTGTGACGGAAGCGGTATGGTTGCTAGCACGCAACTGGCGAGTACAAAATACGTTTTTAATTCATCTGTCCCAAAGTATTTATATCAGTGAGCCTCTATTACCAATTGATTTCCTACGGATTGCCGAGCTAAACGCGCAATATGCTGATTTACCTGGAGACTTTACGGATTTATCCTTAGTAAGCATTTCTGAACGGTTAAACATCGCAGAGATTGCCACATTAGACAAAGATTTCGATATCTATCGTCGCTACCGCAAGCAGCCTTTTAACCGGATCTTTCACCCTTAGCGGAGAAATATAGGGTTAGCTTAGGTTTAACGATTTCACCCAGTCAGCTAGGCCATTGAGAATGAGCTGAACACCAATGGCCATGACAAAAAGGCCAAGCACTCGGCTAAGGGCGTGAATGCCGCCGGAACCGAGCCATTTGAGTAAAAGGGTAGAAGATTGTAGGGCGATGTAGATAATTAGACCGATAAGGGCGATCGCCACAGCAACTGCCACCAAATTTACAGCGGTTTCAGCATGGCTAGTGCCGCGACTCGCTTCGGCAGCTAACCCAAGTGCAACGGCAATTGATCCCGGCCCTGCCAACAGCGGCATAGTCATCGGCATAAACGAAATATCGCCGTGCTGAACCGCTTTTTGATTCGCATCTTCATTTTCTAACTCGCTCAGCTTCGATTCTGCATTCATTGTGTTCCAAGCTGCATGAAACACCACCATGCCGCCCGCAATCCGCACGACTTCTAAAGAAACGCCGAAGAAACGTAAGAGCCCACCGCCCACCAGCAAAAAGCCAATCAGCAGTAAAATCACGTTAATCGCAATGCGCTTGGCATAGCTGCGCCGTAAGGCGGCTGGAATACCGGCAGTCAGCACCAAAAAAATCGGCACGCTGCCAATCGGATCAATCACCGGAAACAGCGCAGCGAGGCTCCCTACGATAAAGTCGGAAAAATCTTTAATGGGCACAGCAACCTCCTAGTCCATGACTCATTCAAGATAGGAGCTTTTGAGAGAAGTGGGCGATTTTAGAAGCTTCTTAGAGGTTAGTTTTTATCTAATCAGCCAGTTTAACCCTAGGCCAAATTGAGCGTCGGCTTGCCCAATGAGGGTAGCTAACCCATTGCGGCCAACGGCATTGGTGGCATAGAGATCGACGCTGAGCGGCTGACTAGGAAGGCTGTAGCGAGTACCAATTGCCCATACGAGGCGATCGCCGCCAAACACAGGCGTCAACTCCCCTAATAGCTGCAACCCAGAGGCTACTTCATAATTAACGCCTAGGCCCAAACCCACCTCAGCTTGATCGCTAAAAGCAGCGAATTTTGGACTGAAAAACAGGGCCGTACTAGGACTTGCTTGGTAGGTGATAGGCAATTCGGCAAACAAAACGCCTACGGTTCTAGTGTTACGTCCGCCCAGAATTCTCGCTGACAGCGAAACGGCATCGCCCTGGCGCTGATCGAGTAAGCGAAGTTTTGCACCCAGCATGTACCGCCAGCCACTGTTCACCGCCCTCTCTGATCCAGCACTGCTGTCTGAGCCAAAATCTTCTGAAATAGCTTCAATTTGGAAAGCTTCATCAGGGCTATAGGCTAGGCCAACGCTATAGTTACTGTTAGTCCCTGCACTGGTAGAAAGCGCTAACGTTCCAGGCTGCAGAGTGCTCGCAGTGGTGAGCGTGATCCCGTTGACTAAAAGCTGACTCAAGCGCTCAGTCAATGGCCCTACAGGAGCCTGTGTAAAGCTAGATCGATATCCTAGGCCAGTATCCGGCGCATAGTTCAGCGTCAATCCCACCAGCAGATCGTCGCCGGAGGGAATAGAGGCCAAAATTCCCGTTGCAGGCGTGACTCCTAAACCATTGGTCGCATAGAGACTGAGACCCGTTTTCGGCGTCAAATCGTAGCGGGTGCCGACGGCCCAAACCGGCTGACGGCCAATTGATTGATCTGCGTTAATGACATTGCCGCCGGGGCCAATCGGCAGATTTAGCGTGCTGTAAAGCAGCCACCGCTGAGTGGGCTGCCAGCTTACGCCAGTGCCCAAAGTGAAAAGAGTTCCGTATAGTTCGCGATTGTTGAGGCTTTGAGGGAAAAAGGAAATGCCCGGTGTGAGATGAAATTGAAGCGAGGGCGTAGCACTGTAGGTGAGGGGTGCATGAATAGAGCCAATAATGCGAGTGTCTTTACCATCACCGCTGTCGAATAGAGCCGATGAGAGCAATAGCGATTCGAGAGATCCCTGAAGGCTTAAGCCCAGCTGAGGCGTGCTGAGCAAACGATATTTGATGCTAGGTGCTAATGACAGCAGAGTGGTATTGGGAGACTGTCCGTTGATGGGCCTAGTCGGCGGATCGTCGTACACCTGCCCTGATAGTGAGAGCTGAATATCGTCGCTTAAGCCCCAGTCAATGCCACCGTAGTAGAGCTGACTGCCGGTTCCAATCGAATCATCAGAGAGGGTTTGATGAGCGCCAAAGAGGAAGAGCAATGCCCCAGCCGGGAGCTGATTGGCGGTTTCGAGGTTAAAAAGACGAGTTGGCTCAAGCTCTAGCGGCGATCGCACCGTTGCTTCATTCTCTGTGGCTTGAGTAGGGGCATTTGTATCCGCGATGGTTTCTGCCAAAGCGCAAGTACGCCGATTGCCCAGAGAGGAATCTGTTAAGATCCTTTCAGAACTCGTCTGTACAGGGGGCGCGTTAACATCCACCACACATCTTGCAGGCTGCAAAGGTTTTAGATCCGAAGCCGTCGATACCATCAGATCTAAAACAGGCCGATCCGAAACAGACCGATCTGCAATAGATAATTCCGAGGCGCTGCTTTCAAAAGGTATCTGAGTTTGAGCCAAACTCGCATAAGTCTGTAAGACGCCAGCTGAGAGCGTCAGCAACGCAACGAACAAAATGCGCATAAAATTTTTGTGATAAAAGTTTCTAAAGCACCAAAGATGTCTACATTAAGACGCCCTTTGCCATAAAAACGCGTGTCATTAGAAGATACCCAAACCAGCTTTGATTTCTATCTAAAAAAATTGTTTAGCGGCTGAGCCGTTTGAGCCGCTAGTAGCGCCTACCTTCGCGGTAGACGTACATGTTGATAGCTGCGATCGCAAAGCAAATCATAAAAATCATCAGCCGAATCCCATAGATTGGCTCATTGATCAACCGCCCATTTTCAAACAGCGGTGTCAAAGAAGGCTCCAGCTTAGCCAAGGCAAATCCACTGACAAACGCACTGATTGTAGAAGCCGCCTGACTAAACTTTTTAATTTCTTGACTGGTACTAGGCGACACCAAAAAACCGACTAGCCAGCCAGTCGCCCAGCCTGCCGTCCCGATGAGTACCGTTTGGGCAAAGCCCTCGTCTTTCAGCTCCTGATGGACAGTGCGCGCGATCCATAGCACCACCCCAAAAACCATGAACCCAATCAGCAGGCTGGCAACAGAGCGCATTTGATTCATAGAAATTTATCCTGCTGATCCAAGTCACAGCCTAATTCAACCGAGACAGCTTAATTCTAGGATCGACAAATGAAAGCGCTAAATCCGCCAGCAAATTACCCACAATCAGCATCACTGCGCCCAACACCAAACTCGCCATGACCAGGTACAGATCCTGCTTTTGTACGGCTTCTAGAGTCAGCGTTCCTAGCCCTGGCCAGCTAAAATAGTTTTCCACAATAAAAGAGCCGCTGAGCAAAGCTGAAAACTCAAAGCCCAAAATTGTAATTAAAGGATTAATCGCGTTGCGCAGCGCATGGACATAAATCACCCGATTTTCGGGCAAGCCTTTGGCCCGCGCCGTTTGAATATAGTCCTGTCTGAGTACATCGAGCAACTGCCCGCGCATCAGCCGCTGCAAGCCCGCAAAGCTAGTAATGCTCAGTGCTAGCGTCGGCAAAATCAGGTGCCAAGCGACGTCTAAAATCTTGCCAATCCAGTTGAGATCGTCATGGTAAAGGCTGGTGCGGCCACCTACCGGAAATAAGGGTGCTGTTAGCTGCGCAAAAAACAGCAGCAAAAGGCCCGTGATCAGCGTTGGAAAGCCCTGGCCGATGTAGCTAAACAGCCGCAAAAACCGATCAGCCCAGCGATTTTGATTGACGGCGCTGATAATGCCAAGCGGAATGGCTATAGCCCAAGTCACAAAAATAGAGGCTACTGACATCAGCAGCGTATTCGGCACTCGCTCCCACAGTAACTCTATCGCCGGACGCTGATAGGCAAAGCTAATCCCAAAGTTAAAGTGACGAATCACCTGCCAGAGCCACAGCCAAAACTGCGTCCAAATCGGTTGATCTAGGCCGTACTGCGCCTCCAAGCTTTTCAGCGTATCAGCTGACATTTCGGGGTTCTGCCGAAAGGGCGTCAAGAAGTCTCCCGGCGCAAGCTGCACAATAAAAAAGCTAAACGCACTCGCGAGTAACAACGTCAATAGAGCCTGCGCAATCCGCTTAATGATGTAGCGAGTCGTTTCGCCTATGACCACGTTTCGCAAGAAAAAGCCTATTTTGCTAGAAGGAGACAGCGACCGGGTGGATGAAGACATAGGCTTTTTTTGCGCTAAAACTCAATCTTAATTTAGTACTCAATCAGGCTAATCACGGGAGCATCTGTGGGTAAGTTATCACGCCCTGCAAGATCTTTCAGCTCGATTACAAAGCTAAAGCCTGCGACGACTGCGCCCGCGTTCGTAATCAGCTCGGTGGCCGCCGCCGCTGTGCCGCCTGTGGCCAGTAAGTCATCGACAATTAGCACCCTGCTACCTGGTTCAAAGGCATCTTGATGCACCTCTAGTCGATCTGTACCGTATTCTAGGCTGTATTCTACGCCATATACAGACCGAGGTAGCTTACCGGCTTTGCGCACTGGCACGAATCCTTTACCTAGCTGATGAGCAATTGGCATTGCGAAAATAAATCCGCGCGACTCAATCCCAACAATATAGTCCGGCGCTAAATCAGCAGCTTGGGCACTCATCGTTTCGACGGTATATTTCAAACCTGCGGGATCTTGCAGCAAAGTTGTGATGTCTCGAAAAACAATGCCCGGTTGTGGAAAGTCGGGAATGTCTTTAATTAGGGCTTTGAGATCCATGGTGAGAGATACCTGCGGTAGAAATGAATTAGCTGGAAAGCATTTGAACGGGATCAGAGGTATCTTATCAGGGCTTTGGTTAAGCGCTAGGTGAGAGTATTTTTTTAGCAGCTTTAAAATTTTGATATTTTAGAGGCGGTATCTTCAAACCAGCCCTGACGCCAGAAATAGTAGGAGAGGGCTAGCGCGATCGCAATCATCGCCGCCCAGCAAATTGGGTAGCCCCAGTAAGCATTGAGTTCTGGCATATTCCAAGGAGAGGCTTGGCTATTGAAGTTCATGCCATAGACGCCCACAATAAAGGTCAGCGGAATAAAAATAGATGAGATCACCGTCAGCGTTTTCATCACTTCATTCATCCGATTGCTAACCGATGATAAATACACATCCATCAGGTTGGCTGTGAGTTCGCGGTAGGTTTCAACAATATCGAGCACTTGTACCACATGGTCGTAGCAATCTTGCAGATACACCCGCGACTCTGCCGTAATCAAATCGCCACTACCATCGCGAATCAGCTGATTGAGGGCATTGCGCTGAGGCCAAATTGATCGACGCAACGACATCAGCTTGCGGCGGGCACGATAGATTTTTTGCACTGTTTGCCGGGTCGGATTGAAAATAACTTCATCTTCTAAAGATTCGATGTACTCGCCGTAGGTTTCTAGAACCGGAAAGTAGGCGTCAATTACCGCATCTAATAGCGCGTAGGCAAGGTAATCTGCGCCCTCGCTGCGAATGCGACCGACGTTTTGACGAATGCGATCGCGTACCGGATCGAGGCAGTCTTGGTTGAGTTCTTCTTGAACGGTGAGCAGGTAGTTTTTGCCTAGGACAAAGCTGAGCTGTTCACTGGTGAAATCAGGATCATGCGGGTGGCTGTTCGGCACCATCATCACCATCCGCGTGATAATCAAGACCTGATCGTCGTAGTATTCAATTTTGGGTCGCTGGGGCACATTCACCACATCTTCTAACACCAAGGGATGTAGGTTGAAAACGCTGCCTAGTCGGTTGAGCGCATCTTCGTTACCAAGACCTTGTAAGTCAATCCAGGAAATCGATTGACTATCGAGATGAATAGCGGCTTCTTCAGGCGATCGCAGCTTTTGACGAATGGCTGTACTAGGACTGTAGTCAATTAGCGTCAGCTCAGTCGGTGAGGCATCTTCATCAATGACTAACGTGCCCGGAGCGACCCCAATTTGATCGTAGTGATAGTCCCAATGGCGACGCTCATCATCATGAGAAGTATGGCGATGCCTCAACAAATGAGTAGCAGAAGAATTCAAACTTTGCAGGCTAATTTTTTTCATTGGGTTTGCAAGATACAAGAGCGGCTTACTTGGGGTTTAGGCTATTATGTTTCGGCTTAGTCTATTTTGATCTTTGACTTTCACTTTGGTGATATTGATTTAAGTGACTCCTCATTCTTTTAAGCCGTCTCAACCAGTATCTCAAAGCACTTCGGCTCATCGTCGCGATCCAAAGCAACCTTGTCGGGTGACGGTGAGCGCGTCTGGGTGGCATGGGGCTAAAGCGGCAGCACTAGCGGCGGGGTGCAGCAGCGTTTCGGATTTGCTGGAGAAAATTGGCAGCGGTGAGCTAGCGGTAATTGAGCGAGATGCGATCGCGCTCGATCCCTTACGCCCTGTAGGCGCTCAGCCAGCAGTTCCTTTCTTTCAACCACCACCACCGCAGCCTCAACATATTCATATCCACACCGCCACGCCAGTAAATGAAGAGATAGAAGAGGCTGCTGTCTCGGCAACGACTTCTTTCCCAAAGCTAGTAGTTACCGGCCTGTGCGCCGCCGTGATTATTGGCGCACTGCTCTACATCGCCGATCGCCTAATTTCGACTAACTTGATCGTTGGGCGTGAAAACGTAGAAGATATTGTCACTCCCAAAACTGGCGATATCGTTGCGGGCTACGAAGTCAGCGATGAATACGGCATTCGTCCATTTCACCCCGTAACCGGCGAACCGAATGCTGCTCACAATGGCGTAGACTTGGCCATGGACATTGGCACCCCGATCTATGCGGTAGGTCAGGTGGGCGATCCGGTTACGGTTAAATGCTGGTGGAATGAAGGTGGCGGCGGCTGGGTCGTGGATCAAACCGCAAAGTCATACCCCGGCTATACGTTTCAATCCTTACATACCTCTGAAAAAGGCTGCCAGCAGGGCGCAGCCAAAGCGGGAGAAAGAATCGCCTACTCAGGCAATAGCGGCCTTGGCACAGGCGCTCACTATGACTTTCGGGTCAAGATAGATGGCGAATACGTTCCACCCGCTACGAAGTATTTAGAGTCGGCAGTCACAGGCGACCCCCCTCAGGAATAGTCTGCCGTGACGCTAGGGTGAGAGGGGTGAGAGGGTGTACCAGTCAAAAGCTCGTCAACGCTCTAGCTAATGGCCGAACTGCTGACCAACATAGCTTAGAGAATCAGCAAGATGTTTGTGAAAATAATTCCAACCCACATCTTCTCCGGTAAAGCCATGACCACCTGGAAAAATATTCAGCACGTTGCTAACGTCTAACTGATTGAGCTTTTGATGAAATGCTTGAGAGGAGGTGCGAAAAAATTCATCTTCAGCATTATCTCCTGCGTCCATATACACATGCAGTGTTTTAAGCTGAGCTGAAGGTAAGCTTCCAATAAAAGCTAAAGGGCTATTTTGAGGGCCGCTTTGATCTGTAAAATAACCGCTGTGACTAAACAACGTGCTAAAGGTATCAAGGTGCCGTAAGCCAATATTCATCGATCCCCAGCCTCCCGAAGAAACTCCACCTATAGCCCAGTTTTTGGGTTCTGCAAGGGTTCGATAGCGGCTTTTGACCACATTCACTAGCTCTGTGCCAATCAGCGTATCTAGATTACCGCGCTCACCATTAAAATACTGAGGATCCCATAGGGGGCTAGAGCCCCGATTGTCGTTGCCATCCGGCATGATAACAATCGCAGGCAGTAATTTTCTAGCTTGGTACAGCTCGTGCAAGACGTCAGTAATAGCGTATTTGTCATAGAACGAACGGCCATCATCATGACCGCCGTGGAGTAAAAAAATAACTGGATAGCGCTTTTGGGGCGATCGCTCATAGTCCGGTGGCAGAATCACACCATAGTCTCTAGCTGTCCCCATCGCTTGGCTCTGAAATGTCTCCATTTGAAAGGTAAGATCTGTCGTTTGGGCCGAAGCAATTTGAGGCGCATCCAGCTGCGGTGCGCCCGCAACAAATACATAGCCGTAGCCAACCATGACTACAGCCGCTAGT
Source organism: uncultured cyanobacterium (assembly GCA_963740915.1). GTDB lineage: Bacteria > Cyanobacteriota > Cyanobacteriia > Phormidesmidales > Phormidesmidaceae > Phormidesmis. Next base: position 10,743 of record CAVUFV010000013.1, read on the forward strand.
AAACCAGCACCCGCAATAAAAATCGTTTTAATTTTCATAGCTACACTGCTTTTCAACAAATTTTCAACAAATATTTAAGGGCTTTTTAAGGCTCGATCAGAACTATAAATAAAATCAGGCAATTAGATACAAATGGCGTTGTTGCCCGAATAACATCGCTAACGCATACTATCTGGGCAACAACGCCTGTACATTCTCATAGACAAGCTTCCAGTAAAGCTTTACAGGCTGCTTGAAAGTGGTTGAACAGTCGTTGACATTGATTGCAAAGTGGTTTTAAGTCGCGGGTTTTAAGTCGCAATCATCGCAGCCCATGTTTTAGGCCCAACAATGCCATCAGCATTCAGCCGATGGCTATGCTGGAAGTTCATTACCGCTTGCCGAGTTTTAGGTCCAAAAACACCATCTAGGCTAGCGTTATACAAATTTAGCGACCTCAGTACGCTTTGAACATCTTTGACCGCTTGTCCTCGACTACCGACGCTCAGCACGGGTGCACTGGAGCCAGTATAATGACTAAGAAGACTTGTGTGACTAGACCCGGACGGCATGGTCGCGCTGTGCGCGCTGGACGGGGCCGTGCCTGCCCTAGGCGTACCCGGAGAAATAGGCGTTGTTGGACTTGCTGAAGTTGTTGGCCGGCTAGGGATCATCGGTGAGTTACTAGGTTGGGGAGTACTCGGCATAGTACTGTTTCTAGAACCTGTACTCGTACCTGTGTGCACAGTGCTGCTAGGAGTGCTTCCAACAGGATTTGTACCTGTGTGCACAGTGCTGCTAGGAGTGCTTCCAACAGGATTTGTACCCGTGTGCATAGTGCTGCTAGGAGTGCTTCCAATAGGATTTGTGCCTGTGTGCATAGTGCTGCTAGGAGTGCTTCTAACAGGATTTGTGCCTGTGTGCATAGTGCTGTTAGGAGTGCTTCCAATAGGATTTGTCCCCGTGGGCATAGCCGTGCTGCGATGAATTGGACTAGCTGGATTTATGCCTGTACTCGGCGCTGTAGCGGCGGCAGGAGTCCCTACCATAGGCGGGGTGGCACTAAATGCAGGCGATCTAACGGCTATGGGTATAGAGGCGGCTACCCCTAGCAAGGCAACCTTTAACCATTGAGGTAAGTAAGATTTGCCTGTTGAATACAGTTGAGACTTCATAGGATAGATCTCCATTTGTTGGATTGCTGAATGACTACAAAATGATCACGAAAACAGAAAGTGATCTTGTAGCGCTTTGCTGCATAGCAATTGGGAAATTTTAGAAATAGCTATACGTGATAGAAAAACAAGCACCATAAATTCAAAGCTTTCATCTTCTGTGGAAGATTTTTGAAGGCTTATGAAAAATTTCTTGCTCTTCAGAGATTAGTTTAGGAAGAGAATTTGGCAGGTATGTGTCCAGGATATGGAAATTTCATGACAGCGTTATGATGCCAGGATGACAACTATCTCAAAACCAGCGAATTTAGTGCTTCGAGTGGTCATGTCCAGGCAGTTCGCTAGGCATGTCTGATGATTCTTTTTCTGAATTCTCTGCTGGCATATTCATCATATGCTCAGCGCTGTGGTTCATTAAGCCCATACTTGAAGGGCCACCTGCCATTACTCCCATAGAGACTAGGCCACCTGCTAGTACTCCCATAGAGACTAGTCCTATTGAAAAAACACCCATCGAGATCACGCCAATTGAAACGATGCCGTGAGAGATAATGCCGATGGAGACAATGCCGTGAGCCGTGACCCCTACTGCCACAATGCCATTAGCACCAATACCCACAGAGAGAATCTTTCTTTTGGGCGGGTAAGTGACCATAGAAGGTGGAGCATCGCTATAAAACAAGTGCCTATTTTTCAAGACTGTCAGATGATAAGCGACCCGCTCGCGCCAATCAAAAGACAGCCTGTCAACTGTGGCCAAACGCGACCGGCTGTCTTTTGACTTCTCAAAATTCAGTCATAGATACTTAGGCAATTCTTAGCGCTTGGGAAGAGTCTACAATGGGAAGAGTCTACAAATCATGAGCACCTCTAAATCGTTAGCTAGCGCTGATCGAACTTCAGCCGCTGAACCGCTGCCTAAAGCCCTGAATAATCGCTTTTATCGCACGGTGTGGCGCTGGCACTTTTATGCAGGGCTATTTGTGATTCCTTTTATGCTCATTTTGAGCATCACTGGCACTATCTACTTGTTCAAACCTCAATTAGATGCTGCGATGTATCACAACTTGATGTTTGTGCAGCCGGATAATTCGATGTTGCCTTATGCGGATCAAGTGCAGGTTGCTCAAGATCTCTATCCTGAGGCAACAGTCACTAAGTTCACACCCAATGTCGCGGCTGATCGTAGCGCTGAAGTTGTCGTGGCTACCGGTGATCAGCGAAATCTGACGGTATTTGTCGATCCGTATAGCGGGAAAGCGCTGGGCGTTAAGGATGAAGATCGAAACTTGCAGGCGATCGCCCGCGAAATTCACGGTAATCTACTCATCGGCAACTGGGGCGACTATTTGGTAGAGCTTGCCGCCTGCTGGGCAATTGTCTTATTAGCCTCTGGACTCTATCTGTGGATGCCGCGCGAGCGGCTCTCAGTATTCGGCACCTTGATTCCCCGCCTTTGGAGCAAAAACAAACGCATATTTTGGCGCGATCTGCACGCTGTACCTGGCTTTTATGGTGTACTCATCATCGGATTTTTGTTAATCACAGGGCTGCCTTGGACGGGCTTTTGGGGCGATACTTTTGCTCAAGTCTGGGGACGCTTTCCGGCTCAAATGTGGGACGATGTGCCTCATTCCACCGTATTGACAGGTTCACTCAATCAGCAGGGAACGCTTTTTGTCCCCTGGGCAGCAGAACAGATGCCAATGCCGCTGTCTAATCCATCCGGTGTCATTAATCTGAGCAATCGTAATCCTCAAAATATTAACGCTAGTGCCGAAGCGATAGAAGTGGTTGATCCAAGTGGCAGTACAGCCGCCGCGCCGGATATTTTCAATCGGGTGGTATCATTAGCGATTTCTCAAGGCGCTCCTCCCGGTTTTAGCATTGCTTTTCCTGACGGCGAAACCGGCGTGTACACAGCTTCCGCCTTTCCCAATGATCCTCAGCAAGAAGTGACCATGCATATGGATCGATACAGCGGAGATCTACTGGCCAGTGTGGGCTGGAAAGACTATGGCCTAGTGCCAAGAGCCGTTGAGATGGGCGTTTCTATTCATATGGGCAAATATTTTGGGCTGGCGAATCAGCTGCTGATGTTGTTTGGCGCTCTAGCAACCATTTTGCTCTGCGTGAGCGGGACTGTGCTGTGGTGGCAGCGTCGCCCGCAAGGCGTAGCCATCGGGGCACCACCCCCACCGCCTTACGTGCAGCATTGGCGAGTCCCGTTGGTGATTGTGGCTGTTCTGGGGTTTGCGCTGCCGCTGATGGGGCTTTCTCTGGTGGCTGTGCTGCTTTTGGACTATGTTGTTCTATCTCGTATACCGGCAGTCAGACAGTTTTTTAGCTGATTGTTTTTAGATGATTGTTGTTTAGCTGATTTAGGATCACGAGTGCTAATGGCTAAATTTGGGCGTAGGAATAGGAATCAGGCGCTTTTCAGAGGTTGGATTTGAAAGGCGGCGCAAGCCCAGATCAAAAACAAGACAATTCCTGCCGTGGGTTGCTGTGTGCTCTAAGCGGGTGGCAGTCGACGAACTAGATCGGCTAGGTTTATTAGATCGGCTAGGTGTGGCGGGCATCAGCGAAGCAGGCTGAAATGTTATCGATAGGCAGGTGCCCGTAAGATTAGCCATCGCTAGATCAGCATCTGCTATTTGGGCTTCAAATAAGTCAGCGTCGCGAAGATCCGTTCCTCTTAAGCTCGCGCCCACTAGCTGCGCCTGGCGGAGATTAGCACAGAACAAATTTGCTTCGCTCATATACGCGCCGCGCAGGTTAGCCCCACTGAGGTCAGATCGGCTGAGATTTGCCCCAATCAAACAGGCGTGACTGAGATCTGCGCCTCTGAGATCTGCGTTACTAAGATTGATCTCAAACAAATAGTCCCGGCTCAAGTTTGCTCCACTTAAATTTGGCCGTAGATCCGGATGATCTTGCCGCCAACCATTCCAACTCTCTACGCTATCTTCAATGAGCTGCACATAGTTATAGTTCATCGCTAATTCACCCTTACGCCACTTCAAAACGCCTTGCTGAGCCATTTCATCTCCATTTTTCGAAGAGCCTCAGGCTGTTGTGACAAATAGCATGACAAATACGGATAGTACTGGTCTCAATTGTGCAGCCTCAGCTACGTGGCATTACTCAAAGTATGCTTTATGAATATGAGTGATTCATGAGGATAGTTTGAAGTCTTATTATTTTTGAGCGTCATCGCATACGGCAGCAATGAATAGGATGTATTGAGAATTATAAAATCTTCGTTGGCTTATCGGTTTTGTCTCAAATTACGCTCATCTCATAGGTTTCTGTGAAAGCGTGATCTTTACAAAAGCTTTCTAAAGCAGGAGAGATCTGTGCAGATTAGCTGTAGAGCGATCGCTCCACCATTTACAGCCTTTATGATTTTATGTATGAAATCAGTAGTTCCACCAGAAGAGCGACCTTTTCGCTGCTTCAACGCTCATCTTTACAGCTAGCAGGGCTGATCTCAGTCGCTAGGCTTTAGTCAGGGTTCAAAAGGCTTTTATTCTATGGTTTCTCTCTTTTATGCTTTCTCCCATTATCATCGTCGGTGCAGGGCCAGCAGGCTTATTAGCCGCTCATGAACTTACTAAGAGCAACCAGAAGTCTTTGCTCTTAGAGCCTTCTGATAAAATCGGCGGCCGCTTTCATACCGAAGCTTATCAAGGCTATTGCTTTCAGTTTGGGCGCTATCTTGCAGCTCAGCCCTGCCGCATTTATTACCGCGATCGCCTATTCAACTACCCACTTTCACTCACCAATGCGATCAAGCATTTAGGCCCTATTGACACGGCTTTTGCGACCTTGAGTGGCCTTAAAGCTCGCACAACTGCCCTTTTACAACCCGCTTTAGATCCCTCTCTAGACCCTGATCCTAAAACGTTAGAAGGCTGGTTAATAGAGTGCTTTGGAGGGCATTTATATCGAATTTTTTTTGAGCCCTACATCCAAAAAATCTGGGGGACTTCCGGCAGCGAGATGCAATCCCAGGCGTTCCCTTTTACACCTAACATCTTGGAAGAAAAATCAAGTTGGCAACAGTACTCAGCAATAGCACAATCTATGGCAACTGCCGTTCAAAAAAATACCCATGTGCTGCGCATCAAGCATTCTAACTATCAGGTATCACGAATTGTTGTCCAGAAAGGAAAGGAAATTACCGCGATCGCCAGCAGCCATTTCATCTCTACACTTCCTTTGCGTGACCTCATCCAACGACTTGATCCACCGCCCCCACCGGCTATTCTGCAAGCGGCTAATAGCCTCAGCCATCGCAGCTTAATCACGGTACCGATAATAGTCAATGTAAAGTCTCTATCTTCAGACTGCGAGCTTTACATTCAAAGCCCTAAATACAAAGTCAGCCGCATTCAAAACTACAAAAATGATCCTCAATCCATTAATCAAGGCATTGATTCTAACAAAACCTGCTTGGGAATGACCTATTTTTGCACTCAAGGTGATTCGCTCTGGGCCACAGCCGATGCTGATTTAATTCACTTAGCAAAGCAAGAACTGATGGACCTTGGCTTTGTGACCGATACTGCTTTAATAGAACAAGGCACCGTTATCCGCCAGGTCAATGCCTACCCCATCCAGCACATCAGCAACATTAGATCACTGGCTCTCGTGCAAAATTACCTAGAGCGGTTTAAAAATTTGCAAACCGTTGGTCAAGAAGGGATGCACGCTGACTATGGGCTAACTCATGCCATGCTGACAGGCTCACTAGCCGCAAAAAATATTTTGGGCGAACAGCATAGCCTCTGGGCAATCAGAACCAGGACAGCCGCGAATAAGTCATCAAAACAACTTGTGAAACAACTTTTAGGGCAAGCTATCGAAAGCGATCGCAACCCAGATAGCCTAACCGCACCAGCCGCTCAAAAACCCACTACGCCCCTATACTTTTAATCTAGCTTCAGCTGCCCGCTATTCCGGCAATTCCTGCGCCTAAAATAGCCACCGCCGTAGCATTGACCGAGCTTGCAGCGCTGACTGCTGCACGGCTTCAACCGGTGCTAACAAAATCATAACTATGCGTTCAAGCTCACATTTATAAGGGTTTTGCCGCCATGCGAAGATCATGGCAGCGCGGCAGTTCTTGAAATAGGGCCTCATCGACATTGGCTGTCGAATCGGTCGAATCGGTCGAATCGCCTGTGGCTAAAATACCTTCCCATCTCACTTGGAAAAAGCAGCATGGGGTCAGGCCGTCTTGCGCCTCGCTTTATCCCAGCTTCTTTTTGATAAAAGCGAGAATTTTGTTGTTGTGGACTTTAATAGCCGCAACCTCTTGAGTCAGCGTATCGACTTGGCGCTGAAGGGCGGCGATTTCGGCAGCAGCGTTGATGCCCGTAGCAGTAATGGTAGCAGCCACAGCAGTAGCGGCAGATTGCGGGCGCGCTTTACGCGCTTTGGCCATCGCGCCTTTAATAGCTCCGATTAGCTCTTTTTGCTCAAAAGGCTTTTCAATAAATTCAAAAAACTCAAAAGGCTCCTGGATTTTTTCGGCTAGTTCCTCGCGGCGACCGGACATCATGACCAGCGGAATTTTTTGAAATTCTGGCTGCGTTTGAATCTCTTGGTATACTTCGTAGCCACTCATGCGGGGCAGTAAAAAATCCAACATAATCAAGTTGGGCTTTTGAGAACGAATGGCATCAATACCTTCGATGCCATCTTTAGCTTCGATAACTTCAAAATTACCCTGCGGCAGCATGTCTCTTACGCGGGCCCGAATTACCCGACTATCGTCGATTACTAAAATTTTATGGCTGGCCACGACGAACTCCTTTAACTGGCAAATAGCTGGCAAATTAGCTGGCAAGATGAAGAAAGATTCACCCCTGATAGACGCTGGTTTCTTTCTAGACGCTTGGTTTAAAGTTGCCCAGATCATCAGGGAAGGAAACAAGCAGGAACGATGAATGATAAATTCCGATCCTTCGTAGGCTCTTGTAAGCTGGCTCTTGTAAGCTATAGATACTTTTAGATTCTGATTTTTTCTACCTGCTATGACCCTTCCTGATCAGCCGCCGGTTAAAACATCTCCGACTCGCCCTGATATTTTGGCGATGCCAGACTGGCTCAGAAGGCCCATTGGTAAAGCCAGTGAGCTATCCACAGTGCAAAAGGTGATCAAACAACGGCAGATTCACACAATTTGCGAGGAGGGGCGTTGCCCAAATCGGGGAGAATGCTATGCCAATCAGACAGCGACTTTTTTGCTGATGGGGCCGACCTGCACGAGGAGCTGTGCGTTTTGTCAAGTGGATAAAGGGCATTCACCGATGCCGCTCGATGAAGCTGAACCCACCAAAGTAGCGGAGTCAGTGGCGCTGCTAAATCTGCGCTATGTGGTGCTGACAGCGGTGGCTAGAGATGATTTGGCCGATGGGGGAGCCGGGTGGTTTGTAAAGACAATGGCGGCCATTCGGGCGCGCAATCCGCTAACGCAGATTGAGGTGCTGACGCCTGATTTTTGGAGCGGGGTGCAGGCGGCGGCGCAGCAAAAGCAGCGGGTAGCAGTGGTGACTCAAGCGCAGCCTGCTTGCTTTAATCACAATGTGGAGACGGTAAAGCGGTTGCAGGGGCCGGTGCGACGAGGGGCCAAGTATGAGCGATCGCTCAACGTTTTACGCTACGTCAAAGCGATTGATCCGGCTGTAGCGACCAAATCTGGCTTGATGGTCGGCCACGGCGAAACCAAAGCCGAGCTGATAGAGGCGATGCAAGATTTACGAGCGGCTAGGTGCGATCGCCTGACGATTGGTCAATATATGCGCCCTTCGCTAGCGCATCTGCCGGTACAAAAATACTGGACACCGGCAGAATTTGATCAGCTCGGTGACATTGCTCGCGAGTTAGGCTTTGCCCATGTGCGCTCAGGGCCGCTAGTGCGTAGCTCTTACCACGCAGGCGAAGAGCCCTAGCGCAGAAGCCCTAGCGCGACAGATCAATTCGCCTGAGCTTCTAGCTCTTGAATTAATCCTTGCAGTTGATCACTGTCGGCAAGGTATTTTTCGTTGCAAAAGTGACAGATAGCTTCAGCGCCTTCGTCCACTTTGATCATGTCCGCTAGCTCATCAGTGCCCAGAAGCTTGAGGGCGCTTAACATGCGATCGCGGCTACATCTACAGCTAAACTGCACCATTTGCGCACCGGGCAGCATCTCTAGGCCAATATCGCCTACTAGCTCTTCAACAATCTGCGGCAGCGTTTTACCGGCTCGTAGCAAAGGCGTAAAGCCCGTGAGTTCAGCCAAGCGCTCTTCTAACACCGTAATCAGCAGCTCATCGCGTGCGGCTTTGGGCATCACCTGTAGCAGCAGTCCGCCCGCTACTTCAACCCCATCAGCGCCGACAAAAACGCCCAGCACTAATGCCGATGGCGTCTGCTCAGAAGTCGCTAAATAATGCGTCAAGTCATCGCCAATTTCACCTGAAACCAGCTCTACCGTACTGGAATAGGGATAGCCATAGCCGACATCACGCACGACGTACAGATAGCCATTACCAATCGCACCGCCGACATCTAGTTTGCCATCGGCATTAGGCGCTATTTCCACCTCCGGCTTTTCCACGTAGCCGCGCACTGTGCCGTCCAGCCCGGCATCGACCAGCAGTCCCCCAATGGGGCCATCGCCCTTAATGCGAATATTCACCCGCGACTGCGGTTTTTTCATGCTCGAAGCGAGTAGCAGCCCTGCCGTCATCGCTCGCCCCAAAGCCGCCGTTGCTACGTAAGACAAGCCATGCCGCTGACGAGCGACTTCTACTAAGCGAGTAGTCGTTACGCCCACGACTCGAATACCACCTTCTGCTGCGATCGCTCGAATTAACTGATCTGCCATACCTACGTAAAATCTCTCTGTACCGATGCTTCCATTGTATAGCCGCTTTCAGGTTCAAAAGAGCCTGTAACGCCATCAAAGATCAGCATTTTCGATGGTGATAACTGGAAGTTAAAGTGAGCTTAGCCACTGCAAAATCTTCTTTAAGCCGCTTTTTCTTGTCCTGACAACAGCTCAGCAATCAATGGTTTTGACTTAGCAAGTTGACTGACTGCAAGAATAGAAAATCCCAGAAGATTGCCTTCCGTATCTACCCGCTCCATAACCGCATCATTGTTGGTTTCTCTCATATACCCAGGGGCTTCAGAAAAGACTACCTCTAGAAAATCGGCTTTAGAGTCGAACCAGACTTTTACACGCTCTGCCATAGGTCATCTCTTTTAGGTTTATCCGTAAAATAAGCGGTGACGATAAGCGCATCATCGGATGAATACTTGACGACGATACAGAACCACTTATCACCAATTATCAGTTGAGTATAAAACCGATAAAACAGCTCTACGCTATCATCGCTGCGAGACACGCGAACTAATTAGGAATTTTTGAGAGTATCGGCAATTTTCGATTCCATATCAACCATTTCAGCGTGGATCAAAATATAGTCAAGTCGTTCCTCCGTTAAACGAACCTGTCTATTTCGGTAATCGAGAAGGGTCGCATAGGCTCTCTAAACCTTCGCGTCCACTCTAGGGCTCCCGTGCACACATCAGTCGAAAAATTCCGTTATGTCCTGCCGCCCTCATCCCCCAACCCCTAAGACACCACTTAGTAGCACCTTGGCAGCATAGTGCGTTTTCCCGAAGGGAGAAGGGGAGCCGGATAAAGTCCTTCTCCCGACGGGAAGAAGGATTTAGGATGAGGGCGAGTGCAAGGTATAGTAACGCTTTCCAGTATTTGACTCATAGATGTGTGTACACGGGAGACTCTAGGTGAAGAGTGATGAAATGGGGCGATCGCTTTTAAGAGCTGTTTCAACCAATAAATAAAGCCAGATCACAACTGATTAATTGCCTGCTCCAAGGCTTCCTTGCTCCAATGCGTAATCACAAATACCTCCTGCGCTGACTTTCGCTGTCGGGCAATGAGCTTGTAGCCCCCCGTAATCGGTACCGACACCTTGAGGCGAAAAGTCGGTGAATTTGATTTAACGCGCGAGATAACGGCTGGTGTAATGGTCTGAATTTCGGGGCAGTTGGCTAGTTTTTCGAGTAGCGGTATCAAACCCGGAATGTAGGTCGAGTGGGTGACGACTAATCGCGCTTTTGTCGGCCTTTTTCCTAGATTTTTTTCTGGAGTTTGGCCGCCGTTTTGCGCACTTTTTTCGGCACTTTGTAAGGGTTTATGGGCGCTGCTTTTTCGCTTTTTGCTACCCTTCCTACCCACTTGGTGCCCTTTGATGATGTTTGCTGAGCGCAGAATCAGCGCTTTTTACGCCCCGCTTTTTACGCCCCGCCTTTTACTCTACGCCTTTTACTCTACGCCTTTTCTAAAGGAGCCATCGTCAGCCCTGCCCGCACGAGCTGCGAATGGTATAGCTCAGCTTGCTCTAGCGGCCCAACCCACACCACAGCTTGACCATTATTGTGAATTGCTTGTGCCAAGTCCCACGCCTGATCGCTGCTGACGCCGGGAATGTAAGTTGTCAACGTCTTCACCACATGCTCAAAGGTGTTGAAATCGTCATTCAGCACAATGATTTTGTAATCAGGATACTTTTCTTTAACAACGCTGCTGGAGCGCTCTTTCACTACTGACGGCGAAGCCGACGCTGCTTGAATAATAATAACCTTAGTCGCAGAGTTCATAGCCCGAATAGAAATGCCTGTCACCAAATACATAAAAGTTTTCTTGCCTAAAGTCTAACGCTTACTGGTTGCCTTGTTAGCGACTCATCAGGTGCAAAACAAATTACGAAGAAGCCATTGCCGAACGGTTAGGCCGAGCAAAAATCATTCGGCCAGCGGAGGTTTGCAGTGCGCCTGTCACAACCACTAGCAAATCATCACCAATAAAATCATGACCTTCTTCTACCACAACCATTGTGCCGTCGTTTAAGTAACCAATGCCTTGAGAAGGCTCTTTGCCTTCTTTGAGGACTTTAATTTCGATGTCGTCACCCGGTAAATATGTAGGGCGAATGGCCTTAGCGAGATCATTAATGTTGAGCACACTAACCTGCTGGACGCTGGCAACTTTATTCAGGTTATAGTCATTGGTCAAAAGCTGAGCATTCATTTCTTGAGCTAGCTTCACTAGCTTTGCATCCACCGCACTAATATCGCTATAGTCAGCCGGATCAATCACTACCCGATCAGGATACGATTCACGAATGCGGTTAATGATATCTAGACCGCGTCGTCCCCGCGCCCGCTTTTGGTCACTGGCCGAATCCGCTACGCCCTGAAGCTCTTGTAAGACAAACTGCGGCAAAACTAGCTGCCCTTCAATAAAACCTGTTTGCAGCAGATCTTCAATGCGTCCGTCAATGATGCAGCTGGTGTCAAGGACTTTGCTTTTGGCAGGTTCTAGCGTCCCTTCATTGATCAGCATAGTCTGGTAGCTGTTGGGATTGATTAGCCTCAGCAAAGCACGCCCGTTGGTTTCGGCTAGGCTCATGCCAGAAACCGCAAACAGCAAGCTGCCCATCACAGCAGTGACAGGCTTAACGAAGCCAAACTTGTCAGGGATGGGGAGCAAAAACAGGGGTGCTAGCATCAAATTGGCGATCAGCAAGCCAATCACTAAGCCGACTGCTCTGGAGAGCAAGCGGTCAGGGGCCATTTCTTTGATTTGCCCTTCTAGCCGTCGATAGCTGGTTTGCACGACTAGGCCAACCCCGACGCCAATAAGCGCTCCAAAGCCACCAGTTACCGCTTCCAAGCCTTCAATGTTGGTGACTTGCTGAAGGGCTGAATTCGGCAAAAAATCGACGCTAAAAAAGCCGATGCCTGCCCCGGTCAAAACAAATGAAAAAATGATAAGTGCGTCGAGCATAAGTTAGGGATAAGGCTTGCAGATGGGGAATCACTTGCACAAGCCAAAGCATTGATGTGATTATGATTACGGCTATTATAGGGGGTGAGCCTACAATCCTTCCCTTTATCGCTTTTTTTGTAATCTTGCTAGACTTTCTCAGGGCTTTCTCGCTTTCTTAGGGACTTTTAGAGGGCAGATCAATGCCGGATTTTGTCAGCTTTTTGATCAGCTCTATTTTGGGAGGATCCGTGGTTTCGACAGTCAGCACGCTGTTGCTAGAGCGATGGAAAGACCGTACTGCGGCTCGGTTTAATCATATTCTTGAGCAGCAGATGGTGTTGTTTGAAGCAAAGCGCGACTGGAAAGAGCAGGCGTTAGTCGAACTCTACGGTCCGCTGGTGATGCAGTTTGATAGAACTCAAAGAGCGTTTAAGCGCTATCAGGGCAATGATTTGTTTTTAGAAGCTGAGGTAATGAAGCGCAGCAATGAGTTTATTCGCGATCTGCTGCTAACGAAGGGCCATTTTCTATCGACTGAGCTAATCGATCATGCGGGGCAGCTGGTTGAGCATTATGATGTATGGCTAGCTGAGTACCATCGGCTGCGCTCAGCGGCAGGTCTTGAGGCAGAAAAAGGTTTTGAGACAAAATTTGAGGCAAAATTTATCTTTGCTGGCCCTCAGGGTTATCTTTTTCCGAAGCAGTCTGAGCAGGCTTTTCGCGATCGCTTCCAAATCCTCCAGCAAGATCTCTACCCTGGCCTGTGACCTTTCTGGCAAATACGATTGGCAACCTCTGCTTACATTCACATCCCTTTTTGTCGGCGGCGCTGCTTTTACTGCGATTTTGCGATTTCGGTGGTGGGCAATAGCAAACGCGGCGACACCTCCGGCACTATCCGCCAATATATAGATACGCTGATTGCCGAAATTCACGCCACGCCGGTTGCACCCCAAGCGCCGCCATTAGAGACCGTTTTCTTTGGCGGTGGCACCCCGTCCCTGCTAGCCGTTTCTCAGCTAGAAAGGATCTTGGCAGCCATTGATGATCGTTTCACCATTTCAGCCACCGCTGAAATTTCTATAGAAATGGATCCGGCAACGTTTGAGCTGGCCCATATTCAAGGCTATAAAGCAGCGGGCATCAATCGTGTCAGCTTAGGTGTGCAGGACTTTCACGACGATATTCTCGCAGCTAGCGGCCGCAGCCACCGCCGCTCGGATATTTTTCAGGCGATAGATCTTTTGCGGCAGGCGAATATTACGAACTTTAGCCTCGATTTGATCTCAGGATTGCCTCATCAAACCTTAGAGACTTGGCAGGATTCTTTAGCGCAAGCAATCGCGATTAATCCAACGCACCTGTCTCAGTACGATCTGATCGTAGAGCCGAAGACCGCATTTAGCCGCTACTTGACGCCCGGTGAAGCGCCTTTGCCCTCAGATCAGCACACCGCTCAAATGTATCGCATGGCCCAAGCTGCGCTGAGCGCTAGTGGCTATGAGCATTACGAAATCTGTAACTATGCTAGAGCAGGTTTTGCGGCCCGCCACAATCTTACCTACTGGCAAAGTCAACCCTGCTACGGGTTTGGCATGGGTGCAACGAGCTATCTTGATCATCAGCGGATTGATCGGCCTCGTACCCAAAGCACTTACCGGCAGTGGGTGGAGCAGTTTATTCAGCAGGGCGGACATACGGATGATCCGGTGATACCGCCAACTGAGCAGGTACTAGAGAGTCTGATGGTGGGTCTGCGCCTGAAGCAAGGGATCTCTTTGCAAGATCTTTATCAGGTTTATGGTGAACCGGGCCTTGTGAATTTGGCGGCAGCGATCGCCCCTCATATTCAAGCCCAGTGGCTCATGATTGAACCGACAGCCGATACTTCTCGCGAACAATCGCCTCTTTACAGGTCTTCACTTAAACCGACTGATCGCATTCGCCTGAGTGATCCCGAAGGTTTTTTGATGTCTAACGTGGTAATTGTCGATACTTTCAACGCGTTAGAAGCCCTTCGGCCTTAACATATCGCTTCCCACTTTGCAGTAAGATAGCGCTCTATAGTAGATTAGAAAACTTTGTAGACTCACAAACTTTGTCATCCATGCCCAAGGTACTCGTCTCAGACCCCATCGATCAAATTGGCGTAGATATTCTCTCCCAGGTTGCCACCGTCGATGTCAAGACCAAGCTATCGCTCGAAGAATTAGTAGCGATTATTCCAGAATACGATGCGCTGATGATTCGCTCTGGCACAAAGGTGACCAAAGAAGTCTTAGAAGCCGGGAAAAATCTTAAAATCATTGGCCGCGCTGGTGTCGGCGTTGATAATGTTGATGTGCCTTGGGCTACCCGCCGCGGTATCGTGGTGGTCAATTCTCCTGAGGGAAATACAATTGCAGCCGCTGAACACGCTTTGGCGATGATGCTGTCAATGTCGCGCTATATTCCGGCGGCGAATCAGTCGATGAAAGCAGGTAGCTGGGATCGCAAAGCCTTTACCGGCGTAGAAGTTTATAAAAAAACGCTGGGAGTTGTGGGCTTAGGCAAAATCGGATCGCATGTGGCCACTGTCGCGCGGGCGATGGGGATGAATTTGCTGGCATTTGATCCGTTTATTTCGAGCGATCGCGCCGAAGAACTCGGCTGCCGCTTAGTTGAAATGGACTTTCTCCTACGCGAATCTGACTACATTACGCTTCACATCCCCAAAACGCCTGAAACCGCTAACCTCATCAACGCCGAGTCCTTGGCAAAAATGAAGCCGACGGCGCGAATTGTCAACTGCGCGCGCGGTGGCATTATTGATGAAGCTGCTTTAGCTGAAGCCTTAACCAATGGCGTGATCGCAGGCGCAGCGCTGGATGTATACGACCAAGAGCCGCTCGGCGATTCACCCTTGCTAGCGGTCGATAAGTCTCTAGTGCTTACCCCCCACTTAGGCGCTTCTACTGCCGAGGCACAAGTCAACGTTGCGGTCGATGTCGCTGAGCAAATTCGCGATGTGCTGTTGGGTTTACCAGCGCGATCAGCCGTAAATATTCCCGGTCTGCGCCCCGACATACTCGAAAAGCTGCGCCCCTATCTCAACCTTGCCGAAACGCTCGGTAACTTTGTCGGACAGCTAGCCGGTGGCCGCATTGAAGAACTTAATATTCGGCTACAGGGCGAACTAGCCGAAAACGATACCAAACCCATTGTGATTGCGGCGCTCAAGGGCTTGCTTTCTAACGCACTGCAAGAGCGAGTCAATTATGTAAATGCCTCAATTGAAGCGAAAGAGCGCGGCATTCGAGTGATCGAAACTCGCGATACGACCGCTAAAGACTACACCGGTTCGCTATATCTTGCGGCTAAAGGCTCTTTAGGTGAGCATTCGGTGACAGGCGTTTTGCTGGGCGGCAGTGAGGTGCGAATCATTGATATGGACAATTTCCCCATTAACGTACCGCCGACTCAGTACATGCTCTTTACGCTGCACCGCGATATGCCCGGCATTATTGGCAAAATTGGCTCACTGCTGGGCAGCTTTAACGTCAATATCGCCAGTATGCAGGTAGGCCGCAAAATTGTGCGCGGCGATGCGGTCATGGTGCTTAGTATTGACGATCCGCTGCCCGAAGGTATTTTGAACGAGATTAAAAAAGAGCCCGGAATTCGCGATGCCTATACGGTGGCGCTTTAGGTTCAAGGCTTTAAGGAAAAAATTAGGAGATGGCGATCGCAATGCCCTCAACCTCTACGCAAACGCCTGAAAAATGGTGGCAAGTCAGCGTTACCTGCGATCTGGCGTTAGAAGATAGTGTCTACTGGGCCTTTGATCAGATCGGCAGTAAAGGCACCGCTAGCCAAACCCAGGATGATCGGCGCATCATCACGGCTTACTTACCGCAGGTTCAGTTTCAAGCGAGCGATTTAGAGCAATTTAAAGCGGACTTAATTGAGACTAGCCCTCAGCCGGTCAACGTTAACTGGCAGCTGATTGATGGAGAAGACTGGGCAAAAAGCTGGAAGAGTCATTGGCAAGCCGAAGAGATTGGCGATCGCCTCTTAATCAACCCCGCCTGGATGATCCCGCCGGTTACCGAACGGACGATTCTCACGCTTGATCCGGGCAGCGCCTTTGGCACAGGTGCTCATGCCACGACCCAGCTCTGCCTCAAAGCACTAGAAACTCACCATTTGCAGGGTGCTACCATTGCCGACATTGGCTGTGGCTCTGGCATTCTTTCTATCGTGGCCCTGCTGTATGGAGCCAAGCAAGCTTACGCCGCTGATGTCGATCCTTTAGCGGTGCAGTCTACCCGCGCCAATGCAACGCTCAATCAAGTGCCGGAAACCGCTTTACAGGTGCAGCTTGGCAGCGTTGCTGAGGTGATCAATATGGCTGAGGTTGCAGGCCAAAGCCCGATTAATGGCATTGTCTGCAACATTTTGGCCGAAGTAATTGTCGATCTGATTATTCCACACCTGAGTAAACTGGCAAATGCTGAAACTTGGGGCATTCTTAGCGGGATCTTAACCACTAAAGCCCCCTGGGTAGAATCGCATCTCAACACTCACGGCTGGCAGGTGACCCATATCGAGCATCAAGACGAATGGTGTGTGATGAGCATTTGTCTGGCCAGTGAATTAGCCAGTGAACAAAGCAGCTATGAATGATTCTGCCAGTTTTGTCATTAAGGTCATAGCGCTCTCCGCAGCCCTTAGCTTCGTAATTAAGCTAGGCGGGCCATTACTGCCTCTAGCCTCGCCCTATACGGCAGATCTCAACGGACTAGCGATCGCTTGTGTCGTTTTGCCTAGCTTACTGTTAGGCACTGGGTTAGCCGTTTTGAGCATTTACGCCAAACGGTCGGTTGAATGACCACTCGGCTTGACAACTTTCATGACTAACCCTGACGGCTGATCGGCTTACACGCCTACTGCCCAGGTTCATTCAGTCCGAGCTGATTGGGCGTTTGGGGATAAGTACTAGGCGTAGTCACCACAGGCGTATGGTTTTCGCGGCGAGCTAGCACTTGACTTTCGATGGCAGCTACTGCTCTGACAAATTGAGGATCGGCGCTAGTCCCCCGCAGGGCAGGATTGCTCTCTAGCTGTCGGCTTTGCTGCTGAGTGAGACTGACACTGACATCGGGCGTGATCCCTCGGCGGCTGATATCAGTACCATCGGGGGTATAGTAATGCGCCACGGTCACGGCTAGGCCCGAACCGTCAGAAAGGCCGTGCAGACTCTGCACTAATGCCTTGCCAAAGGTAGGATCGCCGACGACCACAGCGCGGTCATTATCCGCCAAAGCGCCGGTAACAATCTCGCTAGAACTTGCCGACTGTCCATTGACCAAAACTGCCAAGGGGAGATCCGAAATGGCAGTACGGTTGGCGGTAATTTCGTCGCTATGTCCGGCTCTGTCAACAGTGCGCACGATGCTGCCTCGGGGTAACCACATCCGGCTGATCTCGATTCCGGCCTGCAAAAGTCCGCCGGGATTGCCGCGCAGATCCATTACAAAGGCTTCAGCGCCTTGGGTCGTGAGCGTATTGATCGCTGCCTGCATTTGTTCAGCCGCATGAGCGCTAAATTCATCGAGGTGAATGTAGCCAACCTTGATGCCGTTTTGCCGCTGTAATTCAAAAGTAACGGTCGGTACTGACACGACATCGCGTGTCAAAATTAGGGTTTCTTCACTCCCGCTAGGACGCCGTACGATCATTGTAATCTGGCTACCGCGATCGCCTCGAATGAGCTGAGAAGCATCTTCAACACTTAAGTTTCGACTGGAGCGACCGTCAATAATTAAAATCGCATCGCCTGGGTTGAGTCCGGCCTGTTGGGCAGGAGAATTCTCTAAAATACTAGAGATAATCAGGCTTTGATCAACTTTTTGCAGACGAATGCCCAAGCCCGAAACCTCTCCTGAGGTCTGCTCCGTTAGCGCCGCATACTGGGCTGGATTGAGAAATCGGGTGTAGGGATCTTCTAGCCTGCGCAGAGCGCTTCTGAGTTCGCTGTAAGCCGCTTCAGGGGTTGCATATTCGCCGCTGAGCAGAGTTTGCCGCACGCCTAGCCAATCGACCCGGTTAAAATCGCCATCTACGTACTCTTGATAAACTAGCTGCCAAGCTTCATCTAACACCATCTTTGGGCTGTTTTGGAAGCTGGCTTGAAGGTCGGACGAAACCGCCGGTTCAGTAACACGAAGATCGGACGCGATCGCCGGTTCAGCAATCGGTGCAATCACCCCGGTGGTGACAGATGGAATAACTAGGGCAATAGCGCCCAATGAGCAATTTTTCAAAAAGCCTAGGAGACAGGCAGTGTTTTTCATTTAAGACAGGGACTGCATAAGGATGTATTGAGACGAACAGCTTGGGACGAACAGCGCTGAGGAAAAGTTACTTTAATTTCTTTAATTTAGAGAACCCTGTCAGCCAAAATAAGGCAAACCTTACAAAGCTTTTTATAAGTTTTTTCTCATTTAATGAAGACAAGGCTGAGATTGCGAAAATGGCATCTCTGAGCTTTAAGGTAGTCAATAAATTGAGATCCGTAAATAGGTATTGTCTAGGGAATCGTCGGTATCTAAAATACCTCCTGTTTGACCGTAAATCTAACCGGAATCTAACCGGGATCTAACCGGCAGAAACTCGATTAACTGTAAGCCGAGGAAGTTAGTGCCGCAGCTTGGCCAGGACAGATAATCAACCGGTTTGGTATAGTCTCTCTATTTGCTGATTTTAGAATTAGTTATTAGCGAGACGACTGGCTGAAGACGATTGTTCTAGTAACTGTTTTAGCAGGTTCTAGCAAGTTTTAAAGGGCTAAGTTACTAAATATCTGCAACGTTTGGCTAGATCTATGCACAGTTATATTCCGCCTGAGCGTTTTTTTCCGTATCTAACTTGGTTGCAGGTGAAAAACCTGAAAAATAAGCCAAATACTTTGATTATTCAGCCAATTGGTGCGATTGAGCAGCATGGGCCGCATTTGCCGTTGGTGGTGGATGCGGCGATCGCCACAG
Organism: uncultured cyanobacterium; assembly: GCA_963740915.1. Taxonomy (GTDB): domain Bacteria; phylum Cyanobacteriota; class Cyanobacteriia; order Phormidesmidales; family Phormidesmidaceae; genus Phormidesmis. The sequence goes on from CAVUFV010000013.1 coordinate 29,783, forward strand.
CGGCGATCGGCCAAGCTCTCGCTCAACTGGATAAAGCTGTGTTGGCCTATGCTTTGCCGCCCCTCTACTACGGTAAATCGAATGAACACAGCCGGTTTCCGGGCACGATTACGCTCAGTGCGCAGACCCTAATAGCGGTGCTCACAGAAATGGCCGAGAGCCTCTATCAAGCGGGTTTTCGGAAGCTAGTGCTAGTGAATGGGCATGGCGGGCAGCCGCAGGTATTGGAAATCGTAGCCCGCGATCTGCGGCAGCGGTGGGGTGACTTTATGGTGTTTCCGCTGTTTGTGTGGGGCGCACCGCACTGTGCGGCTGAAGTCGTCGGGGCAGTAGAGTATGCCCAAGGCATTCATGCAGGTGATGTAGAAACCAGTATGATGCTCAAGATCTTACCCAATCAGGTCGATATGAGCCAAGCTGTGCGTGAGTTTCCCACCGATTTTCCCATCGGTAGCCTCCTGAGCTTAGAGGGTCGCTTGCCGACAGCTTGGGTTATGGATGATTTGAGTGTGAGCGGCGTGGTGGGCGATGCTACGGTCGCGAGTGCAGCCAAGGGCGATGCGATTTTGGCGTCTTTGGCGGCAGGCTGGGCAAAGGTTTTTCAAGAAATTTATGATTTTGTGGGGTTGAGCCCTCAAAGCGATTAGAGTCTTGAGGTGTTTTGTGAGAATAACAACTATATGCAGGTTTTCGAGGATCAAGTTGGAGATATTCAGTTAGTGGATGCAGCAGTGGATGCGGCAACAGTCAAAACGCTGGCGGTAGACATTGGGGGCAGTGGCATAAAGGTGATGGTGTTAGATGAGCATGGAGTGCCCTTGGGTGAGCGCGATCGCGTCAAAACCCCCGAACCCGCAACACCTGACGCTGTCCTTGCCGTTGTTGAACAGCTCGCGACTGGGCAATTGGCCGCTGGACACAGCTTTGATCGCGTTTCGGTCGGCTTTCCGGGCGTCGTGCGTCAAGGCGTAATCTATACAGCGGTAAATCTGCACTGTGAGTGGGAAGGATTCGATTTGGCCCAGGTGCTGGGCAATAGCTTAGGCAAACCCGTGCGAGTCGCTAATGACGCAGACTTGCAGGGCATGGGTGCGGTCTCTGGACAAGGTGTCGAAATGGTGATCACCCTAGGCACTGGCTTTGGGACAGCGCTCTTTACAGATGGCCACTTAGTGGCCAACTTAGAATTTGGCCATCAGCGCTTTCGCAAAGGCGAAACCTACGAAGAACAGCTAGGCCGCGCCGCCCTAAAAAGAGTCGGCCCAAAAACCTGGAATGCTAGGCTGATCAAAGCTATTAACGCCTTGTCGCGCGGCTTCAACTACGACCGGCTCTATATCGGCGGCGGCGAAGTCAAGCAAATAGAGGTAGAACTGCCGGGCAATGTGATCATTGTGTCTAATGTGCTGGGTTTAGTCGGTGGGATCAAGCTGTGGCAATAGCTGTGCAGTGGGTTACGCCATCAGCTGTGCCCCTGATTTTGCCGTTAGTTGCACCGTCGATCCGGCAGTCAATTTTCCTATTCACCCAGAGAACCATTCACCCAAAACAGCCCGCTTTCGGTACAAATCCCATTTAGAGGAATATCCCACGGTTCTCGAGGGACTTGCGGTAACCGGGCATATTCAAACACGATACCCAGGGTAGTTTTATTAGCCCACTCAGGCTGACTTAGCATTCGGTCATAAAAGCCGCCGCCGTAGCCCAGCCGAAAGCCATTGACATCGCAAGCCAGACAGGGAATTAAAATCAGCTCAACTCGGTAGGGATCAACCAAAGGAGAGGCGGGATCAGGTTCGGTAATCCCATAAGTGCCGAGGCGCAGGGGCCAGTCGCAGGTCGGGTACCAGCGATGCCACATCAGCGCGGCACCTTCGCAGCGAGGCAAGCCCCAACTTCTTTGCTTTCGCAGCAAAGCCGATAGATCGGGTTCGCCTCGAAAACTACAGTAAGCCAACGTTAGCCGGGATTGGGTAAACCCTGACCAGCTTTGCAAATGTCCGCAGATGCGGGCTGACTTTTCCTGTAGAATTCGCTGTGGCATTTTTTGTCTAGCCTTCAATAGCGCTCGGCGCTGGGCGGCTTTTTGCGCTGAGATAGAGACTGACACAGATCCTGAGATAGAAGAGAGATCGCTCATTAAGCGCTTAGCTGCCGGTAAAGACCGGTGATTTTCTCGATGACTTGATCAGCGGTGAAATCGTCTGTGACGATCTCAATGGCATCGGCGGCCTTGCGCAAAGGTGAGACACTGCGGTGGCTGTCTTGATGGTCGCGATCAGCGATTGCCTGGGTCAACTCGATCAAATCGGGCAGTGGCTGTTGAGCGATCGCCAAATCGCGGTAGCGGCGCTGCGCCCGTTCTTGTACCGAGGCTGTGAGATAAATTTTGAGTTCGGCGTCCGGAAATACCTGAGTGCCTACATCGCGGCCATCGGCGACGATCCCACCACGAAGACCGTATTGCTGCTGCTGCTGGACTAAGTGAGCGCGAACACTGGCATGAGCAGCGATCGCACTCACCTGGCTAGTCACCGCAGCCGTACGAATAGCCTCAGTCACGTCTTGGCCATTGACAAGAACTTTGGGCGGCAGCGGCTGATCGTCTTCAATGTTGGCCATGATCTGGACTTGGCACTGGGGCAGGAGCGATGCGATCGCAGCTTCATCTTTGACCGGGACTTGATGCTGAAGGGCAAACCAAGTAAGGGCCCGGTACATAGCACCCGTATCGAGATAGATCAGTCCGAGCTGATGCGCAATTTGACGAGCGACAGTAGACTTTCCAGCCCCGGCAGGGCCGTCAATGGCAATGATAGGTTTGCGCGGACTCGGAGCCTTAGTAGAGTCTAGAACGATATTGTCTAGAAGTCGGGTTGGCTTGGATGCGGACTGTTCTGAAGAATCTGAAGAGGTATCGGTTTTGCCGATGTATGCTGCGATCGCCATCATGCCTACGGTATCTATTGCTTGCAAAGGCTCTAGTGTATCAGGATGAACCAGTGATAGGTAGTCTAGGGTGACGGCAGGGGCAGCGCTTAAAACCTCGCAAGCAGCTTGTAGCAGTGCTTCTTGAGATCTTTCCCCGCTTTAAAAGCAGATTGAGCAGCCTGTAAGCTGCGATAGAGCACCGCCGCCTGCTGGCGCTGTGAGGCGCTGAGATAGCGATTGCGAGAACTCATCGCTAACCCGCTAGGCTCACGTACAATCGGGCAAACCACTATGTCACCCGATAGATTGAGATCTCGCTTAAGCCGCTGGAGAATGGCAACCTGCTGGGCATCCTTTTGGCCAAAAAAAGCGTGGGTAGGCCGCACAATATTCAGCAGCTTTGTCACCACCGTTGCCACCCCCTGAAAGTGTCCTGGGCGCGAACGACCACACAGCGTATGGGTCATTGAGGGCGGCGGCACCACCTGAGTGACAGTTGCGAGATCTGGCTGAGCGCTGCCATAAAGCTCTACGGGCGATGGCATAAATAAAACGTCTACCCCAGCCGCCTGACAAAGCGCTTGATCTGCTTGTTCGGAGCGCGGGTAGCGATCTAGATCTTCATTTGGGCCAAACTGGAGCGGATTGACAAAAATGCTGACGACCACAATGTCATTGATTTGGCGCGATCGCGCTATCAAGCTCAAATGTCCCTCATGAAGCGCCCCCATTGTCGGCACCAAGCCAACGGTTTGCCCGCTACCTTGACTCAAAGTGCGACTGAGATAGTGACGTAATTCGGTGACGGTGTTGAGCAACTGCACAACGCTCTCCTTGAGATTAATCCTGGGATCAGGGGAAATGAGGTGACATGGGTTGGAACTAGAGAGACAGCTTAGCCAGCTAGTTTGCACGAGTTAGGTCTGCATAAATCTAGCGCAGTCTTCATTTAAGCGGCATTAGGTTGGCAATAGACGATATCAGAACGTTCAGCAGGGATTGTAAAAGTCTAAAAAAGAATTGAGCAAAAAAGCAAAAAAGCAAAAAAAAGCCCTTCATCGGAAGGGCCACTCAATCAAAAACTAAGTGAAATGAGCCAAGAAATTCGCCGTTAGTTAGCCAAAACATCTAGCTGAACTCGGGCGACACCAGAGTTCATAAGACCAATTTCAGCCGCAGCTCCAGCAGATAAATCGATCACTCTATGACCCGAATAAGGGCCACGGTCATTGATTCGAACGGTTACCTGACGGCCATTGTCGAGATTTGTCACCAGTACTCGGGTACCAAAAGGTAAGGTGCGATGAGCCGCTGTGAGCGCATTTTGGTTAAAGACCTCCCCACTAGCGCTGAGTCTGCCGTTGAAGCCGGGACCATACCAAGAAGCACTGCCGACGGTGCTAGAGACAATCGCAACAGTTTGCACCGGGGCAACTTCAACGACTGGTTCAGGCATCCCTTCAATTTCAGTGATGGGCGTAGCGCTACCAATCAGTCGTCTGAGGCGGTTAGTAACTTGAAGCGCATCTTCAGCCGGATTTCGGGTCGTGTCAGCCAAAATTGTACGGCTGTCTAAAGCGATCAGATCGCTATCTGCCAAGGTAACGGTAAAGCCTTCGGTGGCTTCATTCCAGCGAACTGAAAGATCTTCAGCGCTGAGATCGGCGGCACTGAGCTGAGCACCTAGCTTAGTGGCTCTTAGCACCGGGTCGTTTGCTTGAGCATCACTGAGCAGAGCGTCTGAGCGTACTGGGCTCGTTTGAAGAGAAATATCTGTGCGACTAGCGGCTAGCGCGACGGCGTCGCTGCGGTTAGAAAGACTGCTAACTTCGGTGCCGATAAAAGTAAGCACCGGAATGTTTTTGACATAAAGTGTGGCGGCTTGGCGGCCGTCAATGCTATGAGCGTAGACTAAAACGTCGTTGCCGACAGCCGACAGGGCGCTGTGAGTAGAGGCTCTATCAGTGCCGCCCACACCGTTTGAATCTGCACTGTTTGAAGCGAGGGCATTAGAAGCGATCGCCTCACTAGAAGATGAAGCCTGTGTACCAGAAGAAATGCTAAAGGCGTCATTAAGCGCGCCATTGGGAATCTGAGCATTGGCTAACGAAGCACTTGCTGCCGACAGCAGAACGGCTGCTGCCACACTGGTCGCGAATTGTTTTTTGATCGAGTCATTAAAAAGCGACATAATCGGCTACATCGCAACAGCTCAGGTTTGGACTTTTGGTCTTTAACCTTGTTGATGAACTGCTGTTTTATCGCAGCGCTGAAAACCTCAACTATCAAATTGAATGGAACAACGCCAATCTACACGAACAGATCGAAACCAAGATCGGGGAATTTGCGAGGCAACCCCCCTCAGATAAACTTCACAGTAGCTTCACAAAAACCATGGAATAACGAAATGTAAAGGCTTTGCCGGTTGATAAACTGTCACACAATCCTGCCGCGATACTTATAGCTCTTTGTCCTTGTGTTCTAGATAACTAATCAATCAGAGCGAGTTTTTCATGCGTCTAAAGGAATAGTATTTTTTGGATTATGCAACTATAGACATATTTTTAAGTACTTCTACTGACTCTTTTCTATTTTGATGGAAGGCATTTTCCTCGCCGTTGGCCCCTGCTGACCCACTATAATCAGCTGCTGATTTTGCTAAATATCCTGAGATCTATCGTCAAAGTGAGCGCTAGATTTACGGTAGATCTATGTACGGATTGATAACATCGACGTTTTTTTAGGATATGTGGGCTTATGGACTATCGGCAGGCCGGAGTAGATGTAGAGGCGGGGCGGGCCTTTGTCGATCAGATTCGAGGGATGGTTGACGGGACGCGAAGGCCAGAGGTATTGGGGACTTTGGGGGGATTCGGCGGCTGTTTTGAGTTGCCCAGTGGCTACCAGAAACCGGTGCTGGTTTCTGGGACAGATGGGGTCGGCACGAAGCTCAAGCTAGCGCAAATGATCAACCGCCATGACACGGTAGGCATCGATTTGGTGGCGATGTGTGTGAATGATGTACTGACGCTGGGAGCCGAGCCGCTGTTCTTTTTGGACTATTTAGCAACTGGAAAGCTTGCCCCCGCACAGCTCGCTGAAGTCGTGGCGGGAGTTGCTAAAGGCTGCACCGAGTCTGGCTGTTCGCTGCTGGGTGGCGAGACGGCTGAAATGCCTGGATTCTATGCACCTGGAGAGTATGATTTGGCGGGATTTTGTGTGGGTATTGTCGAAAAAGATCAGATGCTAGACGGTTCACAGGTAGTTGTGGGCGATCGCCTTATCGGTCTAGCTAGCAGCGGTATTCACAGCAATGGCTTTAGCCTAGTGCGCAAAGTCATCGCTGAAGGGCCCAGAGATCCGCGTGAGGCCGGGCGAGTAAGCGGTTACGACTGGAGCGAAAAGCCAAAAATGCTGGGTTCCGCTTCTTTGGCAGAAGTCCTACTGACGCCGACACAGCTCTATGTAAAGCCAGTTTTGGCCGCATTGGCCTCTAATCTAACGATTCACGGCATGGCCCATATTACGGGCGGTGGGCTCCCCGAAAATTTGCCCCGTTGCCTAGGAAAAGGTCAATCGATTCAGTTGATAGCTGATAGCTGGCCGGTTTTGCCAGTATTCGAGTGGATTCGCTCGGCAGGCCAGATCAGTAAAATGGATATGTTCAATACCTTTAATATGGGTATTGGTTTTGGGGTGATGGTGCCACCCGATCAGGCAGACGCTGCCTGTGCGCAGTTCACAGAGGCAGGGCTCAACGCCTATATGATCGGAGAAGTCGTTGCAGGCAGCGGCGAAGTCCTCGGTATACCGACTGATTGAACAGCCCTAGTAGTTAGGTGTTGATCGCGGCCTTGGCATCTGGTTTACGTCTGGGCGAACTTTATAGCGTTAGGCTGTATTGGGGAAAAAAATACCTCTCAGAAAATATCTCTATATATATGAAGGAGTTTTGTATTGAGCGCGACTAAAGGAAATAGTCAGCCGGTGATTATTGCTGCCATAGCAACCGTCATTGCCATTGTGCTGGCTAGCAGTTTTGTAATCATTAACCCTGGCCAGGCAGGGGTGTTGAGCGTATTAGGCAGCGCCCAAGATGGAGTGCTGTTAGAGGGCATTCATCTCAAGCCACCGTTTGTGTCTTATGTAGACATATACGATATTACGGTGCAGAAGTTTGAAGTCCCTGCCGAAAGCTCAACGAAAGACTTGCAGGATCTTAAGGCGCGGTTTGCCATTAACTTTCGCCTAGCACCAGAGCAAATGGTCGATATTCGCCGGAAGCAAGGATCGCTTTCGAATATTGTCTCAAAAATCATTGCGCCGCAGACTCAAGAATCGTTTAAAGTCGCTGCGGCGCGGCGAACGGTAGAGCAAGCCATTACTCAGCGAGCTTTGCTCAAAGAAGATTTTGATGATGCTTTGGCAATTCGGCTAGAAAAGTACGGGATTAACGTTTTGGACACGAGCGTCGTGGATTTGACCTTTTCTCCAGAGTTTTCGCGGGCGGTAGAGGAAAAGCAAATTGCTGAACAGCGGGCACAGCGGGCGGTGTATGTCGCTCAAGAAGCTGAGCAGGAGGCGCTAGCAGAAATCAACCGGGCTAAGGGCCGAGCGGAAGCGCAACGATTGATTGCAGATACGCTCAAGGCTCAAGGCGGTAAACTAGTGCTGCAAAAAGAGGCGATTGAAGCTTGGAAGGGAGGCGGAGCACAGATGCCTCGGGTATTGGTGATGGGTGATAGCGCTAGTGGCGGCATCCCGTTTCTGTTTAATTTGACCCAAGACGACCCGATGTAAAGCCTAGTTTCTGCGACGATTAAATGACGATTAAACAATGAAAGCGCCTTCCAAAGCAGTTAAGGAAGGCGCTTTCGTTGTTTAATCGAGTCTATTGCTTAATCGCGGCATCGACAGTGTGCGCTAACAGCATAAACGCCGACAAATTTATCGAAAGTCGTTAAACTAGCTACAAAAGTTGGTTGGTCACTTTGGGAAAGTTAATAGTGTCAAGACTCTTTGGGTATATGAATAACTATTTGGCTTCGATATTTTTGCCGGTTGTGATAGGAATTGCAGCAGGCGTAGGATACGGTATGAGCGCTCACTACAGCGATCTGTCAACGCCTTTAGGGGCACAACTTTCGCAGCCGCTAGGCTTGAGTCAATCGCTGAAAGACTAACATCACTCACTTATTAGCTGTTCAATGATTAAATCGCTCAAGAGTTAGATTACAGTGACAGGATTTAGATAAGTAAGACGCTATCACCAGCGGGGTTGGAGTATGGGATTAAGCCAATTTTTCAAAAAACATTAAATGCTGCTGCGGCAGTCGATCATCGGTTTTAACCCAGGTTAAGCCTGCTGCGGTAAGCTCTTTCTTTACCTGCTTTTGGCTCATTTTATGATGCTTTTTGATGAGCACTAGCGGATTTTCGGCGCGGTACTCAGCTAGTACGACCTGCCCACCGGGCTTTAAGGCACGGGCAATGCCAGCCATCATTTCGGCTGGGTAGGCAAATTCGTGATACGCATCAAACATCACAGCCATATCGATGCTTTCAGCCGGTAGGTTGGGATCTGATTCTGTGCTGAGGACGGTTTCAATGTTGTTGAGATGGTAGCGATCGCGCTCTGCCTCCAGCATGGCCAACATTTCCGGCTGCACATCTACAGCAATTACTTTCCCATCTGCCACCCAGTCTGCCAGCTGAAAGCTAATGTAGCCAAGCCCCGCGCCAATATCGGCCACGACATCATCAGGCTTTAGCATCAGCGCATCGACGGCCATATCTGAGCGTTCCTCACTAGTCCGGCTAGGCCGAGCGAGCCAATTCGCACCCTGATAGCCCATAACATTGGCAATTTCGCGGCCATAGTAAAGTTTGCCGATGCCGTCTGAGCTAGGAGAAATGTAGCTATAGGGGCCATCGGTCGGGATTGCAACCCTTGCGGCGCAGCCGATAGATGAGAAAAGCAGCAAGCAGCAAGCAGTCAATCGAACAATGGCTGAGGCGATGGAGAATTTATGCACAGTTAGAGTGAGCGTTGAGAATGATTTACTGAAGATAATTCACTTTGGCACGGTTGGTGACGTTATGGATTCGCTCACGCTATGGATGTTACCGGGGACAAGTATTTTACGAAGCTCTTCGGGATGTGCGTTGAGGGAGTCTATCTTGAGGCTCTAGGCCAATCCAAGCGGCCCAAGCAATCAACACGAATTGAAAAGGGAGCCGGATGCCATGCAACCACCAGCTATCCGGAATACCAGAGAGCTTGATGTGATTAAAGGCCATGTTGAGATTAGCCGGGTACACCGCAATGAATAAAGCAACTAGCCCCCAACCAGAAAGCCGCCTAGTCGGGGGGAAAAATAATCCCACCCCTAATAAAATTTCAAAAACGCCGCTAATGTAAACTAGCGCCGCTGGAAAAGGCAAGAAACCCGGTACGATTTTGATGAAGGGCACCGGCGTTGCGAAGTGGAGGATGCCTGCCACTATTATAAAAACCGCTAGCAGGTTGCGCAGCGTTGCTTTGTTGGATTGCAGGATTGTGCGGATAGCGTTCATAACCTTTTAAAAGTCTTTTAAGTCTATTTTTCAATCCTGTCAAAAGCCTTGGGCGTCAAGCTTTACAGCAAACGCCCGCCTTCGGCTAGGAGCAATTTTGTAGCCGTTTGAATATCTTCTGAAGAAGCTTCTACTATCAGCTTGTAATGAGCCGGTGTGTCTTGCTCGCGCCCTGCGCCTGCAAAAAACAATGCTAGAGCGCCTGCGGTACTGCCAAAGGCTGCGCCTACTAAAACTGCTAAGACGAACAAAGGCGTAGCGTTTTCGTAAATAGACGACAGATTTGGAATGTTTTGAGCGGTGCCCATGATGATTGCGCCAGCGATCGCGCCCATCACCCCACCTAGACTAGCTGCTTTTAACATGTCCGCCTTCATCGTGCCTTCTTCGGGCACATCTGCCGCTAACGGGGCAACGACTTCACTTTCAGCGCTAGTTAGGGCTTTAGCCACTAAGCTTTGATGGGCCTGCTGCAAAGCTTGCTGGGTTTCAAAACCAATTAAAATCCGTTGACGAATGCTGGAGGGCATTGGGGGAGGTCTCTTATGCCTATAGATAGGATACCTATGGTGTAACCCGTGGCTACGGCTATGGCTTCTGCCTATGGGCAGGCATTAAAGCAGGTAGTGAAAAGGAATTGGACTATATCTGTACTGCTCTGTACTGCATCTACAGCTCTAACGGTTGGTTAAGGCCGCAGTGTTTGCAGTGTGGCAGATGCTGATAGGTGAGATTGTGGCAGTTAGCGCAGGCGTGGTATTGGGCGTAGCTACAGTGGGGGCAATGAATATCGTGTTTGCGAATTTTTTTAGCGCAATTAACGCAACGCATTTGCTGGACGCGATTGGCGGCCTGCAAGCGAGTGTTGAACACAAACTTTTGACAGAACTTAATAATGCCGAAGCCAATGACCGGAATCAGCAGAATTTGAACGTAGCTCCACAAAAAGCGCAGGCCACCAAAAAGCACTTCGAGGATGTTAGCGAACCACTGTAACAAAAAGCCAACTTGGAAAAATTCAAAGATCTTCCAGATCAAAGGAATCAAGAAAATCGCTAGCAGGTGCCAGCTAATTAAGGCAACGTAGCCGTAGCCTCGGCGCTGAGAAAAGCGATGAATGGCTAAAGCAACGACTATCAGCGGCAGTAAAAACAGTCCTTGGAAGAGTAGCTGAAGGCTGGGATACCAAAAGCTGGCTTGGCGGTAGCCTTGGTCCGTAGAAGTGAATTGAGCATCATCCGCGAGCAGGGCCAAAAAGGCTTGGCTCTCTGGGGCGTTGATAATGTCTGTTTTGAGACTGGTAAGCGTTTGCTGTCGCTGAGCGATCGCGCGATCATTTTGTTCAAGGTTAGATCTGGCCTGAGAGGCTTCTACGCGGTTGATTGATTGCGATTGAGGCTGAGAGGCAATCTCTTCTAACAGAGTAGAATCGTACTGCTGACGGATGCTGTTGTTTTTGGCTTGAAAGGAGTTTATTTCGGCTTGAGTATTGTTGATGTTTTTGGCGATCGCCCGATTGCCCACCGAATTCACCGCATTGTTCACCTGCTCGTACTGCAAGCAGCTCTCAGAAACTTCTCCTAATCGCCCTTGAGCAGATTGGGTATAGGTCTGCTGAAAAGCTATTGGATCGGCGGTGAGCGATCGCGCCAAAATCTCATAGTCTTTGTTTTTGGCGGTGCTATTACGATACGACTGCCATTCACTGTGACAAGGATAGGCAGCATCAGGGCTAATCGGCCAGTAGCTAACGTCTTCTAACCCAGTAAATACATTGAATAAAATAAACAAGTCCACAATGATAATGACGATCAAACTAAGCTTGTTAATCGGCTCATGATTGATCTTGCGAGACTTATTGAAAAAACGGTTGATCCAGCGACGTAATTGGGACAGCATAGAAGCGCTTGCCAACGCCTGAAGCCTTGGCTAAAAAAGTGATAGCTGAAAAAGAATTGGCTATGCGCGCTAACATAGCCAACCTGCCTTGAGAACCTTTCAAAAGATGGGCCATTCTTTACATTGGTCTAAACCAAATTAATTAATGCGGCTCACCTCTTCCTGCCGAGCAGCGGTTTCTAAATTAAACAGCACCTGCAAAGTCGCCATCGCCTGATCGCGCGCGTCCATATCCCTTTGGGCGCGCAGTTGCGTCATCGGATCGTGCAAAATTTTGTTCACAATGCCGCGAGTCAGCGCTTCAACCACACCGCGATGCTTTTCAGAAAATTCTGACCCCAGGCGCGACATGGCTTTTTCTAGCTCTTGTGTGCGGATGGTTTCGACTTTACTGCGCAGACTGCTGATGGTAGGTACCGTATCGAGCGATCTTAGCCAATCCATAAACTCTTCAACCTCTTCCTCTAGGAGCGCCTCGGCTTCCATTGCCATCTGCCGACGACTCTCCTGGTTTTGCGCCACTACCGCCTTGAGATCATCGACGTTAAAGGCGAACACCGACTCTAGCTCACTAATATTGCTATGCACGTTACGCGGCACCGCAATATCAAATACCATCAGCTTTTGCCCTGTACAGATGGGCTCCAAATTCTGACGGTGCAAAATCGGATCTACTGAAGACGTACAGGTAAAGACTACATGCGCTGATACGACTGTCTCCAACATGCCATCGAGGGTGCCGGTTTGAATATCGACATCGCCAAACTGCGCGGCAAGTTCATTGGCTCGCTCTAGCGTGCGATTGAGCAAAGTAATTTTGTTCGCCCGCTTAGAGATTAAGTGCTGTACCAATAGGCGGGCCATCTTACCCGCGCCTAAAATTGCAATATGACAGTCTTCAAAACACTCGACTTTCATCAGGGCCAGCTCTGCGGCTGCCGAGCTAATCGAGACTGCGCCCGTACCGAGATTGGTCTCTGTGCGCACTCGCTTACCGGCTTTGATCGCATCTTTGAGCAAACGGTTGAGAATTCGACCCACGCCTTTGTGCTGCTGCGATAGGCTGAGCGCGTGCTTGACTTGGGAGAGAATTTGACCTTCGCCTAGCACTAGGCTATCGAGCCCGGCGGCGACTCGCATCAGGTGCATCACCGCGTCTTGCTGAAGCAGCACAAACAAATGAGGCCGCAGGCTGATCAGATTCAGGCCGCTGTGATCAGAGAGAAAGCGCATGACATCGCGGACGCCGGACTCGGTTTCGGTGGTGACGATGTGGATTTCCAGACGATTGCAGGTGCTTAAGATAGAAACTTCTTCAATACAGGGTGAATGGCTAAGATCAGCGATCGCATCAGCGACTTGAGCAGAAGGAATGCTCAGCTTTTCTCGAATTTCAACCGGCGCAGTCTGATGACTGAGCCCAATGACCGCAATATTCATGGTTGCTTCCTAGGCGTCTGTTATGAAGGATGTTCTATTTTGTCTGCGAGCTTTGTTTGCGAGTTTTATCGGCAAACTTTATCTATTAACGTTTTTCCCATTACTATTAACGTTTTCCATTAATAGAGTGAGTGAGCAGTGCCCACCCTCTTTAAAGTATTAAACAACTGAGGGATATCTCAAGGAAACTCAACAAAACTCTATTTTAAGAAATGCTCACCAAAATGTTTTAAAGGCTGTTTTTCGCAGGCACAAAAAAGGCGCAGACAGATGAGTCTAACGCCTTTTGCGGTTAAATACAGTCTAGTGAAACTGAAGATAAAGTTGGCTTATTGAGGGGCCGTACCCGATTTTGGAGCTCTGAGGCAAAACGTTCAAAATCTTGACCACATGGCAATCTAGATATTTTGGAGCAAAGATCTCCCCCGACCTTGAGGGCCGGGGGGCCAATGCAGGAAGCCTACTTTATGCGTAGTTTAATTAGACCTACCTATTTATTTAATCTATTCAGCCTCAATATTTGGGCTAGATGATTAACTCAGAAGCACTTATACCAAGTTCACACGCTTGGGCTTACCAGCCATATGCACGGTATCGACAAAGCGAGCGGTTTGAGACTGGCTAGAAATAACCAGGCTCTGAGTGCGGTAGCCGCCGTTGAAGAAACGGACGCCATTCATCAGCGTGCCGGGGGTGATGCCGCAGCCTGCAAACAAAACATTTTCACCGCAGGCGAGTTCTTCGGCGGTATAGATTTTGTCAGGATCATTAATGCCCATAGAGGCTAGGCGCTCTAGGTTAGCTTCTTTGCTCTCGCCAATCAGGCCGGTTTTGACGATAGCCGGATCGTAGATGAGCTGACCCTGGAAATGACCGCCTAAGCAGCGCATTGCTGCCGCTGAAATCACACCTTCGGGGGCTGCGCCAATGCCCATCAGCGCATGGACATTAGTGCCTTCAAACCCACAGGAAATTGCGGCTGAAACGTCGCCGTCGCTGATTAAGCGAACGCGGGCACCAGCATCTCGAATCTCTTTAATCAAGTCGTTATGGCGTTCGCGCTTCATGACGATTACCACTAGCTCATCAACTGCGCGATCTAGGCATTCACCTAAAATCTTGAGGTTTTCAGCGGGCGACTTGCTGATATCGACTTTGCCTTTAGCAGCTGGTGGGGCTGCTAACTTGTTCATGTAAAAGTCGGGCGCTGCAAACAGGCCGCCTTTTTCAGAAATGGCCAAAACGGCCATCGAACCGGGCTGACCGTAAGCGCAGAGGTTGGTACCCTCACAAGGATCGACGGCGATGTCGATTTCGAGCAGTTCATCAACGCTGCAAACCTCTGCCGCATTGGGCTGAGTGCAAATGCCAACTTCTTCACCGATGTAAAGCATGGGAGCATCATCGCGCTCACCTTCGCCAATTACGATTCTGCCGCGCATATGAATTTTATTCATACGTTCGCGCATCGCTTCAACGGCAACTTCGTCGGCGATGTCTTTTTCGCCTTTGCCCATCCAACGAGCAGACGCGATCGCTGCTTGTTCTACAACTTCAATAATCTCTAAACCGAGGGTGGTTTCCACGGGGTATTTATTCCTCCAAACTGCCGAATTTAAGCGAACTTAGCTAAGCTTAGGCAACGCTAATAGCCGATGTTAAAAGTGTTAAAAGAGTCTTTAAATTCTCTACCAAGCCACCTTCGAGTTTATCAGAGATCTCACCCAAGCTATTTAAAGCTGGCTGGCGGTTTGATGGGAACTTGACGGAGTTTTACAGCGCTGGTGGCTGCTTGCCTTTGGCAATTTTGACGTAGAGGTCATAGTCGATGCTGCGATCGCCCATTATGGTCGTTAGCCCGATCGCTTGAATGGCTGAAGTTGGCCCTGCAGGCGAGAGCTGAGGCAATGGGAAAACGCCCCCCTTGAGCGCATTGATCTGAGCCAAATCGATGTAAAAATTCCCATTGTTAGGAGTTTTGGCCTGTCCGGTTAGAGTTTCAAAGGTTCTAGATTGTACTAAAGAGCGCTCCGGAATCGGCGCAATTTTGTCAGCAGCACCAGATCCCACCGCAAAAAAGGTCACATTTCCCGGTAGCCAGCCGTGGCTAAATTCCAAGCCTTGAAACGGCGAAAGCCATTGGGTAATCGAGCCGCCTTCTAGCTGCTGGGTTTCGACCTGAAAGCGATAGCGGCTAGCCATCACATCATCTAGCTGGGCCCATACCGACTCCGCCGTTTTACGGTCGTTGGTTTGCACCATTATCAACAGCGGCGCACTCTTGGGCACCGAGTCTTCAGGCGGCAGACTGCCAGATAAATCGCCAGATGAATCGCCCCCGGCGGAGCCGTCAGTTCCGGTGCTAGGAGCCTGATTTGGATCTGCATTGGGCCCAGTTTCCGATTGGGCTGGCGCTGATGGGGGCAAAAGGCCCAGGGCAAACTCACCGCCTGCCCAAGGCATAATGTCTTCATCTAAATCTAGGCCCGTTTGTGCTAAAAGCCCTGCTTTGAGGTTTTGTGGGTTGGGGAAAAAAGGCGGCGAGCTATTGCTGTCGCTAAAGGCTTGCCAAAACTGCTGGAGATTGCTGCCCGACATCATCACCAGCGTGTCTGACGGCAGGCGGCGCGGCATGTCTCCAGCACCATTGATCAGTTCGCTGTAATCCAAGTCATTTTTGGGCAACAGCCAGCTTGTGCCCTGAAAACGGATGCCTTCGGCCTCGATTAGGCCATTGGCGACAATACCTTGAGAGCCTTGCAGTGGTAAAAGGCTGCTGCTCTCTGGCGAACGTGGAGGAGACGGCTGGGCAGGCGGCTGGGCGGGCAGTGAGTTGAGATCGGCAGGTATTGCTAAAACGTCATTCGCGGCGGGCAAATTCAGATAGATCTGAGCGAAATTTTTACCGGGTGGCTGTGGCGCTTGGGCGCGACTAGCGGCTTTGCGGTATCCGGCAATGTCTAGCAGCGATCGCCCGCCCTTTTGCGTATCAATTGCTTGGTTAATACCTTCATCAGTAGCGCTCAGCAATAGCCAGCTAGTACCGACAACGGCTGTTTCAAAGGTTTCCTTTTCCTGAGTTTTGGCCTGGGTTTCAATAGTTCGCACCGTTACGCCCTTATAGCTGCGGCTAGCGGTAGGGGCATGGGCGGTCGTTGGCGAATTGCGATCGCGATCAGCTAGTAGGGCTTTAGCCTTGAGCGGATCGCTAATCGGGACAATCATCACCCAGTTTTTAGCCGCTGTGGCCAAGCCGCCGTTAGGCACTACTGCTGATTGCGAGTCGTTGCCAGAAGATTGAGCGGACTGAGGGGGCAATAGAGCAAAGGTAACGCGATCGCCAATCCAAGGTTTAATATCTTGCTTATAGCGATAGCCATTGGCCGTTAATAGCCGATCTTTCCACTGGCTCAACGCCGCATCAAACTGCTCTTGGCTATCATCAGTGCCAAACTGTCGAAGTTTTGTCCAGGCCAACTCATCGGTGGTCAGGGTGAGGGTTGCGAGCGCTGTCTGAGGCACGAGCTGAGCGCCCGCTGGCGACAAACTTTTAGGGGCGTGCTGAACAAAGTTTAAGTAGGCTATAGCCCCAGCGCTGACCAAAAAAATTGCGCCTAGCGTCAGGGGCTTAGGGAGTCTTTGAGGTAATCGCATCGAAAATTTAGAGACCACAGCTTTCTTTCCTAGAGATTCCTAGCAATTCGGTTGCTACCGCACTGACATGCACTGGCTAGCACCAAACTGCACCGAACAGTCGCCGCCCTGAACTGTATCAAAGAACTTGACAAAAGTGACCTGTGAAACCCCTAGTCAACTAAATATTGTTGATGTATCTAGATGTATTTATCTGTGGATGTAGCTGTGAATGTATTTATTCAGTGCATTCAATGCATTTTCAGGGGCGGCTGTAATCTTGAGTTTTTTTGCCGCCGGTCTAGCGTTTTCAGACAAAAAGCTATGCTAGCGATGAGCCGATTTTCAAAGATCCATGAATGGGTATGTATTTCAGGAGATTTTTAATTCTTGCGCTCACTTTGATCTCGCTCACTTTGATCTCATTGATCTCATCGTTGCTAGCTGCCACTAATACTCTATATTTATGGTCACCCAAACGGTTAAGCCCGATCCTGATGCTGTCAGCCCATTAGCTGATTCCTTTGATAGCTCGTCTGATTGCAGATCCTTGGCCCTGGCCGAACAGCGCGCGCGATCGCGGCAGCAGCTCTGGATGGCTGCGATTAAGCCACCGATGTACTGTGTTGCAGTCATGCCTATTGTGGTAGGTAGTGCGGTGGCCTATGCCCAAACTAGGGCTTTTAATTTTGTGACCTTTGCGATTTTTAGCCTCTCGGCCATTCTGCTACTCGTTTGGGAAAACCTGAGCAACGATGTTTTTGATGCAGCAACCGGCATTGATCAAAACAAACATCATTCTTTGGTAAATCTCACTCAAAATCGCAATCTGATCTTTTGGCTAGGGAATATCTGCTTGCTGGCAGGAATTGCGGGAATTTTAGCTATTGCCTTCTACCAAAAAGACACCACCGTCCTAAAAATGGTGCTAGCCTGCTGCGCGCTGGGCTATCTCTACCAGGGTCCGCCATTTCGACTAGGCTATCAAGGCTTGGGTGAAGGGCTCTGCTTTTTGAGCTTTGGCCCACTGGCCGTGGGGGCCGCTTATTACTCACAAACCCAACGCTGGCCTGATCAAATTTGGCAAGGGGCGCTGCTGCCCTGCGCTTTAATCATCGGCATCACGACTACGCTAGTGCTTTTTTGCTCACATTTTCATCAGGGAGAAGATGATCTCAAAGCCGGGAAAAAATCGCCGATTGTGCGGCTTGGCACCTGGCGGGGCGCGCAGCTATTACCTTGGGCCTGTGGCAGCATTCTGGTGATTTCTGGACTAGCTATGCTGCAAGGCCAGTTGCCTTGGAACGCTCTATTACTGGGAGCTAGTGCGCCCGCTGCTATTCAGCTATGCCGCCATGTGCTGCAATTTCACGATCAGCCTGAGCAAGTAAAAAATGCCAAGTTTTTAGCCATTAATTTTCATTTTTGGAGCGGGCTGCTGCTAGCGGCAAGCCTGTTGAGTGCAGGGTTAAGTGCGGGCCTTGGGCTCAGCGCTGGGTAACGGGATGAGCGATCAACAGCCGCTATTATTTGAGTTTCGCGCTTACCGGCGGCCTTTTCGCCAGACGCTGAACACCCGTCACGGCACTTGGACTCACCGCGAGGGCATCATCTTAAAAGTCACAGATGACCAAGGGCGCGCGGGCTTCGGCGAAGTTGCTCCGCTGCCTTGGTTTGGCAGTGAAACCCAAGCCCAGGCCTTGGCGTTTTGCACGCAGGTGCCACGGCGGCTGTCGCTATGCAACGAGTTCGCAATTCTATCGACGCTACCGGCCTGCACCTTTGGGTTTGAAGTCGCGCTGGGTAATTTAGCCCGTGATATTCACTGCGCCGATCTCAAAACGGATCGCTATAGCGCGCTATTGCCGACCGGGCAAGCGGCGCTGTCGGCTTGGTCGGGGCTGTGGGCCATCGGCCATCGCACTTTTAAGTGGAAAATTGGGGTAGCGCCAGTGGCGGTTGAGCTAGCTTGGCTTTCTCAGCTGATGGAGCGATTGCCATTAGGCGCTAAGCTACGGCTCGATGCCAATGGCGGGCTCAATGAGCTAGCGGCGCATCATTGGTTGGATCGGTGTGATCGTCTCAGTCACCGCATCGAGTTTATTGAGCAACCCCTTCCGCCAGATAGCTTCAAAGATCTGATCAAGCTCTCACACCGTTACAGCACCCCAATTGCGCTAGATGAATCGGTGACTACGCTCGATCAGCTCAAAGCCCATTATTTTCGAGGCTGGCGCGGCATCTATGTGATCAAAGCCGCCATTATGGGTTCGCCCAATCGGCTCAAGCAGTTTTGCCGGGATCATCCGATTGACATCGTGATTTCATCCGTCTTTGAAACTGACATTGGCCGTCAGGCCCTGATCGATTTGACGGTAGAGCTACAGAGTCTGTTACCAAACGCCCCACGCC
The DNA here is from genome assembly GCA_963740915.1 of uncultured cyanobacterium. Classification (GTDB taxonomy): domain Bacteria; phylum Cyanobacteriota; class Cyanobacteriia; order Phormidesmidales; family Phormidesmidaceae; genus Phormidesmis. The sequence continues at coordinate 48,674 of CAVUFV010000013.1, forward strand.
GCGTGCTGGGATTAGGCACACAGCAATGGCTTCCCAATGACGGCCTCGACGATCCAGACTGGGAGGCGCTATGGCAGCGCCTGATTTGATTTGGCAAAATTTGAGCACTCGATCTTGGCTAATTCACCCGCTCGGTGATTCTGACCAAAACGCTAATCAGCTTAGTCCTAGCCAATGCTGGGCCGATCAGGTGCGCGATCGCCAAGCCCATTTTCTCTCTCTCTCCCCATTCCCTCATACCCGTCCGCTCCTTCTTCTTTGCGACCCTTATCCCCCCACTTTCCTAGCGACCTTCCTGGCCGCTCTCTTGGCTGGCTGGAATATTGCGATCGCCAATCCTCACTGGAGCGATCCAGAATGGCAGTTAGTTATTCAGCGCCTTAATCCAGACAAAATCTGGAACCCCAATACCGACATTCCTACGCCAGATTTATCCTGTTCAAACGATTCAGCCTCTTCTTTTAGAAGATCGGCCCGCTTGGAACCGACCATCTGGATTCCAACTGGCGGCAGCTCTGGCGAAATCAAATTTGCATGTCATACGTGGTCTAGTCTGCTGGCCTCTGTCCAAGGCTTTTGCGGCTACTTTGCGCCCAACGGTGAAGCTATTAATACTTATTGCGTTTTGCCTTTGCACCATGTCAGCGGGCTGATGCAAATTCTGCGAGCTTGGGTCAGTGGCGGACAGGTGGCGCTGAGCACTTTCAAGCAGCTAGAGCACTATGTGCCCCTAGTTATAAAGCCTTATGACTGGTATATCTCGCTGGTGCCGACACAGTTAGAGCGACTGATGCAATCTGGTAAAAGCAGTTGGCTACAGCAGTTTCGATCCGTTTTACTCGGTGGTGCGCCGCCTTGGCCAACGCTACTGCAACAAGCGCAGTCTCTGCCGCTACGGCTGTCTTATGGAATGACAGAAACGGCAGCAATGGTCACCGTTGCCGATGATCGAGCTTTTATTTCTGATATTTCTAATGGCATTTCTAATGGCATTTCTAATGATATTAAAAATAGCGTTTTGAGCAGCGGTCGAGCGTTGCCTCATGCCAAGCTGCACATCCGGCAAGGCGATCGCATTTGCCAGCCTGACGAAATTGGTCAAATTGCGATCGCTTCCGCTGCGGTCGCCCAAGGCTACTATGATTGCTCAGCTTTAGAGGCAACCTCAACTTTTCAGCTAACCGCCAACCCTGCTGAAAACTGCTTTTACACCGACGATCTAGGCTATCTCAGCGCCGATGGTCAGCTTTACATCACGGGTCGAGCCAGCGGCAAAATCATCAGCGGCGGCGAAAATATTTTTCCCGCAGAGGTCGAAGCGGCCATCCGCAGCACCCGTCAAGTGCAGGACGTGTGTGTGCTAGGCTCACCGCACCCGATCTGGGGAGAGACTGTAATTGCTGCTTACGTTCCGGCTCATGCGCAGGTATCGCCAGAAAGCTTGCAAGAAGCTATAGCGACTACTCTTAGCCGGTACAAGCAGCCGAAGCAGTGGATTAGTCTGAGCGACCTGCCACGCAACGCCCAAGGCAAAATCAATCGGCAGCAGTTGCTGAGCCAAATCGCGCAATCCACCGATCCAATTCAGGCGTAAGCGGGCATCGACGAGGCCGGTTTTTGGGCTCATCAGAGGCGGGCGCATTTGTGGATATACAGACATGACGGGTTAGAGCGATCGCCAACGGCTTGGATCTAGTCGATCCAACAGTCAAATCGCTAGTCAAATCGCTGTGAGCCATAATCTCATAGTCAATCTCAAAACTGTCTGGACTGATTTGTCGAGGGGTGAGAGAAATCGCGATCGCCTCTCCACAGGTCAAAGGCCGATAAAAATTTGCCGACGTATGCACCACCGGCACGGCATGATCCCCTGAGTGCGAAAAAAAAAGCCGCAAGTCAATGCCAGCCTCAGCTAACGCCGCCTCATAAGCCTCATGGCACAGCGTCAGCAAATTGGCAAAATACACCACCCCTGCCGCATCCGTCTCATGAAAGCGGATCACGCGCGAATAAATAAACGACATTAGCTTGCGTTTGGTTGAGCCGGTCGGAACGGCACGCCGTTTTGCCCCGGCAATACCGGCAAACTAACTGACGCAGACGTTCTAGCCGGTGCAGCATTGGCCCGATTCAGATTTAGCCCCAAATCAGCCAGATTAAAGCTAGCCACACTCATCGGATCGTTCAAGGCTTTGACCAAATTCGCTAAAGATGCCTGCACTAATCCATCAGGATTGACCAAAACCCAGCCATTAGCAGTCGCTTGCAGCATTTCAAAGTGGAGGTGCGGGCCTGTGGAGTTACCCGTACTGCCGACCAGTCCAATCACATCCCCACGATTTACCCGCGCTCCTGGTTCTACCAAAATTTCCGAGAGGTGAGCGTAGCGGCTTTGCAACTCAGGCGATTCCTTGTCATGATCGAGCACGATCATCAGTCCATAGCCACCTGCATAGTCAGCCGAAGCCACCACCCCATCTTGCGCGGCGAGTACCGGCGTACCTTGAGCCGCGCCAATATCTGTACCGGAGTGGAAGCGCTGATCGCCCGAAATAGGATGGATGCGAAAGCCAAACAGGGAGGTAATGGGCGACGGAATTGAGAGTGGGAAAATGAATCTTTGCGCAAGCTGAAGGTTAACAATCGGACGAACTGAGCGATTGAGATAGTCGCGGCCCGCTGCTGTTGTGGCGCCGGAGAAGCGAATGCCATTAGCGCTGAAGCTGACCGGGCCAACATTAACCGCTGATCCACCACCTGCTGATCCACCGCCCGCTGAGCCACTGCGGAAGGATTGAGCAGTTTGCTGACTGTTGGTATAGGCGGGAGCAGGCGCATTACCTACCGCCGATCCGGCAGCTTGACCTGCACTACAGGCTCCATTCGGGACGCCCTGACCGGCTCTGACCGTAAATCCGCAGCCCGTAGACTGCTCAGAGACCACTACATTCGGGGCAGCGCTATTCGGCGCAGCAGTCGCACCAACGCTATAGTCTGTCGGATCGACAAAGACGCTGTTGTATTCATCGGGCAAGTTAGCAGCCGGTGGCATAGCGGGCACCAGCTCAGTGGGCCTGACCGGGGCAGCGCTAGCGGGGGCAGACGGCGCTATTTCTACAATGGGCTCGGCTGGAGCGGCTGGCGCTGGAGGCGCAGCCAATGGGGCTGGAGCCGCTTCAACCGCCGCACTATCAGGACTTTCTAACGCTAAAGCAGGCGCTGAATCTACTGATGAAGCCCTCCCTGAAGCATTTGCTGGGGCCATGGCAACGGAGCCCCGCGCATAGTCAGATAGCGGCGCAGCCATCGCACTAGCGCCTAATAAACCGGCCAATGGGCTGACCCGATGCGGTTTAACAAGCTTACCTTGAACAGGTTGCGGCGCTCTGCTAGCAGCCGTAAAGGTAGGAGGGGCAACGGCGGTGACGGCTGCTGGCGCAATCGGTTGGGCCTGAGGTTGGGCCTGAGGTTGGGCCTGAGGTTGGGCCTGAGGTTGGGCCTGAGAGGGGGGCGCTACCGCAAACGATTCGATGGCCTCTGAAAGATTGGCAGAAGCATCGACAAAGGCTTCTGGTTGAGGCTGAGCAACGACTGGGGAAACTTCAAAGACAGGAGGCTCAGAGGTCTGTGAGGAAGATGTTTGCGCATAGGGGTCTTGATTGGCTGCTGAAGCTGAATAAGCGGTGGCTGAGTCGGCTTCAGTAGATGGGGTGTAATCGCCAATTAAGAGTTGGTTGGTTTCAGCGATCGCTAAATCCACCTGACTGGTCACAAAACCAAAGCTCCCGAGCAATCCTAGCGTTACTAGCCAGCCTTTTTGCAGTCCGCCTGCTTTCTGCTGATAGGGTTGAGGGCTGTGGTTGGCGCTTGGCTGGTTGGTCGGCTGAGGCGCAGTCATAAGTCAATAACCTTAAAATAATCCCAATTCAATCAACTTTAACTTATGTGAAGCTGGTTTTTTCTGAGGAGGTGCCTGGAGAGTCTTGTTCTAGAGAGTCTTGTTCTAGTAGGCCTTTATGGAAAGTTTTCCATAAGGCAGCTTCACTTCCTTTCGAGCGAAACACAGCTTGATCCGGCTGTTTTTCGATTAGATACTAGCCTGTTTGACCCATAGCTGCTGAAAAAATATTGGGGATAGTTTCAGCGATCGCCTTTGCAAATCTACGGTCACTTTATCCTGAATCCGCCTTGAATTCTTTGAGATCTACCGTCAACCGTAGAGGGTTCTATCCGCAAGATCCTGATTTAGTGAAGCAATTTTGCTATCGGGTGTCAGTAGATCGCCATAGGTCTTCATAAAAACTTGACGCCCTACCTGCTGATAAAAGAAAACGCCCTGAAGGATTCCTTTTAGCACCATAGCAGCCAATCTTTCCAAACCATCTAATACACGATGAGCAGAACCTCTAGAGACTTGCTCTAGTACCTGTACCAAAGTAATGCCAGTTTTTGGCACCGGGTTGTGCCAATTAATGCCTACCCCAATCACGGCTTGCTTAATATGAGCCACATGAGTCTGAGCCGCATGAGTCGAGCCGCCAAGAAGGCTATCAGTTGATCTAGTTCCGGTCAGCTTGGTTTCGGTCAAAATGCCGCCCAGCTTTTTCCCTTCAAAAAACAAGTCGTTAGGCCACTTAATTTGAACAGGTAAGCCCAAATTGTTCAGCGCAGTGGCAATTCCCCAAGCACTTAGGTAAGTAAGCTGATCGCCGTTCGTCACAGACCAATCGGGCTCTAAGGCCAAAGACAAATACAGCCCACCGCGTTCAGATTGCCAAACGCGACCTCGCTGGCCTCGACCACAGGATTGATGCTGGGCTATCACCACGGTGCCAGCACCTGCCCCCGCCGCTAGCATTCGCCAGAGCTGAGTGCTAGTAGAGGCTAGCGACTCAAATACATGCACATCAAATTTGGGCTGAATCTGCCTGAAAGCTGGCAAAATGCCTAGTTCGGCGGCATCTACTAAAAGCGCATTCTGGACTTTATCAGCATTTAGGCTATAGCGGCTCTGGACGTCGCTGCTGCCCGTAAGATCACCCGTCAAATTGGCTGATACCATCGGTTCTATGATGAATGTCTGAATGAATATCTGAATGAATTTAAATAGTTGATGAACGGGTTAATGATGACACACCTACCCCCTTTGACCACCGAGACCCTGTGGGCCATTCTTAATAATGACTTGCCCGATGATACTGTGAACCAGCTCGTGTGGCATCACTTAGGGTACCGCTACGACGCACAGCGCGAAACTTGGCTAACCGATGAAGTAGATGCTGCCTGGGCCGAAAAATATCCTGAGCCGCCTAATTTTATTGAAAGCCGGCCTGCTACGGTGCAGCTGACTCGCGCGATCGCTCCGGAAAACAAACAATTGCTCAAAACCTCGCTAGGCTTTAAAGGCTACGCCATCAATCAGCTCGTACCGCGCCTGACCCGGCGGGCGACAATGGCCAACTGGCTGCTAGGTGAAATGCACAATCGGGGGCTCATGGATCAAGGCTAATGAACGAAGACTCGCTTTAAACAAAGCTTGAAGGGTTTCATGAAGAGGCCCAATAACTACCTTCATCTTAATCTTCTGTTTACTCATGAGAAGGAGCGCCCCGCTATAGTCCTTTAGACACGAAAAACTCACAGAAAAAACTGATTTAGATCGCACCTTGATCTTTATTTTACGCTTACAAATTTTGTACCACTTATGACCACAACCGTATTTGATTTTTTGGTTAAGGGCGGCCCTGTGATGGTGCCCATTGTGGGTGCGTCTGTCTTTACAATGGCCTGTGCGTTAGAGCGCACTACGTTTTGGCTCGATTTGCTGAAGCGAGAGGCCAAAGTAGTCAGTGAAGTACTTGATATGGCTCGTAAGGATTTGGATGAAGCCGCAGCGATCGCGTCTCGATCCCGCGATTTACCCATTGGTCGCTTTTTGCTCGCGCCTTTGAGCCTACAAAACCCGTCACCTGAAACCTTCCGCCTATCGCTAGAGAATGCGGCTGAAAAAGAATTTGTCAAAATGAGAAAGGGCGACAAGCTCCTGGAAACCGTCGTTGCCATCTCACCTCTGCTCGGTCTGCTCGGAACGGTAACCGGTTTAATTGCTACTTTTGAGAACCTCAATATCGGCGGCGGTGACAGCGCTGGCGGCGCAACTGAGGCCGCTGGCGGAATTGGGGAAGCGCTCATTACCACAGCCGCCGGGATGATTGTGGCGATTTTGGCGCTATTGGTGCTAAGGGTGATGGTGACGCTACAAGCGCAGCAGATGGACTACTTTTTGGAAGCGGGCAATGAGCTAGAGCTGATCTATCGCCAGTACTGGGTTGAAGCCGGTCGGCTGCCGCAGCGGCGATCGCCCACTCCCACCGGACAAGGCTCATACGCTCAAATCGGCCCTTCTCTGGACCCGCCTTCTAATCAGTTCACCGAAAGACCTTCTTATTAGATCCACATGGCTCTAATCAAGACAGTTCTCACAAAATTTCATCAAGCGGCCTGTCAACCACAACCTTATATCGCAAAACCTTTTATAGATAAATGCGCTTCCGTCAAACCGAAAACACAGACATTCCCACCATTGACCTCATCCCTATGCTGACGGTGATGATGGGCGTACTCGCCTTTTTTGTGGTGGTGTCAGTGTCTTTGAGCAGTGAACAGCTGATTCAAGTTGATTTACCGCCAGAGCAAGCCAATGATACGCCTAGCGATGCGAACGCCAGCCAAGAGCCCTTCATCGTTGAAATCGACGCCACTGGGCAGCTATTGCTAAACTCAGCGCCGGTTGAGGCCGATCCTTTAGCCGCCCAAATGAAAACTTATTTGGCCCGCCATCCCGACAAAATTATTTATCTCGTGCCCAACCGGCAGTTGCCCTATCAAGCGGTGATGACGTTTTTGGGTGACATGAGAGCAGTCGGCGGCGATCGCGTTTCTCTAGCCCTTGAAGAAACCCCTGAAACTGTAGCCGATCCTGCGATTTCAGCCGCTGACAACTAAAATCTTTGGCCCTCTCCATGCGCACCAAACGTCGCCCTGCTAGCCGCATTCCTGAAGTCAATCTCGTGCCGATGATGGACGTTTTGATGACAGTTTTAATCTTTTTTGTGATCATCTCCATGAGCCTTACAGGCGTTTCCATCAACGGGGTCACACTGCCCAAATCCGTCAGCGGAGCCGATGCAAAAGTTACTGATAAAGCTGAAGAAGTCAAGCCTTTTACAATTGGACTAGACAGCCAGGCCAATCTCGTTTTAGAGGGCAAAAAGACAGATCTGACTGCTTTGTCTCCCGCCATCAAAGCTTACTTTCAAGAAAATCCAGACGGTAGCCTTTTACTCAAAGCAGATCGTGACTTGCCCTACGATGACATTGCTGCGCTGCTCAGCGAACTCAGAAAAACTGGTGGCAGGCGAGTGTCTTTAGCGGTGGAATAAGAGTGCAATGAGAAAAGCTTCAGCGTACGCCTTAAAGACAGGAGATCTGTGAAGTTAGCATTAGCTTCAAAATGGATGTAAAAATCCGCTAAACGATCCGGATAGAAGACGTTCTCTAGAGCAGCTATGAATTGCCATAAAGCTCAAAAGCCTTTATGGAGAAAGGTCTTTATAGAGAAGGGTCTTTATGGAGAAGCCACTCAAACAGCGCACAGTAATTTGAAATCCATCGAGTAAGTCCGTATCAGAGAATACGGGACGTAAGTTATGCCCGTAGTTCCGCTACACTTAAATATTATGTAGTCTCCATAAAGCCTCATTATCTTTGCGGATCTAAACAAATTTTGTTGATATATGTAAGTAGACGAGCAATTTGCATATCAAAAGATTCAGGGACATTATTGCTCGTCTAAGTCGTGATTTCTTCTGCGGATACACATTTATGAACCAAACTCTCAGTTTTCTTCAAAAAAATGGCTTGAAAGTATCTTTGCCCCTGCTTTTGCTAGCCACTGGCTGTGGTGAAGGCGCAGGGTCATCTTTCCGAGCTGACGCAGGCCCGGCAACTACACCAGATACCCCAGCCGCTGTTACGCCAACTACAGACGGCTTTGCTGCTCCTACCGCTGATGGCACGGGTCTAGCGACGCCTACTGTCCCTCCTGTCGGTAGCACAGAGGGGATTTCTGGTCCGGTGTTGCCTTCGTCAAACCGATCTAACGGAGGCACTCCTGCTGGAATCACACTAGGCAGTGGTTCGCCATCGGCTTCCGTTCCTGAACCTGCCGCCCTCGCAGGTTTGGCGATCGCGGCTGCTGGCATGGTCGTCATCAAGCGCAAGCAATCTGCATAGGCTAAGTGCCCTGCCTACATGCTCCACAGGCGGCTTCTACAGAAAAGCTCGGTTGATCAATCATGATCGCCGAGTTTTTTTTACTCAACTAAAGCGCTTAAAATAAAGCACTTAAAACGATACATTGTAGTGATGGATCAACACCGGGTTGAACGGTTACTTGCCGATTTAAAGCAGCCGGATAAGGCAGTGCGCGATCGCGCTTCCTCTCTATTGTGGCAGCTTTGGTTTCACCAAAAAGGCGTCTACGGCGCACAGCAACTCATGCAGGCTCAGTCATTGCTCGAAACCGGGCAAGCCCCGCAAGCCGAAGCCCTCCTCACCCAAATTATTCAAGCTCAGCCTGACTTTGCCGAAGCCTGGAACCGCCGCGCCGTTTTGTACTATACCCAAGCCAAACATTGGCCAGCGATCGCCGATTGCCAACAAGTCGTCAAACTCATTCCCCATCACTTTGGAGCCCTCCACGGCCTAGGCCTCTGCCATTGCGCCGTCGGCAACTACACAGCCGCCATCCAAGCCTTTCGCCAAGCGCTAGAAGTCCAGCCCTACGCCCTAGTCAATCAGCGCCTAATCCTAGAATGCACCGCCAAACTAGGCCCAACTTAGAAAGCTCAACCCAGAAAGATCCAGTATCAGCAAACCTCAACCCCCTCAGCACCTGTCGTCCAAACAACATTCAGGCATAGATTGAATCCGCGTCACCCACAAAAACTACGCAAAGCGAGACGTTCTATGGCAACCTAAGAGATAAAGATCGCACTGCATTCATCGAAATCATATGCCAACGCTGTCTACTCCCGCACCGGCTGAAATATCAGGATCTACACCTGCACCCGCGCCTGAATTTGACACAACCATCAACCGCCGCAAAACGCGTCCAGTCAGCGTTGGCAATGTAATTATCGGTGGTACTCATCCAGTCGTCGTCCAATCGATGATCAACGAAGATACCCTCGACATTGACGGATCGGTTGCGGGAATTCGACGGCTGCACGAAGCAGGCTGCGAAATTGTTCGCGTCACCGTGCCCAGCATGGCTCATGCTCGCGCCCTCGCCGAAATCAAAGCCAAACTGTCAGAAACCTATCAAAGCGTGCCATTGGTGGCCGACGTGCACCACAACGGCATGAAAATCGCTTTAGAAGTCGCCAAGCATGTCGATAAAGTGCGTATCAACCCAGGGCTATACGTCTTTGAAAAGCCCGAAAGCAATCGCACCGAGTACACCCAAGCAGAATTTGACAATATTGGCGCAAAAATTCGTGAAACCTTAGAGCCTTTAGTCATTTCCTTACGCGATCAAGGTAAAGCCATGCGCATTGGCGTTAACCACGGTTCCCTCGCTGAACGGATGCTCTTTACCTACGGCGATACCCCCGAAGGCATGGTCGAATCGGCCCTCGAATTTATCCGCATTTGCGAATCTCTCAATTTTTACAACCTAATAATTTCGCTCAAAGCCTCCCGCGTGCCGGTGATGATTGCAGCCTACCGGCTGATGGTCAAACGCATGGACGATCTGGGCATGATCTACCCGCTGCACCTAGGCGTTACTGAAGCCGGCGACGGCGAATATGGCCGAATCAAATCCACCGCTGGCATTGGCACCCTGCTCGCGATGGGCATTGGCGACACCATTCGAGTCTCGCTTACCGAAGCTCCTGAGAAAGAAATTCCGGTGTGCTATAGCATTTTGCAAGCATTGGGCCTGCGCAAAACGATGGTGGAATACGTCGCCTGCCCTTCTTGCGGTCGCACCCTATTTAATCTAGAAGACGTGCTGCATAAGGTTCGAGCCGCCACTAGCCATCTCACCGGCCTCGATATTGCCGTCATGGGCTGCATCGTCAATGGCCCTGGCGAAATGGCCGACGCTGACTATGGCTATGTCGGCAAGCAGGCCGGAACCATTGCCCTTTATCGAGGCCGCGAAGAAATTAAGCGAGTCCCGGAAGCCCAAGGCGTAGAAGAACTGATTAATCTAATTAAAGGAGACGGTCGCTGGATAGATCCTGACCTCTAAGGAACCTTCAAAGCAAATTTTGGTAGCGCTATTAAGTCACTAACGTCAAGACTATTAAGACCAGAAAATAAAGCTATCGCAATAGAAGCATTGAGACCTCTTTACTTCGAGCACCAGGCTTATCATGAACTTATCGGTGCATTCTGAAATCTTCTGAAATCTGAATTTAGCCTGCTAACAAAAGACGTATGTTAGATTGGGCATACTAACGTCCTCCACACAGGATCCTTTTTCTCTATGGGAATTACGAAGCGCGGCCTTATTCTGGGCTCCACTGCATTCGCAAGTGCCACTGTTGTTATTGTCGGCACCAGTCTTCACTGGGCCAATGGTCAAGCCTTTACAGAAAGCCCTAAAGAACTCATAGATGAAGTGTGGCAGCTCATCGATCATGAGTATGTGGATAGCTCGTTTAACTCTCTTAATTGGGATGAAGTTCGCACTAAGTATTTAAACCAGAACTACACCGATCAGGAAGAAGCTTACACCGCTGTTCGTGAAATGCTGAAGCAGCTTGACGATCCTTATACAAGGTTTATGGATCCTCAAGAGTTCAATAATATGCAAATCGACACCTCCGGAGAACTGACGGGGGTTGGCATTCAAATTTCACAAGAAGAAGATACCAAAAAAATTGTGGTGGTTTCTCCGATTGAGCAAACGCCTGCTTACGAAGCAGGTCTTCTTTCTGGAGACGTGATTACGTCCATTGATGGTACCAGTACCGAAGGGATGGAGCTAACCGATGCGGTCAATTTGATTCGCGGTCCGGTCAATTCGACGGTGAAGCTCTCCGTGCTCCGGGAAGAAAAGCCACTCGACTTTGAACTGACTCGGGCTCGGATTGAGATTCATCCGGTTCGCTACTCTGTGAAAACCGGGCCAGAGGGAACGGTTGGCTACATTCGACTAACGCAGTTCAGCGCTAACGCGGCGGCGGAGATGCGCGACGCCATTAAAGCTCTAGAAGAGCGTGATGCCACTGGCTATGTGCTAGATTTGCGCTCTAATCCAGGCGGATTACTGTTTGCAGGTATTGATATTTCACGCATGTGGATTGATGAAGGCACAATTGTTTCAACAGTTGACCGTAACGGGACAAGTGAAGAAGAAGTGTCGAGCCATCAGGCGTTGACCGATAAGCCACTGGTCGTGCTGGTCGATGGCGGGACTGCAAGTGCGAGCGAAATTCTCTCAGGCGCGCTGCAAGATAACCATCGGGCAGTACTGGTAGGTACTCAAACCTTTGGAAAGGGATTGGTGCAGTCGGTGCGCGGACTAGCCGATGGGTCTGGGGTTGCAGTCACTATTGCTAAATATCTCACACCCTCAGGGAGAAACATCAATAAGCTAGGCATTGAGCCTGACTTTATTGTGGATCTAACGGACGAGCAGCGAGACGCGCTTGCAGCTGATCGCGAAAAGATTGCGACTCCCGACGATCCGCAGTATGTCAAAGCCGTTGAGGTGCTTTCTGACGCGATTCGAGGTCAACGGCAATCTGCTAGTGCAGCCCAGTAAGTTTGATTAGCTAGGCTTACATTTGCCGGCTCTAATCAGGCCAACGCGCTTGGCGATGGCCTGACTTTGTGTTTTAAAAGGGCCCCACTGCTTTAGGTCGCCTTTGCTTGACGAATTGTCTGATGAAGCACTATCTTCTGAACTCCCTTGTAAGCTGTCTTTTAAGACATCTTCAGCTAGTGATTCACCCGTGGATAGGCAAAGAATTTCACATTGCCCGGACGCAGACTGAACGATGTACCAATTTTCTGGCCAATTTTCTGGTGGGGAGTGTTCCATAGCGCTCATACATCATAAATAAACTACATAATATCAAACACAATTAATGATAGAAAAGCCGACATCAGGCAGGATAAACGCATACTTGCGTATTCCCATGGCTGCGGGCTCTTGGCCGCTTTTGGTGATCTAATCGGTCAAGAGCTCTACTCAATTGTGCTTTGATGGACAGGTTTCTGAAGGTATATTGCGACAGAGAACCGGATTCCTTGCCTTTAGTTAGCGCTGTGTTTAGCTGTGTTTAGCTGTGTTTTTAGAGGGTTCATGGATTTAGATTGCTTTTTGTTTTCCTTACTTTTATTAGCTAGGCGTTAAATTTACTGAAGCAACATGCTGATACGTTGCTAAAGGTAGGCCATGTCAGCCAGTCAGCAAATCTTCTTCTGGAAAGTGAATCGCGCTAGGACTAGGATCGCCCACAATAGCGGACATCAGCAGCAAAACGCCCACCCGACCAATGTACATAATCGTGACAATGAAGAGCTGACCCATCGTCGAAAGATCGGCTGTGATACCGGTAGAAAGGCCCACCGTCGCAAAGGCAGAAACCGCTTCAAACAACAGGCTAATAAAGGTAATGCCCGGATCACTGAGTGAAATACAGGTGGTGATAATGACTACAACAATAATTGAACCCACCACTACCGAGAGCGCCTTCAGCACTCGAATGGCTGGAATTTGACGCTGATAGCAGTTAACTTCTTCTTTGCCTCTCAGGGCTGCTTGGGTACACACTAGCAAAATCCGCGCTGTTGTTGTTTTGATACCGCCACCCGTACTGCCGGGGCTAGCACCTATAAACATCAACGCGATCATCGTAAATAGCGAACTCGCCTCCATTTTGCCAATATCAATGGAATTAAAGCCAGCCGTGCGCGCCACCACTGACTGAAAGGCTGCTATCAATACTTTCACATTCAGGCTTCTATCTGCTAGCGTCGCCGGATTGTCATATTCTATGGCTAAAAAGGCCATCGTTCCTATCAACAGTAAGGCGGCAGTCGTGCTGGTTACAACTTTAAAGTGTAGGGAAAACACCGTTCGCTGCTTGCGTCGCCGCAACCGATTTTGCAGCCACATTAGGGCTTCCATAATCACCTGATAGCCGATTCCACCGAAAATAATCAGAGCCGAAATCACCGCCATCGGCCATACATCTTCGGCATAGCCCACCAAACTATCGGGAAACAGCCCAAATCCAGCATTATTAAAGGCGCTGACGCTGTGAAAAAGGGAGAGCCAGAGCGATCGCCTCAAACCAAATTCCCCTATAAATGTCGGTATCAAACAAAACGCTCCCGTCAGCTCCAAAATCAATGTCACCGAAACAATCGAAATCAGCAGCTTTTTCACATTCGCTAGCTCTGCTGTTTCCATCGCCTGCTGAATCGCCAGCCGATCTTTGAGCCCTAACCGCCGACCAATTAGCAACAGTAACAAGGTAGTCGCGGACATGTATCCTAATCCGCCAAGCTGAATCAAAATCAAGACCACCATTTGACCAAATGATGAAAAATACGTTCCCGTATCGACTACCACTAAGCCTGTCACACAGACCGCCGAAGTTGAGGTGAACAGAGCCGTTAGCGGACTATTCCAGTCGCCGCTGACTAAAGAAATCGGCAACATTAGCAATAGTGTGCCAGCGGCAATTAGCGCCAGAAAGCCAGTGCAAATGGTTCTAGAAACGGTCATAAGGGAAATATCACGCTAAGTTAACTGAGGTAGATTGACCTAGCATATCTTCCCTTGTATAAACCTATGACCGCCACTATCACTCAAAAAATTCAACGATTTTACGACGAGTCTTCACCGCTGTGGGAGCGTTCCTGGGGCGAACACATGCACCACGGCTACTACGGATCTACCGGCCAGCACAAAAAAAATCGCCGTCAGGCCCAAATTGACCTCATTGAAGAAGCTTTAAAGTGGGCCAACGTGCGCTCAGCGGACACTATTTTAGACGTGGGCTGCGGCATCGGCGGCAGTACGCTGTATCTCGCCGAGAAGTTCAGCGCCAAAGCTGTTGGCATCACTTTGAGCCCCGTTCAAGCCCAAAGGGCCGGTGAGCGTGCTAACGAAAAAGGTATCGCGCTCAAAGCCTGGGAAAATTTTGCAGATATTAACGCGCCTGCCGTTCAGTTTCAAGTCGCAGACGCTTTGGCAACACCTTTTCCGGACCATACCTTCGATTTCATTTGGTCAATGGAAAGCGGTGAGCATATGCCCGACAAACAAAGCTTTTTACGCGAGTGCTATCGGTTGCTTAAGCCAGGAGGCACTTTTTTGATGGCGACTTGGTGCCACCGCTCCACTGATAATTTGGCCGGAGCTTTGACTAATAGCGAAAAGCAGCACCTAGACTGGCTCTATCAGCTCTATCATTTGCCCTATGTAATTTCGCTGCCAGCCTACACAGAACTAGCCGCTCAGGTCGGCTTTACCAATCTCACGGCTGCCGACTGGTCAACCCAAGTAGAATTCTTTTGGCAAGATGTCGTGCAATCGGCGCTAAATCTTGAGGCGATCGCAGGCATTGTCCAAGCGGGTGCAGAAACTGTCCGGGGCACCGCAGCGATCGCCCTCATGACCACTGGCTTTAGGCGAGGGCTGATTCGCTACGGCTTATTGAGCGGATCTAAAGCCTAGATCCGTCGCTTTCATCGGCCCTTTTAGGTGCCCGGAGCAGTTCGAGCGCAGTCTAGCAAGCGCACCATCGCCGCTGCTGCATAGTTCCGCTGAGCTGGCGTATTCGGCGCAAAGCTAGAGCCTGACTCATTGAGCGCAGTCGCGATCCCGCAGTAAGCCGACATATCAGTAATTACCCTTTGGGCCCAGTGCCCTTGCGTATCGCTGAAGGTTTTAGGCGTCTGATCGGGTACCAGCATCGTGGTTTTATCCTTGTATTCTGCCGCTCGTCGCATGATCGCCATCAGCTCAGCGCGAGTCACCGGCTGGGTCGCTTTAAATGTGCCATCTTCATAACCGCTAATAATGCCTAAGTCTTTAGCGGTTTTGATCTTGGCGGCGCTCCAGCGGTTAGCCGGAACATCGGGGTAAGGCGATACGGCAACGGTTCCTTGAGGAGCGACGCCTAGCCCTTCGACTACAATCGAAACCAACTGTTCGCGCGTAATCGAAGCCCGAGGGCGGAAGGTATTATCTTCGGCAAAGCCAGAGATGAAGCCTAGCTGTACAGCGCGGTTGATTTGACTGGCGTAGATGTCACCAGCGACATCTGGAAAGCTAGCTGGAGCTGGGGTAGGTGGTGTCGTCGGGGTCGGCGTTGGGGTCGGCGTTGGCACTTGAACAACCGGGCCACTGCCTGATTCTTGAATGAGCTGAGCAACCGTCGAGTCATTGGCCAAATAAGTCCGGCCTGTGCGGCTGTTGTTGCTGGCCAAAGTCTGACGAGTTAGCCGCCAGCCCGGTCTGAGAAAGATTTTGGTGTAGCCACTAGGAGAAACGCCGTCGGTTTGACCGATGATAAACTTTTGAGCGCCTGGGCCAGCAAAGGGCGTTGGCTTGGCGTAGAGTACCAGCACGCCATTTTCCGCTTCAATCACGGGGTCGTACTTGATGTCTGATCCAGCGGCTCGAATCAGATAACCGTTGGTATCAGTGCTGCGACCGCAAATGCCGGAAAAGTCAGGAAGCTGTGAAAGCAAGGGCAGCACGATAGTCGGATTGGAACCCACGGTGCTAAAGCAAGGCGGCTGTGCGACTTTTTGCTCAATGATCATCAAGCCATAGCGCTGGACGCCGCCGATTCGGCTCGTGGGGTTGGTCGATAAAATGTACGGTGCTTGGTCGGTTTCTTCCATGCCAAACTGTGAAGCTTGTGCCAGTTGGATGGGGGCAGAACTCGCGCCATTGACTTGAGCCAATACTGCCGGGGCACTACTCGCGGTGATAGCGATCGCAGCCGTTGCTAACGCTGTCATTGTCAAGCGAAAAGGTTTCATCTTTTGCATGTCCTTAAAAAAGTAATAGATTTCACGTAGAGTTACGGTGATTGGCGATCGCAATAGCGCCAACACCCAGCCTTGAGCGTCCTAGAATTAAACGTCCTTATTAAACTAGAAACATGTAGATTTTGGGAATGTTTCAAGTCTTCTTGATTTGTTTGGTTCACACGACATTTGCGAACGGTTCCCAATCACCTTAAAACAAGCTTGCGGGATGCCTGCCGAATGTTCACCGATATTTACCCATCAGGGATTTTTCCGGAAAATACGGCCACAGCCCAGAATTGAGTTTTAGATTCAACGATGTGTGAGCAGATATGTGAGCAGATATGTGAGTAGTTTGCCAAGCGTTTCACCCTCAGCACTTGCCACCTTCATCGGCTGTCTGACACCATGTAAGCAAGCATCCCAAACCGTAAGCCCACTTTTGTTAGGTCACCTGTACGTCATGTATATAGAGATAATTGATTTGATTCGTAGTTGCGATCGCGCTAGGGTCGCTTTCGCAGTCGGCACAGTTCTTACAACTGCTCTTACAACTGCTCTTACAACTACCCTCACCGGCTTAGCAATCGCCATAGCCAGTCCCCAGGCCGCTCAAGCCGCCGATGAAGCCGCCATTCAGCAACTAGTAGAAACCAACGAGTGCCCAGGCTGTGACCTACACGAAGCTGACTTCCGCCGACTCGATCTTTCGGGAGCTAATCTAGTCGGCGCGGACCTTGAAGGCGCTAACTTTTACTATGCCAATCTAGACGGGGCTCAGCTCACAAATGCCAACTTGATCGACGTTAATTTGGGCTATACCAGCGCTCGAAACGCCGTCTTTGATGGCAGCGATCTGCGCTATGCCGTTTTCACTCGCACCGATTTGAGCGGCGCATCAATGATTAAAACCGATCTGCGCGAAGCTTACATCAACGGCGCAATCTTTACCAATACGCTGCTTAGCGACGCTGATATGCGAGATACCCTATTTACCAATGCCGACTTTTCGCAGGCCAACCTCTGCGGATCGCTCACTTGGGCCGGGCTTGACTATCGCCGAGGCTGCACCGTCGCCGTACCTACAGAAATTGACGATCCATTTTAGGGCTACTTACTGTGCCACCAGTTTTTCACCTCAGCCGACAGCGGATGCGTATACAAGGTCATGATAATCGGCTCACTCCGATAGCTTTGACCCACAATTTCGACGCAGTAGGAAGGCTTTGTACGGGTTGCCAAATCCGCGATTAAACGACGGCCAATCCGCCGCCAGCTCGGTTCTTTAGAATGCCACTGCAACCGGCAGCAGGGCCAAGGCAACTGTTCGCGATCATACAGGCGACAGCAGGGGCCAATCACCCGGTAAGTGAGGTGCGCCCCAGGGCTCTCAAACAGGTAGCCAGTGGGCCAAGGGTGAGCTTGTGCGCTCAAGGGTTCTGGCAGCTTAGCGATCGCTTCGGCGCTGTGTAATCGATAGGAACGAGCATTCATGAAAGATGGCGTATGATCGAGGATAGGGAAAGGGTAACTTTATCGCTTTTTTACTGATCGTTTTTAAAGAGAGTCAAGAGAGAGTTAAGAAAAATGTCAGCACCTGAACCATTACAAAAGCCATTAGAAAAGCCGTCAGAAGCAATTGATCACAAGGTGAGCGATCGCATCTGCAAACACATGAACAAAGATCACGCCGAAGCCATCCTTACCTATGCCCATCGCTACGGCAACCAGCCTTCAGCCACCGCTGCCACTTTAACCGCCATTGACAACATCGGCATGGATCTGACCGCCGAAGTCAATGGCGAAACCCTGCCGCTGCGCATTGCCTTTGATCACCCGCTTAAAGATGCCACCGATGCTCACCATACCCTAGTCGCTATGCTCAGAGCGTAACCCCTATAGGCCGCTCAATAGTTCAAAATAGTTTAACCCCTCAATCAGGTTTAGCTAGCCCCTAAAACCAGCCCATAAAACCAGCCCATAAAACCAGCTTGTGTAGATGATGACTGTTAATGTTCACTTTTTGCCGGATGATGTGAGTACTACTGCAAAGCCAGGGGAAGCCCTCTTAGCAGTTGCGCATCGGGCAGGAGTCAAGATTTCTACAGGCTGCTTAGTGGGCTCTTGTCACGCTTGCGAAGTCGAGATGACTGGCGAATCAGAACCAATATTAGCTTGCTTGCAGGCTATCCCTAAGGGCCAAAACTTCATAGAAATTCAAATATTTAATGACCCTACATGGTAAAAGCTATAAGGTAAGCGCTCTATCAATAGATGCTAAGTAAATGCTAAACAGGCGCTAGAAAAATCCTAATCAGTTCGGTTGCCATTCGGTTTCACGCCATAGGCGGACGTAAAGTGACTTGTTACATTAAACCTATAGATAAGCGAAGGTATCAGCATGGATGATGTCACCGGGAAACTACCAGAAATTACCGATTCTAGATCGGCCCAAGACAACGCACTGCTCAGCTACGTCAAAACAATGGATCCCGATACCATTACGCAGCTCTCCCGCCCAACCTCTGCGGAAGTTATGCAGGTTATGGAACACAACGTTGTGGGTTTATTAGGCGGATTGCCCTCAGCCCACTTTGATGTATCAGTCACCACTAATCGTGAGAACTTAGGCCGCCTGCTAGCTTCGGCAATGATGAGCGGATACTTTTTGCGCGGTGCTGAGCAACGACTAGCGTTTGAAGAACAGTTTACGGCTGCTTTTGATGACATAGCCGATCAAAACTAGCCACTAATGGCCAAGAAACCAATGGCCAAAGCACATCAAGCAGCTCACCGGCCTCAAGCGCCAAGCTCGACAGACACAAGCTCGATAGACACAAGCTCGACAGACAATTGTTTGCCGAGCTTGGCTGTTTCTGAAGAAAATATTCGCCAGCTCAGACATCAGCTACTCGCTTGGTACGTCAGTCATGGCCGAGATTTGCCTTGGAGACGTAGCCGAGATCCCTACCAAATATGGATCTCAGAAATTATGCTTCAGCAAACTCAGGTAAAGACCGTCATTCCTTACTATGAGCGTTGGCTTCAAGCAATGCCAACAGTGGCCACCTTAGCGATCGCAGATCAGCAAACCGTGCTCAAGCTGTGGGAAGGGCTCGGCTATTACGCTAGAGCTAGAAACTTACATCGGGCAGCTCAGCAGATGATGGCTAAGTATGGCGGTGAGTTTCCGCCGAATTTAACAGGTGCTTTAGCGCTGCCCGGCATTGGCCGCACTACCGCAGGCGGCATCCTCAGCGCCGCTTTTAACCTGCCCACCGCCATTCTTGATGGCAATGTAAAACGAGTGCTTGCTCGCCTTGTTGCCTTACCGGCAGTACCCAATCAAGCTCTTTCTCAGCTCTGGGCACTTTCCGAGCAACTGCTAGATCCTCAGCAGCCCAGAGACTTTAACCAAGCGATTATGGATCTGGGCGCAACGGTGTGCACTCGTCATCGCCCGGCTTGTCTGATCTGCCCTTGGCAAACCCACTGCGCCGCGTACAATCAAAATGCTGTCACCGACTTTCCTATGACCTCACCTCGCCAACCGCTGCCCCACAAGCAAATCGGTGTCGCTGTCATCACCGATGACCAGGGCCGCATTTTAATTGATCGCCGCAAGCAAGCAGGCTTACTAGGCGGGCTTTGGGAATTTCCGGGCGGTAAAATTGAACCTAACGAAAGCGTCGAAGCCTGCATTAGCCGCGAAATTAAAGAAGAGCTAGGCATTGAAATTGAAGTCGGCACCCGGCTTATTACCATCGAACATGCCTATACCCATTTCAAAGTCACCCTCAACGTATTCAACTGCAAACACCTCAGCGGCGACCCTCAGCCCCTCGAAAGCGACGAAGTAAAATGGGTCACCCTCGACGAAATCGACGAGTATCCCTTTCCAAAGGCCAATAGTCAGATTATTAAAGCGATACGAGAACAGGCTAAGGTGGGTTTAGAGCTTTAGTGACGCATCCGACAGCACTGGTTTTGACGATGGAGAAATCAATCTACTTGTTTACCCAGAAATAGCCTTCGACTAGGAATGAAATTAAAGCAGACAATTTGTGACCGTAGTCAGTTACGGCAACATGCTCTAAAGCCTTGAATTATCTGAGTTTCTGGTCTTTAAGAACGCTGTATCTAGCCGGGTTAAAGGCGATGGGGTTAAATCTTTTTCCCATGCGTGAGATCTGCGCTAGGTAGCGGCTTATTTGAATAGCGTTTTAGTGACAGCTATCGCTTTAGGCAGCGCACCGCTTCTAACATTCCTTTGGCTTTGTTCAAAGTTTCTTGGTACTCACTTTCTGGGACAGAATCGGCGACTAATCCGGCTCCGGCTTGAACGCTGATAGTTTGAGTGCCGTCAGCTTCAGCTTGGACGATCATGGTGCGGATGGTGATAGCGCTGTTGAGCTGACCTTCAAAGTCGTAGTAGCCGTAAACGCCGGAGTAAGGGCCTCGGCGATCGCGCTCCAACTCATGAATAATCTGCATGGCTCGAATTTTGGGTGCGCCGCTGACGGTGCCCGCCGGAAAGCTGGCCGTAAGCAAGTCCCAAGCGGTTTTATCGGGAGCCAAATCGCCGACGACGTTGCTAACAATGTGCATGACGTGAGAATAGTTTTCTATCACCATCAGCTCATCAACCACGACGCTGCCGCTGCTGCACACACGGCCTAAGTCATTGCGTCCTAAGTCAACTAGCATCACATGTTCGGCCACTTCTTTGGGGTCGGCAAGCAACTCCGCAGCGTATTGCGCATCTTCAGCAGGGGTTTTACCTCTAGGGCGCGTGCCTGCAATCGGGCGCAGGGTGGCCTGCATGGGCGTATCTGGGCCGGTGCGGGTGGCTTTGACCATGACTTCGGGGCTAGAGCCAATGAGCTGCCAGCCGTTGAAGTTGAAATAGCACATGTAGGGAGAAGGGTTAACCAGCCGCAAGGAGCGGTACAGATCAAACGGATCGCCGCTGTAGGTCGTTTGTAGGCGCTGGGAGGCGACCACTTGAAAGATATCGCCAGCTCGGATATGGGCTTTGGCTTTTTCGACGCAGGCGCAGAATTCTGCCTGGGTGCGGTTGCTGCTGTATTGCAGCGGTGGGGCAGTGCTGGTTTCAGGTGAGGTCCACTCCAGCAGGGTGTCTTTGGCAGAAAGTGGGAGGCGGAGTTTGTTGACGAGGTTGGTAACGCGATCACACGCCGCTACATACGCCTCTCGCAAATCCGTCTGAGGATCTCTTAAATCTGCATAGGCAATCGCCCAGACCTTACGCTTAACTTGATCAAAAATCAGCAGATTATCCATCTGCATCCATAGTCCATCAGGCAAATCATCTTCACTGCCAGCATAAGTAGTCACCGTTGGCTCAATCCAGCTAATCAGCTCATAGCCCCAAAAGCCAAACAAACCGCCAATACCGGGCGGTAGCTGCGGTAGCCTAACAGGAGTCAAAGGCTCCAAACAGGATTGCAAAATATCAAACGGATTGCCTTTCAACACTTGCACAGTGGCATCTCGAAAGGTCTGAGTGGTCGCCTTTCCTTTTGATTCCAGCACCCACATCGGATCACAGCCCAAAAAGCTGTAGCGGCCCAAGCTTTCACCGCCTTCTACAGACTCTAATAAAAAGCTGTAGGGTTGTCCTGCGCAGACTTTGTACCAAGCTGAAACCGGCGTATCGAGATCAGCGACCCACTCTTGATATACCGGCACGAAGTTGCCCTGTTTGGCAAGGTCTGAAAAGGTCTTAAAGTCTGGAAAAATCATGGGCTTAGCCGTCGGTAAGGGCACAAGTCAGCTTGATCAATTGTAATCTGAGTGGCCCAAAACAAAAGGGCAGCTATTAAAGCCACCCTTTTATCTGAGTTTAATTTTGCTGTGATTTTGCTGTAGTCAAAAGCGTGAAAAGTCAGGGGCGTGAGAAGTCAGAGGAATCTAGTCGGCTAGATCTTGTCTAAACTTCGCCTAAACTTCGCCTAAACTTCGTAAGTTTCTTTACCGCTAAACTTGATAGTTGCCGGATCCGGATTTTCGCCAATGCGACGATCCTTTTTGCCCTCGTATCCACGACCTTCGTTCACCTTTTCGGGCATGACGCCATCGGCAGGGTGCAGATAGATAGTTTCGCCGTTAGGCAATATGCGGTAGATCTTGTAGTCGGTAATTTTGGGCTTCAGTTTGATCTTGAACTGACGACTCAAAGCCAAGCACTGCTCTTTGCGGGCCAAATACAGCAGGTTCTCGCCTTCATTCATAATCGCAACGCCACCTGTGGGCATCTCAAAGACTTGCTCTTTGGTAGATGTCCAGGTGATTGCGTACTTTTCTTCTACTTCGGCCTTAGTGAGAAGACCGCCTGTGCTGCCTCCGAACTTTGGCATCGTACCCGTCAATGTTTCTGCCATAAATTGAAATTCTCTCAAGCTCAGCTAAATGGGATCGTATCATCGCTCAGTGAGCACTTTTACCAGCACGATACGAAGCGTAATAGTTCTTTAACTATGGGCTGATGAACGCATTGCTGATGAACGCAGATGCTTAGGAACGGGGCCGACTTTTGCTAGACTTACTAGCTTTGGTACGGCTAAGCTTTGTACCGGCTGGGGGCTGACTGGCCTGAGGTTCTGATGAGGTGCCTGATAGAGTGTCTTCTGAGGGCTTGGCTAATTCAGCAGCCGTTGTTTTAGCTGTTTTAGTCGTTTTAGTCGTTTTATTAGAAAGACTTTGGCGTTTGCTGTAGCGGGTTGCTTTACCGGCTGAGGGCAAGGTGAAATGAATTTGACTACCTTGATTTTTTCCGGCAGAGGTCGCCCAAATGTTGCCGCCTAGACCTTTAATAATTTGCTGACAGATGGCCAGACCTAACCCGGTGCCACCGACTGAGCGCCGCAACGCCCCTTCTTCTTGATAAAAGCGCTCAAAGACGGTTTCTAGCCGATCTGCCTCAATGCCGCGGCCTGTGTCGGCGACGGTGACTTCTATGGTTTTTTTGTCTAAGACCTGGGCACTGATAGTAATTTGACCGTTAGCTTCAGTAAATTTACAGGCGTTATCTAGCAGCTTGGAGAGCACTTCTACAATCCATTCACCGTCTGCGCGCACAAAGGGCAGTTTGTCACTGAGGTGGGTTTCAATGCGCATAGAAGGAGCGGCATGGGCGGAATTTTGCCATCGTAGGCTGCTGAGGGCCAGATCCACGCATTCTTGCAGCGCCAATGATTCTAAGTTCCACTCCACTCGACCGCTTTCTAGCCGAGAAAGGGTGAGAAAGTCTTGCACGAGCTTACGCATTCGCTCGGCGTCGGTAAGGGCAGTATCGAGCATGACTTGCCGCATGTCAGCGTCCATGTCAGGCTCGGTAAGTAGGCTCTCTAGGCAGACTCTGATGGTAGAAAGCGGGGTGCGCAGTTCGTGGCCGGTGATGGCAATGAGGTTGCTGCGGGTGCGCTCTAAAGCCGCTAGCTGCTGATTGAGTTCGCCGAGGTTGGCATAGGCTTCGGCTTGGATCAAAGCGACGCTGAGCTGATTGGCTATAGCTTCAGTCAGCATGATTTCATCGTCATTCCAGCGATGCGGATCGGGTTTGCTTAGGTGCAGCTCAATCATGCCGAGCAGACGATTTTGATGAACTAAGGGCACGAGCAAGCAGCTTTGAATTTGCCAGCGCTGAAGCCGCTGAATCAGATTAGCTAAATCAATGCCTGCTGTCGATTCACAATTGCCTTTAACATCACCGATAGCGAGGGCGCTTTGATGACTTTTAACCCACTGATAGAGCGGGTTGTGATTAAGTGGCCAAGTTGATCCGGCAAGGGAGGTCAGATCGCCCTGTCGGTATTCGTGCTGAATGGTGGCGTCGGCGTCGCTATTGGTGCAGCGGTAGATAATGCAGCGACCGACGTTGAGGGCTTTACCGAGTTCTTGAACGGCGATCGCAAAAATCTCAGACGGATCGAGCGATCGCCGAATAGCTGAGGTAATTGAGTTGACCAAGCGCTCTCTTTGCTCTTGCAGGGCGATCGCTCGATACGCCTTGAGCTGCTTGTACTGGCCCGCCTGTAAATAAGTAATCAGCCGCTGCGCAAACGGATCGGTTTCGACTTCTAAATCACTGCCCAATACGCCCGTCATTAAGCGCAATCTGGCTTTGTTAATTTTGTCAGCTAGCGCCGGTTGATAAACTTGAATTCGCCCTAGCAACAAATCCGCTGCGCGCAGGCTAACCTGGCGATCTAGCGTCCAAATCCCTTCAAATCGGCGAGTTTGATCCAAATGCAAAGCGGCTGAATCGGCGATCGCATTGGGCAGTGGCTGATCCCCATTGCCTTGGTGCTCGCGGCAAATCAACGCGGCGCAGTAATGCTCACCCAGTACTACTAGGTGCCACTCCTGGCGCAGCGCATCTTCTTCATCAAAAGCAATTTTCTCATAGCTATCGACTGACTCACTAAACTTAGTATCCGCTGCCGACAGCACATACACCTGATCGCTCAAATCACCAATGCGCTCATAGCGATGAGCCTCTTGCCGATAAAACCGCTCTTGCTGAAAGCTCGCAATAATCAGCGGCTGCGTTTGCGCCCCGGCCAGCACCTGATCTTCCATCGCATGAGAAAGCGCTGTCAGCGAGGTTTTAAAATACATCTGAGCGCGCAGCATTGGCAGCGCGTCAAACAACTCTTCCACAATGGAAGTTGGGTTACCCATGAGACGATTTTGGCTGATTTATGTAGTTAAGAAATTTAGGTAGCAAGCCATTTTTTGAGCTTTTTTATAATGTTTTAATCAGTACCGTTAGAATAGCAGGCGCTTTGGGGGCGATCGCACAGAAGTTAATCAAACGCTAAATACCTCAAAATACCTCAAACCTGAGGAACCCTTATTCCCTCAAAATGGCTATCAAAAAAGCAAAAAAGCGGTGCTAGAGCGCAAAACGTCTCCAGCACCGCTTTCTAATCTAGACTCGCAGAAAAAGCAATGCCTTTCTTTGATGTCATCTCCTAGATAATTCCACCCATGTCGCTGGTGTCTTTGAGGAAACCGCTGTAAGCTTCCATGCCGTGCTCACTGATATCCAAGCCCTTCAGCTCTTCTTCAGCATCCACTCGCAGACCCACAGTCGATTGAATCACAATCCAAATCACCGAAGTAACGACAACTGTAAACACCCCAACCGCTACAATTCCGATAATCTGAGCGATCAGCTGAGTGATGCCATTACCATAGAAAAGACCCAACTCTTGGTGGAATAGACCCACCGCCAAAGTGCCCCAAATTCCACAGACCAAGTGAACAGAGGTAGCACCCACTGGATCGTCAATTTTGATGCTGTCAAAGAAACCCACTGAAAACACCACGATCACGCCAGCGACTAAGCCGACAATAACCGCGCCCCAGTAACCGATACCGCCACAGCCTGCGGTAATACCGACCAAGCCAGCCAAAATGCCGTTGATCACCATCGAAAGGTCAGGCTTGCCGCTCAGCGCCCAAGCAGTAAAGGTTGCCGCGACCCCACCAGCAGCGCCAGCTAGATTAGTTACCAAAGCAATTTGAGGCACCTGTAGATCCGCTGCTAGCTCAGAACCGGGGTTAAAGCCAAACCAGCCAATCCATAAAATCAAGCAGCCCAGCGTGGCGATACTCATGTTGTGACCAGGAATAGCATTGACGCCGCCATTCTGGTATTTGCCAATCCGAGGGCCGAGGAAGATTGCGCCCATGAGAGCCGCCCAGCCGCCGACAGAGTGCACCACGGTAGAACCAGCAAAGTCGCTAAAAGCAACCCCTTCGCCCAAAAAGGACAGATTCGATAGCCAGCCGCCGCCCCAAATCCAATGCGCGGTAACGGGATAGCAAATAGCGGTGAGCAAGACGCTAAAAATCAAAAAGCTGACAAATTTAACGCGCTCAGCAACCGCACCTGAAACAATTGTGGCTGCGGTTCCAGCGAAGGCAACTTGGAACAAAAAGAACACCGGAACCGTGAGAGTCAGTCCCTCCACGATGTCTTCAGCCCCGATTCCGGCCAGGAAAAATCCGCCTTGATAACCGAAGAAAGGGTTGCCTGCACTGAACGCTAGCGCATAGCCCATTGCCCAAAAAGAGAGTGTCGCTAAGGCAAATACGATCAGGTTTTTGGTAAGCACGTTGACGGCATTTTTTTGACGGCAAAAGCCTGTCTCTAACATGCCAAAGCCCGCATTCATAAAGATCACCAAAATAGAGGCAATCACAATCCAGATATTGTCCAAAATGATTTGAACATCGCTAGCGGCCACTTCATCTTGAGCGTGGGCAGCAAAACCCCAAGTCGCTACAATCACGAAAGCCAAAGGAATACAGGCTAACCAACCCCAGCCAAACCGACGCCCAAAGGCGCGGCTTACAGCGCGCGTTGCCATCTCTGTAAATGGCGGTACATTCGCAGACCAAGGCGACGGTGCGCTGAGGCTCTGCTTTCTTTTTCTCATTGTAAAATTAGACATTTTGGTTTAATCGAGCGTTCCTAACGCAATTTAGACAGTAATTCATGGCCTAGTGGATCTGCTGAATTTAGATCAAATTTGGTAGATCAATGAGCAACCAGGGAGGGCTCGAAAACGTGGGGTTTCACCGCTAGCTCTGCATTAACATTTCTTTTAGAAACATCTTTTCTCAACACAGCTTTTGGATCTTTCACTCAAGTTTCTTGAAAGCCCTTGTGAGTCCCTATAAGCAACCCAAAGCAGACTGCTCATCCTTATATACACCTGTCAAACTGATGGGCTCTATTCCATCAATTCTGAGTAAGTCGTTCTGTATCGGATGATACTTTTAAGCCGTGAGGGGGCATTCTATCTGCCTATTTTTAAATAGGTTTTGGAATAAGTTTACAAAACGACTTATTTTTAGGGTGACTAGGGGGCGATCGCACCGCATTTGTATCGCTTTTGCAACATCAGTTTTTATTGGTTTAATCAGGCGTTTATAGCGCGCGCGATCGCCTGATTTCGCTCTCTAATTTGGGCATATTGCTAAACAGTTGCCAAACAAATTTTCGGCTAGTCTTTGGCACTAGATGAGGGACAAATATAATTAGGTATTGATCCGAACCTAGCGATTAATCATGTGTTTTAAATATTGTCTAGCGCCTAGTTTTTCTAGCTGCGTTTGCTTGTCAGTGACCATTTTTGTGAGCTGTTCGCGGTAGCTGAGTACTCGTTCCAGCAGCCCAGGCCGATGCGCCCCCAGCATTTGAACCGCTAGCAGTCCGGCATTTTGAGCATTGCCGATGGCAACGGTGGCAACCGGGATGCCGCTGGGCATTTGCACAATTGAATACAGCGAATCTACGCCGGAAAGCGCCTTAGTTTTGATCGGGACACCAATCACCGGCAGGGGCGAAAGCGCAGCGACCATGCCCGGCAAGTGAGCGGCCCCGCCTGCACCCGCAATAATCACCTTGAGCCCTCGGGTGTGCGCTGTTTCGGCGTAGGTGATCATGGTTTTTGGGGTGCGGTGAGCCGATACAATAGCAACTTCGTAGGCAATTTCAAAGTCTTCGCAAATGGCGATCGCACCCATCATTGTCGGCAAATCAGAGTCGCTGCCCATAATGATGCCAACCTCAATGGGCGGATTAATCTGCGAGTTAGGTTGGCCCGCTGCGGATGCCTCTGCGGATGAAAAAGTCATAGCTTCAACTTTGCCCTTTGGGTGTGCTCTAGAATTATCCTCCTAAAGTTATCCCCCTCCAGTTATCCCCTTCAAGTTATTCATGTCTGATCGCACGACTTTGATCAATGTCCGCCTAAGTCAACCTTCTTCAACGGATGTTAATGGCTTAGCGCTTTACAAAATCGTTGTTCAATTTGAGCGGGTGCAGGCGATAGAACCGATGACGGTTGACCTAGAGATGGCCAAAAATTCAGATGTAATTGATATATGCGGCGATTTCATTTCTTTAGGCGCAATCGATCTACAAATTAACGGCGCTCTGGGCTTAGCTTTTCCCGATTTACGGCCTCAGCATTTTGAGCAGCTTCAGCGCATTTGTGACTGGCTTTGGCAGCAGGGCATTGATGGCTTTTGCCCAACGCTGGTGACGACTTCGCCAGAGAATTTTAGAGGGGCTTTGAGGGCGATCGCCCAGTTCCAACCGCAGCAAAAAAAGCACAGCGCAAAGATCTTGGGCGTTCACTTAGAGGGGCCGTTTCTCAACCGATCTAAACGCGGCGCTCATCCTGAAGCATTCTTACAGCCGCTAAGCCTTGAAAATGTCAAAACTCTGATTGGCGAGTTTGCAGACATCGTAAGCATCGTGACCTTAGCGCCCGAATGCGAAATTGCACCAGATGGCCACCCTCTAGAGGCCAGCCCAGTCATTGAATGGCTGACTAACCACAATATCGTTGTTAGCTTAGGCCATTCTCTCGCCGATTCTAGGCAGGCGACTCGCGCTTTTGATCAGGGCGCAACGATGGTTACCCATGCCTTTAATGCAATGCCAGCGCTGCACCACCGTAAACCGGGTTTACTGGGCGCAGCGCTGGCAGATAATCGCGTGTTTTGCGGCTTTATTGCCGATGGTCAGCACATTTGCCCAACGATGCTTGATCTGCTACTGAGTTCAAATCGGGGCCGCTTGAAGGCTAACTTGAAGGCTAATAGAGGCGGTCTATTTCTAGTGAGCGACGCGCTGTCTCCTTTGGGCTTGCCTGATGGCGTTTACCCTTGGGATGATCGACAAATTCAGGTTGCCAAGGGCACCGCGCGACTAGCGGATGGGACACTTTCCGGCACGACTTTGCCCCTGATTGAAGGCGCTCAAAATTTGGTGCGGTGGGGGCTGTGTGGTTCGGATGAAGCAATTTCTCTAGTCACCCAAGTCCCCCGTCGTGCAATCGGCTTAGCTGATCTGAGCGTAGGCGATCGCGCCAGTCTGCTGCGCTGGCATCACCCCTCCGCTGGTAACTTAACTTGGCAGCGGCTCGATCTCTAGCGGCTCTAGCGGCTCTAGCGGCTCTAGCGGCGACCGTGCTCAGATGCAGCTAACTCAAATCACTCTTTGGCCCAAAGTATTCAGCGCTAAAGCTACCGTGCAGCCCGTAAGGCACATGATGCTTGAGATTGAGCTTAGCAACGGGGCCAGCAGCGATATCTCGAGCATTAAAAATAGCCAGTTCCGTTCGACCAGACGATGCCGTCAGGGTGCTAGACGCCGCCGCGTTATACAGCCATAGCAATACCCAGCCATCATCTTCAGCCTCACCACCGGGCCGAGCTACAAATAAAGGTTCCCCGCCAAAACCACGCGGAGCCGCACTCCAAAACTGGGTTTCGCCCGTTTTCATATCGCGCTTCAGCAAGCTTTGCAAGGGCGCATTGAGCGTCGGATCATGCGCCACCCCTAAATATAAATATCGATAATCCCGACCGACTTTTTGCGGGTTTAGCGCCGGAAACTCACAGTAGCGCTCAATCGGCACCTCTTTACTCACCTGTCCCGTTGCCAAATCCACGCTAAATCGCCACAGTTGACTCGCCGGTACATGGTCAAAATCCACCTCGCTATAGTCCGTCGCATCACCTATTGTCGGAAAATCCTCGTAGCAAATCGAATCCAAAATCAGCTTGCCATCCTGCTCATAAGCATTGGCATGATGAAAAACAAAACAGGGCTCTGTCTCAAAAAATCGCACTTCACCGCCGCCGTTACGCGGAATTACCACAATTTTGGTTGGCTGCTTTGGATTGAACTGAATGCACTCTGCGGCACCTTTGAAGCCTGCGATAAACGGCAGTGGATTAAAGCTCACCGGGTTTTGCACAAAAATGCAGTAGTTAGGCGTAATCGCAAAGTCATGTAGAAAGGCAAACCCAGCAATGCTATGGCGATGCTGATGTGCTAGCTGGCCATCAGGCGTGAATTCAAACAGGCTAATCGTGCTCGAAAGACCCGCTTTAACGCCGAAATTAACCAGTCGAGGTACGCCCTCGTAATCCGGGTCAATTTTAGGATGAGCGGCAAACGCATCTCCCGGCTTGAGCAATCCGTCTAGATAATCAATGCCAATGGTTTCTAGCGTGTGTGGGTCAAGGCGATGAGGCTCTGCAGCTTCCCAAAGCGCCAGCAGCCTATCGCCCCAGTAGATGATATGAGTGTTGGCAATGTTTTTTAGCTTGAGATCAAAGGCATTAGCCAACCAGCCGCCCGGTTTTTGAGTACCAAAAACGCCTCGGTACTCCGGTTTGCCGCTTTTTTGCTCTGCCACGTAGCCCTCTGTGCGCACAAAGCGATTGCGATAAAAGGCTTTGCCATCCGCAAAAGCAATTGAGCTGATCATGCCATCGCCATCGAACGGATGGCGCAGCCGGTAGCCGTTGATATCCAGCAGCCCAGGGCCATTGCGGAACACCGTACCTAATAGATCAGCGGGAATTTCGCCTTCAATGTCGTCTATCCAGTAGGCAAATTCTTCAGGTTGAGATTCGTAGCCTTTTTTCCAGTCTTCGCGAGTGTAGCTAGCTGGATTAACCGTTGATGAACTTTCTGTAGATTGATTAGCAGTCGGTTGAAGGGTTTGCATGGCTGAAAAGGTAATTGGCTAAGCGAAAGTTTGCAAATATTGTCGAGAAAGAGCCGATCAAATCTAAAATTGAGCGCCTAGCGCCTGTAAATTCAGAGCGTCACGTCTAAAGGAACAGCGGCATCATCACTGATTTCGGGAGTCGCTAAGGCGAGGACAGGCGTTGGGTTAGAAGTCTCTAACTCAGGGCTGTCTTTAGTAGAGGTTGTCTCGACTGCTGAAGCATCCGGTAACAATGTTAATAGCGGTAATGGCAGCAGCGTTGAGAAATTGGTAATTAGTACCAGCAGCCACAGATTGCTGAAGTCCGTCTCGGTGACCTTGAGCCAATGGGTCAGCAGTGCACCGAGTTCGTGAGAGAGCAGGCCCGACAGGTTGACTACCGACATCAGCAGCGCGAATAAAGTGGCTTCTACACCAGAGGGGCACAGCCGCGCGGAAAGCACCAGCACCGGCATAAAAGCAATTTGTCCGGCAACGGTGAGGATTAGGCTATCGCCCAAACTAAACCACTGATCGTCGATGCCGAGGGTTCGGTTCGCATGAGTGACTAGCAGCAGGGTAGTCATGCCTAAAGCTGCCGATAGCACGGTAGACCAGCCAAAAATGCGGCGAAAAGAGACTTCTTTGAGGAAGCGCTGAAAAATCCAGATGCCCACTAGCGAAGCGAAGCTAGTCACTAACCGCACTCGACCTAAAAACTCAGGCTCAAAGCCTAGCTCGTTGGTTGAGAAAAAGAAAAAGGCTGAGTCAGCAGTGGGTGTTGCCTGCCACAAAAAGAGAAATAGAGCGGGCATCCAAATCGCTTTTTGAGAGATTGCGCCTTTGAGTAGCGTGACCTGATGGAGAACAACTTTAAGATTGGATTTTTCACTCACCGGATCTTCAGCAATCAGCCAAGCTACGCCACAAACCACTAATGGGAAAGTGGCCGTGATGCTAAAAATGATCTGCGGGCTGGTTTGCTCTAGCAGCAGTCCACCAAGATAAGCAGTGATCAGCCCGCCAACGGCTGAAGCGCCCCAGGCAAGTGACTGCAAGGTGCCTGCATCGCCTTGATTTTCGTCGCGGGCTCGTTCTACAACCAGCGAATCGACAATTACATCAGAGACAGCCACTGATAGAGATGAAAGCAAAATTGCGGCGGTGGCTTTAAGAGCCGTATCGACGACAGTGGCCATTGCTAGCCAAGCGATCGCTCCCAGCACTCCCGAAATAATCAGGTAAGGTCGCCTGCGATAGCGAAAAATCGGCAGCCCATCTGACATAAAGCCAAATACGGGTTTAATCGTCCAAGGTAGCGCCGCAATCCCCATCAGCGCCGAGACTTCTGCCGGAGACAAGGCAATGTCATCTTTGAGAAAAAAGCTCACTGCCAAACGAGCCAACCCCAAAACGCCCTGAACAAAATACACCATCAAAATGGCGCTCAGTTCCAATGTCAGCGGCTGACCCAGCAAAACTCGGCGTTCGATAAAGCTTTTAAGAGTCTGTCCGACTGAGCCTGAATTTTCACTTGAACTTGCGTCTGAATCTGAACGATGAGCGGAGGTGGACACCTTCATATTAAGATTTGTAATTCCAGCCCTATCATAACCGGCTTCACAACTTTGTTCAGAAAACTCTGTCTATTGGCCTACGGACGATTCGCTTACGGACAATTCGCTGATTGACTTGCAATTCCAAATTTCAGACTTCTCTGACTAGCCCAGATATCTGATGTCCATTGCAGCAAGGTGTTACTCTGCTCTAGAGTTGAGTATGCGTAAGCAGTATGTCTGGTCTTTATTGTGAGCTATCGCGACATTATTACCATTGAGCCTGATAAGCGTGGCGGTAAGCCATGCATCCGGCGGATGCATGGCTTACGGTCTACGATGTCCTTGGCTGGCTAGCGATCGGCATGTCCATTACTGAAATTATCGACGATTTCCCAGAGCTGACAAAAGCCGATATCATGGCTTGCTTGGAGTTTGCAGCTGACCGAGAGCATCGTTTAGTGGCGTCTGTGAGTGCTGCTTGAAACTGCTTTTTGATCAGAATCTCAGCCGGAAGC
Source organism: uncultured cyanobacterium (assembly GCA_963740915.1). Lineage (GTDB taxonomy): Bacteria > Cyanobacteriota > Cyanobacteriia > Phormidesmidales > Phormidesmidaceae > Phormidesmis. Next base: position 81,374 of record CAVUFV010000013.1, read on the forward strand.
TGGTTAATAGACTGGCTGATGTTTTTCCCGATTCGAGCCATATTCAATTCCATGACTTAGCTGAAGAAACAGATACCAAGATTTGGGATTTTGCTAAACTCAACGACTCCTGCATAGTGACGCAGGATGCAAATTTTCCTAAGAGAAGTCGGCTTTACGGTTCACCGCCCAAAGTGATTTGGTTACGTTGTGGCAATGCACCGACCCATCAAGTTGAGTCATTAATTCGTTCTGGAACGACAGCAATTCAAGCACTGTTAACCGATTTTGAGCTGCATTGGTTGGAACTTCACTAGCGTTCGTTCAAAAACTGACGGTTGCGATCGCGCAGTGTACTAATGTGTTTTAAATGACTGTTTGCAAGACACATTACAGAAGTCAAGGCAGCTAACGAGTCTATTGCGTTTAGGTTGTCTTTCAACTTGTCTCATTATCTACGTATTATAAATGGATGATGTAGATGGGTTGTGATACGAAAAATGAAGGTTGGCTACGCGCGGGTGTCTACTTTTGAGCAGGACTTAAATTTGCAGATGGATGCGCTGAAGAAAGAGGGGTGCGATCGCATCTTCTGCGACCAGGGTGAAAGTGGAGCGAAGAGCAGCCGTCCAGAATGGGATAACTGTCTTGACCATCTGAGGAAAGGTGACATGCTAGTTATCTGGAGGCTGGATCGTGCTAGCCGTTCGACCAAGCATTTGCTTGAGCTAGCCGAAGACTTGAAGAAGCGAGGTGTCAAGCTGAAGAGCTTAAAAGAGCAGATAGACACTTCATCTGCGATGGGCAAGTTCTTCTTTCGGATGACGGCCTCCATTGCAGAGCTGGAGCGCGACATCATTCGTGAGCGTACCCTAGCAGGACTAGCGGCAGCGAGGGCACGAGGACGCAAAGGTGGTCGAAAGAAGAGCATCACTGAAGGCCAGAAGTTAGAAGCAAAGCGTCTTGCCGCCGCAGGTAAGCTAAGCATTGCAGATATCTGTGCGAAGGTCGGCATTAGCCGCGCTAGCTACTATCGCCTCATTGCTCCGAAGACAGCTTTATAAGCGCCTATCATAGATAATCTAGTCGATAGTCATCTGCCTAGCTCAACCTGAAAAGCAAACAATTCCGTTTGGTAGAACTCTACAATGAAAGATAGATGCGAGAGGGAAATTCAATGCAACTTACCCTGAACCTCCCGGACAGTCTGAGTCAGACTGAAAATTTCAGCCAGAGCGACTGGCTTCGGGAGATCGCCTTTGCCCTGTTTCAGCAAGAGCGAGTTTCTCTCAGCCGTGCTAGCAAGATTGCCGGAATCGAACTGATGGACTTTCAGAAGCTGCTGGCAGATCGCGGTATTTGTGTTCACTACGACGTGGAAGACTTTGAGCAGGATATTCAGCACCTGCGTGATCGGGGTTGGCTGTGATCATTGTCAGCGATACTTCCGCCCTCTCCAATTTAGCTCTGGTCGAGCATCTCTGGCTGCTAGAAGCTATCTACCAAACCGTAATTATTCCCGACGTGGTTGCCAGCGAACTATCGGCAGCCAGCAACCCAGCTATTCCAGCTATTCTCAAACTGAATTGGGTTCAGACAAGATCGCTTCCTCAGTCTCAACTGGCTAATCAACTGCAACAAGAACGTGGGCTTGATGCCGGAGAAGCAAATGCGATCGCGCTGGCGCTGGAGCTACAAGCCGATGACCTACTCATTGATGAAAGACTAGGACGACAAGAAGCTGTTCGGCTTGGGCTGTCAATTATTGGCATCCTGGGTGTTCTGCTCATCGCTAAGCAAAGAAGCCTGATTACTCAAGTCCAGCCTGTTATGGATGCCTTGAGTAATCAAGCTGGTTTTCGTATCAGCCCTCAGCTCTATCAGCGTGTCTTAACTCTTGCCAAAGAACTCTGATAGGTTGTGTCTCAAAATCTCTAAAGACTTTTGATAACGCTATTTTGAGACATGATTTGGAACACTGTTTTCATGGGGTCTCAAAAGGACTAGATAATGAGACGTGTCTAGAACGTCGTGAGCAACATGCAATAAGCTAGGTAGACTATATCCTAATTTGAATCTTCGTCTAGATCTGGTAGAGGAGGAACGTACGAAGACATGACTTCAAATGAATCATCAGAACAGGCTCTTAATTTGTCTTCGACTTGAATTACAGCTCTGTAAAAGTAGAGTAGTGCGTCATCACAATAGAAGTCTGAAAGAAACCCATCCCAGTTCATTGTGTCTATGTCTGAGACGCAAATACTTAAAATCCCTGATTTCTTCAGCCTTTCGGCAGCTTTCTTCAAAGGATTACCATCTAAGGTAATAGGGCCAAAAAACTCATTAGGTTTTCTTCTTTCTTCATCGAATGCAAGATACAAGTCTCGTCCATGGGCCATTGTATTGCGTAGAGCACCTAACGCATCTAGATCTTCGGACAACTCCTTCCCGATCACATCTCGCAAGCTCTTCTGGAACACTTTTTTGTATAGTCCTAAAAGCTTAGATAACGGGGCTGTTTCTACTTCAGCCTTGAGCGAAGAAGTGATTCCATGAAATGATTGACGAACTGATGATTCATGATCGAGATAGGAGACAAGATCTTCTTCTGTGTCCAACTTACTAGGACGGGGAGATTGAACGGTAAGACTTTGTATTGAAGATACTCTTGCTCCTACTATTTTAGAAAGCACACTTTCAGTATGACCGCTGATAGTTAGATAGAAGAACTGAGCGAACCCCCGCCTTTCAGAATCTGTCAAAGCATGACGAACATTCCAAGCAATAGTTAAAGGCTCAATAGCTGTTTCAGGGAGGTTTTCTGCGAAAAAGGCGTGTAAGCCTGTTGAGACAGAGGTTCTGGCAAGAGTCATAACTCCTAGCCTGAAAGCATTGGTATAAAAGACTTACAGCTATCTAGCACTTATGACCTCCCTGAAAGACCGATAGAGCCACCACTATTTAATAAATACGGAATTTTATCCCCTGGCTGCGGCCAGCTTTTCCACACGAACCGGGCTAGCAAAGGCATTGAAACTGCAATTAGCACCAGTCCCTGCCACCAAGAGGCTTGCACATCAGCTAGGGTGTAAATCTGCGAACCACCTGTGGCCTTGGCAAGCTGATCAATCCCAACTGCGCCCAGATTATTTAGCCCGTGACATATAATCGGTACCCACAGACTCTGTGTGCGCACATACAGTAGCCCCATCACCAACCCAAACAGCATCAGCCCCAGCGGATTGTTAAAATGCAGCAGCCCAAACAATGCCGAAGAAGCCGCTATCCCCCAAGGCAACCCCCACTTCATGCTCCAGCGCTGAAGCAAAATGCCGCGAAAGACCAGTTCTTCTACTAACGGTGCATACACAATTAGCAAAAATATCACCAGCGCATCGTATAGCGCAGGGAATCGGCTCTCTTCACTGCCGGGCATCAGATCAGAATCGAGTACCTGCGCCGCATAGTCAGGAAAAAACAGCGATAGCCCATAAAAAATAATCGAAAAGCTGCCTAGCGAAAATATCAGCAGGCTCATCACCAGCAAACCGGCATGTAGCAGTGAAAGTCTAATTTGAGATGGGTGCTGGCCTTTTAATGGACTGGGTAAGGGCGGTTTTGGCTGTTTGATCTGACTCAATCGCCAGAACCGCCAGAATTTACCGAACAGCGGCTGCACTCTCAATCCTTGCCTTGTGCCCTCCCAGCCAATTACACCAGCTAATAGCGTCCATACGGCGATGGTCATAATAGGGGTGGCAATGGCGTCTTCTTGACGATTAGGAAGCAGTGAGAAAAGTTCGAGCAAGCGGTACAGCGCGCCCACGGCACCGCTCACCCCTAAAAAGGCTCCGAGTACCCAATAGCGGCTTTGAAGGGTTGTAAAGGGATTTTTTAGGGGCGGATTGGGCAATGGATTGGCGGGTGAACTCTCAGGTGAATTCGAAGGGGATGGGGGGAGCCTGTCCATAAGTGAGAAATTGCAATCTTTTTATTATAGAAAGCTTTGCTGAACGCTAGCTGAGAGTTTGGCGATCGCTAAAAGTGCCACATCAGGGCTAAAGTTCCATATAAAATTGCTACAGTGTTTGGGTAGTCAGGCTTGAGCCCGTTAATCGTGCCCTCTTCATTCGACTCTGGTAGTCCATTACCTTTGCCTGAGCCAATTCCCCCAGAAATGCCGCCTGATCACATGCCGCCCGAACCCAGGTGCCCTTTCCCTTGGTTTTGGCTAGGAACGCTAGTGGGCACAGTCTTGAGCGCAACCGGTTTAGGGATCGGTGCTTGGGCCTGGATTTTTATTCAAGACGATCTGTCGCCACTGCTTTCTAAGCTGCTCACGAAATCACTAGAAAGGCCGGTAGCACTGGGCGAAGTTGAAAAAGTCAGCTTGGGCAGTTTGCAGGTGGGCCCTTCTGAAATGGGCGCATCGGCCACGGATTCTACGACTGTGACGGCTGATACGGTGATTGTGAAGTTTGACTTGCTTAAAACGCTGTTGACCTCACGCTTAGGTCTAGATTTGGTGCTCGTGGATGCCGAAGGCTATTTAGCACAAGACAAAGACAAAGGCTGGCTAGACTTTACAGTCCCTGATCAAAACGAAGCGGAAAATCGGCGATTTGAAGTTCGTTTAGACGATATTCGCATTCGCAATTCGCATATTACGCTGGTGCCCTTGCCTAACCAGTCGGGTGATCTAAAGCCAATTGTCATCAACCAGCTCAAGGGCACTGTCAATTTCGATGAGCTGATGTTTGAAGACAAAGAAGCTCGAAGGACGCGGTTTGAGGTGAGTGGCCAGCCCGCAGCAGGCGGCGATCTAACTGTGAAAGGGGTCGTTGAGCCAGTAGCACTTGTCGGTGATAATCTCAAACTTGCCACTAATCTATCTATCCAGGGCAACCAAGCGCCTTTGCGCGATGTTTTAAGTTTTACACTTTCTACGGTGGGTTTGCAAACGCAGGCGATCGCGGTTGAATCTGGACAGGTCAATGGCAGCTTAGATCTCGCGATTCGACCTGAAAAACCCGTCGATTATTCGGGTGTGCTGAGCGTAGATAACGGCGCAATCCAGGTAGATTCACTGCCGCTACCGATTGAAAACTTACAGGGCCAAACCCGCTTTAAAGGCGATCGCTGGAGCATTGATAAGCTCAGCGGCAAGTATGGCGAAATTGCGGCGGTAACTGAGGGTTTGGTTGATTTTAAGCGCGGTTACGACCTAGCGGTTGTGGCCGACCAGGTGACCGTCGATGGCTTTACAAAAACCCTCAAACTAGATTTGCCGGTGCCGACCACGGGGGAGTTTAAAGCGGTTGCTCAAGTCACCGGGCCGCTGCGTCAACCCCAAGTGCTGGGAAGTGCGGTAGCCACAGCCCCTTTAAGCGTCGATAAGCTGACGTTTACCAGCGCTAGTACTGATTTTCTCTTTACAGAGCGGCAGCTTTTGCTCAGTGATATTGCCGCTGTGCCGAGTACAGGCGGCTCTTTGCGCGGTTCTGGGGCGCTGCTGGTAGGGCAAGGAACGCCTTTTTCTTTTCAAATCGCTGGGCGAAACTTGCCTGCGACGGCGATCGCTAATCTCTACAACATCAACCCTAATTTCACCTTGGGCTTAATCGCCGCTGATGCGACGGTGACCGGTCGCAATGGCCGCGTCAGTACCACTGTGAATTGGAACGCGCCGACGGCTCAGTATCCGGGCTCAGGCGTGATTGATATTAACGGCAAGGTGATTGCCTTTCGCGATACCCTTTTGCAAATCGGCGGTGGCACCGCTACTGGTTCAGGCCGGTTGGTAGGCAAGCTGTGGGAAGGCGCGATTAGCTTGGCGAATGTGCAGTTAGGTACTTTTTCTGACAATTTGCGCGGTGATGTTAGCGGCCAGTTTCGAGTCAGTGGCAATACCGCTGATACGCGAATTGGGGCGATCGCAGCTCAAGGAAATGTCGCTTTTTCAGCCGGTGTTGCTGCCTTTAGCCGCCAATTTGACAGCTTCAATTCGCCTTTGACAGCTCAAGTATCCTGGAATGGCGAAAAAATTCGGATTATTCGAGCCGAAAGCCAGCGCCTTACCGCTAGTGGCACCCTGACACCGCGCTTTGAAGACGGCTTTACAGGGCTAGAGCGGTTTGATCTCAATCTTTCAGCCCGCGACTACGCTTTATCAGACTTGCCTTTTGCGCTGCCGAGTGCGATTTCCTTGGCGGGCCGCACCGATTTTTCGGGCACTCTCACCGGCAATCCGAGCGCGCCTAATCTAGCGGGCAACCTCCAGCTTGCCAATTTAATCGTTAACCGCTTGCCCTTCAATTCTCGACTCGCTGGCACCATTGACTACAGCCAAAGGACAGGTCTAGCGCTGAATGTCGCCGGTGGACGCGACAAAATCGTGCTCAATACTGGCCCCTTAGGCACGTCTGCGGGCGGCTCAAATATTCCCGCGCTTGACTTCGACATTGGCTGGCGCGAAGCTTTTGCCAGCGGCCAAACCGAAGGCGATTTACTGCGGGTTCAAGCCGGTAATTTTCCGCTGTCGGCGCTGAATTTTCCGCCCAGTGGAGCAGCTGATATCGGCCAACTCAGAGGCACACTAAGCACGAATAATCTAGCCGTAAATCTAGCCAACCAAACCTTTGAAGGCGATCTTAAAGTGGCTCGGCTCGGCCTAGGCTACATTGGGGCCGCTCAGCTAGAAGGCAGGGTGCGCTACGCCAATCAGCTCGTCACGCTGACCAATGGAGAGCTTTTTCTCAATGGCAATCAAACCACGCAGGGCTTTAGCGCCCAACCCGCCGCTGACACTCTAGGCGATTTTTATACGCTCAACGGACGGCTAGCGCTCAATGGCCCGGTACCGGTTTACAGCGCTAGCTTAGCCACTCAAAGCGGCAATATTCAAAACCTACTCACAGCCTTTTCAATCTACCGCTTAGAAGATTTTCAAAGAGGGCTAACCCCGCCCGATTGGGATACCAACTTGCTCTCAACCGATCAGCTCAATGCTGCTCTAGCAACGAGTCCGACCGGCTGTACTAATAGCGCTGCTGTCGATCAATTGCCGCTCATAAACCCCGTAGCAAAACCGGTGGTTACCGCTGATGTTACTAACTGTCGCCGTGACAGCGCGCTGCTGGAGCAATTGCGCCGCCTCGCCGAAATTCAGGCGATTCAAGCGCAAATTGAATTAACCCGATCCGACGATCCTATTCCACCGCTAGATGAACTGCAAGGATTGTTTGCTGGAAACCTTCAGCTCAACGGTAGCGGCAGTGACTTCCAGCTTGATTTTGACTTAGCCGGTGCTAACTGGCAGTGGGGATCAGACTATAGCGCTGAAGAGGTCATTGCCAAAGGCAGCCTGACGCCCGGTGTGCTGACGCTAGAGCCAGTTCGCTTGGCCTCCGTAATTGCTGTGCCTGTCAGTGCGGTGCCAACCTCTCCGCCAGCGGTACCGAATACCGTCAGCGATGTGATTGCAGCGGATGGATCAAGTTCTTCTAACTCAGATCAAGATCGGGTGGAAAGTGCGATCGCAGCTATTGATCTGGCCGGTCAGCTTGTCTTTGGCCGCAACACCGAACTCAGCTCCAACTTGCAGGCCACCGTCCAAAATATAGACGCCGCCACCCTCGGCGATATTTTGCAGCTACCGCTCAATATTGACGGCCTAGCCAATGCCCGCGCTACGCTCAGCGGCACCCTTGCCAACCCTCAACTCAGAGGTTCAGCCGCCCTCGCTACCGCCACCATTAACGATACCCCCATCCAATCGGCTACGGCTCAATTTCTCTATCAAAATGCGCGGCTGAATCTTAGCAGCGAGCTAGTTGCCACCACCCCTGACCATCCCCTCACGCTTCAAGCTCAAATTCCTCGGGCCTTTAGCTTCATGAGCGTGCAGCCAGAGAGCGATCAAATTGCTGTCAATATTAACGTGGAAGATGAAGGGCTATCGCTGCTCAATATTTTCACCCAGCAGGTCGCTTGGGAATCAGGCCAAGGCCAAGTCAATCTCACTATCGGCGGCACCCTCAAAAAGCCGGAAATTTCAGGTATTGCTACCCTCAATGAGGCGGTTCTAAGCGCCAAGATTTTGCCAGAGCCGCTGACTAATGTCACCGGTCAAGCGACCTTTGTCGGCGACAAGATTGTCGTTCAAAACCTGATCGGACAATTTAGTAATGGCCAGCTGACAGCGGCGGGTACCTTCCCGCTGCTGAACCCCATCATCAGTGGCGGCGCCCTCAGCGCCCTGACATCGACCAAAGATCCCAATGCAGATCCGCTTTTCCCTCAGCCGCTAGCGCCTGATCGCCCTCTGACCGTCAACTTCCAAAACATTGCTCTCGACTTGCAAAAGCTCTACAGCGGCGGCGTCAATGGCCAAATTATCGTTGGGGGCAGCGCCCTACTCAGTGGCCCCAAAATTGGCGGTCAAGTTATTCTCTCCGATGGTCAGGTGCTGTTATCTAGCGGCACCAATGATCTACCGACTACAGCCGAACCCATAGAAACCAGCGCGATCGCCACTCAATTTGGTTCTCAACTGCCTCAATTACCTCCGCCCCCTAGCGGTATCATGCCCGAGTTTCGCGATTTGCAGCTGACGCTAGGTAGAAATGTTCGAATAGTGCGAGGTAACTTACTCAATTTTGTAGCCGATGGTACGCTGCTACTCAATGGCTTTGCGAGTGCCCTAGAGCCAGACGGCACCATCAATCTCAGATCCGGTAGAGTCAGCCTTTACACCACCTTATTTAGGCTACGAGGCGGCAATAACACAGCTAGATTCACCCCCGAAATGGGGTTGCAAAACCCGTTTCTCAATGTTTCTTTACGAGCAACCGTACCTGAAGTCAATCGATCAGGGACTTTGACCAACACGCCGTTTGCGAGCGCTGAAATTGCCGATACCTCTAACAGCGGCTTCGACAATCTAGGATCACTTCAGACCATTCGAGTGCGCGCAACGGTCAATGGCCCGGCCAATGATATTGTGGACAACTTGGAACTCTCTAGCTCTCCGCCTCGAAATGAGTCGGAACTGCTAGCGCTGATTGGCGACAGTTACATCAGTGCTTTGGAATCAACGGTGGGTAGTCTAGCGGGGGGTGGCGATAACTTTGGCGGGCTGATTAACCTCGTTAGCGGCACGCTGCTCACAAGTTTGCAAGATATTATTGGTAATACTTTGAGCTTAAGTGAATTTCGCTTGTTCCCCGTGACGGCCGCTAGTCGCCGCAGTACGACCGCTGCCACTGCCGACAATGGCCTAGATATTGGTGCCTCTGTCGGGTTTGACTTTACAGAAGATGCTTCTGTCTCTATCTCTAAAATTCTCACCGATAGCAGCAACCCTGAATTTGGCCTCAGCTACCGACTGACCGATGCGCTGACGGTTCGTAGCGCTACCAACTTTGACGATATTAATCAAGTGCTTTTGGAGTATGAGATCAGATTTTAGAGCTACGCTAAGCTTGTTAGCCAAAAAAATTGGCCAGAAAAAATTAGCCAGAGCAAAGTTAGCCAGAACAGCGATACTGGTTTAGGTTCTATAGTTTTTTACAGTCTTTGTTTCTTTACACCCCAATAACCCGTGCTCAAAAGACTTACTTTTACTCTACTGCTGTTACTTGGGGCTTGGATCCCCGCAAAATCTGCTATGGCTCAAGCGCTGCTGCCTTATACGTTGCCGCTAGATCCTGAGCAACTACAGGCTGATGGGGAAAGTTTAGCTAGAGATGCCGCTCAACTTGCTCAATTTCAGCAGTTTGATGAAGCGTTGGCCAGAGCGCAGCTAGCAGCGCAGCTGTTGCCGAGCGATCCAGATATTTTGGCGCTACTGGGCAGTCTTTACCTCCAGGTGAGTGAGCCACAGATTGATCGCGCGATTGTCGCACTAACGAGAGCTAAGGATCTTCAGCCGGATAATGCGCTGGTGATGTTTGCTTTGGGCAATGCTTATTTTACGCAGGCGCAATATGCTCAAGCAGCCCGATCCATCGAGTCGGGTCTACGCTTGGAGCCTGACAATGCCAATGCGATGTTTGATTTGGGCAATGCTTATTACAAGCTCAGTCGCTACGATCAGGCTATAGCGCAGTATGAAAAGGCAGTGGAAAAAGATGCTAAGTTTTGGCCAGCAATCAATAACATTGGCCTGGTGATGTATGAAGCAGGTGATGTAGAAGGGGCCATTGGGCAGTGGCAAAAAGCGCTTGAAGTTGCCGCTGCTGATGAAACTGAGCCGCAGCTGGCGATCGCGGTCGCTCAATACAGCCAAGGCGCACAGTCTATTACCAGTCGCGATACGGCAGTTGCGGCGCTAGAGCGCGATCCCCGCTATGCCGATATTGATTTTCTAAAAGACAATCTTTGGGGCGATCGCCTGATTACGGATACTCAAAGCTTTTTTGATACGCCGCCTCTAAAGGCGCTGCTTTCTCAACTATAAAATCCGCCGTTAACTCGACGGCAATAAACCGTTGCCGGCTCACAATAACTGCCAAAAATTGGCCAATAGAAAAACGCCGAGACGCTTTTGCTCACCTTTGATCAGGGTCTCGGCATTTTTTGCAGCGCGCTCAAATAATTTTTCGCAGACTGCTTAGATATGGTACAAATGAACCATATCTAAAGCGCTATCCGACGATCGCTGTTTTAGACATCGCTAGGCATCATTTTTACAATGTCATCGACAAATTTTTGATGATCGACGACAGGCTTAGAAATGTAGCCATCTGCGCCGCTTTGACTTAAGAAGTTTTCGCGATCGCCGTCCATCGCGTGAGCCGTGACCAAAATCACCGGCACCCCAGATGTTTTGGGTTCACTCTTGAGCAGCTGAGTAATTTCGATGCCATCAACCGGTTTACCTTTGTACACACTATGTGAGAGCGAAACATCCATTAAAATAACGTCAGCTTCCCTTTTTTCAGCAATGCTGATAACCTCGTCCACATTCTCGGTATGCTTGACGTTTAGCCCGCCTCGCTTCGTCAAAATTTTCGAGAAAACGCGGGCATTTACCATGTCGTCTTCCACAATTAAAACGGTCTTCATGGTTTTTAGGATGACTTTCCTGATCTAAGGAACGGTAACTTAAAATCAAACATTTAATACAGCATCTTTGGGTGACTACATCCTAGAGTATTGCAGTTTTTCGACGCTTGCGTGTAACGTACACCATTGTTGGGGCCAATCAACGCTTTTTTTGAAAAACAACCTTCCGATCAAAACAGCACTGGCTGCGAGGGTGCGATCGCTGGCTATGTTAATCGGTTTACGCATCAACATCTCTATCTAGGATTTCATTCATGGCCAAACAGTTGAACTTTTCCAAAGAGCAGATCGTCCCTACAGCGCTTCATACCGAAGTGCAGCGATCATATTTGGAATACGCCATGAGCGTCATTGTCGGCCGCGCCTTGCCCGATGTGCGAGATGGCCTGAAGCCCGTGCATCGGCGGATTCTCTATGCCATGCATGAGCTGGGCCTCGTGCCTGATCGCCCCTTTCGCAAATGCGCCCGCGTGGTCGGTGATGTGTTGGGCAAGTACCATCCCCACGGCGATCAGGCGGTTTACGATGCGCTGGTGCGGATGGTGCAGGATTTTTCGAGTCGCTATCCGCTGCTTTCTGGCCACGGTAACTTTGGATCAGTCGATAACGATCCGCCAGCGGCGATGCGCTACACCGAAACCCGCCTAGCGGAAATCGGCCACAGCGCTTTGCTAGATGAAGTCAGTGAGGCTACCGTCGATTTTGCTGATAACTTTGACAGCTCGCAGCAAGAGCCCGTGGTGCTGCCCGCTCAGCTCCCCAACCTATTGCTTAATGGCAGTTCTGGCATCGCGGTCGGCATGGCAACTAATATTCCGCCGCACAACCTTGGAGAAGTTGTCGATGGCCTAGTTGCCTTGATTGATCGACCTAATTTGTCAAACGAAAAGCTGTTTGAGCTGATTCCGGGACCAGATTTTCCCACAGGGGCAGAAATTATTGACACCGAGGGCATTTACGAGGCGTATCGCACCGGTAGAGGCGGGATTCCGGTGCGTGGCATTGCCAGCTTTGAAGAGATTTCACCGGGGCGGGGAAAGCGATCGCGCCAAGCGATTATCGTCACTGAACTGCCCTATCAGGTCAACAAAGCGAGCTGGATTACCAAAATTGCCAGCCTTGTCAATCAGGGGCGGATTGAAGGCATATCAGATATTCGCGATGAGAGCGATCGCGACGGCATGAGAGTGGTGATTGAAATTAAGCGGGAGGCTCAGCCTCAGCTGATTTTGAACGAGCTGTACAAAATGACACCGCTGCAAACCACCTTCGGAGCGCTGATGCTCGCAATTGAAGACAATCAGCCCCGGCAGATGTCTTTAAGAGAGATTTTAGAAGCGTTTCTCAACTTCCGAGAAGAAACGCTAATCCGTCAGTACAGCCACGAACTCGCCCAAAAGCAGGCCAGATCTCACATTGTCGAAGGGCTAATTGTTGCTTTAGACAATCTCGATGAGGTGATTGAGATTTTGCGTACCGCCGCTGATGGGACGACTGCCAAAGCCGACCTGCAATCGCAGCTAGCGTTGAGTCAGAGCCAAGCCGACAGCATTCTCGCGATGCCGCTGCGGCGACTGACGGGCCTAGAGCAGCAAAAGCTACGCGATGAAGCGCTGGAGCTAACGGATCGCATCGAAACGCTAGAAACGCTTGTCGCTGATCGCGAAGTGCTGATGCGATCGCTCAAAAAAGAGCTACGCGCCCTCAAAAAGAAGTTTACCGATCCGCGCCGCACCCGCATTCAGACCGCCGCTCAGCGCCAAAAAGAAGCCAAAGCGCTAGCTGAAATTACCGCCGAAGAAAGCGAAACCGAATTCATTCTCGAAATCACCCGCAAAGGCTACATTCGTCGCTCCTCACTCAAGTCTTACAGCCGACGCAAAGCCAAAGAATTTGCTCCCAGCAAGCTCGACGAATTTGACGATGTCACCATCCAAGCCGAAATCACCAACCTCACCCAAGAAATTTTGGTGCTCACCCGTGATGGCAAAGCCTACAGCATCAGCGTCGGCGATGTCCCTCTAGCCCAAAGGCAGACCAAAGGTGTGCCGCTAATCAGCCTGCTGCCGCCAGCGGTCGGCAACCTGGCCGACGCTATCGTTACCCACATCGTCATGAGCGCAGATCGTCTCAGCCAGCAGCTCATTGTCGTTTCCGCCGAAGGCCGCATCAAACGGCTCCCGGCCTGCGATTTGACCCATCTCAGTGGACGCGGTCTGACCACGCTCAAGCTCAAAGGCGAAGACAGCTTGCTTTACGCCTTTATCACCCCTATGGGCAGCGACTTGATCTTGGCCTCATCGGGCGGCAGACTGCTCCGCTTTCGGGTCAACGAAGAGCAACTGCCAGAAATGGGCCGCGCAGCTCAGGGTAACAAGGGTATCCGCCTGACTAAAAATGAGCAGCTAGCAGGCTGTCTGCCGGTAAGCTCAAAAGATACGCTGCTGCTGATCTCTGCTAAAGGCTACGGTAAGCGTATCCTCGTCAGTAACTTTACAGCCTCCAATCGGGGCGGGATTGGCTCTCAATCGTTTAAGTTCAGCTTGAAAAATGACGCACTAGCGTCGATGATATTGGCGGTTCCAGAATCAACCTTTACCGTGCTTACCAATGAAAACCGCTTTGCCAAGCGCGCCGTTGATGAAGTGCCTCTGCAAGGCCGCTCTCAGCCCTGCGATCGCCTCTTCATTCCGGGCCGCAGCGAACTCATCACCGAAGCGCTGACCACTGACATTCCAGACGATCTGCTCGAAGGATAACTCGAAGGATAACGCCATTGGCTCAAGTTGTTTTAAAAAATGTCACCAAAACCTTTGCGAGCAGTGCTCTCACTGCCGCGCAGAAAAGCGCAGATACCTCCAGCAGCAGCGTGCCTCGCCCGGTTCTAAACCGCATCAGCTTAGCGGTTAAGGACGGTGAATTCATGGTACTCGTCGGTCCGTCCGGCTGCGGCAAAAGCACGCTACTGCGCCTGATTTCAGGATTAGAGGTGTTGAGCGCTGGCGATATTTGGGTAGGCGATCGCCTCGTCAATCGTCTTCCCCCCAAGCAGCGCGACATCGCGATGGTCTTTCAAAGCTACGCCCTTTACCCGCATCTCAGCGTTTATAACAACCTCGCCTTTGGCCTGCGCCGCAGCCGCACGGTCAACAAAGCCCAAATTCCTGAGCGCGTTCACAGCGTCGCCAAAATGCTGCAAATCGAAGAACTGCTCACCCGCCTGCCTAAGCAGCTTTCTGGCGGTCAAAAGCAGCGCGTGGCTTTAGGCAGAGCCATGGCGCGCAACCCGCAAGTTTTCTTGATGGATGAGCCGCTCTCTAACCTCGATGCCAAGCTGCGCACCGCCACCCGCACCCAAATCGTCAGCCTCCAGCGCCAGCTCAAAACCACCACCATTTACGTCACCCACGACCAGACCGAAGCCATGACCATGGGCGATCGCATTGCCGTCATGAATCAAGGCGAAATTCAGCAGGTGGCCCCACCATTGGATCTCTATCGCCAGCCAGCCAACCGCTTTGTCGCCGCCTTCATCGGTTCACCGCCGATGAACTTTATACCCGTGACACTCAAAGCGAACCAGATTGTCCATCCCGCGTTTGCGATCGCCCTATCCACCGAGTGGCAACAGGCCCTAACCGACTATTCACAGCACACGCTTACCCTCGGCATTCGCCCAGAGCATATCGAAACCGGCCAGAAACCCGGCGCGATTCCAGCCACCGTGACTCATCTTGAAGCGCTTGGCAGCGAAACTTTTGTAACCGCCACGCTTGCCGATGGCTGCTCACTACAAATTCGCGTCGCCGCCGATCAGCCCGTAGAAATTGGCAGCACCCTGCAAATTAGCTTTCCGCTGCTATTCATTCATCTTTTTGATCCGATCACAGATCTGGCCATTCGCCCTTGATCCGCTCTAATGAAAGTGCCTGCTTCTAGCCCTCTTCTTCATCCACCATATTGGGACTAATTAGCGTAATATCGAACTCATCAGGCACCACCCCCGAAAACGTATCGCGCTCTAGCTGATAAAAAATCGCCCGCGCCTGAGGGCCAAATACAATCTCATCTTCGTTGCACAGATTGTGAGCTTGAAGCTTACGCCCATTAATCAACATGCCGTTCGCACTCGGCTTCCCTTTTAAATTGCCATCAACAATCCGGTAATAGTCAGTCTTATTATCTTTCGGTAGCTGCACCAGCGTCGCATGATGACGCGATACAAACTGCGACGCCAAGCGAATGTCGCACTTGGGATCGCGCCCGATCGAATACACCGACCCTTCGAGCTCAACCTCTCGTCGCCCTTGGCTATCCTCAACGATCAAAATGCTGGTGAGCTGAGAATCTGAAGACATAGCACAATGCCAAGGTTAAAAGAAGGTAGTTTAAAAAGCGGTTTAAAAATGAACCTGAATAATAGCGAAATCAGCAACAAGGCCTGCTTGAAATGTTGCCCTTCCAACTCAGAATACATTACAACTTTTTTAGATGCATTTTTTTAAAGGCAGCCGTGACCCCCATCAAGGCCAACCGTGCTTCTTCAAAAAGCAAAAAAGGGGCAGCTCATCTAAGCCGCCCCTTAAAGCTATAACCTTTGTTTAGCCGAACTTACAGGCCAATCCTTGTGAACCCATCTAGCTTAGGCACCCACCTGAGCAGGCACTTTAGCACTTGCCGTTATTGCCTCGTAGGTTGCTCGCATCTTCAGACCGACCAACACCTGAAACAGGCCGCTGCCGTTTCTAGAACCCGGATAGTCTTTATGCTTCAGCAGTAGCTCAGTCATTTCGCCATAACGCTTAGTCGAGGTATTGCTGAGGTGGCTTTCTACGTAAATCAGCTCTTCTAAGCGGTCAAATTCACCATCTAGCTCCAGTACAGACACCTCATTGCCATAGTAGCTGTCAGGGCCATAGTTCATTCGCAGTCCAGGATAAGAGCAGGTCAGCTTACGACCACAGGGAATCCAATTGATGGTCGAGCCCTCGTCAAATAGATACACAGGCTCAAAACCAGGAATGCCTTCTCGCTGAATCAAGCGAACGCGCAGAATTTTGTTTTCCTTATCATCTGGAATGAGCTCAGTCGGCAAAATTTGGATGACGACATCGGCATACTGCTTTTGCACATCAATGTAAGCTTCAAAGTCAGGCTTGCGGGAATTGATTGCCGCGAGTACGTCTTCGTAAGTATGGCCGCGCTCAGCCATATCGCGCTGAATTTTCCAGTTGATTTTTACCTCATCGCTGATGTCGAGATAAACGCTAAAGTCGAGCAAATTGCGCACCCGCTCGTCGTACAAAGGATGCAGCCCTTCAATCACCACAATCTTATTGGGTTCAACCTTTTCCGGAGGATCCAGTTCGCCCGTCTCATGGTTATAAATGGGCTTATCAATGGTTTTGCCTTCCTTCAGCGCCTTGATCTGCTCATACATCAGATCAAAGTTATTGGCTTTAGGGTTCAAAGCCGTTACCCGCTGAACCTTGCGCTGTTTGCGATCCAAGCTGTGATAGTCATCCAAACAGATAACTGTCATAAACTCTTCACCGAAGAGATCCATCAATCGACGTAAAAAAGTGGACTTACCGCAGCCTGAGTCCCCAGCTACTCCGATTAATACTACTTGGTCTGCTTTACTGGTCATAGCGTCCTCTACAACAAAGTCAAAATCATTTTTAAAGAATTTCAAAAGGCAAGTGAGCGCCCACCAACAGCCGCTCTTTGCCCTACTCGCCAGTAAAGCCACTGAAATCAAGGGCTTTACCCATTACACAATCACAAAATTTTATGATTTGAAACTTTTGATTACGTATATGAATGTTATCAGAGACTACGACTCGCAAACAAGCCGCCGGACTGATAATGATCTCAGAACCGCGATCGCCCGCTTGATGTCAAATTTTATTACAGCCATTTGTTAAAGCTACTTCATATCAGCTTGAGCCGTTCTTCAGCGTCAGCTAATCCTGACTCAGCTGATCGCGGAGGGCTACCCAAACCCCAAAAATTAAGTACCATATTGGGTGTCAGCGCCAAGTGCTAGGCATCCTTAAATTTTAGGAAACCCTCTTAAAGCAGACCAGAATATTCTTCGCTTAAAACTGGGCCTTGTCTATATGTCCATAGCCCATAGCTTAGACATCCGTTTAAACATTATTGATTAAACATTAATTGATTTTAAACGTTGATTGCTTAGCCATTGTATTGAGGTAATAATTTGAAACTCAATTAATTCAGACAGCTCGGACAGCTCAAAATGATAGTCTAATATCTATAAAGAAATATCAAGCCCTCAAAGCTATTACTAAGGATGTATAACCCCCGCACAACTGGCAGCACAATCAGTACTTCAGCCAATAGACTCTACGTTTATGAGGTAGAAGGTTTAGGCCAAAGCGGCCGATCAAGTAAAATGGTTGCCCCACTTCGTCGCAGCGGCACCTTTTTCATCACTGTGCCCTACAGCCGTATGCAGCAAGAAGCCAAACGAATCATGCAGCAAGGCGGCAAAATTGTCAGCATTCGCCCTGCCAATGAGGGCGCATTGGCTAGTCAGGCTGCTGCTGATCAGGCTGTCAAGCGGTCTGCTGAAAAATCTGTTGAAACGTCTACAAGTAAGCCCATGACCCCAGCTAAAGAAAAGCAAAAAGTCCCCGTCAATATCTATAAGCCTAAAGAGCCTTATCTGGGCAGATGTCTCTCCAATGATGAACTCGTTGCAGAAGGCGGTATCGGTACCGTGAGGCATCTCAAGTTTGACCTTTCCGAAGGCGACTTACACTATTTAGAAGGTCAGAGCATCGGCATCATTCCCGATGGCACTGACGACAAAGGTAAACCTCACAAAATTCGCCTGTATTCAATTGCTTCTACCCAGCATGGGGATGATGTAGACGATAAAACCGTCTCACTTTGCGTTCGCCAACTGGAGTACAAAGATCCTGAAAGCGGCGAAACGATTAAAGGCGTT
>CAVUFV010000014.1:0-182418 GCA_963740915.1 uncultured cyanobacterium
CATTATTCCGAATCAAGACATTGCGTTAGTAGTCTCACCGAGTCGTGAAGGAAAGTACCGGCTGCAGGATTCTCAGTTTAGCGGCACGTACTTTTCTCTGATGGCATCAGACGTGTATGTAGAATCGCCAGAAGCTTATCAGCAGTGGCTAAATGCCGCTGCTCTCAACTCCGCTACTGAAGGCTTCATCAACAGATCTGCCTATAGCGGCAACGATCTCGCTATAGCCGAACACCAAAATCCACCCAATCTTTGGGGCCAGCGCTGGGCAGTCAATGCGCCCGATGCTTTCTTTAAATCTGCGCTCAAAGCGAATGATCCCTCCCTCCCGCCGAACTCATGACCTCTGCTGCTAATTCTCCTGCTGATCCTGCTGCCAATCTTGCTGCGAACGCTGCTGGAGAGTCTTCTGAAAATTCTCCGAGCATCCCTTTAAACGAACAGCCCTGGCAACGCTATCTCAGCTTTAATACCGATCACAAAGTCATTGGTATTCAGTACCTAGTCACCAGCTTTGTTTTTTTGTTGGTTGGTGGCTTGCTAGCTATGCTAATTCGCGCTGAACTGCTGACTCCTCAGCTAAATCTCGTCAGCCGTCAGCTATACAACGGATTGTTCACATTGCACGGCACAGTGATGATCTTTCTCTGGACAATTCCTACTTTTGTGGGGCTGGCCAATTACCTTGTGCCCATTATGCTAGGAGCCCAAGATATGGCCTTTCCAAAGCTGAATGCCATAGCCTTCTGGATTCTTCCACCCGCAGGGCTGCTGCTGCTTGCTAGCTTTTTTCTGCCGAATGGATCGGCCCAATCGGGCTGGTGGTCTTACCCGCCGTTAAGTACTCAAATTGCCGCTTCGCAAGGCGTGATTAACGGTCAGTCGATATGGATTTTGAGCATGGTGATGGTTGGCGTTTCGTCGATTATGGCGGCGGTTAACTTTGTCACGACGATTGCCTGGATGCGCGCACCGGGCATGACTCTGTTTCGGATGCCCATTTTTGTGTGGACGGTGCTTAGCGCGCAGCTCATGCAGCTCATTTTTCTGCCCTCTTTGACGGGTGCGCTGATTCTGTTGCTGTTTGATCTCAATTTTGGAACTCACTTTTTTCAGCCATTTGAAGGCGGCTCACCGGTACTGTATGAACATTTGTTTTGGTTTTATTCCCATCCGGCGGTGTATATTTGGGCGCTGCCTGCTTGGGGGGTGTTTTCTGAAGTGATTCCGGCGTTTACGCGCAATCCGCTGTTTGGCTATCGGTCGGTGGCAATCGCAACTTTCAGCTTTGTCCCAATTACGGGCGTTGTTTGGGTACATCACATGTTTGCTAGCGGCACTCCCGGCTGGATGCGCACTTTGTTTATGTTTACAACTGAGCTGGTAGCTATTCCAACCGGGATTA
The DNA here is from genome assembly GCA_963740915.1 of uncultured cyanobacterium. Lineage (GTDB taxonomy): Bacteria > Cyanobacteriota > Cyanobacteriia > Phormidesmidales > Phormidesmidaceae > Phormidesmis. The sequence continues at coordinate 1,406 of CAVUFV010000014.1, forward strand.
AGGTATTCGCTTGGACAGCTACCATTTGGCGCAGTAAGCTGCATCTCGATACGCCGCTGCTGTTTGCGATGGGGGGCGTGGTCATGTTTGTGCTGGCCGGGATCACGGGCGTAATGTTAGGCGTACTGCCGTTTGATCTGCACGTTAATAACACTTACTTTATAGTGGGTCACTTCCACTACATTGTGTTCAACACTATTGTGATGGCCTATTTTGCAGGAATTTACTACTGGTTTCCGAAGCTGACAGGCCGGATGTACTCTGAAGGCTGGGGCAAGCTGCATTTTGGGCTGGTCTTTATGGGCGCAAATCTCAACTTTTTCCCGATGTTTCCTCTGGGCCTTCAGGGCATGTTGCGCCGCGTTTCTTCGTACGATCCGCAGTATGCTAACTGGAACGCTGTTGCTAGTTTGGGGGCATTTTTGGTGGGCGTATCGACGCTGCCGTTTTTGGTCAATATTATGGTCTCTTTATTTGTGGGGGATCCGGCTAGAGATAATCCTTGGCACGCGGTAGGGCTAGAATGGCTAACATCTTCACCGCCGCCCAAAGAAAATTTCAAAGAGATTCCGACGGTGACTTTACCGCCTTATAGCTACGGAGATGCTCGCTATGCAGTCCAAGATCCAAGCAATCCTTACTAAAATCCTTACGAAAATAGTCGATTAAAACGAAGTATCCCGATTAAACAGACGTAAACGAGCTGACGTAAACGAGCTTAGCTAAATAGATGATTCAAACACCGCATCGCCACGCTGATGAAAGTCCGATTAATTTGCAGGGATGGCGCGATCGCCTGCCTAACTGGCTAAAGCGATTTGTTCCTAGCGGCGGCGGTCAGCACGATGATCATCACGGCAAAGGCATGTTTGGAGTCACCATTTTTCTGCTTTCTGAGAGTATGGTGTTTGTCAGTTTTTTTGCTGCCTATATCACCCTGCGATTGAGCAGCGAACGGTGGGTACCAGCGGGTGTAACTGGCCCCGAAGCCTCGCCGGAAGTCATTGTTAATTCAATTGTTTTGGTCTCTAGCAGTTTTGTCATTTATTTTGCTGAGCGCGCCCTTAAGCAGAACAAACTCAAACAGTTTCGTCTGCTGTTGCTAACGACTTCGGCAATGGGCATTTACTTTTTAGTCGGTGAAATTAAAGAATGGTTGGGCCTGGATTTTGGCCTTTCTACGGGGCTAGTCGGCGGCACCTTTTATATTCTCACCGGCTTTCACGGTCTGCATGTGGCAACGGGCGTTCTCTTACAGCTGATTATGTTAGGCCGATCGTTTCGCTTACACAACTATGAGAACGGTCATTTCGGAGTGAGTGCGGCTGCTTTGTTTTGGCATTTTGTAGATGTCATTTGGCTCGTTCTGTTCTCTCTTATCTATCTTTGGTAGATTGTTTGCAATCGCGACGGCTGCTATTGTTTGGCTCTTGTGGTCATAATTCGGATATATCGAAACTATATATCCAAACTAGGAAACCTATGGAAACTCGCGCGTTAGGAAGCCAAGGTCTAGAAGTCTCTGCGCTGGGGCTAGGCTGTATGGGTATGTCTGAATTTTATGGTGAACGGGATGATCTCGCCTCAATTGCGACGATTCACCGGGCGCTGGAGTTGGGCGTGAACCTGCTGGATACGGCTGATATGTATGGACAGGGCGACAACGAGGATCTAGTGGGTAAAGCGATCGCTGACCGGCGCGATCGCGTCATCCTCGCGACCAAATTTGGCATCTTGCGAGGTGAAGGCGCTAGCTTTAGAGGCTTTAACGGCCGCCCTGAGTATGTTCATCAGGCTTGTGATGCATCTTTGCAGCGCTTGGGCGTTGACACTATTGATCTTTACTATCTGCACCGGGTAGATAACGAGGTGCCGATTGAAGATACAGTGGGGGCAATGGCGGCGCTTGTGCAGCAGGGAAAGGTGCGCTACTTAGGACTTTCTGAAGCGGCTGCGGACACGATTCGTCGCGCTCACGCAGTTCACCCTATCAGCGCTCTACAAAGTGAATATTCTCTGTGGAGCCGCGATCTTGAAGACTATATTTTGCCGGTATTACGAGAACTTGGCATTGGCCTCGTACCCTATAGCCCACTGGGCCGTGGTTTTTTATCTGGAGAATTTAAGAGCCCCGATGACTTTCTAGAAGGCGACTACCGTCAAAAATCGCCGCGCTTTCAAGGTGAAAATTTTCAGAAAAATCTCGAAGTCGTCGATCAGGTGAAAGCGATCGCTGCTGCCAAGGGCGTAACTCCTAGTCAGCTAGCGATCGCTTGGCTGCTGGCCCAAGGCAATGACGTTGTGCCCATTCCAGGAACCAAGCGACGTAAATATCTAGAAGAGAATGTGGCCGCAACGGAGATTACGCTAACAACTCAGGAATTAGAACAGATAGAAGCAGTTGCACCTCAAGGGGTGGCAGCGGGCGATCGCTATGCCGACATGAATCAGGTAAACCGCTAAGTCATAGCCCCCCGGTTAGGGGGACTATGGGCGAAGACTTAAGAATCAGAGGGTTAGAAGGCTCTAAAATTGCGCGTCTAATTAACTTCTTGTGCCTGCTCTTTTGCTTAAGAAGCGCTGCTGCCGTGCTCACGAATGCGCCGAAGCTTCAGCCACATGCTGCCGCCTGTAATGGCCATAAACAGTAAGCCCAGCGCATTTAAAAAGGGATAGACTACCTCTAAATGAATCGGGCCGAAGTTACCCTTGTGGATTTCTAGCAACCATCCAGCACTATCTTCTTTGCCTAACAATTCGTAAGCTTGAAACAAAGAGCCGGTTATCAGCGTCAAAATAATTGGAATGATCACAATGGGTGCAATAAAAGCATGAGCTGACTTGATCTTTTGCAGCTGTCGCTTGACGTTCTGTACCGTTGACATAGTAAATCCCTTTTGTAGACTGTAAATTAGGACGTATTATCGAGTTGAAAGAGACTTTGACAAAGGTATTTTGTTTTTTTATCTATCATAATCTATCAGAAATTGACAGACTGTGCATCAAGGTACAGTCTGTCAATTTCTAAATGGCTATATCAAAAGGTAGAGATTCAGGCTGCTGCAAAAATTCTACGACCGAACGCATAGCGCTGCTGCTGATGAAACAACATAACGCTTAGCCATCATCGCAACAGCCATAGCAGTTTGTGCCGCCTATCCTATATGTTTAAGGCGTGTGAGGCTAAGGTGTGTGAAGTAAGGATTGCTTGCTATGGGAAGTCACCCGGCTGAGCGGCTAGCCATTTTTCGTCTTTTAGCTGCACGACCATCAACACAGCCGGTTCATCTCCCACCGTGCCAGAAAGATGTCCCCTTTGGCCCTTTTCATTAGGCCGAGTGTTTTGATCACCGCCAAAAGAGAACTCACCTGCGCCCATTTCTACTCGGTGCCCGTCCATTGTCTCAACAAACCACCGACCCGATAGCGGCACAATCCACTGGGGCTGAGGATTTTCATGCCACTCGCCGACCCAGCCCACTGGCTGCACCGTAAACAACACTTCTGCCTCGCCACTGAACAGGCGATTATTCCACTGAGGGTCAGCCCCACCGCCCATGCTTTCTTGCTGAAAGTCACTCAGATCGCACTGGGTTTGATGGCTAATGCCTTCTTCGTCAGTCCACACGTGCCAATACGATACCGTTGGTTTACTCATAAACAAGTCCTATTGTTATGAAATTTGCTGCTGTAGCAGCGCTATCCTACTACCGTACTTGCATCTTATCTCTAAACTTTATTCATAGATAAGTGATCCTCTGTCAGACGCATAGTCACCCCAAAAGCTCTGTTCTAACTACTGATTGTTTATTTTGGGGTTTTGTCTTAATTTTAAGGCGGCGTTGATTGGCCAGCGTCGATAGCGGGCGAACGGGTCACCGGAATATCAAAAGCTCTGATTAGCAAGATAGGAATGGTCAAAATGCCCAGCAGCATCACGACAGCTGTCATTATCCAAACCATCCAGGGATTGGGACGATAGTTGTCTTGCTCAATTTGTTGGAAGGTGACGCCATAGCGCCAAGCCGCTAAGCCGATGACGATGACGCCAATCATCACCAAGCTGACGCCCAATGATTGAGAATTTAGCAGCCCCTGGGTGGCTTCAATGGGTTGATTCGCAACTGCACTCATTTGTCTTAAAAAGATGCCAAAGCGAGCGATCGCAAACCCAAACCCAATCAGCGCAATCGAGGTTCTCAGCCAAGCTAAAAAAGTGCGCTCGTTGGCTTGGTGCTCTCTTTGTCGATCACTTTGGGGCGGTAAAGACATAGCAAAGATCACGCAAATCAGGATACAGTGTCGCTCAAGCAAACTCGCGCTTGTTATAAGTACCACAAAACGGCCAGGAAAATAACCGTCAGCGCAAAGGCAAACACCAGCACTCGCTCAAGCCGGTAGCTTAAATTTTTGACAGCAAACCCAAGCGCAATGATTAGCAGCACTAGGCCCGCGTAAATGGCCAGATTGCTCCCTCGACTGATTAAAGGATCTGAGGAGTTGGCAGATGCCTGAGTTTGCGCTGCTTGAGCCAAAACCTTTTGGCTCAAAGCACTTTGAGTCAAAAGACTGAGCGTCAGTGCGGTTGAAGTAGCGACGAAACCAAACTTAGCTAATGGCATATAGGATAGGTATTTTTGAGCCAGATTTAAATAATAGCTGCATGTAGGGAGCCGCAAAATCATAAAGTATTCAGATCGCCTTCACTCCAACTCCGCTCCCCCTAGTAGGCAAAGGCTCCGGATCTCAGACTCTTATTCTTTCAGCATGAGGAAAGCGCATTAACAGCACATTAACATAGCCAAAAGATACCTAACCTGCGCCTTTAAAGGGGCTAGGAGATGAGGGCTTCGGCACTTTATTGCTATTTTATTGACTACTTTATTGACTGCCATCGATAGCACCGATATCAGCTATTTATGCTATCCGTTGCCTTGAGGCGATCGCTCAACCTACCGTATAGACAATAGACATCAACCCACCGTATAGACATTAACCTATTAAACGATCCGACACTATGAGCTATCGAATTCGTACCGCTAAGCCTGCTGATGTGCTAAATCTACTGGCTCTGATTCATCAAAAAGCTGAATTTGATGGCTGCTTTAAGGCGGTCACAGCTACCGCAGAAAAGCTAAGCCATACTCTCTTTACGCCGCCGCCTATGGCGGATGTCTTAATTGGTTGATTTATTGGCAGCAGCCATAAATAAGCCGCCCGTAGGCTTTGCTCGCTACCACTTTACCTATTCCACTTTTTGCGATCAGCCCAGGCTCTAGCTAGACGATTTGTTTGTTAAAAGCGACTACCGTAATCAGGCTATCGGCACCGCGCTCATTCAACAATTTTGCAACATTGATCACCGTCATGGCTGTGACCGGATTGGCTGGACGGTGAATGTTCAAAACCAAGCCAGCATCCGTTTCTATAAACGCCTCGGGGCAAGCTGCAAACCGCAGTCCATTTGTGTCGGCTTTCGCAAGCTGCTATTCTTCACCATGTTTTCTGACAATCAACCGACTAAAAACAATCTCGATTTAATCTGGGTTCTGCTGATCTCTTTTGGTCTGCTGATTAGCAGTGCGCTTACCGGCACGTTTATCGCCTACCCGCTGTTAGCTGCACTTGGGCTACTCTCACTGGCACTGATGCGACGAGGATTCTCCGCGCGATCGCTCTTTCATATGGCCGTTACGGGCGCGCGTCAATCGTTGCCGGTCGTCAACATTCTGCTACTCATTGGAGCAATTACGGCTGTCTGGATGGCCGCAGGCACCGTTCCGGCACTGGTGTACTACGGCACTGGGCTAATTTCGGCTCGTTTCTTTATTCTTTGGGCTTTTTTGCTCACCAGTGGGGTTTCTGTTTTGCTAGGCACGTCTTTTGGCGCAGCTGGCACTATTGGCATTGCCCTCATGGTGATGGCGCGTAGCGGCGGAATTGATGTCAATCCGGTGGCGGGAGCAATTATTGCAGGCGCTTTTGTAGGCGATCGCTGCTCTCCGATGTCTTCTAGTGCTCACTTAGTCGCTAGCATTACCGGCACGTCTTTATACAGCAATCTGCGCAATATGGTAGTTAGCAGCCTGTGGCCGATGGCGATCGCCCTGTTGTTTTACACAGCTCTATCGCTGCTTCACCCGATGGCAATTTCTGATCATCTGCTCACGGCTGAACTAGCTCAAGTTTTTAATCTTTCTCCGATTGTGCTCTTACCGGCAGTGGCGATACTGTTGCTAGCGCTGCTGCGAGTGAACGTAAAGCTAGCGATGCTGGGAAGCATTGGCTTGGGAGTGGTGCTAGCCCATCGTCTTCAACACTACACATGGCTTAATATCATCCAATTCACGCTAATTGGCTATCATTTAGATCAAGTTACCCCGCTCCAATCAATTCTTCTCGGCGGCGGTCTGCTGCCCATGGCCAAAGCGACGCTGGTTGTTCTACTATCCACAGCCTTCGCCGGAATTTTTGCCGGTAGCCGCATTCTCTCTTTTGTGGATGCTTGGCTCAGCCGCGCTCGCACTCAGCCGCAGATCGCCTGGATCACAGTTTTAATCGCGATCATCTCAAATCTCTTTGGCTGCACCCAAACGATTGCAATTTTGCTGACGGGGCAAATTATGCAGCCCCATTATGCCAACAAAGAACAGCTTGCCCTCGCTTTAGAAGACACCGCCGTCGTCATCGCTCCTCTAATTCCTTGGAACATTGCTGGACTGATCCCGGCGACCGTCTTAGCGGTTGGCCCCGGATTTATTCCCTATACCGCCTATCTCTTACTGTTGCCCCTATGGTTTGCTGGCAAAAGCTATTTGCGGCTCACCCGAAGCCTTGCTAGAGAAAGCTAGGGCTTATTTTGAACTACAGGTAATGGCTAATCGTTTAGCAGTTTTCTCAATTGGAGCTTTAGCCGATTGGCTAAGGCAATAATTCTGTTAAAGTCTAACAGCGCCTCATTCAAATCGGTTAGCTACTCTTGTGAAAGTTCCTCTAGGCTTGGCTGAAGATTAGCAGATTAAGCCGCCTAGGGTTCAAGTTAAGATGCGCTTGCTGAGCGATCGCTGCCGCTTCAAAATTTTCAGCTTCTCGTCGATCCCTTCCATTTGCTCTTTCTCTAGTCCTTGCTGTAAGCCTTCTTGCCGCAAACTATTCACTATGTTATTCAGATCTCGCTAATCCCTAAAACTGTTGTTGCAAATCTCATCTTTCGGTAAAAAGTTGGCGATTTTTGCAACTTTAAACGCTGAAAGAAAACAGAGTTTTGAACTTTAAGCGTTCGATATCAAGCGTTTATCCTTTCGATGTTTAGCAATATCTATATCTATATCTTCCGCTTCTATATCTTCCGCTAGTGTTGTTAAGGCGCTGTTTTCTCTATGCTACCATCTGTATGCTTGGATTAGCTGATAGCGATTCTTGAGGAAGCAGGTGGCTTTTGTTTTTGATCTATTTTTTTGGTTGTTAGTTGGCTTTATTGCCTTTATTACCATTATTTTGCTAGGCCTTTATATTCGAGGCGCTTTTCGATGGCGACCGCTGTTTAAGGTAGAGCGATCGCTCGCCCCTCAAGATCCTCGGTTTTTAACGGTGATTAAAAGCTTAACCGGATCTCACGAAACCACAGGTCACTTCGTAGGCTTTTGGCACAGCGCAGACGGCAGTGCAGATGACATTCAGCAAGCGCGGCTGAATGCTATCAAGAGCGCTCAACGCAGCATTCAGTTTGAAACATTTATGATGACGCCGGGGCGGCGCGCCAATGACTTTGCCGACGCGATCGCTCAAAAAGCCATAGAGGGCGTTAGCATCCAAATGCTGGTCGATCAGTGGGGAACGCGATCGCTTTGTGATGATTATTGGCGCCAGCTAAAAGCGGTCGGGGTGCAAGTTGTATTCTTTAATCCTTTCGATTGGCGGGCTCCGGCAAATTACGCGGGGCGCACGCACCGAAAGCTGTTGATCATTGATAGCAATCTCGCCTTAACTGGCGGGGCGGGAATCTCTGATCTGTGGGACGGCACCGAAAAATCGGACGATGCACAGCCTTGGCTAGATATCGAAGTCGCTGTTACCGGCGAGAGTGTTAATGTACTATCGGCTATTTTTCAGAACCACTGGCAAGGCCACCGGCTTCCCCAATCAAAAGCTAGCGCGATTGATATGGGCGCTATTTATCCCGATTCAGACCGGGATACCGTTTCAAAGTCAAGTCCCTCCAAGGCCGCTTATTCAACTGATCACAGCCCAGAAACAGCCCAAAATAAAGCAGCTATTCTAGTCACGCCTAGCACTAGACCTAGCTATCGTGATTCTTCGTTGGCAACGCTCAAACAAACCCTCATCGCCTGTGCAAGGCAGCGCATTTGGCTATCGAGTCCCTACTTTTTACCCAATCGAAGCAGCCGCCATTTGCTGATTACCGCGCAACAATCGGGGGTAGATGTGAGAATTTTGACCACCAGCGATCGCTCTGACAAAAAGCCAGTGTACTACGCCTCTTACGAAGTCTACGGCTCGCTGCTCCAAGCGGGCATCAAGATCTTTGAATACCAGCCCAGTATGCTTCATGCCAAAATGCTCATAGTCGATGACGATTGGGTGAATACAGGCAGTGCTAACTTCGACTATCGCAGCTTTTTACACAACGATGAGTTAGATTTAATGACCTGCGATCCAACCTCGATCAAAAAGGTAGAAGCTGTTTTTAAGTTGGGCTTTGAACGCAGCGAGCAAATAGGCTTACGACAGTGGCAGCGCCGATCTTGGCTGAAACATCGAATACTTGGCAACGCTGTGCGCTTGGTGCAGTGGCAGCTGTAAGGCTATCTAAAAAATTGAGTCAATCTAAAAAATGACTATGAGGCAAAAAACATAGAAGAAAGCCGCAGTGTGGATAGCTTGAATATCCGAGACAACGCCACACTACAGCTATAAAGGTTATGGTTTGCTCGGCGTTTTTCTTTTATCGGTTAATTTTCACTGTAGAGAACAAATATGTGATCTTTGTGTGGGTAAAGCTCAATCTATCCCACTTAAGGCGGCTTCGGTCATCTCAAAGTTTGCCGTCACCGACTGCACGTCGTCAGAATCTTCAAGCGCTTCCATCATCTTCATCAAAGAAATTGCCAAACCTGGTTCATCAATACTCACCGTGTTAGCAGGAATCCAGCGCAAATCGACTTCACGCACCTCATACGCTTGGGCTCTAAGTCGATTGCTGACGATCTCCAAGCTAGTCGCTTCGCAAAAAACTTCCGCTCCCGGCGTATTTTCGTCGATTTCATCTACTAATTCATAAGATTGCGCACCCGCTGCCAATGCATCTTCAAACAGCACTTCTTCGTCAATGTTGCCGGCCAAGGTAATCACGCCTTTGTGATCAAACATCCAGCCCACGCAGCCGGTTTCACCCAGGTTGCCGCCATTTTTGCTAAAAGCAGATCGCAAATCTGCCGCTGCTCGGTTGCGGTTATCGGTCAGTGCTTCGATTAGGACCGCTACGCCGCCAGGGCCATAGCCCTCATAGCGGATCGATTCAAAGTCGCCTGCGCCGGCTAAGCTGCCACAGCCTTTTGCGATCGCCCGGTCAATATTGTCATTTGGCACCCCTGCCGCCTTGGCCTTATCAATCGCCGTCCGCAGCTGAAAATTCCCCTCCGGATCGCCGCCCTGCCGAGCCGCCACAATAATCTCTCGCGAAATCTTGGCAAAAGTCTTGCCTCTAACCGCATCAACTCGCGCTTTTTGCCGCTTGATAGTGGCCCATTTACTATGTCCTGACATAAATTCTATTAGCCGATAACTGCTAGCTATCGCAAAAATGATCGCAAAATATATCCGCTAAGATAACATCTGGTCTTTGTAATTTCTCGCTGCTTTAATCGTCGCTCCGATTAGGCCCACCTGCTGGTTTAGCACTACCCGCACGGGAATATCATCCAGCATATGGCTAACTCGCCCTTTAGTTTTAAAGGCAAACATAAACTCACCGCCCTTAATTAAGTGCAGGTTTTTAGCTGTGACCCCGCCGGCAATGTAGAGTCCGCCTTTGGGCAAAAATTTCAGCGAGATATTGCCGGCTTCCGAGCCATAAGCTCGAATAAAAATTTCCATCGTCTTTTGAGAAAGCAAATCGGTTTTGTCAGTCGCGGCCTGTGAAATTGCCGCTGCCGGATCTTTGAGCGTACTGCGAATGCCCGCCCGACGCTCCCAGGCATCCATCATTTCACCAATTTCTTTAGACTCACTGGCATATTGGCGATCGCGCAAAAACTGATAGATCGAAATGATCCCCATCCCCGACACCACTCGCTCTTCCGAAACCCGAGAAATCCCGTGCTTTTCAATCAAATACTTTCGCAGCTGAAACTCCAGCTCCGACTGCGGCGCAAAATCCACATGCCCCCCCTCAGACGGAAACACCGCATACTCATCGCCGCATGGCAGCAAAAAGCCCTGCCCCAGACCCGTACCAGCACCCAGCACCGCCATCGGCGAATGCGCCGACGGGTTCCCTGCCTGCAACTCATAAATATCTTCTGGTGCCAGACCTAGTACCCCATAGCCAATCGCTTCAAAATCATTGATGAGCTGAACCGTCTCAACGCCTAGCGCCCCCGCCAAAAATTCACCCCGTAAAAACCAAGAGAGATTTGTGAGCTGAGAGGTGTTATTCACAATGGGGCCAGCTATAGCCAAACAGCCCGCTCTTGGCTTCACCTCATCAACCTGCTGCGCCGCCTCTTCAAAAAACTGACTCACCATTGGCACAAATTCAGGATAGTCCGCGCTCGGATAGCGGGCCTCAAACAGCGTCTCTATTTCAACTTCGTGACTAGCGCAGCGCTGCAAATCTTCATCCTTTACCCGCGCTAGTCGCAAAATCGTCTTCGTTCCACCAACATCGCCAGAGAGCAGCTGTGCCATAGTTATAAATTGATACGAGCAAGTCCAGAGTAAGTAAATATTCCAAACTCATGCTACGCCGCGTAAAAACTATTCACAATCTTCCTAACGACATCACCTGGCGACACCATAGATAGACAAAGATAGACAAGCTGCTAAGAAAAGCCCAGCATTCACTCACTCAAGCTCCGCCGCCGTAGCTTAGATAGCAGCACCCTTTCTCCTCCCTTTCCATTCAGCCTCAGCTTTAGCCTGCCTTGCCTCAAGCTCAGCCTACTGAATCCTATCTGGAGCCTGGGGAATGCGAGCAGATGGTTGCACGGGCGCAACATATGAAAACTTGTTCTTGTAGAGCCATGTATCCTATATAAAAGATGCCTTTTGCCATCACGACCAAGATCTATATAATGGGGGACTTCTAAAATTTGGCCCCTATCTCGTAGCCGCGATTCAGCTAGATTCGATAGGCGTTTTTTGACCATTACTCACTGAAGGTAATCGCTGTGACTGTTACACCGCTTTCTAAACCCACCGATCAATCAGCTAACTCTTCTACTACTCCCTTGACGGAAGCTGCACTGTCTTTATCGGCTCGCCCCGATCAGCTAGGGCGCTTTGGCCGCTTTGGCGGTAAATATGTACCCGAAACGCTGATGCCTGCTTTAAAGGAGTTAGAAGAAGCGTACTACCGCTATCGCGAAGAAGCCGACTTTCAAGCAGAGCTTGCCGGTCTGCTCAAAGACTACGTGGGCCGGGCGAATCCGCTGTATTTTGCCGAGCGCTTGACTGGGCACTATGCCCAAAAGCACAACTGGGCAGAAGGCAGCGGCCCACAAATTTATCTCAAACGCGAAGATCTCAACCATACAGGCGCTCACAAAATTAACAACGCTCTCGGTCAGGTACTGCTAGCCAAGCGTATGGGTAAGCCGCGTGTGATTGCCGAAACGGGGGCGGGTCAGCATGGGGTCGCGACGGCGACAGTGTGCGCCCGCTTTGGCTTGGAGTGTGTGATCTATATGGGCGTTGAAGATATGCAACGCCAAGCGCTGAACGTGTTTCGAATGCGGCTAATGGGCGCGACGGTGAGCCCAGTGAGTGCAGGTAGCGGGACGCTAAAGGATGCGACTTCTGAAGCCATTCGCGACTGGGTGACAAATGTTGAAACGACTCACTACATTTTGGGATCGGTAGCAGGGCCGCATCCTTATCCGATGATGGTGCGCGATTTTCATGGGGTAATAGGCGTAGAGACGCGGGCTCAGTGCTTGGAAAAGTGGGGCGGCAAGCCGGATTTGCTGCTGGCCTGTGTGGGCGGTGGATCGAATGCAATGGGCCTGTTTCATGAGTTTGTGGGCGACCCGGAGGTGCGGCTGATTGGCGTCGAAGCGGCAGGTGAAGGTGCAGAGACGGATAAGCACGCGGCAACATTGACAAAAGGCCGAGTGGGCGTATTGCACGGAGCGATGAGCTACTTGTTGCAAGATGGTGAAGGTCAAGTCATTGAGGCGCATTCTATCAGTGCAGGGCTGGACTATCCTGGGGTGGGGCCGGAGCACAGCTACTTCAAAGATTTGGGCCGAGCGGAATATTACAGCGTGACCGATGCTGAGGCGCTAGGAGCATTTCAGCTAGTATCACGGCTAGAGGGGATTATTCCGGCGCTAGAAACGGCTCATGCGTTTGCCTATTTGGAGTCGCTGTGTCCGACGCTGACGAATGAGAAAGTGGTGATTAATTGCTCAGGCCGAGGCGATAAAGATGTGCAGACGGTGGCAAAGCTGCTGAATTTTGAGTAGCTGAATTAAGTGTTTTTGGTAGCGGCGGCTGGTGGCGGATAAACGTTTTTATGATCTTTAACAACAAAGATAAGGAGAAGGTTGGGTGGAGAACTTTGAGGTTTGTAATGGCGATTTGTCACCGCAGCTATTGGAGCGCTATTTAGAGGGCAGAGGCGATCGCAATTGATACTGAAACAATGGGGCTTAATCCTCTGCGCGATCGCCTCTGTTTAATTCAGCTTAGCGATGCCGATGGCTACGTCTGTGCTATTCGAGTCGAGCGCGGTCAAACCGCAGCGCCCCACCTAAAGCAGCTATTAGAAGCTCAAAATATCACCAAAATATTTCACTTTGCCCGCTTTGATCTAGCGACCTTGCAGCATCATTTAGGCATTGTCACAGCGCCTGTTTTTTGCACCAAAATCGCCAGCAAAATCGCCCGTACTTACAGCCCTCAGCACGGTCTTAAGTCGCTAGTGAAAGAATTAGAAGGCATCGAACTCGATAAATCTCAGCAGAGTTCTGACTGGGGTAATGCCTTTGCCCTCAGTGATGAACAGCTCAACTACGCCGCCAATGATGTGCGCTACCTGCACGCATTGCATAACAAACTGACCACCATGTTGAAACGAGAAGAGCGTTGGGATGTAATGCAGCAGTGCTTACTTTGTTTGCCAACCTTCGTAACGCTAGATCTGATGCAGTACAGCGGCGTTTTTGAGCATTAAGCTTAAAGGAAGCGCAAACTAATAACGAAACCGGGCTCTTAAACGATTTAATCATTGATCAGTATTTTCACTATATCTACGTCAGGAACTCAATATTAGGAACTCAATGCGATCGCTTGACAGCCTCTTTTCTAGGCGGGATAACAGGCAGATTTTCTGGTGGATTTTCTGGCAAAGAAGCTGGCGGATTCTCTGGCGGAATGACAGGCGGGCTCTCTAACAAGTTCTCTATCGGGCCTGCTAGCGGATAAATTGCGCCAGCGCGACAGTCTCTAAGCCAAAGCTGTACTGCTTGACCTACGCTGCCCTGGCTGCTTTCGCGAGGGGGCAACAGAGGGCGAAGTGATTTGGGATCGTCCACCGCCGAAAACATTAGTACCAGTCGCCAGCCATCTGAAGCAGGTGTCAGCAATAGCCAATGGTATTCCTGCACTTCTTGGACGCTGAGGCGATGTTGGCCCAAGGGCTGGCTTGAATGCTGATTTGAGTATTGGCCTGAATATTGGCCTGAATATTGGCTAGATAGTGTTGTGAAAAAAGCCTGCGTGATTGGTCCGCCACCAGTGGGTGAAGTAGTCAGCACGTAGTCATTCAAATCTAGAGGCTCTAGATTAAGCTGCCCGGCAATTAGCACTGAAGAAGGGCGGTAGGGCGATCGCACCAAACCCGAATCTACCCGCCATTCATTCGGCTGATCTCCGGGCAGCACCGCCACCGACCGCTGCAATACTCGATTGGTATAGCTTGGAATGTCTCGAATGAGTAACGCCATCAGCGTTTCGATATCTGCTGGGCAAGCAGTATAAGGTCGTAGCGGTGCGTAAGGGCGTTGGATTGGCGATTCAGGGGGTAAGTCTTCAGAGGGTAGGTCTTCAGAAGGTAAATCTTCAAAAGGTAAAGCTTCAGAGGATGTAAGTGCAGGCGCTTTTTCGATTGCGATCGCCCGCTGCTCAACTCCAGCAATTGCCAACCCCACCGCCATTACGCCTGCTGCCAGTAACCACTGCGGCCTGATCACCCAACGCTCTCCTCGCCACTCGTTTCTTCACTCATTCCCTCACGAATCTCTTCGCAAATCCGTGCAAATGCCGCTGCCGGATCGTCCGCTTGGGTAATGGGCCGACCAATCACTAAGTAGTCGGCTCCGGCCTGAATGGCTTGAAGGGGGGTAAGCGATCGCTGCTGATCACCTTTAGTAGCCCAAGTGGGCCTTACACCGGGGCATACCAGCCAAAAGTCATCTTGATCGCTGATGTTGAGGCTAGCTTTAAGCACGGTAGCTTCCTGCGGCGAACAAACCACACCGCCCAAGCCGCTAGTCTGAGCAAGCTGCGCCATCTGCTGCGCGTAGGCTTTAATCGCTACAGGCACCTGTAGATCAAAGGAGAGCGATCGCCCGTCAATGCTCGTCAATAGTGTCACCGCAATCACTCTCGGCGCAGCGCATCCTGCCTGCTGCGCTCCTTCTATAGCGGCTAGCTGTGCGGCTTTAAGCGCAGATCCTCCGGCTGCGGCATGGACGGTTAGTAAATCCACACCATATCGGCTGGCCGACCGGCAAGCGCCCGCCATCGTATTCGGAATATCGTGAAACTTCAGATCCAAAAAAATGCGCTTATTTCTGTCTTTCAGCGCCTGCAAAACCCTAGGCCCGCTGCTGACAAAAAGCTCTAAGCCCACTTTCCAAAAGGTCACATCAGGAATGGCATCAATCAACGTGATCGCTGCCGCCTCACTTGGCACATCCAACGGCACAATAACTCGCTCATTCCCAGACATCTCACATGCTCCTGAACTTTTAGGGCTGCTATTGGCGACAAACAAATCAGCTCAAGTCGCTAAAGCACCAGCCGTACAAACTTCTTTTTACCGACTTGCAGCACCTTGCCGACGAGTTCTTCAGCGGTATTAAATATCAGGTTTGGATCTTTTAGGCGATCGCCATCTAACTTCACCGCACCGCTCGTAATGTGACGACGCGCCTCACTGCTGCTCGCACACAAAGGCGTCGATCCTAATAAATAAAACGCCTTGGCCGGAAAACCCACATCAACCAATGAAAACTCTGCTACCGCTTCAGCCGCCTGCGCCTGCCCTTGCACTAGCGTCAACGCATCCTGCTGAGCCTGGTGAGCCGCCTGATCACCGTAAAACTGCCCCGTTACCACCTTTGCCAACAGCTTTTGCTGCTCCCTCGGATCAGAGGGCAGCTTGTCCAAAGGCAAAGCAGTAAGGTGCGTGAAATACGCTTTAATCACTGCATCTGAAGTCTTTTCTAGCTTGGAGTACATCGAGAGCGGATCTTCTTGCAGGCCCACATAGTTGCCCAGCGACTTAGACATTTTTTGATTGCCATCGGTTCCCAATAACAGCGGCAACAGCATTCCAAACTGAGGCCGCTGTCCAAAATGCCGCTGCAAATCTCGCCCGACCGCCACGTTAAACTTTTGATCCGTGCCGCCTAGCTCCACATCCGACTTGAGGGCTACCGAGTCATAGCCTTGCAGCAGTGGATACAAAAACTCATGTAGGTATACCGGCGTCCCTTTCTCATAGCGATTGGCAAAGCCTTCTTTGGCCAGCATTTGGCCTAGCGTCATCGTGCTCAACAGCTCTAGCATTTGGCTTAGGTCTACCCCAGAGAGCCACTCAGAATTATAGCGAATCTCCAAGCGTCCCGGCGTCTCAAAGTCTAAAATGGGCCGCACCTGCTCTATATAAGTCTCAGCGTTGGCCTTCACATCCGCTGCGCTGAGCTGCTTACGCACCTCAGCGCGATCAGTTGGATCGCCAATTCGCGCGGTAAAATCACCAATTAGCAGAATCGCCGTATGGCCCGCATCCTGAAAAGCTCGCAGCTTACGCACCACAATACTGTGGCCCAAATGAATTTCTGAACCCGTCGGATCAATCCCTAGCTTGACGCGCAGCGGCTTCCCTTCTTGCAAACGCACCAGCAAATTATCATCACCAGTGGCTGATTCTGGCTGATCAGGAAATACTTCACTGACGCCCCGATAGATATCGGCAAATTGCACAGGAATCTCAGCCGATGAAGATGAAGCAGCAGTAGAAGTCATGAAAATTGTCAAATCAAGTCAGATCAATAGGGCCGAGAAAATCGAGAAAACCGGAGGCTATGCCAGTGTAACTCTACCCTATTAAAAGATCCTATTAAAGAGCGCGTAACAACCGCAGCCTAGCCCGTCAAAAATAGAGCGCGATCGCTGCGTAAAACCTCGGCTCTTAGCGACTAACCCGCCTAAATCTTAGAAAAAATTGGAATTGAGCCTAAACATTTGCCAGCAATCATCTATATTTACCAGATGCGCTGCCCACAATTTATGATATACACTCCTCACACCTTATAATTTTCATTTCACCCGACTGCTCAAACCCCCTGCTCAACCCCTTGTGCCTGAGATTTAATCCCCCTCTGAAGGAAACATCGTCTGCCTGTGTCTACTAACACCTATCGTAAAGTACGCTCTCGCCCGCGTCGTTCCGACAAGTCGCCTCAAGTTCTTCGCTACATTCAAGACGTTGGGCAAATCGGAGCCGCGACCCTGCTGACCGTAACGATGCTAGGGAGTTCGGTGATTGCCGGCGGCTTAGTTGGCTTAGCAGTCAGCTTTCGTAACTTGCCCGATGTTCGAGTTCTGCGTAACTACAGCCCCTCAGAAACCAGCTACGTTTACGACGTCAAAGGCACCCTGCTTGACAGCATTCACGATGAAGCCAACCGCGAAGTCGTAGACTTTAACGACATTAGCCCTAATCTCAAGCGCGCCGTTCTCGCCATTGAAGACAGCTACTACTACAGCCACAGTGGCATCAACCCCAGCGGCATTGGGCGAGCGGCTCTAGCCAACTTTGGCGCCGGTTCGACAGTACAGGGTGGATCGACCATCACCATGCAGCTCGTCAAAAATCTCTTTCTCTCACCTGAGCGGACGATGAGTCGCAAGCTGGTAGAAGTCGTTTTGGCGATGCGGATTGAGCAAATTTTTAAAAAGACGAGATTTTTGAACTCTATCTCAACCAGGTGTACTGGGGTCACAACACCTACGGCGTCCAAACCGCTGCCCAAAGCTATTTCAATAAGCCTGCCAAAGATTTGACCCTAGCCGAATCTGCCATGATGGCCGGGCTTATTCAAGCGCCAGAGAGCTTTAGCCCATTTGTTGATTACGAGACCGCTAAGCAGCGACAGCGCATCGTATTACAGCGAATGCGCGAACTTAACTGGATCACCCCTGAAGAACAAGCCGCTGCCAAAGCCCAGCCGATTGTCCTGGGCAAAATCACGTCGTTCCGCTCTAGCCAAGCGCCCTACGTCACCGATGCGGTCTTGACAGAGCTGACAGAGCAATTTGGAGCCGAGGCGATGGCCAAAGGCGGAATGCGCATTCAGACCACGATTGATCTAGGGATGCAGAAAATTGCTGAAGAAACCGTTGCTGATAGCTACTATCGCTTCTTTGGCGGTGGCGCTTACGCGGATCAAATTGCTTTAGTCGCGATTGATCCGCGTACCCACTTTGTCAAAGCATTGGTTGGCGGAGTAGACCATAAATCCAGTCAGTTTAACCGCGCCGTACAGTCTAGACGCCAGCCTGGTTCAGCCTTTAAGCCATTCGTATACTATGCAGCTTTTGCTTCCGGTAAGTTCACGCCTGACAGTCTTATTGACGATTCTCCCGTCACTTATCCGGATGGCTACAACTACTACACACCCAAAAACTACGATAGTTCTTTCATGGGCAGCATTCCGCTGCGCAAAGCGTTAGAAACCTCTCGCAACATTCCAGCCGTCAAACTGGGTCAAGCCGTTGGCATCAACCGGGTTGTCGAAATTGCCCGCACAATCGGCATTAAAAGTCCAATGGATCCAGTGATTTCATTGCCGTTAGGTGCAGTTGACCTGACGCCTTTGGAGCTAGCAGGTGCTTATGCCACCTTTGCTAACTATGGCTGGCACTCCGATCCTACGCTGATTATGCAGGTGACCGACAGCAGCGGTAATGTCATTTTGGATAACACACCTAAGCCGCAGCTCGTGCTCGACTCTTGGGCAAGCGCGGCGCTCACTGACGTCTTGCAGGGCGTGATTTCTCACGGCACGGCGACCAATGCTCAAATCGGACGTCCGGCAGCAGGTAAAACGGGTACTACTGATTCTCAGCGCGATGTTTGGTTTGTGGGTTATGTCCCCCAATTGGCAACAGCTGTGTGGGTCGGCAATGACGACTATCGCCCCTTAGGGAGAGGGGCGACCGGCGGTGGCTATGCAGCGCCGGTATGGCAGTCGTTTATGATGCAGGCGCTGCGCGATGAGCCTATAGAGAACTTCCGCTCACCTAGTGAATTCGTGCGTCCGTAGGTGGTTAACCAGTATCTCTATGAGGGGATTTATGGGTGTTGTCGTTAGCGCTACACGTCGCTAACTTCGGACTTCATGCGCTCTAAGGTTTGGTGCATTTGGTCAAACATTTGCTGAGGATTGGTACCAAACTGACTGAGCTGAGTTTTGAGCTGCTCCATCGCCATTTTGGCCATAAAGTCTTCAGATAGCTCGAAGCGCTTCATGAAAATGCGATAGCGATCCATCACGGATTCCATTTGCTCAATGAAGATTTTTTTACCTTTTTGATCAAATTTGCCATAGTTGTTGCCAAGCTGCATCAAAGACTGATAGTCCTGAAATAGCTGCATGGCTTCTTGCTGCACTAGATCTGAATCAAACATTCCCATAACTATCACCGCTACTGGGCATACCGCTTAAGCGCTTGGTCGCTGACTGAAGCGAACGTATGCATTTTAATCTATAGCTACAGCGTAAAAAAAACTGGTTATATCGCCTAGGTGAGATTTCCTCACTTGGTCTTGAGTGAGGGGCTTGAGGGGGCTTGAGGGGGTTGGCCTGGGAAGCTTGGGCGAAAAGATTTGCTGTTGATTTAGGGGCTGCGCTGTAGGAACCGGTCGATCCAGGTTTTTTGGGGTGCTTTTTCGCCTGCTTCTGGGGTGGGTCGGGGATCAATGTCTGCTGCTGAGATACCGAGGAGCTTGCCGTATTTTTGAGCGGTTTGGTGGGTGGGTTTGAGTTTGAGGGCTTGGCGAAAGTGGCTTTTAGCCATACCTGACATTTTTTGCTTGTAGTAGACTTGGCCGATCATGGAATGGAGTTCGGGGTTTTGGGGCCTCAGCTTGAGGGCTTCGCGGAGTTCTCTGATGGCGCTTTCGTAGTTTTGCTGGCTGAGGTAGGTTTTGGCACGAATAGTGTGCTTGTGGGCATAGTCGATTGCAGGGGCGATCGCGCTTGCCTCTTCCACTGCTTCGTGATCCGCAGATAAACCCGCAGATAAGCCTGTGAAGGCGACAGCAACCGACGAAACAGCACTCAGGTTACTAGCCGCTGTAGGCATGAGCGGATTGACAATGAGCCCAGTACGTTTGGTTCGAATGACTACGTTCTCCATTTTACGTAGGAGAAAGACTAAGTTAAGCTGGCCAACTTCTAAAGCGTGAGCATGGAGCGTTTCTATTGAGTGAAACTGGCTTTGGGCTAGTTGGCTGAGGGCTTGCTCGTAAAAAACATTGACTTCAATATCGCTGATATTAGCGAGTGTTCGAGCGTTGTGAAAGGTAGGAATGAGTTTTTCGGCGCGTGACAATCGACGAACGCGAAAACGCAGGGTTGAGAGCATTTCCTGACGACCGTTTTCATGTTTGAGCTTTTGGTAGGAGGGGTTTACAATACGCGCAATCACCTGAGCAGCGATCGCTGGATCTAGCCGTTCTGCTGTCGGTGAACTGGTCGATGAACCGGGCAACGCGTCGATCGGTGGGGCCAAGCTCTGGGTCTTATCGTTGCCCCCTAGAACATCTGGGTGTAGCTGCTTTGCAATCTGCCGATAGCGTTTGACAATACGCTTTTCGTCAGCGCTCACTGAAATGCCTAGAAGGGCAAACGGATCAACGTCAACTAAATTTGTTAATTCAGTGAAAAGTTCAGCCTTTGACATGAAAGAAAAAGCAGCCCACGCTAGATACCTCTAAAATGCCCATTCCTCTAATTCAAATGCTTACTTACTAATGCCTACCCCTGCCAACTATCGTAAAGTCGCGATTTCGCTTGCTTTTGCCGGGGCGCTACCGACCCCTCTACCGTTAGCTTGGTTACATAAGTTTTATTTGGGTCAGTATTTATGGGGGGTGGCGTATCTGCTGCTAGCACCGACTGGGATTGCCCAAGTCGCCTGCTGTTTGGAGGGCCTTTGGTATCTGAGCCAAAGTGATGATGCCTTTAGCGATCGCTTTCCGAAATCGTCTTTAGCGGCTAGCATCGGTGCGAGTGCTGACGTGATATCGAACTCAGCGAGTAGCCGCGGCCCTGATCAACTTGATCAAATAGCGGCGCAAGTAGCGACAGCGCTGCGAGATTTAGATAGGTTACGGCAAGAGGGACTCATAACGGAATATGAATTTGAACAAAAGCGCCGAAAGCTGCTGGAGAGAATTTCGTAAAGCGTGACTTAACCCCCAACTCAACAGCAGCTCAACAGCAACTCAACAGCCTTTGACTCAAGGACGGCGATGCTCAAAAACTTTTTAAACCGGGTTCATCCCCTATGGCGATCACTCCAACAAGAACCTTATTACCGCTTTCGATCTGTTACAGAATTAAATCTTGCAGCTAGCTGGGGTTTGCGCATTGAGGCCAATACGGCCAGCATAGATGACTGGCTGCGACTGCCCGGAATTTCTATCCATCAGGCCCGCTGTTTGTGCCAGCTCAGTCAAAACGGGCTTTCATTCAACTGCATAGAAGATGTCGCAGCTGCCTTGAGTTTACCGATACAGCAAATTCTGCCCTGGGAAAGTGTGTTGCAGTTTTGCTATTACGATGCTGATTTGCGGCTAGAGGCGATCGCTATTGATGCGAATCAAGCGACAGCTAATGAACTGGTGACCATTCCGGCAGTCGATATGTTTCTGGCACGAGCAATCGTTCACTATCGCCAAACCGGCCCGTATAGAGACCTTGGAGATTTACAGAATCGCTTGCGATTGACCCCGGCAGTAGCCAGTGAGTTGCTTCACTATCTGCGGTTTTAAGCGGTGTTTTGAGGCAGTGGTTTATGGGCGCAAGTTAATCGCTACAAGTTAACCGCTAATAGTTAATTACTAATATCCAAGCGGCCAATTTTTTCTAAGGGCCAAAAGCGGAAGACCGCGCGGCCAATGACGTTTTGAATCGGCAAAAAGCCCCAAACGTGAGAGTCGTTGCTGTCGTTGCGATTGTCGCCCATAACAAACAAGCTGCCGAAAGGGACGGTAACGGGCGGCATTTCATAGTCGGGGGCAGCGAGTATGTAAGGCTCATTTAGCGGTTGGCCATTGACGATGACTTGGCCTTGGCTGACCTGTACGGTTTGCCCTGGCAGGCCAATGACGCGCTTGATAAACGCCTGACTGGCCAAATAGCCGTATTCCTGTAGCTGCGGGGGCGGCTCAAAAACAGCAATATCGCCAGCCTGCGGCAAGTGCAGGCGGTAGGAAACTTTTTCGACAAGGAGGCGATCGCCTACTGCCAGCGTCGGCACCATCGAAGGCGAGGGAATGAAGCGCGGTTCGGCAATGAAAAAGCGGATGAAGAAGGCGAGGGTAAGGGCAATCGCCACGAGCCGAGCATTATCTGCAACCAGCTTCCGCCAGCCACTTTTGGGCTTGTCCGCTGTCTTTTGATCTGTTTTCTGGCTTTTCTCCGAACTTTTCTCCAGGCTTTTCTGCGGGCCTATTTCCTCACCGGCTTTCGACACAGCAACTGGCACATCATTTTTATCTAGCATTGCGTCTTTAAAGATCTTTTGCATTGAGCATATTTGAGCTATCAGTGACCATAGCATTCTGCTGACGGCTCTGGTGGGTGTGCTCGTGTGCGGCGATCGCGGCCTTGGCATTGCGCCTGAGCATGGGCGGCTTGATGCGGCGCAGCGCCGAGGCCGGAAAGCGATGATTCCACTCAGCTTCAGTCATGGTTGCCAGACTGGCCAGAGTCGGGTTGACGTTTTCGGGGTAGGGCGCAAAGCCCGGAACATCAGTAGCTTGCGCAAATCGCTGGTTCCAAGGGCAGACATCTTGGCAGATGTCGCAGCCTGCGACCCAGTTGTGGAGGTTTTGCGCGATCGCTTCCGGCAGCACCTCAGATCGATTTTCAATGGTGTGATAGGCAATGCAGCGATTGGCATCAACCACGCCGGGGGCGCGAATCGCCGCTGTGGGGCAAGCTTCAAGGCAGCGCGTACAGGTGCCGCAGTGATCTGTGTGAGGCGCATCAGCAGCTAGCGGTAAATTAGTAATAATTTCACCCAAAAAGACCCAAGAACCGTATTGGCGGGTAATCACGTTGCCGTTTTTGGCAATCCAGCCGAGGCCAGCTTGCTGCGCCCAAAATTTGTCTTGGACGGGGCCGGTATCGGCATAGAGTCGAGCTTCTATGTCCCGATTTTGAGGGTCGGGTTGACAGTGAGATAGCTCAGAAGGCTGCGATCGCAGCCACAGCGCTAGCTGCTTCAGTTTTTGAGTCAAAATCCGATGATAGTCTCGGCCCCAGCCATAGCGCGAAATTTTGGCATATTGATCGCCTTCTAAGCGCTGATCATCGCTGTAGTAGTTGAGCGCGACACAGATAATCGACTTCGCATCCGGCAATATCTGTCGAATATCTTGTCGTTTGGCACTCGCCATCCAGCCCATGTCAGCCTGAAAGCCTTGGGCTAACCAATCTTGCAGGGCAGCTTTAGCAGCTTGCTCGGCGGCAGTTGGATCGGCAGAAATCGTGGCAATACCCACTTGATGAAAACCGAGCGCGATCGCCTGCTGTTTGACAGCTTCGCTGCCTCGGATGCTGCGCTCAGTGCTAGAAGATTGACTGTTCTCAGTCATGATGCCCTTCCTGCTGCGTCAGGCAGCGACGCATCACCGCGCGTTTTTCAGGGACAAAGCCGTAGCGAGTTTCGTACTCTACAATCGCTTTAATTTCGGGCACCCAGTTTTGCTCAGGCAACACTTCAAACCCCAGTTGCCGGTAAAAAGGAATATTCCAAGGCACTTTGCGAAACGTAGTCAGCAGCACTTGGTCAAAGCCTCTTTGCTGGGCGCCCTCGCAGCAGGCATTCACCAGCGCTGAGCCGATGCCCAAGCGGCCATAGTCGGGATGCACATCTAGCTCCACAACAAAGCAGCTTTCTAGCAAATGCTTTACGACAATAAATCCCACAACTGGCTTGATAGCGGGTGTTTTGGCCGAAGCTTTGGCCGTATCAAGCAGGGTTGCTACCCATAGACGCCGATCTGCTTGAGCTTTTAATAAAAAACCCATATTTGTGAGCCCTTCTAGCAGATCGACTGAAATTTCTAGCCAGTCTAAATAGGGCAAAAACTGCTGCGCGGCGGCTCGCTCTATATCAGCCAAAAAAGGAATATCCGCTGCATTTGCTAAGCGAATTTCATAAGCAACAGAATCGACGCACCTATTTGCTAAATCAGAGTTTGTCAAACCAAAATCATCTCGCTACTGCCACCGGGGCCTATCACTTATGCATCATAATATTGCTACTGAATATTGCTGCTAGTGAGTACAGGCATTGTTACGAGATTTGATGCGATCGCATCCATTTCATCCTTACTCTGCCAAGGATCAGGCATTTTCAACAGTTCAGTCATCTGGTCTGCCGGAAGCGGACGGCTGTAGTAGTAGCCTTGGATTTTGTGGCAGTCATAGGTTTTAATCTGCTCAAGCTGGGCCTCGGTTTCAATCCCTTCGACAATCAGATCTAAGCGCAAGCCTTTAGCCAAAGCCACAATTGCTCTAATCACTTCTGCGGCATCGGCGCTGTGCACCATATCTTTGACGAAAGACTGATCAATTTTAAGAATATCAAACGGAAATTTGCTCAAATAGCTAAGCGAAGAATAGCCAGTGCCAAAATCGTCTAGCGCTAAGGCAATACCTTGATCATGAAGGGCTTCAAGGACCGACAGGGTGTGTTCAATATCACCAATCAACAGGCTTTCTGTCACTTCTAATTCTAAAAAATCGGCGGCCAAACCAGTCTCAGCTAACGTCATCTGCACAAAGTTGACTAGCCCGGCATCCTCAATCTGACGCGCTGAAAGATTGGCGGCTACAGTAATATTAGGCAGACCTGCCTGCTGCCATGCTTTGTTCTGCGCGCAGGCTTTGCGCAATACCCATTCGCCAATCGGCACAATTAGCCCAGTTTCTTCGGCAATCGGAATAAAGGTCACAGGTGATACCATGCCAAGCTCAGAATGCTGCCAGCGCACCAAGCATTCGACGCCGACAATTTTGCCGCTGCGCCAGTCTACGCGGGACTGATAGTGCAATAAGAGCTGATCTTTTTCTATCGCTAGTCTGAGGTCGTTGGCGAGTTTCAACCGTTTTTGCAAGGTTTTGGCCAGATCGGCAGAATAGAAGTGATAGCGACCGTGACCGCCTTGTTTAGCTTGCTGTAAGGCAGTATAGGCATTGGCAATCAGGGTATCGGCAGATTCTCCATCGGTCGGGTAAGTTGCAATGCCGATGTTGGCAGTGATGCAAATATCGGCATTGAGTTCTGCATAGGGCTGAGCTATTAGATTTAAAAGGGTTTGCGCCGTGGTCTGAAGAGTGTCGGCATCTGGCATTAGTAAAGTCGAATGCTGCTGAATAGGAGAGGGCTGAATAAGGGCAAATTCATCGTTGCCAAGGCGGGCCAAGCCCAAGCTGTTGCCAGTATAGCTGAGCAGGCGATGGGCAATCTCGCGCAGGAGGCGATCGCCTACCTCTGTCCCCTCCACCGCATTTAAATTTTAAAGCCATCAATATCGATGATAAAAAATTCAATCTGTTGTTTCGATACCTGTTTTTGTCGTTCTAAAATCTCTTTTTGAAGCTGAGATTTTAATAGCTTGCGATTGGGCAACCCCGTTAGGTTGTCGTAATCTTCCACATACTGGATAAACTCATCTAGCTGCCGCAAAGTTTGACTGGTACTGGCCATCAATATGCCTGCGTCGTCTGTATACTGTGTGGGTAGAGTTGGAAGCAGTTTTTGCCGTCGGTAGATCTGTAGCGCTCTGGCTGTGAGGCCAATCGGAGAGAGTAAGCTATGCAGCGCTAGCAACGTTGCCGCTGTGCCTATGAGCGTAGCAAGTAGGGCAATTACTAAAATCTGTAGTTTAGCTTCAGCTTCAACCGTCGTAGAATTAAAGAAATAAAATAACAGGGTCAGCAGTGGGATGTGCGTTCCGGCAAAAGCAACCACCATCAGCTTGCTTTTGTAGCTTTTAAGGTAACTAAACCGGGATAGAAAAATATAAAAATTCACGATTTTCCGGGTGGTTTTGAGTATCGTGCCCTCGGCAATATTAAGCTATTTCTATGCTGCTATTTCTAATTTTTATTGAGGTTCTCTGATGTTCGGCTTGTTAGTTATGATACTTCCATAGTACTGAGAGCAAGTTATCCGCGACTGTATCACCCCAGCTTAAGCAAACCATCCGTAATGTTCCTTTAGTAGCGGAATCACAGATGACCTAATTGTCTAAAATAAGGGTCTAGACTTGACAAGTGTATTTGTTAGCTTGGGTTGATGTAATGGATGACTCTAAAAAGCAGTTGGCAGAAAATTTGATAGAGGAACCGGCAGATTGTGCGCCAAGTCAACCGGATCAGCTTCAAATCACGCAGAAGACACAGGACTCACAAAATACACAAGACTCACAGAGTACACAAGACTCACAAAGTACGCAGGACCCCCAAAATACACAGATAATGGCTCCTGCTCAGGGAGCTTGGCAAAGCGCTACGAAGCTATGGGAAGATACGCGACGTCAGCTAACGCGTGCTACAGGCCAAATTACCAGCCAAGTGACGGGCAAAATTATTGGCCAAACGACAAAGTGGCTGCCGACCGATGCCATTCAGCTACGTCAAGCCTATGCCAACGCTCAGGGCGCTGTTCAGAGCGCTGTTCAGAAAGATTTTTTACAGCTATTCAACGTCAGTGATGAGAAAATCGCTGAGATTTTGCAACAGGTACGATCTGAACTGCCCACCACAGAAGCGCTGTTAATCGGCAAGCCTCAAGCCGGTAAAAGCTCTATCGTGCGTGGCTTAACGGGCGTATCAGCGGAAATTATAGGCCAGGGCTTTCGGCCTCATACGCAAAACACAAAGCGCTATGCGTATCCTTCTGAGGATTTGCCGCTGCTGATTTTTACCGATACGGTGGGCTTAGGAGATATTGGCCAAAAGACCTCGGCGCTGGTGGCAGAACTAGCGAGTGATTTGGATGATAGTTTTAAGGGTGATTTGAGCAGTAGTTTCGAGCCCAAAGACCGTCGCGCCCGAATTTTGATTGTAACTGTTAAAATCGCTGACTTTGCCGTTGACCAGTTGCTGAATATTGTTCGTCAGCTAAAGGCTACTTATCCTGATATTCCCTGTCTGCTAGCGGTCACCTGCTTGCATGAAATCTATCCGCCTGAGTGGGAAAACCATCCTAGCTATCCGCCGGAAGCAGAAACCTTAAACCGAGCGTTTGCAGCGCTAAAAGAGTCTTTTAAAGGTTGTTGCGATCGCGCGGTGCTGCTAGATTTTACGCTGGAAGAAGATGGCTTTGATCCGGTTTTTTACGGCCAAGCAGCGCTGCGAGATGCTCTCGCAGATCTATTGCCCGAAGCAGAAGCCAAAGCGATCTATCAACTCATTGATGATCAAACGGTGGTCAACACTCAGCTTGGCAACTTGTATCGGGATGTAGGTCGGCGCTATATTTCGGCTTTTGCAGTGATTGCCGCAACGTTGGCAGCAGTGCCGCTCCCCTTTGCGACGATGCCGGTGCTGACGGCTTTGCAGGTTTCAATGGTGGGGCTGTTGGGTCAGCTCTATGGGCAGCGGCTGACGCGATCGCAAGCGGGCGGGGTAATGAGTGCTATAGCGGGTGGATTTTTTGCTCAAGCGATTGGCCGTGAGCTGATTAAGTTTATTCCGGGTTTTGGCAGCGTCATTGCCGCCTCTTGGGCAGCGAGCTATACCTGGGCACTCGGCGAAGGTGCCTGCGCTTACTTTGGCGATTTGATGGGCGGCAAAAAGCCCGATCCGGCCCGCATTCAGCAGGTAATGGCCGAAGCCTTTGAAGTAGCCAAAGCGAACTTTTTGGCTGCGGATAAAGCCGAAAAAGCAGCCGAAAAAGCAGATGACTAAAAGCCTCTATAATTCTACCGGCGGAGCTTCTACTTGCGGATCATTGCGAAGGCCATAGCATGACTTACACGCCATCAAAATCATTGACCGTCGAAGACTTTATCAGCCAGTACGGAGATGATTCGCGCTATGAACTCATTGATGGAGAATTGCGAGATTTGGAACCGACAGGCCCGCATGAATCAGTAGCGGGTGAGCTAGCGGGCCATTGGTTTTCGGCCTTTAAAAGCGGGCCGCAGGCCGCTACTCAGTCATGGACGATTCCTAAGAACTGCCTGATTTATCCGCCTGCCGCGCAGTCTACGGCGCTGCGACCGAACGTAATTGTGTTGGATAAAGTAAAGCTAGGGCAAGAACCTTTTTGGCAAAAGGAGCCGGTGATTGCATCAGGTGAATCGATTGTCGCGATCGCGGAAATTGTGAGCACCAACTGGCCAGACGATTGGCAAGACGACTATGCCCGTAAGGTAGAAGAATATTTACTGCTAGCGGTAGAAGAATATTGGATTGTTGATTTTTGCGGATTAGGCGGCCTAGAATTTATCGGCAGACCCAAGCAGCCGACCCTTACAATCTGCCAACTGCAAGACGGCTACTACCAAAAGCAACAGTTCCGACTACACGAACCAGTTATTTCAAAAGTCTTCTCGACCTTAAACATAACGTTAGCTGACCTGATGCCATAAACTCCAAACTTCTCTGACGCGATTAGCGGCTTCGACACTCTGATATATCATGGGTAATTAGTTCAAATTAACTAGCTCATGCTGACTGAGCTCGACTTGCAATGTCGCCATTTGCCGAAGCGGATCTCCCCCAAGCCTCCCCCGAAAAACCCGATCCGCCTCAGCTGCGACCCTACCAGGTGCAGCTTATTAATGATCTTTACCACGAGCTCAACGCGGGCCATAAGCGAGTGGCAATCATCGCTGGGACGGGGGCAGGCAAAACCATTATCAGCGGACAGATTTGCGCCCATGCCGAAGAAGCGGGAAAGCGGCTAATGTTTTTGGTGCACTTAGATGTGCTGGTGGGGCAAACCTACGAAAAAATGAAGGCGTTTGGCTTACAGTGCGGCTTTATTAAAGCGGGCTGGGAAGAAAATCGCGATGCGCCCATTCAAATTGCCAGCATTCAAACGATGGCGAAGCGACGCTGGTGGCAACAGTGGCCAGCGGATGTGGTTTTTTATGATGAGGGGCATATCACGCTGTTTAGTCAGGTGGGTAAAAAAGTAATGTTGCGTACCCACAAAGATGCTGTGCATTTGGTGATGACGGCAACGCCGCTGAGATTAGGGAAAGAACAGCTGGGAGATTATTTAGATACGCTGGTGTCTTCGCCTGTGCCGTATGACTTACAGCAGATGGGCTATCTCTCTAGAATGAAGTATTACAGTATGCCGAGAGATGGGATGGCGAACCTGGAAGAGGTGGGTATTTCTAAGGGAGATTATGATGAGAGAGATTTGAAAAATGTTTGCGATCGCACCGAACTGATCGAAAAAATTGTTAAAGAATGGCACCGCATCGCTCAAGGCAAACGCACTATCGCCTTTTGTGTGGATGTAGAACATGCAAACCATGTCGCCGAAGCTTTTCGCAAAGCGGGTATCAGTGCCGAAACGGTCGATGGCAGCACCGCCATTAAAGATCGCCAAAAGCTCTATCACGATCTGAAAACAGGGGATCTGACGGTACTGACTTCTTGCAATGTTATCAGCATCGGCTTTGATGAACCGAGTGTAGAAGTTGGGCTGATGCTGCGGCCCACCCAATCTAGCGCTATGCATTTTCAGCAGTTAGGCCGGGTGATGCGGATTTCTCCCGATACCGGCAAAGCCTACGGCATTATTCTCGATCAGGCTGGTAACCTTCAGCGCTTGGGCTTTCCAGAAGATGTTGAAGATTATGATCTGCCGACTCAAAAGCAATCGAGTGGCGGCGGCGGGGTGGCCCCGACTAAGCCCTGCCCGGCTTGCGGGCGAATTGTATTGTCTTTTATTGTCAAATGCCCGGACTGTGCGCATCAGTGGGTGAGCGATCGCCCCATCAATACTGAAGACATGGTAGAAATTTACTCCAATCAACAGGCCCGACAAATTCGCGATGTCACCACACTAATAGATCTATATCACAGCCATCGGCGGCGGGCTTTTAAGCGCGGCTACGCCCCCACCTGGGCCGATAGAGCCTTTTATGAACAGTGCGATCGCCTGCCTGATCAAAGCTGGGCCTTTGGCTCTCTGTACGGTGCGCGGCCCATTTGGGAACAGCAGCTGGTGATTGTTGATTACTTACGCAAGAGTGCGCGGCGCATCGGCAAAGGCGCTGACTGGGTTATTCAAGAGTTTGAAAAAGAAGTCGGTGCTAATAGTTGGGCCAAGATTGCCCAGTACGAAGGCAAAAACGAAGGCAAAGCTTAGTTTCTGCTTCGGGCAACCTATAGCAATGGATGCATCTGCTGTGACACTTCAGAGGCCGGAGCAGGCAACCAACCGGCAGGTGACAGGTTTTCGATAAGGTTATAATGCTTCCAGATTTTTACATTTCAAATTATTCATGATTTTACAATTGCAGCATCATCGCAAACTGGCCCTGCGCCGTTTGGCTTATCGGTCTATCGCGATTTGTCTCGGTGGAACGATGATCGCTGGCTTGAGTTCAGCAAAGGCTTTTTCTCAAGAATCCATTGTAGGGCCAGCTGAAGCGGCCATAGAACCGGCTATGAATGAACCCGCCAACGCACAGCCGACCTCTAAATTGCGGACTTTATTAGACTCAATTGTGGTTCGCCCCACGGTAGCGCCGTTACCTGCTGAGGCAGTTTCTGAAACGATGCCAACTGCGGCAGTCGAAGCAACGGAGCAAACGGTACACCTGAGATTGAGTTTGAGCGATCGCAAAGTCTACGTCTACCGAGGCGAAAACATAGAAGCCACCTATCCTGTTGCGGTCGGTAAAGCAGGCTGGGAAACGCCAACGGGCGAATTTAAAGTGATTACACAAATCAATCAGCCCGGATGGACAAACCCGTTTACCGACGAAGTGATGCCACCGGGGCCCGACAATCCTTTAGGCGATCGCTGGATTGGCTTCTGGACAGATGGCACCAATACCATCGGCTTTCATGGCACCCCCAATCGTGAATCAGTAGGTCGGGCGGCCTCTCACGGCTGCGTGCGCATGTACAACGAAGATATTCGCAAGCTTTTTGAGGTAGTCGCCTTGGGAACACCTGTTACTGTTGAGCCCTAGTATTAATCTGGAGTAATTGATACGCGCCTACAGACGAATTTGCTCTCCCCACTGCGCTGGTGATCGCTCACTATCGGGCCCTAGCTTGTACTGAAATGGCCGCACGAGTCGTTCTGGCATGAGTCCGTAGTTGGTAAAATTGTCGTCGTTAGCGCCCACGCTAAAAGCGACTAAACCGGTGCTAGCGCAGTTTTCGATGAGCTGCGAGGCCATTGAGTTCATCAATACGGGAGAGGCCAAAATATTACTGCCGCCGCTACCGCCCAAAATAAAGGTAAAGCTACTAGGCCGATTAGCTGGGCCATCGGTATAGCCATGAGGGCGCTGATTGCGAGTGGTAATTTGAGTATTGGGCACAGCCCTGATTTGCTGCTCGGTTTGGGCAATCGCGGCGTCGCAGCTCAATCGGGGCGACGCTGGAAAAGGCGCTACAAAGCTAACCAAATCAGAGCGAATCCACAGACTATTCGTAAGATTGATGGTAGTTGGCTGGGCTTGATACCAGCGGTATCCAGCAGTATCGAAGCGTTCATTAACAATGTTAAAAGGGCTGCCGTTACGAAGGGTGGCCAGGACGCCAGCGCTGGTGGTCGGAGCTGATCGCAAATTAGCTGAGCCGCCATCAATCGTGGTTGATACCCAACCGCGATCGGGCCTAGCCCAAGCGCTTTGGGGGGTGCTGATATTGAAGGCGATCGCGCAACTCGCCCCAACCAATAAACTCGACAGCAAATTCGTCACTAACTGTTTCATACAAACCTCAATAAATAGTGCTATTTCTGCATGGAGTCGGGGGAGAACTAGATTTTGGGAAAAACAGCACACTCACCCGCTGACTTTGTTTCCAAGGTAGTTGACTAAAAATGGGTGTACTCAAAACACCCAGAAAATTGGCTACTACAGTAGATATTGCAAGCCTTGTCGAAGGCGTTCTGTGTTGGCTAGAACGCTTGTTAAAACCCATTATCATGGACTATTCTCCCGCTTAGAGAAGCGATTAAAAAAGTGTTTACAACTCGTTTCAAATTTTGCCTAGAGATTGAACAGCGCAGCTACTTCGAGGTCCCTAAAAAGGTATCAACGAATCTAGTGGAAATTCTGTGGATGGCTATGGTCTTTTAAGGCCTTTTAGGGTTTTTTTTATGTAGAACGTTTTTAATCTACGGCACATTCGCAGGGGATTTTCGGCAGTTACCAAACTGGTAACGCCGAAAAAATAAGCCCTTCTATGCCTCCTATGTTTAAGGAATATTTAAGGAACGTCAAAGGCTCCAAAAAAAGCGTAAAAACTCTTCTAATGCTTTTGGTATAGCCCTAACAATCTTCTTTTATGCCTAATGGTATGCATCTAACGGGTCTAATTATTCGTACTACTGGTAAGAGCTGTGTGAAAAAATGGGGCGTGCTCTCGCGCAATACAGTTCACACCGCTATTGATTACTCTTAAGGATATGATCATATGACATCCCAAAATGCACTCTCTACCTCGCGCCGAGGTCTCGTGAAATGGGGACTTTGGGGCTTAGGTGGACTCATGGTGGCGACGTTGCCTAAAGCTGCGATCGCGCAATCTAACATGACCCTTACCTTCGCTGCCACCGACGAAGGCATCCTCAACTTTGCCCTCTTGCTCGAAGAACTAGAAGCTGCTTTTTATGCAGCAGCAGCTAGCTCCGGTAAAATTTCAGACAGCAAAGAGCTAGAGTACGTAAAAGTATTAGGCGCTCAAGAAGCCGCCCATGTTACCTTTTTGCGCAGCGTATTAGGCGATCAGGCGCTATTTGAAACCGCTGATTTGAGCTTTAATTCAGCCGGATTGAATGCAATTTTGAGCGATCGCGACACCATTCTCAACACTGCCGTTGCCCTCGAAGATGTCGGCGTTCATGCCTACAACGGTGCCGGCCCTAGCCTAACTAACCCCACCTACATCCTGGCCGCAGGCTCCATCGTCTCCGTCGAAGCTCGTCATGCTGGTGGCGTCAGAGCCATGCTCGGCAGACCCACGACCGAACCTGACAGTGAGCGATTGGTGAGTGATGCCGACTTAGTCGCTAGCCTCAACCCATTCAAGGGTAAAGCTTACGATGAGCTATATAGCCCCAAACAAATAGTCGCTATCGTTGGCTCACTCGGCATTCTTAACAACCCTATTAACGGCTCACTCGTCGCCTAAGGAGGACACTCATGAAAACACGTTTTAACTCAGCGCTTCAAAACTTTCAATCTAACCTTCAGTTTTCGGTGCGATCGCTTCTACTCTCTCTATCGAGCACCCTAAGTGCCCTCTTAAATAAAATTAATCAGCAGCGTTTAATCAAAGGAATGGCATTCGTACTGCCGTTAGCCATGCTGTTTCTATGCGTTGGCCCAACCCCCGCAGCGCAAGCCCAAGAAACTGTTTTGACGCCTCGCCAAGTCACCGAATATGCACTCACGCTTGAAAAGCTAGAAGCTGACTTCTATCGTCGCGCTGTAGCAGCATCTCAAAACGGTGGCCTTGCTAGAGTGCCTCAAGCAGCCAAAGACGTGATTGTCTCCTACGGTCAAGATGAAGCTCGCCATGTTGCCGATCTTTCTGCCGTTTTGCCTTCTTTAGGCGGCGATCCAAACGCGATTAGAATTCCAGCAAATCCCAACTACGCGGCTATTTTGGGCCGCGATCCGTTTGCTAACCCAGCCGACTTCCTGCTAGCGGGGCAGTATGTTGAAGATTTGGGCGTTGCCGCTTACAAGGGGCAGGTACAAAACTTGTTGGCAGCAGGCGATGCCGGTAAAACGGTGCTAGCCGCTGCGCTTGAAATTCACAGCGTAGAAGCTCGTCATGCAGCAGGCGTACGTTTTTTGCGCAACGCTTTGCTCGGTGCAGACGTTAATCCTTGGATTTCCAACAACGCTAGCAGCAACGAAGTCATTTACAACGAAAATCGCATGGGTTCGCCTATTCCGTTTAGCTCGGATGCCTTTGATGGCTATGCAACGCAATCTGAAGTACTCGCGCTAGTGGGCCCAATTTTGACTGAGGCTCCCATGACTAACCGACCTCAGCCTATGCCTACACCTACACCTCAACCTTCCACCACTCAGCCTCCTACAAACAACTCACCTCGCGCGCTGTGGTAAGCGGCCCTGTGGGAAGCATGGTAAGCATGGTAAGCATTAGAGTTTTAATTTAAAGGCTTTGAGATTTGTTAATGCTCATTGTTTCCTAAGCTAATAAAAGCTGTTGTTCTTCATCGGACAACAGCTTTTTTTTGCTAAAAAATAAACATGCCTCCTTAAAACTCAGGCTTCGACGACATCATTTAAAACGAGTTCATCACCTGGAATGCCGCGAATGCCCCAGTTGTGCTTAGGCAGCTCAACCAAAACTATCTCAATGTCGGCAACGGCAATGCCAAGCTGTTGGTTGATTCGCTCAAACAGCAGCCGGATCAGCTTTTTTTTCACAGGCGTTGAGCGGCCTTCAAACAGAGTGATTTCAATAAGGGTGTATTGGCTAGAGCGATCGCTCGGATAAAAAAAGTCTTCCGGCTCAAGCGGAAAAAACCGCTGAAATTTCTTGTTTTCGGGAGTGCCAATCGCCGCTTGCAAGCAGCTATGCACAATTTCAGAAAGCTGAGGCTTGATAGAATTGAGAGAGTGCTTAACACCGGTAACTTTGACTTGCACCATCAGCGCGGTTGCCTCAAAAATAATATGAATATTCTACTGATTCATGGCTTAGGGCGATCGCCGCTTTCGATGTGGAGCCTCGCTCAAGGGCTGCGCGAAGCCGGGCACGAACCCGTTTTTTTTGGCTATGTTGCGCTAGTTCAGTCTTTTGATGAGATTGTCCGGGCATTGCGCGATCGGCTCCGTCATCTTTCTACTCTCGGCCCTTACGGCGTTGTCAGTCACTCTTTAGGCGGCGTTTTGGCCCGCGCCGCGCTAGCTGAGGCGGCATTCCCATTACCTGCCCACGTAGTCATGCTAGCTCCCCCCAACCAATCTCCTAGAGCAGGGCAATTAGCCAATCTCTTTTTACCCTTTCGCTGGTTTGCCGGACAAAGTGGCCAAAATATGGCTAGCTCAGCCTTTTATGCTCAGCTTCCACCGCTACACTGCCCCTATACGCTGATAGCCGGGACCGCTGGCCCTATCGGCAGCCTTAGCCCATTCGGCAATGAGGTTAACGATTTTGTTATTGGCCTTACAGAAGTCAAAATGAATCCTCAAGATTCGTTAATCCTTATTCCAGCGCTACACTCTTTTATTATCCATTCGCCTATCGCTCAAGCCGCCGTCATCAAGGCTTTTTCAGGTAGCCGTTAAGCCCGTATGCTCAGGTAATCCCAACATAATGTTGAGATTTTGAACCGCAGATCCAGAAGCTCCTTTACCCAAATTGTCCAACCGTGCAATCAGCAGGGCCTCTTGAGTCGTATCGTTGGCAAACACAAACAGCTGCACTAGGTTCGTTTGATTAGCGCTTTTGGCATCTAAAAAGCTGCCGTTGCGCAGCTGCGTATCATCGCCATAAGGCATCACCTGCACAAACAACTCATCAGCATAGTGCTCACTGAGCGTATCGTGAATTTGCTGGCCGGTTGGCAAGGGAGTCATCGTTTTAGCCATACTCCACAGGGGCAAAGGCACCTGTACCACCATTCCCTGGGCAAAATCTCCCACCGCTGGCACAAACAAAGGCGCATGGCTAAGCCCTGCATACTTTTGCATTTCTTTCACATGCTTATGGCCAAACTTGAGGCCATAAGGGCTATAGGGTGCAGCCGATTCCTCTGGACTTTCAGCATGAAGGCTTTCGTATTCAGCGATTAGCTTTTTGCCGCCGCCGGAATAGCCTGAAATCGCATTGACAGTCATTGGAAAATCGGCTGGAATTAGCCCAGACTTGACCAGTGGGGCGACGACTGCTAAAAAGCCAGTCGGATAGCAGCCTGGATTGCTCACCCGCTTCGAGGCGGCAATGCTAATGCGCTGATCGCTCATCAGTTCAGGAAACCCATAGGCCCAATCTTCTGCCGTCCGATACGCCGTACTCGCATCTAAAATTCTAGCCTGCGGGTTATTCACCCAGCTCACCGCCTCCCGCGCCGCTTCATCAGGTAAACACAAAATAGAAATATCAGCGGCATTAAGGAGCTTTGCGCGCTCGCCCTCATCTTTGCGTTTATCAGCCGCAATGCTGATGACTTCAAGATCATCGCGCTGGGCTAGCCGCTGATAGATCTGCAATCCGGTCGTCCCGGCTTCACCATCAATAAAAACTGTCGGCATACCCATATCCTCAACTCCAGTCCTGCTTACCTTTAATGTTTATTAAGTCATCCTAGTAGATAACAACAGGTCTGACTGAGTTAAGTCATTAAAGTCAAAAGCAGATCTACTGGCTCTACTACTGGCTCTACTACTGGCCCAATTACTGACCAAAAGCAGCAGAGCGAATGAGGACTGAAGCGTTAGCGTTTTGACCGATGGCTGGCTTGGCATCTGTCCACCTTTTATCAGGCGGGTGATCAGGCTTTTTTCTCAAATTTATCTGAGTATTTTCGGCGGTAGAGTCTTCTAGCTCAGATGTTCCCGGCAGCGAGAGGTGACTGCTGTCTTCAGGGTACAAAACCCGACATTCTTGGAAAATAATATTGGCGATCGGGGCATATTTGGCCTTGCGATTGAGGCGTAGTAGGATAATTCGCAGGCGATTTTGCAAATCTTGAATAGTATTAATATCTTGATAGAGCAAGGCTTCAATCAATGTTCGCATCTCGATTTGAGCCACGCGGCTATTTTCATTTTCCCAGCGGTCATAGCAGAGGCAATAAAGCATCTTCTTTAAGCTAATTACATCAGGCGTATGCTCAAGGTGATCAGAAACCTTTAGGTATAGCGCTATTGCGGGCGTTTGCAATAGGTTCTCGGCAGGCTCATAAAAGCTGTCTGGAGCCTGATAGTGAGCAGCTTGA
The DNA here is from genome assembly GCA_963740915.1 of uncultured cyanobacterium. Lineage (GTDB taxonomy): Bacteria > Cyanobacteriota > Cyanobacteriia > Phormidesmidales > Phormidesmidaceae > Phormidesmis. The sequence continues at coordinate 38,321 of CAVUFV010000014.1, forward strand.
CAGGTCAAATCATCTCGATTGGCCAAATTATGATTAAAGTTGCCAGCCGGTTCATGAGCTAACTGCTGGGCTAACTCGTCAGGTAGCAAATCAACTAGAATCTCAGGTCGATGATGAGAAACAGTCGGGAGCGTTTGTAAAGCGGGGTTGCCTGATGCGACTGCATAGAAAACTTTCAGACTATCTAGAATAGTATCGGCAACTTGGGTGTATTCGCTTTGCCGATTGAGTGTGCCGACTATTTGATACAGGCTATGGCGACAGTCTGTAAGGGTGGGATTGCGATCTGTTAATGACTCTAACAGCACTTTGAGCGGAATGCTCTCTAGTACGGTCTCGTCGTTTTCCCAGGTGGCTTGGTGAGTGCCGTACAAAAGCTTTTTGATGCGGTGGCGATTGGGGTGCTCTGACAGCAACTTGAGAATGGCATTATGCGGTGTAATACTCAAAGGAGCAACCGCTGCGGTGCTTTCGCCTGAGTTTTCTTCAGGGCGCATTCCTAGGGGCCACACATGGTAAGCCGCGATCGCTTCTTCTATATTTTTCAGCGGCAGCTTACCGATATAGCTAGCATCTAGATCCAGCCGTGACTTCACAACGTCATACACCACCTGCGACATACAAATCGCCCCTGGCTTGGCTTCCGCCTCTAGGCGAGCGGCAATATTGACCCCAGTGCCCATCATGTCTTTTTGATTGAAAAAGATATCGCCTAAGTGCACCCCTACGCGATGGACAAAATGCTCATCGGCTTTGCCCTCCTTCACAAATCCGGCGAAGGTTTTTTGCATCTCTACCGCGCAGGCTGCCGCTTGAACCGCGCTGACAAAATACATCAATACCCCATCTCCGATGGTTTTGAGTACTTGGCCTTCAAAGGATTCGCATAGCCCTGAAATCAGCTGCAAATCACGGCTGATCATGGCTAGCGCCCTGTCTTCATCCTGCGACATACGTTTACTAAAGCTCACCGCATCGGTGATCACGATGGCGGCTAAGGTTCGCTGAATTTGAGGATGTACAAGAGTATTCATAGGGTTAGGCGCGCACTGACAATTCTAACTTTCCCGGATCTTGTCAAGAGGGTTCACCCTGTCAGCGCTTTCAACTGTTACCGATGGCGAGTTTTACACAGTCTTCTTATTCATGACAGCTCAAACAAAAAAGCGCAGCCTCAACCGAAGTTAAACCTAACGTTGAACCCAAAATTAAAACGCAGATCGTGCTTACTATCGACGAATAGCCCGGTAAGATGCTGATTGAAAATACCCACCTAGAAGCGTTAAGTTTAAATAAATGCATCAACTTTCTTTGTTCTGCTGAGGTCATGAAGTTGCTCAGATTTTTTATCCATTAGGCTTTAATGGCGCGAATTCTATATGGCGATGGCGATGATTGATTTACGAAGTGATACGGTGACGCAGCCTACAGCTGAAATGCGCCAAGTGATGGCGCAAGCGCCCGTAGGCGACGATGTGCTAGGCGATGATCCGAGCGTGAATGATCTAGAAGCCTATGTCGCTAATTTGTTAGGCAAAGAAGCAGCGGTGTATATGCCGTCAGGAACGATGACGAATCAGGTGGCATTGCGATCGCACACACAGCCAGGAGATGAAATATTTCTTGAAGCCGAAGCCCATATTTACTACTACGAAGGGGGCGCACCAGCAGCGTTATCAGGCGTGAGCTGTCGGTTGATAAAGGGTGAAGGCGGCGTTTTTTCGGCAGCAGATTTGGAGCAGGCGCTGCGTCCGCAAGATCCGCACTTTCCCAGATCTCGGCTGGTCTGCCTGGAAAATACGCATAATCGCAGCGGCGGGCAAATTTTTCCGTTGGCGGCGATTGAGACGATTGCTGATGTGTGTCGGCGTCAGCAGCTAGCGCTTCATCTAGACGGGGCTCGGTTTTGGAATGCCTGCGTGGCAACTGGCATCAGTGAAGCTGATTATGCCGCTCCGTTTGATACGCTCAGCGTTTGCTTTTCTAAAGGGCTCGGTGCGCCAGTCGGTTCGGCCTTGGTGGGCACCTCAGCGCAAATGGCAACAGCTCGGCGGTTTCGTAAAATGTTTGGCGGTGGCATGCGGCAGGCCGGAATGATTGCTGCCGGGGCTTTGTATGCGCTGAAATACCATCGCGATCGCCTCAGCGAAGATCACGACAACGCGCAGCGGCTAGCGTTAGGCTTGCAGGGGCTCAAAGGAATTGAAATCGATCCTAGCGCCGTACAAACCAATATTGTGAACTTTGAAATACCAGGATTAGCGGCTGAAGAAGTGGTTAAAGGGCTCGCGCAAAGAGGAGTGGCGGTGCTAGCCACCGGGCCTCATAAAATTCGAGCGGTGACTAATTTGATGGTGAACAGAGATAATATTGATCACGCTCTAGCCGAAATTGCGCAAGAGGTTGGCGGCTAGAGAACTTAGACTGTACAGCTTAGAAAAAGACAAATCACCGGCTTTACCACCGGATTATCTTTGTTCCTGCTGCCGCGATCGCTCATGACACCCAGATAGATGGCTATCAAGCTCGTGCGCCCATGATTTGGAATAGCTCAGACACTGCTAAAAATCTCAACACGTTGATAAAAAGTGTCTACGCCGCTATGAGCTGACTTTTTTGTACGGCGGCTGCGATCGCCCAGGGGAGTAATGGTAAACAACTAAATGTAAATGAAGCCTAAACAATACTCGGCCCCTCACAGTAGGAATGATTATACTGAAATTTTCCACCTAATCTGCCATGATAAGGCGATTAAATAGACAAATTTCCACATAACTACCCTTATAGGGTGATTAGACTGAATTATTTCCACCTAGTCTGCCGTATGGGGTTATTAGGTGGAAATTTTCCCTCTATTTTCCCTCTAAATAAGTAGTTATACAATTTCAGAACTGGGATAAACTGTATCTTGAGTTTGTGAACGACAATTGTAAGATCGACTTCAAATTGCTTGAAAAAGAGTTGTTTGAAGAATAAATAAAGATTTGTAACTTTACCTCGCGGGGTAATATTTTTCATGGATGATGCTCTGTTTGCAAAGCTCTCTCTTTCAGAAATTGACGAAATAACAGAAAAGCTGAAAGAGGTCTCTACATTGGAAGTGATGTTAGATCCTGAAATGCAGGAGGAAGTCGGAAATCTCCTGCATATTACAGCAAAGCTTAAAAGCAAATTATCAGTCGCACAGTTGAGCAATAATAAGAGAAAAAATGCTCAGCTAGAGTCAATGATACCTAGCATTAAAGTTGCAGCTTATGCAATTCAAAAAAACTCAAATAAAATATTGGTAAAAAGACTGAGACGCGATGTTGATTACTCAATTCGCAAGTTAGAACACCCTTTGATTGCTCCTTTTATTGAAGCATTTAAGAACTTCCTTTATAAAGCAGAAACTCATACAAAAGTTTGTTTTGGTTTGTTTGCTGCACTCCCTATTCATTTGCTATCACCAGTTGTTCTAGCTTATCTTTTGACAACTGCTAGTTTTCACCTTCAGCCTTTATTTGCAGAAAGCGTACAGCAATCGCATTCTCCGCCGAGTTCTTCAGATAATCAGCAAGTTGAAAGTAATACAACAGTCAGAATATCTGAATACGATTTCGAGGAAGCTTCAGCACTCTTGATCCTATCGGCAATGTCGGGGGCAGCTGGCAGTGTAGCGAGTATTATGTTGAGGTTAGATCAATACCGAAATCCAAAGTATAAAGAAACACTTTTACCCGTATTTGTAGGAGCATTTAAACCTGCAATCGGAGCTTTTTTTGGCATATTTGTATTTGCGCTAATTAGTTCTGCTCTACTACCCATAACAGTTTCTAAAGATGATACAAAACCCATTAATCGCTGGTTGGCATTTCTTGCTATTTCTTTTGTTGTTGGATTCAGCGAAAGGTTGGCAAATGATGTGGTAAGTAAAGCCGAGCAGATTATACCGGGTAGCGAAAATTCACAAGGAAATAGTATTTCTTCCGAATTAGAACTTTTTACTGTTGAAGAACAAGGTGAAAACAATCAACCAGAGGAGAAACGATAGCTGTATGACAAACCAGTCGGAGCGGACTGATGAAGATCTTTGTTGTGATGCAGAGATTGTTTACAGCCGCTCAATCGGAACGTTAGCTGGTTCTAGTCTGTTTGCGGGGCATTCCTGGAACTTATCCATTGGCCTATCAAAGTGAGTCAATTTCAATGTCGTATAAAAGTTCAGTAATCCAGAATCCAGCCTCGTTGACTAAAGCATCCAATAGAGGCTTTACCTCAGCAATCAAGCCTTGAGTTTTTGCTTCGACTAAGATTCCTAAAATACCTGTGTATCGGAGATTCAGTCTAGTTGCTACCGGGTGTGACCTAAATATGATGTGATATTATCAGGAAAAGGGAGAGACTGTAAAGCTTTATTTTATTGGAGTGTAGCGAATATGGGTGCATTGATAGTAGAGAGTGATGCGAATTCAGTCACTATTCAAATCACGATTCCCTACGAGAGCACAATGCTATCGACCGAAGAGAGCATTCAATCGGAGCTGAATGAAGCAGGCGTGCTAGCGAGTGGCAAAGCCCTAGAGCAGTTCGATACCGATGGTTCGCCGCTAGATATTGAAGGTGTGCGTTGGACGAGCAAAGGACAGCAACCAAAGAGCTACCAGAGCCCATATGGCAAGGTATCGATAGAGCGTCATGTCTACCAAAGTGCTAAAGGCGGGGCCACGTTTTGCCCGCTAGAGGTCGATAGTCGCATCGTATTGACCTCAACGCCCCGGTTTGCCAAACAGATGAGTCATAAGTATGCCGAAATGAGCGGGCCTCGGGTGGTGAGCGATCTGAAGGAGAATCATGGTCGTCAAGTGACCCGCTCGTTTGTGCAAAACGTGGCAGAGATGGTCGGCAGCATTGCCCTGAGTCAAGCAGAATCGTGGCACTATCAGACGCCAAAGCCAGCGGCAGCGATTACCACTGTCAGCATTGGGATGGACGGCACCTGTATGCTGATGTGCGAAGACCACTACCGAGAAGCAATGGTGGGCACGATTAGTTTGGTCGATGCCGCAGGTGAACGACACCATACTACTTACATCGGTGCCAGCCCTGAGTATGGACGAGCCAGCTTTCTGGCGCGCATGGAGCGCGAAATTACGCACATTCGAGGGCTGTTTCCCGATGCCCACTATCAAGGCTTAGCCGATGGGGCGGCGGAGAACTGGGATTTTCTAACGCCGCTAACCGAGACCCAAGTGTTGGACTTTTATCATGCTAGTCAGTATCTCAAGGGGGTGGCTAAAGTCCTCTATCCTCGCAGTCCCACCAAACGAGAGGATTGGTTAACCAAACACTGTCATGACTTAAAACACGAAGTCGGTGCCGCCCGCCAAATCCTGTCGGAGATGGTGGCGATTGATGACGCTAAATTAGGCAAAACATCGCGTCAGACATTGCAAGCTACGATTACCTACTTTCGCAATCATCACCATCAAATGGGCTATGCCGAAGCGATTGCCCAGAATTTACCGATTGGCTCAGGCGTGACTGAAGCGGGCTGCAAGGTGATTGTTAAAAGTCGGTTGTGCGGAGCCGGGATGAAGTGGAAGGAGGCCGGTGCGGCGGTGGTGTTAAGTCTACGCTCTCTGAGTTATACCCAAGGCAGATGGACTCAGTTTTGGGCCAAAATTAACCAATATGGATTTTCTCTCGCTTTTTAAGACTACATCAAATTCAGGTCACACCCGTTGCTACCAGCTGTCCTCGAGGTTCATCAATCAAAACTCGGTCAGCTTGAATCTCGACTGCTAGAGCGATCGCTTCCGCTTCTCCAATATCAAGCTCATTGCTCAGGGCTTCGACAAGTGTGCGATCGCTAACCTTAAGAGTTTGAATCCAATCAAAGGTTTGTACTTCAGTTTCACCTGCAACTGGAAAGCTAGGATTGGTGAGTTCTTAAAAAACGGCTTCAGGAATAAGAACCGTTCCGTACAGTTGAGGAAGGAGATGGAGTTGGTTAATTTCGGCAAGATTATTGATGAACGATGCATCACTGACGACCGTTCATTAGTGCTCGTCTAGCTACTCGCCAAGAGCGTGAGGATTATGAGCAGAATGTCCTCTGATCACACACAAAATTCTGAAGACGAGCTTTTACCTGAATATCGGTTTGATTACAAGAAGGCAAAACCCAATCGATTTGCTGTTGGTCATAAGACGCAAAAGTTAACAGTTGTAGTCTTAGATGAGGACGTGGCTCAGGTTTTTACAACGCCTGAATCAGTCAACAAAGTTCTAAGAGCGTTGATTGAATCGATGCCACAATCAGCAGGCGGCGAAACAGCCTAACACTGCCTTAGTCCGAACGGTACAGAGGTTATCGGTGAGTGGTCAAAGATATCTAACGCCGCACAACTTCACCCTTGGCAGATCAAATTATCCATAGAGCGACATTCTGTTCTTAATTTGTAAGTTAAAGCTGACTATGTAAGGCATCAGTCAATGGAGTTATTGGCACAAAAACAGCCGCTTGGCGGCGCGGGTAAAGGCCACATAGTAGAGCTGATTGCGCTCGGTGACTTTGCGGTTCAGCATGAGGTTGGGCACATCAACAAACACATCTTGAAAGGTGGAGCCTTGGCTTTTGTGCACGGTCAGACTGTAAGCGTAGCTAACATCGTGAAAGAGCTGCTTGTAATCCCAAAAAGCCATCCACTGCTTTTTTTCGGAATAGTCAGAAAGCAGACCTTGAAAGCGCTGCTGTTCGTCTTCGTGCAGTACTCTGAGCTTGCGCTCTTGGTGATCTTCGGTAACAACCTCTAGCTCCCACACTAGCCAACCTTCAAAGCGTACTAGGTACGCTTCCATCACTAGGCATTCTTCCGATGTTTGTAAGAGAACGCGCTCTTTGCCTAGGCAGACGTTTTTGGCAATCAGACGCTCACCGGAGACAAATCGGGCGGCTTTGTCGCCATAGATGGCGGTGCGAATTTTGTGGTTGAGATAGTTGACGCGGGCATTGGTATAAGCGAGTACGCGCACCTGATCGGGGTCTTTTTCGTAGGCTGAGCTAGTGAAGGCGCGCAGCATTAGCTTTTCCCAGTGGGGCTGAGGAAGCGTGAAGATGCCTTCGGTGTTGGTGGCGTTGCGATCGCTCTTTGCCCTCGGCATGGTCGGCCTATCTAAATTCGTGCGGACGTCTTCAGCGAGCAGGCCAATGGCGCCGCCATAGCGAATCACTTCGGTGAGATCGCGGCGGTGAATAATCGCCTCAAAGCAAGGGGCTTCGGCTTCGCCGACGGGCGGCAGTTGAGCCGAATCACCCACAAATAAAAGCTGAGTGCGCTGCGTAAAGCTAGAGACTTCTTTGACCAGCAAGTCCCACATTTCTTGATTGATCATGGAGCATTCATCTACCACGATCAGGTCGTATTCAGTGGTGAGCTTGGCGCGATCGCGATCCGGTTCGAACTTTTGCCCGCCAGTTTCTTTATCGATCACAGGCTTCAAACCCAGCAGCTTACAGCAGGTCATGCAATCGACCTCACAGCCCCAGCGATAGGCCATCGTCTGCAATACCTTGGTGGCCTTATTGCTCAATGCCGTCAGAGCAATGGGCCGACTGTCGCGCTGCTGCTGAAGCCGAGTAATCAGCGCCTGTAATAAAGTGGTTTTGCCCGTACCTGCGTAGCCCGTGAGCAAATATATTTTCTCTTCGCTCTTAACAAAATCTTCGAGCGCCTGCAAGGCTTCCCACTGCTGCTGACTTAGCTCAATACCGGGCAGCACCTCCGGGATGGCCTCTACACTGCCTGAATTTGAGGCGCTACTAGTATTAGGCATGAGCAATGGCATGAGCAATAAAGCGGTTAGAAGCGGGGCAGTAGCGGCGGTTTTCTTATTATGCCTTAATCTTTGGCCGCTCAAAATCATCACATTCTTAGACGGTGGCTCTCAAAATCGCTAAAATCCTCGCTAAGATTCTATAGGTGCTTTAAAAGAGCAGCGCTTTTTCATGATCTCAGAATCTATTGATGATGATCGCAAACAGCCTTAGGCTAATCAGCTTAGATGGCCAGAAGTAATTGATGAGTCAGCTAAAGCCTGATCTATGTTTATGTGGTAGTCAAAGGCCCTTTAAGCGGTGCTGTGGCCCTTATTTAGCGGGTGAGGCGCTAGCTCTGACGGCTGAGGCTTTAATGCGATCGCGCTACAGCGCCTTTTGTCAAAGCAACTTTGACTACTTATTAGCCACTCGTAAAGTCAGCCCCGAATCATCGACAGATCAAGCAGAAGAGCGAGAAGCCCTAGCTGAAACAGCCAAAAACATCCGCTGGATGAATTTGACTATCGTGGCGACGCAAAAGGGTAAGTCTCAGCACAAAACAGGCGTTGTGGAATTTGTGGCAGTTTATCAGCCAGCGCCTCAGCCAGTGCCTCAGGCGATATTATCCATGGCAGCTCAGTTGCCCCAGCGGGAAGGCTTAACCAATCGCTTGAAGCAACTGCATGAGCGATCACACTTTGTTAAAGAGCAAGGTCAGTGGCTGTACACCACTGGCGATATTTTGCCGCCGTATCAGCCCCAGCGGAAGCAGCCTTGCTGGTGTGGCAGTAAGCAGCCGTTTGGGCGATGTCACGGCACCTAAAAAAATACGCAGAAAAATTTACCCGGAAAAAATTACAACAGCAACCAAGGCTTTATATTCCCATGCCGCTAAGAGTTGTAAGCAGTCGATTCAAGCTATTGGTAATTTGAGGGTGCTCTAGCTCAAACTGCTCAATTAGCTCAGGCAGCTTTTGGGTGACTTTGGGCTGTGAGCGGCTAGTCATCTGGCCGTCAGGGACCTGCATTTGCTTTTCGATATCATCTATTAACACCAATAGCTTTTCTTTGACGGCAATGTCAGTAGCTTCTAACTTGTCAATTTCTGCATGGAGGGCGGCTAAGGACTGAGCGAGGTCTGCTTGACTCATGGTTGCTTTACTCAATAATGGCGGGACGAAAAGAGACTGCTTTACACATCCTTAAAACATTGTAAGGCGAGATCGCTTCTATCCAGAGTCTTAGCAATTATTCCGAACGCCGATTGCCCGTTAACGCTCTTCATAATTACAGGGAATATCAGCCAGAAGGCATACAGCCCTAAATCTAGGTGAAATCGGTTAAATTCAATACAAAACTGTGTCAGGAATTCTTGATACGGTAAGCCTAGAAGGAGGGAGCGTTTTAAACTAGATTGATAAGAGAAGTGGTGAGCCACTTTACTTAAGAGCGCTTTTAAGTCGCTAGTTCATCAGTTTCTGATTCTGCTTCAGCGCAATGTCTGTAATAAATACCTTGTATAGCTTTATGCTGGAATTGGAATCTAGTTTGGCTCAACAATCTATGGTGGATATTTCTACCCAATACCCGGTGATGATCATTGGGGGGGCAGAAGATAAAGCCAATACGTGCGATATCTTGGCGGCTTTTTTTAAGAGTGCAGGTGGGGAAAATGCGACTATCGGCATTATCCCGACAGCTTCGCGAGAGCCTGCAATTGTAGGCGATCGCTACTTTCAAATATTTCAAGGCATGGGAGCGCAGCAGGTTCAAGTCCTAGACATTCGCTATCGAGAGGAGTGTGACGAAGAGCGCTGGGTAGAAGTGATTCAGGGCTGTAGCGGGATCTTTATCACGGGTGGCGATCAGCTGCGGCTACGAGATGTAATTGGCGAAACCCTGCTGATCAACGCCATTAAGGCAAAGCTCAAAACAGGTGGCTTAGCCCTAGCGGGCACTAGTGCGGGCGCAGCGATTATGGGTGACAAAATGATTGCCGGCGGCAGCAGTGGCGAATCCCCGAATCAAGGTTTGGTAGATTTGACGCAAGGGCTAGGCATTGTGCCTGAGCTACTAGTCGATCAGCATTTTCACAATCGCAACCGGATGGCAAGGCTACTGAGTGCGATCGCGGCTCATCCTGAAAAGCTCGGCATTGGAATTGACGAAGACACCTGCATTGCCCTGACCGCTAGCGGCACCTTTCAGGTGCTAGGCAAAGGCACCATTACTATAATTGATCCCGGCAGTCTTACCCATACCAACTACGCCGAAACCACTGAAACCTCACCGCTCAGTTTGCATAACCTCAAGGTCCATGTGCTGCATCAAGGCGATCGCTATGATTATAAAAATCGCGCCATTCTTTAGCTTGCCTCAGTCCATCAGAAAAAAACGCATCAAAAAAAGTGGAAGCGTAAATAACACCGCTATTAATATTCGGGCAAGCTGAATACGGAGTTAAATAACCCATGCGTCAGTTCATCGAGTATTTCTAGAACAGTAATTTCTAGAACTGGGAGATTCTTTTAAAGGTCTCATTCAAAATCTGAGTATCCGCTTTAATACAGTCCGCTAGACAACCCCAGAGTTGTACCCCAGAGTTGTACCCCAGAGTTGTACCCAAAACTTGTACTTAGGTTATTGGCACATAGGCTAACTGCCCTCAAAAACTTATGAAAATTCTCAAAACCCAAACGCTTCGCGGCCCGAACTATTGGAGCATTCGCTATACCAAACTAATCATCGTGAGATTGGATTTAGAAGATCTCGCTGAGCGGCCTTCTAATACCATTCCTGGCTTTTACGATGGGATGGTTACCGCCATGCCTAGCCTGATAGAGCACTTTTGCTCTCCCGGTAACCGAGGCGGCTTTTTGAGCCGAGTCCAAGAAGGCACGATGATGGGGCACATCATTGAGCATATTGCCCTAGAGCTACAAACCCTAGCGGGTATGGACGTAGGCTTTGGGCGCACTCGCGAAACCGCTGATCCCGGCGTGTACCAAGTTGTCTTTGAATACGAAAACGAAGCCGCCGGACGCTACGCCGCTAGAGCCGCTCTGCGCCTGTGCGAAAGCATTATTGAAACTGGCAGCTACCCTCATGTAGAGCTGCAAAAAGATCTCGAAGATCTCAGAGACCTAAAAATAGGAGCAGCCTTAGGCCCTAGCACAGAAGCTTTGGTGCGCGAAGCACAAGCGCGTAATATCCCTTGGTTTGAGCTAGATGTACGCGGGATTTTGCAGTTTGGCTACGGCATTCATCAAAAGCGGGTACAGGCGTCTTTGACTTCATACAGCAACGTCATAGGTGTTGAGCTAGCCTGTGATAAAGAAAGCACCAAGCAAATTTTAGGCAACGCAGGAATTCCGGTACCCAAAGGCAGCGTTGTCTATTCTCTGCGCGACTTAGAAGATGCCCTAGACTATCTCGGCGGCTATCCGATTGTCGTCAAGCCCCTAAATGGCAATCACGGTCGCGGTATCACCTTGGATGTTCAAACCTGGGAAGAAGCTGCGATCGCCTATGACAAGGCCCGCGAAGTTTCGGCTGGGGTGATTGTGGAGCACTATTACACAGGCCGCGACCATCGCGTTCTGGTGGTCAATCATAAGGTGATTGCAGTTGCTGAACGAATTCCAGCCCATGTGGTGGGCGATGGTAAACGCACCATTCAAGCCTTAGTCGATCAGGAAAACAACGATCCTAGGCGGGGTGAAGGCCACGACAATATCTTGACACAAATTCATCTAGATAGAACAACAGATAAGCTGCTGAGCGCTCAAGGCTATACGCTAGACACGGTTTTAGAGGCCGGTCAGATCTGCTATTTGCGGGAGACAGCAAACCTTAGTACCGGCGGTGTGGCAATTGATCGCACTGATGAAATTCATCCTGAGACGGTGTGGATTGCGGAGCGGGCTTCTCGCCTAATTGGCTTAGATGTAGCAGGCATTGATATTGTTACCGAAGACATTTCTCAGCCAATGCGAGTGGTCAATAGCGTCATTGTCGAAGTCAATGCCGCGCCGGGACTGCGAATGCATGTGGCTCCGAGTCAAGGGGTAGCGCGCAATGTGGCAGGCCCAATTTTGGATATGCTGCTGCCACCCGGATCGCCGACTCGTATCCCGATTGTGGCGATTACCGGCACCAATGGGAAAACCACGACCACTCGACTAACGGCCCATATTTTCCGTCAGGTGTATGGCACTGTTGGCTATACCACCACCGACGGGATTTATCTAGGCGATCATTTGCTAGAGAAAGGCGATACCACCGGGCCGCAGAGTGCAAGGATGATTTTGCAAGATCCAACGGTGGAAATGGCGGTACTAGAAACAGCACGCGGCGGTATGCTGCGCTCGGGGCTAGCTTTTGAACAATGCGATGTGGGCGTGGTGCTCAATGTCGCCGCAGATCATTTGGGCTTAGGCGATATTAATACGATTGATGAATTGGCAAAGCTCAAGGCGGTGATTGCCGAATCGGTCAGAGTAGGCGGCTATGCGGTGCTCAATGCCGACGATGAGCGGGTGGTGGAGATGGCCGATCATGTCAGCGCGAAGGTGGCGTATTTTTCAATGGATGCGGATAATCCGCTGGTGCGATCGCACGTTCAAAGCGGCGGCATTGCCGCGGTATACGAAGAAGGTCATATTTCTATCCTTCAGCAAGACTGGCTATTGCGAATTGAAAGAGCTGAGCGGGTGCCGGTGACCATGGGCGGCAAGGCCGACTTTATGATCGCCAATGCCCTTGCCGCTAGCTTGGTGGGCTTTGTCCAAGGCGTAAAGATAGAAGATATCCGCATTGCTCTAAGAACATTCCAATCGAGTGCGCAGCAGATTCCGGGGCGGATGAATTTGTTTAACTTAGGGCGCTTTCATGCGCTGGTGGACTATGCTCATAACCCAGCTGGGTTCGCGGCGGTCGGTGGCTTTGTGAAAAATTGGGACGGCCCTGCAATTGGGGTAGTGGGCGCACCGGGCGATCGCCGCGACGAAGATCTCATTGAGCTAGGCACCCTGGCGGCTGACATTTTTGATCGCATTGTGGTCAAAGAAGATGAAGACAATCGAGGCCGAGATCGCGGTGAAGTCGCTGAGCTGATTGCGCAAGGCATCGCCCAAGCGCCGTCGGGCAGTTTTGAAGGCCCTCACGAAACGATGCTGAATGAGACTGAAGCAATTGAGTGGGCTTTAGACAATGCACCGGACGGCGGGCTGGTAGTGATTTTGCCGGAAAGTGTAAGCCGAGCGATTTCACTGATCAAGGCTCGCAATCCGATTTCTGAAGGCGCGGAATTAGCGGATGAGTCGATGTTTGCTAGTCCTAGAGGGACAGCCTATGCGGGCGTGGCTTTAGCGGAAAGAACTGCCAATGTCAAACCGGCTAATGCTAATGCTAATTCCCTCAACGGTGTGGGCGCAGTGACTTCGATAGTTCCTTAACTGATCGCAATTACACAGACCCCCACTTAAATTAATAAAATGATTGGTTAGCAGACGCTGTAAAGCTCTTTTGGCCGGTCATTTGAGTCCTGTAGGAGACTTTTGGAATGGTTATCGATGCATCTCGTCCCACCGTTGCGGCGGCTGGTGAAACCACGAGCAGCCCCTATGAAGCTCAGACTCAAGCGATCGCTCGTGAGCTATTAGCCGATAGTCAGGGCAAGCGATCGCTTTTTTCTAAAGTGCGCGATCAGCTCAAGTGGGACGATAAGCTGCTGGGCTGGACGATGGAAAATCCGGGCCTGCGGGTGCAGATGTTTCGCCTGATTGACTGTCTTCCGGCGCTGACGAGCAAGCCCGAAATTGCCCGCCACCTGCAAGAATATCTGGGCGACAAAAGCGTAGAAGTGCCGCAAGCGCTCAAGAGCCTGTTAAACTTTGCCGATCCGCAGTCGATGCCTGCAAACGTCGCCGCGACAACGCTTTCAGGCGCGGTCGAAACCCTGGCCCGAAAGTACATATCGGGTGAAAATTTGACCCAAGCGCTCAAGAGTATTGAGCGCCTTCGCAAGCAGTCGATGACCTTTACAATGGATTTGCTGGGGGAAGCGGTCGTCACTGAGCCCGAAGCGCAAGCCTATCTCGATCAGTATTTGGATTTGATGGAGCAGCTCACGGCGGCGTCAAAGCGCTGGTCAACGGTGCCGCAAATTGATACAGCAGACGGCGTTGATCTGCCCAAGGTGCAGGTGACGATGAAGCTGACGGCGTTTTATTCGCAGTTCGATCCGCTAGATGTGGAAGGTTCGCGGGAGAAGGTGAGCGATCGCATTCGGATTCTGCTGCGGCGCGCTAAAGAACTCGGCGCAGCCGTGCATTTTGACATGGAGCAGTATCGCTATAAGGATGCGACCTTAGCAGCGCTTAAAGAACTGCTGATGGAAGAAGAGTTTCGAGGTCGCACAGATTTGGGCATGACCCTGCAAGCCTATTGCGCGACAGCTACCAAGACTTAAAAGATTTAATTGCCTGGGCCAAAAAGCGCGGCAATCCCATTACCATTCGCTTAGTTAAAGGCGCGTATTGGGATCAAGAGACGATTACGGCGCGTCAGAACCATTGGCCGACGCCTGTGTATAACCACAAGTCTTCCACAGATGCGAATTTTGAGCGGATGACGCAATTGCTGTTGGAAAATCATGAGTATTTATATGCGGCGATTGGCAGTCATAATGTGCGATCGCAAGGACATGCGTTAGCGATCGCCAAAGCCCTCAACATTCCTCAGCGCAAAATTGAGTTTCAGGTGCTGTATGGCATGGCCGACACCATCGCTACAGCTCTAGTCAAGCAAGGTTACCGGGTGCGGGTCTACTGCCCTTACGGCGATCTGATTCCGGGCATGGCTTACTTAATTCGTCGCTTGCTAGAGAACACCGCTAACAGCTCATTTTTGCGTCAGAGCTTAGAAAATCGCCCCGCTGAAGAACTGTTGCAAATTCCCACGTGGGGAGCAGGCGATCAAGACCACGAAAAAGTCTTGCCCGAACCCATTGCCTCGCCCGATGATTCGATTACTCGCATCGATCTCTCTGCTGATATGGACTACGCGGTGATGCAGCACCGACAGGATGCCTCTGCTGCGCTTAAGGCGGTGCAGCAACAGCTCGGCAAAACTTACTGGCCTTTGATCAAGGGTGAATCAGTAGAAACTGCCGCTACAATTGCTTCCGTAAATCCGTGCAATCCTACCCAAACAGTGGGCACTATTGGCCAGATTGAAATTGCCCAAGCGGATGAAGCCGTTGCCGCTGCTAAAGCTGCCTTTGCGACCTGGAAAAAGACGCCCGCCAAAGAGAGATCTGCGATTATTCGTCGCGCCGGAAAGTTGTTGGAACAGCGCCGCCATGAGCTGAATGCTTGGATGGTGTTTGAAGGTGGAAAGCCCTTGCAGCAAGCCGATGCAGAAGTTTCAGAAGCGGCTGATTTTTGTGAGTACTATGCGGCTGAAATGGAGCGCTTAGATGCCGACATTATCTATGATGTGGCTGGCGAGAGCGATCGCTACCGCTATCGGCCCAAAGGCTTAGTGCTGGTGATTTCGCCTTGGAACTTTCCGCTGGCGATTCCGACCGGGATGACTGTAGCCGCGCTAGTGACCGGCAACTGCGTCATGCTCAAGCCTGCCGCCGTCACCTCTGTGATTGCCGCCAAGCTCTCGGAGATTTTAGTCGAAGCAGGCATACCCAAAGGCGTGTTTCAGTATTTGCCGGGTCGCGGCTCTACAGTCGGCAATCATTTGGTCAAGCACCGCGATGTGAATATGATTGTGTTCACCGGCTCGCAAGAGGTAGGTTGTCAAATTTATGCAGATGCGGCGATTTTGCAGCCGGGGCAGCAGCACTTAAAGCGAGTGGTCGCTGAAATGGGCGGTAAAAACGCCATCATCATTGATGAAAGTGCAGATCTTGATCAGGCGGTGCAAGGCGTGGTGTATTCAGCCTTTGGCTACAGCGGCCAAAAGTGTTCGGCCTGCTCGCGGGTGATTGTAGCAGCGCCCATTTATGAGACGTTTGTGGCGCGGTTAGTGGCGGCTACTCGGTCGCTGAATGTCGGTGATGCTCAGTTGCCGGGTACTCAAGTGGGGCCAGTGATTGACGAGACGGCGCAAAAGCGGATTCGAGAATATATTGCCAAAGGGAAAGCAGAAGCAACACTAGCTTTAGAATTGCCATCACCAGAGCAGGGCTATTTTGTCGGGCCGGTAATTTTTACCGATGTGAATCCGTTGGGAACCATTGCCCAAGAAGAGATTTTCGGGCCGGTGCTAGCGGTGATGAAGGCTGAGAGCTTTGAAGAAGCCTTAGAGATCGCTAATAACACTCCTTATGCGCTCACGGGTGGTCTTTACTCGCGCACGCCCTCTCACATCGATCAAGCCACCGAAGACTTTGAAGTCGGCAACCTTTACATCAACCGCACCATCACAGGGGCTATTGTTGCCCGTCAGCCCTTTGGCGGCTTCAAGCTCTCAGGCGTCGGATCCAAAGCCGGTGGCCCTGACTATTTGCTCCAGTTTCTCGATCCGCGCACGGTAACAGAAAACGTTCAAAGGCAAGGCTTTGCGCCCATCAAAGGGATGGATTAAAGGTGATAGGTTGTAAGTGCCCTTCGCGATGTCAAATTCGTGGCTCTAACCAACATTCACATGCTCAAAATTTTGATTGTTGAAGATCAGCAGCTCATCCGCGAGGGTCTCACCGCCCTGCTCTCGTTAGAAGGGCTGAGTATTTGGGGTGAGGCTGAAAACGGAAAAGCTGCCTTAGATCAGCTCAACGGTTTGCCGCTCCAAAATTTGCCGGAAGATCTACCCGATATCGCCTTGATCGATATGCGAATGCCGGTGATGGATGGCGTTGCCACGGCCACGGCCCTCAGCCAGCAGTACCCCACCATTAAAGTATTAGTGCTCACTACCTTTGATGATGATGAACTGATTTCTCAAGCTATAGCCGTTGGCGCAAGAGGTTACTTATTGAAAGATACGCCTTCTGAAGAACTCGCTATAGCCATTCGCGCAGTCGCTAAGGGTTACAGCCAATTCGGCCCCGGCATTGTTGAAAAAATGATTGGCACGAAGCTTAAAGCAAATTCTGTCACAGAGACTGATCTGGACTCAAATCCTGATATCGTCGAGATTCCACCAGCAGTTGCGGCGCTGACCCCGCGTGAAAAGCAGGTGTTTACCTGCATTGGCCAAGGGGCTAGCAATCGCGAAATTGCCGAACAGCTCTATTTATCAGAAGGCACCGTTAAAAATCATGTGACGAATGTGCTCAGCCGGTTAGGTCTGCGCGATCGCACTCAAGCCGCACTTTTGGCTCAGTCTCTTCAGCTTTCTGAAGGCGGACAATAGATCAATTGGAAATTGGGCTGACAGAGGGTTTATTCGCTAAAAACTCATCAAAAAAAATAGGATTCGCTATAGATTCGCGACAAAATAGGGTACAACTAAGCTGCCAACATCAATAAATTTGATTATTAAACGTCAGCCATCTACTTTTTCCTTGACGAATGTCACCGACATTGCTCTAATTTGACTACTTGTGCCGCGAACCTAATCGATTCACCCCTCCTATGAAGTCTTCACATCCTGCTGAGTCCTCAGCCTCTGGCCACTACGCGCCCTCTGTACCGATGTCTGTGTATCGAGAGCTAGCGGCTGAGCTAAAGGCTAATAAAGCTGTGATCGATTCGCTCAATAGCCGCAATCAGCAGCTTTTGCAGCAAAATCAATTTCTCAAGCAAGAAATTCATAACGTTGTCCAGGCGACCTTAAGCCTGGGCCAAGTCGCAGGCGTTGCCAGACAAGCTTCCACAAATAGCTTTCCGAGTGCCATCGCTCCCGACACCCTAGCCAAGCTTGTTCGCGGTGAAACCTCAGCGGCTTTTCAAGAAAATGCCAGCCAGAGTATCGACCAGAGTATTAGCCAGAGTATTAGCCAGAGTATTAGCCAGAACAAGCCTCAAACCGATCTTCAGCAGCTCCAAAGCATTTCTGAAGCCCTGCCTCAAATTAAGGCTCAAGCCCGCGCCGCTCAGCTTCAATCTCACCAGCTTCAATCTCACCAGGGCATACCCTCGGCCCGCGTACCCAAACCGATTACGCCCAGATCTCCCAATCAAAAGGCAGAATCACAAAGACCCCAGACAACAGCCCATCCTTCAACACTATCAGCCCACGCGATCGCTGCTCAGGGCTACACACAGAACCACACCAACGTCCAATCCCAGCCCAGTAAGCAGTCCAAATCCGGCAGAGCGGCCAGCAAACAGCCTGCTTTTAGGCGCACTGAATCCATTTCTAGCAAAGGCACCGCCACCCCTGCGTCCTTGCCGAAGCTGTTTACGGAGACTTCAGGTGAGTATCGCAGCTCTGCGCTAGATTCAGCCGAAAATAAAGAAATCGGCGGCATTTGGCTCGTGCTCTCGATTGTACTGATTATTGTCACGGCCTTTGGGGCAGGTTTTTTAATCATGAAGCCCTTGCTGAATGATCGCTAAAGGGATCGCGAAAAGATCGCGAAAATCTCCTATGGTATTAAGGCATATAGTAGTGGCAGATACAGAGCTAGGGGGGCAAACTCCTGGTAGATCTAATACCGGCTACAATGCTGCTGCCTTTTGTTTACGTAAGGTGAATTTACTCAAGTAAGTTGCCTAACATAAAGAGCGCAGTAGATACTGGGACAACTATTGGGAGAGTGAACTGAAGCCATGAAAAGAGTTGAAGCGATTATCCGTCCCTTTAAACTGGATGAGGTCAAAATTGCCTTAGTCAATGCGGGCATCGTTGGTATGACCGTTTCCGAAGTGCGCGGGTTTGGCCGGCAGAAAGGGCAAACCGAGCGCTACCGGGGATCTGAATACACCGTTGAATTTTTGCAAAAGCTAAAGCTAGAAATTGTGGTGGAAGATAGCCAAGTCGATATGGTCGTTGATAAAATTGTCAGCGCCGCCCGCACGGGTGAAATCGGTGATGGCAAAATCTTTGTCAGCAATGTCGATGAAATCGTCCGCATCCGTACGGGTGAAAAAAATCTAGAAGCCGTTTAGTTCGCTCTAAATAGTCATATAACACGGTAGGGAGAGCAGCTTTTAGTTGCTCTCCTTAATCTTTTTTAGGGTCATTTTTAGCTTTGTTATGAATACAGCGCGTCCTTCCTTCAGCCATTTTGATGCTAATACAGAGTCTTGTTCTCTCGCTTCGTCCATTGAATCTGCTCAGGGCATTGAAGAACAGTGCGTCGAGGCTCGACTAGAAGCCTATGCCCGCTTTGGTGTCGATCTAGGGTTAGAACGCATCGAGAAACTGCTGGCAGCGATGGGCAACCCGCATCATCAGGTGCCGATTATCCATGTTGCGGGCACCAACGGCAAAGGATCGGTCTGTGCGTATCTAGCAACGGTACTTTCTGCTGCGGGTTACCGCACGGGGCGCTATACTTCGCCTCATTTAATCCACTGGACAGAGCGGATTTGCATAGATGGTGAGCCGATTAGCTGGGCAAATTTGCTCGCTAGTTTGGATCGAGTGGAAGGCGTGATTCATCTGGAAGATCTGCCCGATGACAAGATCCCAACTCAGTTTGAGGTATTTACCGCTGCCGCTTGGCAGTACTTTGCCGATCAGCAGGTCGATATTGCCGTTGTCGAAGTGGGTTTGGGTGGCAGATTGGATGCTACGAATGTGTTTGCGGCCCCGCTGGTGACGGTGATTGTATCGATTAGCCGTGACCATTGGCAGCGCTTAGGCGATACGCTAGCAGCCATTGCAGGTGAAAAAGCAGGCATTTTGAAGCCGGGGGTTGAGGCGATCGCTGGCCCCCTTCCTCCGGAAGCTGAAGCCGTCGTCAGTGCCCGCGCTCAGGCGATTCATGCCCCCTTAGTCTGGGTAACACCCGCAGAGCCAACAGCCACGGGCAAGTTCGTTTATGATGGCATCGAGTACCGGCCATCGCTGATCGGCGAACATCAGCGAGTCAATTCAGCCTGTGCGATTGCTGCTCTGCAAACCCTACGCGCACAAGGCTGGCAGATTACAGACGAAGCGATCATTAGCGGCATGGCCCAAGCAAAATGGCCCGGACGGTTACAGAAGGTGCAAGTCAAAGGCCAACCGCTGCTGCTTGACGGGGCGCATAATGCCGATGCAGCGCGATCGCTCCGCACCTACCTCGATCAAACTTTCCCCAATCAATCCGTCACTTGGCTGATGGGAATGCTCGATACCAAAGATCATGAAGGCGTGTTTGCTGCTTTGCTCAGGGCGGGCGATCGCCTCCATCTTGTTCCCGTTCCGGGCCATCTCAGTGCCAAACCGAGCAATCTGGCCGATCTGGCTTTACAAATTTGTCCTACCCTTAAAACCTTAACAACTCATCTGGATTTAGAAGCCGGGCTCAGCGCCGCTCTTACTCTCGGTAGCCCATTAGCAGCGCCATCAGCAAATCCCACCGTTTTATGTGGTTCGCTGTATCTCATTGGCCATTTCTACGCGCAGTTCAGCTTGCAGGATGCAGCCGCCTTTAAAGTTCAACCCTCCTCTAGCGGCGTCAAATAGCAGCCTGCAATCTTCCAGCGGCCATAAGGCTGCGGCTGCATCATATAGGTGGCTCGAATCAAATCACCGGCCTGGTCCAGCATCATCACCTGCTGAGCCGGAAATCCATCTACCTGCATCATCCCTTCAAAAACCACCGAACGCGGTCGATACACAGGCGGATAAGCCGCTTCAACCATCCGCACAAAGTTTTCAGCCGTGCCAAACTGCATTTGAATTCCCGGTGCCGCTTGGGCAAAAGCGGTGATCGCATCGTCTTGTAAAAAAGCCTGAATTTGCTCCTCAATGACCACCCGAATTGCGCCCAAATCAGTCTCTGACATCTCCATTTCGTAAGTATTCCTTTTATTAAACGCGCGCTGCTATTACTTCTAAGCCTTTACCAAGTCTTTAATATTTGTCTATGTTATCCAAAAGTCTAATCGTGCTTAGCAGCAATTTTTAGACGGAAAAATCTAAAAATAGAACCTCCCAAAAACTCCAACTCTAGAAATAGCATTCAACCACGCCTAGGCAGTATGGTAGTGAGTTTACCTCACCTTTTTACCTGTAGCCTCTGCGCCAATCCTGTTCTTATTGCGCCTTCAATACCTACCTTCATGGCCATCATCGACGTTCATCAGCTTACCAAATCCTATCCGGTCGCGATTAAAGAGCCCGGTCTCAAAGACACTTTAAGGCACTTCTTTCGTCGCACCTATCGCCACATCGAAGCGGTTAAGCAAGTTTCTTTTAGAATTGAGCCCGGTGAAGTCGTCGGCTTTTTAGGGCCCAACGGCGCAGGCAAAACGACCACTCTCAAAATGCTCACTGGCCTGATTCATCCTTCCGCTGGTCAAGTCACCGTTGCCGGGCATCGGCCCTTTGCGCGATCGCCCCAATTTCTCAACCAAATCACCCTAGTCATGGGCCAAAAGCAGCAGCTCATTTGGGACTTGCCTGCCCTCGACTCGTTGCGCATCAACGCCGCCATCTACGGCCTTAGCGACACCGAGTTTCGTCAGCGCGTCGGCGATCTCGCCGAGATGCTTTCTCTCCAAAAGCAGCTCAATCAGCCTGTACGCAAACTCTCCTTAGGCGAACGAATGAAAGCCGAAATGCTCGCCGCCCTTCTACATCGCCCTCAAGTTCTCTTCTTAGACGAACCCACTCTCGGCCTCGACATCAACGCCCAAGTCGCCGTTCGCAGCTTTCTGCAAGACTACAACCAAAGATATGGCGCTACCGTCTTACTCACCAGTCACTACATGGCTGATATTACGGCTTTGTGCGATCGCGTTCTCGTCATCCACCAAGGCAGCCTTATTTACGATGGCCTCCTCGAAAGCCTTCTAGACCGCTTCGCCCCTTACCGCGAAGTCACCGTCGAACTAGCCCGCAACCAGAGCCAAAACCAGAACCAAGCTATCAGCGCAGAAACTCTTGCCCCATTTGGCGATCTGCAATCTCTAGAAGGCTGTAAAGCCACTTTTCTGGTTCGCACTGAAGCGCTTACCCAGACCGTTTCTAAGCTTCTCAACAACCTCACCATTCAAGATCTCGCCATCACCGAACCCCCCATCGAAGACATTATCGGCAAAGTCTTCCAAACCGGCCAGCTTAGCTAACTTTTCTCCCAGCCAACTTCCAGCTAATTTCTCGCCGTGCTCTTGCGCTCTCCTGCCCCCTCACGCCCATGATCCGCTTCACCAAAATCGCCCGCACCCTTCTTTCTGTCTACTACGCCTATATGCTCGAATACCGGGCCGAACTAATCTTCTGGGTACTCTCCGGTAGCTTCCCCTTAATCTTCCTCGGTCTCTGGAGCGAAGCCGCCCAATCCAGCGATCTCGGCTTCACCTCCACCGAATTTGCCCGCTACTTTCTAGCGGTATTTCTGGCCCGTCAGTTTTCAGTAGTCTGGGTCATTTGGGATTTTGAGAAAGAAGTCGTTCAAGGCAAGCTCTCACCGCTGCTGTTGCAGCCGATTGATCCCGTTTGGCGTCATTTCTTTGGCCATCTAGCAGAACGCTTCACCCGACTACCCTTTATCGGGCTGCTCATTGGCTTATTTGGGCTGCTGTACCCCGAAGCCATCTGGATCCCTACGCCCTATGCCTGCCTTTGGGGCAGCGTGACGCTGCTATTAGCCTTTTGTCTACGGTTTTTAATTCAGTACACCTTTGCCATGTTGGCCTTTTGGGTGGAGCGAGCAACCGCTATTCAACAGTTTTGGTTTTTGTTTTACACCTTTCTTTCGGGGATGGTTGCTCCCCTTGAGCTTTTTCCCGATCCTGTCCGTGAATTTGCGCTATGGACGCCGTTTCCTTACCTAGTTTATTTTCCAGCGAGCTTGTTAATTGGGCTACCCGTAGATTTGCCTAGAGGGCTTTTGACAATGGCTGGGTGGGGTGCTGTTGCCTTTATTCTCAACCGTAAACTCTGGCGCGCTGGTCTTAAACATTACTCAGGAATGGGCGCATAGCCATGGTATGCATAAATTTATGCATACTATTTTTCATAAAAGCCTCAGTAATATCTGAAATTAGTCAGCATGAGTTAAGAAGTCACTTTCGCAACGCTTTAGCTTCAATTTCACCCGTTTTAGTCAATACAAGAATCATTGTTTTTTAACATAGCTGTGATCGTACGAAAAAGATTAGGCTATTTAGCTGATGTACGCCCTAAGTAATGTTTACTATGTTGGCTGAAACAAAGAAACACGTTGTGACCAATGCTGACTTACGCGTCCGTAAATGCCAACAGTTGGTAGCAAATGCCAACACTTGGTAGCAATTGTCATTCGTCATTTCCTTGCACCGTCATGCTTTTATGACCCTTTTCGAGAGTTCTTTTTACATAGAGAGTTCTTTTTACATAGAGTGCAGCCCAATTTTAGGATTGAGATTCTAACCCTAATGAGTAGTTTGATCCCGTTAAAACAGCCTCTTCCCTTGGGCAAGGCACCGTTGCAGGTTCTACCCCCTTCTTCCCAAACTGCTTCCCACAGCAGATCCTCTGCTGACAAACACTCTGCTGATAAAAAATCGTTTGATAACCAATTTCTGTTAAATTCGGCTGCGAATTTGACCGTAAATTCGACCGCTGGTGCAGATGCGGATGCCAGTGACGGATTTATAATCACCGAAGCGAATGAAGCTAACGGCCCATCATTAGCCGTGCTACCAACCAGTAGTACCAATGATATTAGTACCAGTAGTATTAGTGTAGTGAGCCCGTCCTCGGATACTCATGCAGCTGTCAAGCTGCCGCTAAGTCAGCTATCAAACCACGATCTAGTTTGTCGTTGTCAAGTGACTTCCGGCCCAAAAGATCGAGCCGCCTTTGCGGAGCTAGTCACTCGCTACGAGCGCTACGTAGACAAGCTGCTGTACCACATCGCCTCCGACTGGCCTGATCGCGCTGATCTAGCCCAAGAAGTTTGGATTCGCGTTTATCGCAGCGTCCATCGTCTCAAAGAACCCGACAAATTCAAAGGCTGGCTAGGCAGAATTGCCACCAATCTTTTTTACGATGAGCTGCGCAAGCGCAAGCGCTTTCAAGGCTCTGTTTCACTGGACGCGCCACGCTACTCCAGCGATGGTCAGTACGATTGGGATCTGCCTTCAATCGGGCAGACCCCTGCTGATACGATGATGACTCAAGAGTTTCATGATCACCTCAAGCAGGCTATGGCAGAACTGCCGGAGGTTTTTCAAAAGACTATTGCCATGCGGGAACTACAGGGACTTTCTTACGAAGAAATTGCCATTACTACCGGCGTATCTTTAGGAACGGTAAAGTCTCGGATTGCACGAGCTAGGCAGTACCTACAGGAAAAGCTGGGAAGCTATCTCAATGCAGGGTGATGGCCACTGAGCTTAAATCTTTTTTTCCCAACAGCGAGCTTTTTACAAAGCGTTTTGAGCTAAATGTTCAGCTTTCTTTACGTTGACATGCTTGTCTTTAGTATGCGTTAGCCTGCTGCTTATTGGCCATTTTTAGCATCCACACCGCTCAGACCTCTGTATTATTCTAGCTAGGGCCCGCTGGTTCGGCTAGTGGGGGAAATTGTAAAGGAGAATAGGAAAGCATGATCAAGCGGTACCTGCGCGTGCTGCGGTTGCTTTGGCTGGTATCGTTCGCTGCCGAATTAGAGTACCGGGTTAACTTTATCGTGGCGGTTATTACCAGTTTAGGTGGACTTGTCGGTAGCTTGTTTGGGCTGTTTTTGTTTTACCGTAACGACTACAGTTTTCAGGGCTGGTCTTGGGAAGAAGCGCTGGTAGTGCTGGGTATTTTCACAGTTTTACAAGGCATTTCGGCGACTTTTTTAGTCCCTAACCTGAACAAAATTGTGAGCTATGTCCAAGAAGGTACATTGGATTTTGTGTTGCTTAAGCCCATTAGCTCCCAGTTTTGGCTTTCGACTCATACGGTTTCACCTTGGGGACTGCCCGATGTGGTTTTTGGGGTGATTATGGTTGGTTATGCGGGGGGGCAGCTAGGACTTTCGCCTTGGGCTTATTTAGCCCTATTGCCGCCGTTGGCGCTAGGGATAATTAGCCTTTATAGTCTGTGGTTTATTTTGGGTGCGACTAGCATTTGGTTTGTCAAAATTTACAATGTGACTGAGGTGCTGCGATCGCTTCTCGAAGCTGGTCGTTTTCCGATTGAAGGCTACCCCGCCGCTTACCGAGTCTTTTTTACCTTCGTTATTCCAGTGGCCTTCCTTACCACCGTCCCGGCTCAAACTCTGCTAAATCGCAGCGATCCGGTGTGGCTGTTAGGCGCTGCGATTTTGGCCGCAACGCTATTTCAAGCTTCTCGATGGTTTTGGCAACTTGCCTTGCGGTTTTACACGAGCGCTTCGAGCTGAAGGGCTGTAGATCAAATCTGTAGATCTAATGATCGAAACTGTCGTCTGGAAGCACTGAAGTAGTCTAGCTAGTGGGCTTTGCGATGAGAGACATCAATGACGGTGTGCACGTTACCTCTCGGTAAAAAATCACCTTTTATTGTCACTGATAGCGGATCGCAAGCCGCGATAAAATCATCCAGGATCAAGTTGATAGATTCTTCGTGGGAGATATTGAGATCGCGGTAGCTGTTGATGTACAGCTTAATGGCTTTGAGCTCTACGACTCTTTGGTCGGGCACGTAGTTGATATAAATAGTGGCAAAGTCTGGATAGCCAGAAAAAGGGCACTTACAGGTAAATTCAGGCAGGGTAATGCTGATGTTGTATTCCCGCCCTGGGCGCGGATTTGGGAAAGTAATCAGCTTGCCTTCAGCGATCGCTCTTTCTCCATATAACGTAGGTTGAGCGGTTGCCGTCAAAGCCGTGTCTAAAGCAGCCGGATCTTGAATACTCATATCGCTAGCACAATCCTAAAAAGCGCAAAGCTTTAGCCTAGCGATAAAGCGATGAAGTGTGAAGGTAAAAATCGCTTTATCGCTTTTCATAGATCCCTGACGGAAAGCTAATGGAGCGCTCAGGCTTTCCTCAACATCATAGATTTCGGGGATTTCGGGGCGCTCAGTTTCAAGATGACCTCTAGTAGTGCAGGCGATAGTCGATCGCACCAAACTGCTAGGTGAGACTGCCACCCAACGAGTACTTCTGGTGCATCCCGGCTCAGCCCACGCAAACAGGCAGAAGCGACTTCTTGAGCGCTGATAGAAATCACACCGCGAAACTTTCGCAGATCTTTCGCCATGTCAGTGTCGGTGAGCGTCGGTAGCAGCGTCATTACCTTGACATTGTGAGGCGCTAACTCCATCCGCAAAGCGCGGGTGAATCCGACAATCGCAAACTTCGTAGCGCAGTAAGTCGCCATTGTAGGCGCGGCGACTTTGCCCATCAGGCTAGAGACATTGACAATCGTGCCGCTGCGCTTGGCCGCCATTCGCCTAGCGATCAAGCTAGTAACGGTGTACATGCCCATAAGATTCGTAGACAGCTCTTGCTGCACGTTAAAGGCGCGTGATTTTAAAAAAGTCGCTTGATGGGCAACCCCAGCGCAGTTAATTAGCAAGTCGATATCGCCATAGTCACGCCAAGCTTTGGCAACGGTAGCACTGATGTGCGATCGCACCGTCAGATCCATCGCCAAAGGAATCGCTTCTACGCCCATTTGCCGAATATCCGCCGCTACTTCCTCTAGCAATGGCAAATTGCGAGCCACCAAAATTAATCGAGCAATGCCATGACGAGCGAGTTCGTAAGCGATCGCCCGCCCAATTCCTCGGGATGCGCCGGTTATCAGCGCAACCTTTCCTTGAATATTCATATTTTCAAAGCCTCTGAAGAGATTAAACTGCCATACGGCAGATCGGATCAACGCACCGTAGAACAACACCCTATAAAGAGCGCTACTGAAAACGAGTGCGTCAAAATGTTTCTGATCGAAATAAATTTTGTGGGCTCAACGCTGGGCCCAGCGGAGCCCTGGATGTTAATTAGAACTGATTGGCGTGCTTACCAGAATCGCTAGACGTACCTAGTAAAACCCGCGCTGTAAACAGGCAAAGCTTTAGCGAAATTGCCACAGCAACCCTCATGAGCAAGTGCTGGAGATAAGATAGGCAACTCACCAATTTTGCCTGAAAAGAACGGTGAAGGGGGCGGAGTAATCGATCAATGGGGAAGAAATTCATCGAGAGTAGACCTCCTGAATGTCGATAAAAATGCCACCTAGTGACAAACAGCACTGACTGAATTCAGTCAGTTAAATCGGGCTTGGGATGAAAGCTCAGCTAAAAAAAACTGAACAAGCACACGCTAACAGCGGGATCAATAAACCGCAACATTTTTTTATAAACGACCTTTTCCGTTACACTTCGCAACGTTTTATTTAATTTCTTAATTATTTCCTTTGGCAGAAGCTGATACTTACGCTGCTTATACAGGAGGGCTTCTTGAAATTTTCGTCAATTTGCTTTATGAGGACATCGGTAATTTCCCCAAGCGGATGCAGCACTGTCCTAGCGCTATAGGCAAAGCGAACTCAACCCAGTAAACTTCAGGGAATAAATCTGCACTGTTTATACCGTCCTTGACCCTTTCTTTACTGCTAAAGAGCCCCCTGTTACAAGAGCTGTGCCGACACAGCGTGATATTTTTTATCGTTACCGTAGCGGGCTATGTCGCTGCGGCTAGCAGCCTCTATTGGCTGCTCTATTTACGACGCGGATCGCGCTTTTCTGCTGGCTCAACATCTGGCTCAACATCTGGCTCAACATCTGGCCTAACATTTGGGCTAAAACTTGACCACACCACACTCACTCAAATTTGGGCAGCGATCCGCAGCGATGTCATCTTATCGGTGATGTCATCGGGCATCTTCTCCGTCTGTGCGGCGCTGATGATGACGGTTTATGAGCTTGGCTACACCCGCATTTATCAGCAGCCCGATCAATACGGGCTCTGGTATCTTGGCTTCAGCCTAGTGCTGGTGATCGTTTTGCAAGATACCTATTTTTACTTTACCCATCGCCTGTCTCATCACCCTCGCTGCTACAGATGGCTGCACCAGGGTCATCACTATTCCAAAAATCCAACGCCTTGGACGGCTTTTGCATTTGATCCGGCGGAAGCGATGGTGCAAGCTATTTATTTAATGGGTGTGGTACTGCTGATTCCAATGCATGTTTCAGTGCTGGTGGCGGTGGTGATGGTGATGACAATGGGCGCGCTGATTCATCACTTTGGCGTCAGACTGTTTGAAGATTCGGCAGTGGGCGCTTGGCTGGGCAGTTGGCTGGTAGGCTGCACGCACCATTGGCTGCATCACCGCAAATACACGGTGCATTACAGCCTGTATTTCACCTTTTGGGATCGGGTGATGGGTACGCAATATGACGGGTATGAAGCCGTGCTGAGTCCGGCGGCAAGAGCGGTGTCTGTAGGGGCGATCGCTCCTGAAGCGGCGATCGCTGGCGTAAAAAGCCAAGGCGCTACGTGTACTAAGAGATAAAGCCTGCGACGGTATGGCGACTACAGGCGATTACCGTGGAACTCACGACTGTAAGCGGCTAGATCGCAACTTGATTGCAGCCTTGACTGAAGGAATGCCTCAAGGCTGTGAGCTCTTGATAAGCCCAAAGCATTTTCAACGACTTACCCAGGTTAAAGCGTACGGAAGTACGCCAATCGTCGCCCACATTTCTCCTACTTGTCTCCTATATATTTCTGTAACAGCAAAGCCAGCTTCTGCTTAGTTGCCGCCGGAACTTTATCTAGCGGTGTGATGATGGCGTACTTTAGCGCCGAATGCGCTTCCGATTCGGGCGGATTTTCGCTGAGTTCACGAACGACCGCTTGAATCACCTTTTGGGCATTGACGGCATTCTTTTGTAAGTTGCCAATCACCATTTCTACCGTCACGTTGTCATGATCGCTGTGCCAGCAGTCATAGTCAGTCACCAGTGCCAGGGTGGCATAGGCTATTTCAGCTTCTCTAGCCAGCTTAGCTTCGGGCAAATTCGTCATGCCAATCACGGTCGCATCCCAACTGCGGTACAAATTGGATTCGGCCTTGGTCGAAAAAGCGGGGCCTTCCATGCACACATAGGTGCCACCGCGATGCAAAGTCACGCCCTCGAATTGCTGACTTTCAACGGCATCGGCAAGCAGGGTGGCAAGGGCGTCGCACACTGGATTGCCAAAAGAAATATGGCCGACAATCCCTTCGCCAAAAAAAGTCGAAACCCGGCCCTTAGTGCGATCAATAAACTGATCCGGCACCACCATATCCACCGGCTTGGCCTCAGCTTTGAGTGAACCGACCGCCGACGCTGAGATCAAGTACTCTACGCCCAGCGCCTTCATTGCATAGATATTCGCTCGAAAAGGCAGCTCCGAAGGGGTGAGCGTGTGGCCGCGACCGTGGCGGGCCAAAAAAGCCACCGGCACGCCATCAAGTTTGCCGGTAATCAGCGCATCTGACGGGTCGCCAAAGGGAGTCTCTACCTTAATTTCTTTGACATCGCTAAGCGCCTCCATCTGATAGAGGCCGCTACCGCCAATGATACCGATTTTTATGGGATGACCTGCCAGATACTCCATCAATTTTTCCTATTGGGCTGTCAAGAGGAATTCTACCGTTCACCTCTGCCCTTAAGACAGATGGCGCAAAATGTTTTTTGATTTGAGCGCTTGGCGTTACCGAATCCATCTGGTGATTTTCTACCCTATGAACCGGCTTGATCAAGCGTTGGTCTCAGTTTCGTTTCGCCTAGAGTCAGCTTGTAGAGTTAATGGGGCATAGCCGAAATCTGTTTGCTAGCGGTTGATTGCATCAGCCAGAGGCCGGTGTAGGTCATTCCTGAATCATCGGGCTGCACCAGCAAAAAGTGCAGCCCTTGAGCGGCTTGCTTGCGCTCAGTAAAAGTGCGTGCGGCCCCAACTACGTCGCTGTCTTCAAAGGTGGCCAGAATCCAGCGATCGCTCAGTCCGGCTTCTAGCAGCAAACCATGCGGAGCCCCGGCAATATATTGCAGCATTACCGGCTGCACCGATTGCAGCCACTGAGCCAGCGCCATCGACTGCCGAGCGCCGTTGATAATTACGCCCGGAATCAGCAGCGTACTAGGCAAGCCTAAGCTCACTGGATTTAATTCGGGTGGAATCGATCTGATGGGAATGGGCTCTTGCTCCAATCGCATCAGACCACTCGATCCGATGGCCGCAAACTGCCACTGTTCGCCCATTAAATAGTCAGCAATCGGATTAGGAGCAGGCCGATCGATAGCAATGGGGTTATAGGTATCAAGGACGTAGTTGGCTAAGGTTGGGTACCAAACGGCCCGCTCTCGCAGCC
This sequence comes from uncultured cyanobacterium, assembly GCA_963740915.1. GTDB lineage: Bacteria > Cyanobacteriota > Cyanobacteriia > Phormidesmidales > Phormidesmidaceae > Phormidesmis. The sequence continues at coordinate 68,504 of CAVUFV010000014.1, forward strand.
ACTGCTTGAGCGTCGGAACTTCTCTAGTCGGGCGCACTTCTATAGGCAAATCTCGGCAGGCGACTTCTACTAAGCTCACGGTCTGCGGACGAAAAATCTCGATATAAGACGGCCAGCCACCTGCGCGATCGCCTGCAATCTGGAGCTGTTCGCGAACCCAGGGCGCACTCACCTGCCGCTGCGGACAAAATTCACCATAGGTAAACGTCATCTGAGAATCGCAGATCAATAGCTCCCAAAGCGGATTCCCAGACGAATCTTGCAGGGGACGGCGATAGAAGTCGAGTTGCCAGGAACGGTGCATGGGTAAGTCAGATAGAGGTTATATTTGATCGAACAGGCCATGCCTAATAGGCGCAAACTAGGCCGTAAACACATGACACCCTAAGCAATCATGATTCCTGCCCTTACTCAGTTCGGCGATCGCATGTCTCACCTAACCGGGGTGCGTGCGATTATGAAAGACATTATCGAAACGCTAAACGCGAGTAAGGCGTCAAACGAGCAAAAGGAATTCATTAACCTCAGTGCCGGTAATCCGGTAATTTTGCCAGAAGTTGAACAGCTTTGGCGCGATTGTACAGCAGAGCTGCTAGCCAGCAAAGAATATGGCGAAGTTGTCTGTAGGTACGGCGCTAGTCAAGGCTACGAGCCCTTCATCGAAGCCGTACGCGACGACTTTAACCAACGCTACGGTCTTAGCCTCACCTCACGCAACATTTTAATCACGCCCGGTAGCCAAAACCTTTACTTTTTAGCGGCCAATGCTCTCGGTGGCTACAGCAGCAAAGGTCAGCTCAAAGATATCGTTTTGCCCCTCAGCCCTGACTATACGGGTTATGGCGGCGTCACGCTCTATCCTGAAGCCGTCAAAGCCTACCGCCCTTTCATCGAACTTGGCAGCGATTCGCACTCCTTTAAATATCGGCCCGATTTTGACCAGCTAGAAATTAACGACAACACCGGCTTTGTTCTCTTTTCACGGCCCTGCAATCCCACCGGCAATGTGATCACGGCCAGCGAAGTGCAGGGTATCGTCGATTTGGCCGCCCCCTATGATGTGCCTGTCTTTATCGACTCGGCCTATGCCCCGCCATTTCCAGCCCTGAATTTTACTGAAATGACGCCTATATTCGGGCCTAATGTCGTGCACTGCATCAGCTTGTCTAAGGCAGGCTTGCCGGGTGAGCGGGTAGGTATTGCAATTGGTGATGAAAAGATCATTCAAATCTTAGAAGCTTTTCAAACGAACCTGTGCATTCACTCCAGTCGCTATGGTCAAGCGATCGCGGCTCAAGCCATTCGCAGTGGAGCTTTGGCCGATATTTCGCTCAACGTGATTCGGCCCCACTACCAAAACAAATTCGCGGTGCTTGAAGAAGCCCTTACCCGCTATATGCCTAACGAAGTGCCCTGGCGCTTGCACCGAGGTGAAGGGGCGATTTTTGCTTGGCTGTGGTTTGACGATCTGCCCATGAGCGATTGGGATTTTTACAATGAACTCAAGAAATACGGCGTGATTATTGTGCCCGGCAGCCCGTTCTTTCCGGGTTTAGAAAACAGCCTCAACGGTAAAGATTGGCCGCATATGCATCAGTGTTTCCGTATTAGCCTGACCGCAACGGATGAACAGCTTGTCAGCGCTTTGCAGCATCTGGCAACGCTGACCAATCAGGTGTACTCCGTGAAACCAATGATGGCGGCTGTGTAATGGCAATGCCTAGTGAAGCAGCGAATGAATCTCTCGATGACGCTCTTAGAAAAGCGCCAGACTGGCTAGTGATCGGGCGCATTGTCGGTGCGCACGGCCTGAATGGCCATGTGAAAGTGTATCCGGAGAGTGATTTTCCTGAGCGCTTTACCCGACCAGGCGATCGCTGGCTCAAGAAACCTCACAGCGAAGTCACACTCGTGCGTATCACCAGCGGTCGTTTTTTGGACGGCAAAAATCAGTATCTTGTCAAGCTCGAAGGCATCGATCATCGCGATCAGGCCGAAGACTTGAGAGCATCTGAACTGCTGGTGCCAAAAAGCGATCGCCTCAGGCTAAACCCCGGCGAATTTCATGTTTCTGATTTAATCGGCCTCAGCGTCTATCTGCAAACCGATCAAACTCTGATCGGCACCGTCACCGACCTATTTACAATGGGCCACGACATGCTAGAAGTCACACTAGCCGATCAACCTACAGAACAAATTGCGACCGCTGAGACGATAGCCTCGTCAGATTCACCCGTGCCTACAATAGATCCAGAGCCCACCAAAGACACCTCTCATCCCTCCCTTCGAGCCAAGGCCGCAGGCAAACTCAAACGTCAGGCTAGACGTAAAAATAAGCCCAAAGCACCAAAAACCTTACTCATTCCCTTTGTAGAAGCTATTGTCCCGATTGTAGATATTTCTAAAGGTCGAATAGAAATCACGCCACCACCCGGATTAGTTGATCTTTAAACCTGCCTTCAGTTTCATAATATGGATTCACAATGATAGGCGGGCCGTTTTGCTTTGATATCGATCAAGGACGCAAAATATATCCGTTGCCCTTACAAAGGTTGGCAAAGAAGCTTTAATCTTCTTCGAGCGCGATCGCTAAAATGTTAGAGTCGCTAAAATGTTAGAGGGCCAGATTCTATAATGCATCGGCTGCGTTCATTCTTTTGCGTAGGCGCGCGAGCATAAAGTCATCTTCTACTTGCTGCTCTTGGTAGCTACGCTGCCAAACCGGCGAACCAAGTTGATTTCGAACTAGGTTAATGCGCTTAGCAGTAGCCGCTTTAAAGCCTGCGACAAAGGCATTTAGCAGTCTCGGTTTGCCACTTGTAATATCAAAATCAGGGCGATCTTCTTGAACGAAGATCAGCGCATGTAGAGCATCCGGAACAATCAGCCACTGATCTAAGGTAATGCCTCGACCGCTAGCGGCGATCAGCAGCTCATCGGCCACAATTTTAGAGAAAACGCTTGAGAAAGACTGGGGTGATGACTTTTTACGCGCTGGCTCTACGGCTTCTGAAGCCGGCTTTTCTGCCTGTAAATAGGCTATTTCAGACTTTTCTACAACAGTACTTTTCAAGCAATTATTCTGTGAGTCAAACAATTTGCTGCTGTTGTAAGTTTTGATCCGCACATAATAGAGTCCTGCTTTGACAGGCGGATGATGATTTTTTAGTTGGTTTGTCAACGGAAGCCCTAAACCTTAGCAAAGTATTTGGGATCAGCTTGCCCATCTGCCCTCCCAAAATCACTGAAGTTGTTGAGATAGTTATTTAGATAATATTGGCTACAGCAATGGGTGCAAGTCCATAGCAATGACAAGTATCACCCCGCAATTGCCCCTTCTATTAACAGGGCTGTTGCGGCGTTATCCGGTCATTTTTTGACAGCCGTAGGCGTCAATTTTTAGAGCGGTGATGAGGGAGATAACGAGGGAGAAAAAATACAAAAAAAAAGAGGCTGTTCAATAACCTCTTTTATCTTGTATTTTTTGTTTGTGTTAGCGCTAGTTAGCTGGGTTTCTAAAATTAACTCTGGTGGTTTGATTTCTGGCTTGAGTTTGCCGCGATCGCTGCCTTCCTGTAGCCGCTTTACCCATAGCTTTTGTCGTTTCTTGTACTGCCTTTGCTTTGCAGAACCGCCTCGCCCTTTTCGGTTACGACCTTCGCTTCGAGGTGATTCCCAGCGCTTTAGCCGCTGAGCCATAAGATTTCTCCCTTTACTTTTTTAAGAATATAGGTAAAGAAGTCAGCTAGAAAAAATAAGCTATATGGGCATAAGCTATATGGGCAAGGCGAGACTCGAACTCGCACAACCGAAGTCGCCACATTTTGAGTGTGGTGCGTCTACCAATTCCGCCACTTGCCCGGTAGGCTATTTAGTATAGCGAATTGGGTGACTTTGTTACAGCCTTTTGCTGATCAAATTTATTAGCTTCCTTTTACGGCTATTTTATGTGATTACCACTGCCGCCAGCCGCCAGAGTGGTCAGTCGTATTAGTGTCTGCTGCTAGCGGACGGGCATGGAGTAACGACTGATAGTCGGCGGTGCTGGCCCAGCGGTCAATTTCTCTAGCTCTTAGCACCGGAACCGGGTGGCTCAATTCGTTAGTTTTTAGCTGCTTGAGCATTTCTCCCATTTCGCTGTCGCTGATGGCGTCATAAGAGCGAGCTTGGTCGATAAAGGCATCTAAGTTGAGCTGAGGCGAGAGCGTCGGGGAGCCACCAGAGAGTTTCATGAGGACAGAGGCGACGGTGCGAGCGTCTTGGGTGGCAAGTAAAGCGGCGCGATCGCAGGTAAATTCAGCGCAGCGCACCCACTCCATGATCTGCGATTGCCAGCCTTGCATGAGTATTGATCCAAAGGGCAATTGGCCTGTAGCTAACGTTAAGAGATTGGCCAAGGTCAGGTAAACCCCGTGATCGCATTTGAGATGGCCTAGCTCATGCCCAATTACCGCCTGTACTTCAGCCGGATTCAGCAGCTCAATTAAAGCAGTGTGGACCACGACAAAAGGCTGCTTGCCGCGCATCGCAAAGGTATAGGCATTGGGCACGGGGTGCTGCTTGATGTAGAGCTGAGGCACTTCAAGATCAAGAATTTGGCAAGCTTCTTGTAAGGACCTGTAGAGATTAGGCAGTTGCTTGGGCCCGACTAAAACACTTGCAGCAATATTTTCTAAGTAAAAGAACTGTTCGCCCATCGGGCCGAGCAGACTACGAATAGCAACGTCTAGTCCGGGTAGACGCTTGAGTGATTGAGTGGCTTTTTTGTCGAGCGGATGGCGAAAGTGATCGGCGTTGAGTCCGGTGAGGGTGGATTTGTGAGAACCAGGGAATGAGGGCATGGGAGTTGGGGTGAGGAGGTAAGCAAACTAGTGCGATTGCAAAGATTCTAGCGATCTTTTAACTAGACCAACCTCTACTCTTTCTGCGCCTCCTCTTCCCTGATCCTGATGCCATTACCCAACCGCTACGCCAACTGCTACATCTGCTGGTACTTCAAGGCCTATGGATGTTGGCTGAGCGGCCATATCAGCCTCACTGCGTGGAATTCGACGCAGACGAGCACCGACGTTGGTGAGCTTTTCTTCAAATTTTTCATAACCGCGATCTAGATGATGCAGGCCGTGAAGGGTAGTTTTGCCTTTGGCAACTAAGCCCGCTATAGCCAACGCTGCCGAAGCTCTTAGGTCACTGCCGGTGACAGGCGCGCCTGAAAGCTGAGTAACGCCGCGCACAATTGCGCAGTCGCCTTTGACGCGGATGTCTGCGCCCATGCGGTTGAACTCAGCGACGTGCTGTAAGCGGTTTTCAAAGACGGTTTCGCTGACAGTACTGCTGCCGTCAGCAAGGGTAAGTAAGGCCATAAACTGCGCCTGTAGGTCGGTTGGAAATCCGGGATAGGGCAGGGTTTGAATGTCGGTCGGGAGGATGCGATCGCCTGGAGAAATCCGAATATTGTTATTTTCTTCAATTTCTACGGTGGAGCCAGTTTCACGCAATTTAGCCAACAGCGGCGTCAAATGACTAGGATCAACCGGGCCAACAGTAATTTCAGAACGGGTAAGGGCACCCGCAACTAAGTAAGTACCGGCCTCAATGCGATCTGGAATAATGGCGTAGTCGGTTCCGTGAAGGCTAGGAACACCGGTAATGGTAATAGTGTTAGTGCCTGCACCGTGAATTTTTGCGCCCATAGCGATACAGAAGTTCGCTAAATCAACCACTTCTGGCTCTTGAGCAGCATTTTCCAAAACGGTTTCGCCCTCAGCGAGGGTCGCTGCCATCATCAGCGTTTCGGTTGCACCAACGCTGGGATAGTCTAAGTAAATTTTTGCGCCTTTGAGCTTACCGCGCGCCCCGGGGACATAGGCATGAACCACGCCGTGATCCATATGAACGTGAGCGCCGAGAGCCTGTAAGCCGCGAATATGAAGCTCTACCGGACGGGCTCCAATAGCACAGCCGCCGGGGAGCGGAACTCTAGCTACACCTAAACGAGCGAGCAACGGACCGATCACAAAAAAGCTGGCTCGCAGCTTACTCACAATGTCATAAGGAGCTTTGGAATGGCTGATATGGCTGGCATCGACATCAAGCATGTCGCCATTGCGGGCAACTTTGAGTCCAAGCGCTTCCAAAACGCTGGCCATGCGGCCAATATCCATCAGGTCGGGAATGTTGCGAATGCGGCAGGTTTGTGAGCACAGGAGCGCACCACCGAGGACAACGAGGGCTGAATTTTTAGCCCCGCTGACTGGAATGTGACCGCTCAAGGGGTAGCCACCCCAAATTTCAATCACAGAGGCTGGCTTACTGGCCGGTTTAATTGCGGAGACTGCGGCTGTAGGCAAAGCTGAAGAGGTGAGAGGAGTGATGGGAGTAGCCTCCATAAATTGATAATGTTGATGAAATATTGATGAAATGGATTAACTAGGTTAAAGAGAATCCGCAGAATTTGGTATGGATTCTACCCGAAAGTTCAGGGTTTCTTCCGACTGATTTGCACAAAATTTGGGCTACTTCAGTGATCGACATCCTCTACAAGACGGATTTAGTCCAAAAAATGTGGAGGGAATCGCATCATATCTCGGATTAAGCGTAGATTAAGAACGCTATGCGGTTGACGGATGTCACGGACTGCTAGATTATTGTTAGTCGCAGCCTTGAGTAGGTTATCTGAAAGATTTGTTCTGCGCGCAGCGTTTTTAGCTGACAGGCGCAGAAGTAATTCAGAAATAGCTAGGAAAGCAGCGCTTTTGCGGGACTGGCGAAATTGGTAGACGCGCTAGATTCAGATTCTAGTGTTCGCAAGGACTTCCGGGTTCAAGTCCCGGGTTCCGCATCTCATGGTTGACTGTGATGTGACTGTGACGTGACTGTGATTCGATTGCAGTTTAATGACAGTTTAATGCTAAGAAGCTCTTCAGCTTTGACGGTCTGAAGAGCTTTTTTATGCGTGCCTGAGGCCAGATCCTTTGAGATTGGCTAAGTGTAGTTGGCCCAATTGGTAGTCTAATTAGCCGTCTAATTAGCAAGGGATGGTATTAATTAAAACTTTCTATCATTCAGTATGAATACACAGTGATTTAAATATACGTTGACTATATATACGTTGACTATGCTTACTAGCCTTCAAAATCCAACCGTTAAGCAATTGCGTAAGCTGCAGCAGGCTAAGGAAAGGCGTAAGCAGGCGGTGCTGTTGCTAGAAGGAACTCATCTGATTGAGGCGGCTTGTGAAGCAAATTATCCGCTTCAGGTGCTTTGCTATACCGAGCAATGGCAGCAGCGCTACAGCGATCTATGTCAGCGGGCACTTATACAATCAGCCCAGGTAGAGCTAGTGTCGCCTGCCGTTTTAAAGTCGATTGCGAGTACGGTGACGCCGGATGGTGTGGTCGCGATTGCCCCACAGCGCAATGCCTGGCAGGCGGCAGCGAGTCGGCCTGCGGGCAATATCAGCCTAGGGATTATGCTAGAAACGCTGCAAGATCCGGGAAACTTGGGGACCATTATTCGCACGGCGGCAGGGGCCGGTAGTGATGGGCTGTGGCTGAGTGATGACAGTGTAGATGTGGGTAGTCCTAAAGTGCTCCGAGCTTCGGTAGGTCAGTGGTTTCGGCTGCCAATGGAAACGGTAGATATTGAGCAAAAGGCGCTACAGCTGAAGGCACAAGGGGTGCAGGTGGTGGCAACGAGTGCGATCGCATCCCTCGACTACTGGCAGCTTGATTTGCGATCGCCGACTGTATTTGTAATGGGCAATGAAGGTGCTGGCCTGTCAAAAGCGCTGATTGATTGCGCCTCTGAAGTGGTCAAAATTCCGGTAGTGCCGGGGGTAGAGTCGCTGAATGTAGCCGTTTCGACGGCAGTGCTACTGTATGAAGCGCTGCGTCAGCGAAGTCATTCGACCGTTGGATCCGCGTTCTAATCGGCCGCTTCTGCATTGTCAAAATGAGCGAGATGGCTTGATTCTGGCAGATGGATCAAGCGGTTGGCCAATTGATGGATTAAAGGAATGGCATCGAAGCGGCTACCGCCGAAAAGGACGGAAACACGAGTTGTGCAAATCCCCCGCTTTAGTCGAAAATAAAGACCCGCTCAAAAAAGCAAAAAAACCAGAAAGAAACTGGAAAGCACACAAGAAATCAGCAAGGAGACAGCCGTGGATTCAGCGTTCGATTACGATTTGGTGATTATTGGTGCAGGCGTTGGTGGTCACGGCGCAGCTTTGCACGCCGTCAAACGCGGCCTCAAAACCGCCATTATCGAAGCTGCCGACATGGGCGGTACTTGCGTCAATCGTGGCTGCATTCCGTCTAAAGCGTTGCTAGCGGCTTCTGGAAGAGTGCGTGAAATGCGCGACGCGCAGCATCTGAAGGCGCTGGGCATTAGCCTTGCCGGGGTCGGCTTCGACCGCGCCGGGATTGCCGATCATGCCAAAAACTTAGTCAGCAAAATTCAGGGCGATTTGACTAATAGCCTCAATCGTTTGGGCGTAGAAACCATTCGGGGCTGGGGCAAAATTGCCGGTAGCCAAAAGGTTTCGATTAAAGACGATAGCGGCACCCGCACTGTCACTGCCAAAGACATCATTCTCTCTCCCGGCTCGATCCCATTTGTGCCGAGAGGCATTGAAACAGATGGCAGAACTGTCTTTACGAGTGATGAAGCTATCCGCCTCGATTGGTTGCCAGAGTGGGTGGCAATCATTGGCAGCGGCTACATTGGCCTAGAATTTTCCGATGTGTATACGGCGCTTGGTTCTGAGGTCACGATGATCGAAGCAATGGATCAGCTCATGCCGACGTTTGATCCTGATATTGCCAAGCAGGCTGAGCGGGTACTGATTAAACCGCGTGATATTGAAACAAGAGTAGGGCTGCTGGCCAAAAAAATTACGCCCGGATCGCCCGTGGTGATTGAACTTGCTGATCCGAAGACGATGGAAATAGTGGATGTTATAGAAGTAGATGCTTGTCTCGTGGCAACGGGCCGGATTCCAGCGACGAAGAACTTGGATCTCAATATGGTGGCGGTCGAGACGGATCGGCGCGGCTTTATTCCGGTAGATGATCGCCTAGCAGTCGTCCGCGACGGCAAACCAGTGCCGCATCTGTATGCGATTGGCGATGCTAACGGCAAAATGATGCTGGCGCATTCGGCTTCGGCGCAAGGGATTGTAGCGGTAGATAATATTTGCGGAGATAACCGTACAGTCGATTACAACGCCATTCCAGCGGCGGCTTTCACCCATCCTGAAGTCAGCTTTGTAGGACTGACAGAGCCTGCGGCGAAGGCCAAAGCAAAGGCAGAGGGCTATGAAATTGCCTCCGTGCGCAGCTACTTCAAGGCGAATTCCAAGGCGTTAGCGGAAGGTGAAACCGAAGGACTCGCAAAGGTGATTTACCGCAAAGACACAGGTGAAGTCATGGGAGCGCATATTATTGGGCTGCATGCGGCGGATTTGATTCAGGAGGCAGCGAATGCTATAGCCCAAAAACAATCTGTTACTGAGCTCTCCAAGTTTGTCCATACCCATCCCACTCTATCCGAGGTGTTAGATGAAGCCTACAAACGAGCAGAGGTGAAACCATTGGAAGTGAAGCCAGTGGAGGTGAATGCCTAATGGAAATTCGTCGCCGATCGCCTAATCCTTCTATTTCTGTTGCTAGCCTTGAGTACCAAATCAAAACGCAAGATTCTGAACCGCGCAATATATTAGAGAAAATTGTGTGGCACAAAGAGGTAGAGGTTGCTCGGCAGCGAGAGCAGCTTTCGCTTAAAGACTTGCAGCTTCAAGTCCAGGGAATGCCAAATCCCAAAGGCTTCTTGGCAGCGTTGAGGCAGCAGGCTGCTAAGCAGGCTCCGGCGATTATTGCTGAGGTGAAGAAGGCTTCGCCGAGTAAAGGCGTGATTCGGGCTGATTTTGATCCGGTCGCGATTGCCCGCAGCTACCAATCTGGTGGGGCAACCTGTCTGTCTGTGCTAACCGATAGCGAGTTTTTTCAGGGCAGCTTTGATTATCTCCGCCAAATTCGTCAGGCAGTGGATCTGCCTTTGTTGTGCAAAGAATTCATTATCTACCCCTACCAAATTTACCAAGCGCGCGCTGCCGGAGCGGATGCTGTCCTTTTAATTGCCGCAATTCTGTCCGATCAAGACCTCACTTATTTTGTGCGAATTGCTAAAGCGCTAGGGCTAGATGCGCTGGTAGAAACGCATACCGCTGAAGAATTTGAGCGGGTGATAGACATCCCTGGAGTTGAGCTGATTGGCATTAATAACCGCAATTTGGAAGATTTCACGGTAAACCTATCGACGACTGAGCGCATTCTGCGGGTCTATGAGAACAAAATTGCGCAGCGGCAGGTGCTGATTGTCAGCGAATCGGGGTTACATACGCCGAGTGATGTAGAAGCGGTGGTGACGGCTGGGGCAAAGGCGATTTTAGTGGGGGAGTCGTTAATGCGGCAGCAAGATCCCGGTGGTGCGATCGCCCCTTTACTCAGCCGTTAATCCAGCGTTCAAATCACGTTTAGATCGCAATAGCCCACACCAAATCTGGCCGCTACAGCGTCAAAATGAGGTCTATACTAAGAAATGTATAGCTAGTGAAACTACGGTATGAGTCGCAAAAAAGCCATCATCATAGGGTCTGGAATCGGTGGGCTAGCTCTAGGCATTCGCCTACAGAGCTTAGGATTCGACACCACCCTCTTTGAAAAATTAGATGCTCCCGGCGGTCGCGCCTATGTGCGCAAAGCCGATGGCTTTATTTTTGACATGGGGCCTACTGTGCTCACCGTGCCTCACTTTATTGAAGAGCTTTTTTCGCTGCAAAGAGACGCCGCTGCGCTAAATGAACCCGATTTCCCGGCTGAAATCATGGATCCAGCAGCCCGTGTCAAATCCGGTATCACCAGCGGCCCCAATACCGCTAAATACGTCAAAATCATTCCTATTTTGCCGTTCTACCGCATTTATTTTGATGATGGCACCTACTTTGATTATGACGGCGATCCCGAAAGCACCCGCCGCCAAATTGAAGCAATTGAGCCGGATGATTTAGCCGGTTATGAAAAATTTCACGACGCCGCCAAAGCCATTTTTGATCGCGGTTTTATCGAGCTGGGCTACACCTACTTTGGCGATCTTTTTTCCATGCTCAAAGTCGCGCCTGATCTGGTGAGGCTAGACGCCGTACGCCCCTTGTTTTCATTTGTCAAAGACTGCTTTAAAAGCCCCAAGCTTCAGCAGGTATTTAGTTTTGAGCCGCTGCTGGTAGGGGGCAATCCGCTCAAAGTACCAGCGATTTACGCCATGATTCACTTCGTGGAAAAAACCTGGGGCATTCACTTTGCCATGGGCGGCACTGGCGAATTAGTGAATGGTTTTGTGCGCAAGTTTGAAGAGCTAGGCGGGACAATCCGCTACAACAGCGAAGTCACCAAAATTGATGTAGAAGGCTCACTGTTTGGCAAAAAAATCGCTACCGGCATTACCCTCGCCGATGGCACTCAATACAACGCTGATCTGGTTGCTTCTAACGGCGACTACGCCCACACTTACTCGAAGCTGATTGAGCCTCAGTACCGGCTGATTAATCAGGACTTGCGGGTGAAGCTGACCAAGCAATCGATGTCTGTCTTGGTAATTTACTTTGGCTTCAGAGCCGATGGCCTAGAGGATCTTGATTTGCGCCATCACAATATTATTTTGGGGCCACGCTATGAAGCGCTGCTAACTGAAATTTTTGATCAAAAAGTGCTGAGCAAAGACTTTTCTCAATACCTGCACATTCCGTCTTTGACCGATCCGAGTATGGCCCCGCCTGGGCACCATGCGGCTTATACTCTTGTGCCTGTTCCTAATAATGCCAGTGGAATTGACTGGGATGTGGAAGGGCCAAAACTTACGGACAAGGTGCTGACCTTTTTGGAAGAGCGCGGCTACATTCCAGATCTAAAATCGCGATTGGTTTATCAAAGCCATGTTACGCCTGATTACTTTGAAGGGACGCTGAATAGCTATTTAGGGAACGGTTTTGGGGTAGAGCCCGTGCTAACTCAAAGTGCTTTTTTCCGGCCACATAACCGCAGCGAAGATATCTCCAACCTCTATTTGGTCGGCGCTAGTTCACAGCCGGGTGGGGGCACGCCTTCGGTGATGATGTGCGCCAAGATGACGGCGCGTGAAATTGCGAAAAATTTCAGAATTTCGCCAGCAGTGGTCAATGGGGTAGCGTCTGCATCTTCTTCATCAGCGCCAGAAACAGAACCAGAGGTTGCAAAGGTTTAGCGTATGCTGCCGAAAGAAGATATTTTGAAGCGGGTTGAGAATCGGGAGGTAATCGCCCGCATTATTGACCGCGCCGAACAGGCCGTTCGCACCTGGGAACCTGTAGCGACCGATTTTTTGTCACCCCCAGAGCTATTTGAAGCTCAAGCCGTTTTTAGCAACTTGAGTGAAATCCATGCTGTTGCTAGCGGCGGCTACCCTCAAGCAGAGCGGCAGCGTTTGGTCATTGCCCGCAGCGAAATACCACTTGACGATCAGCCTGTGCCTTTGGCAGCTTTGAGCATTGCCGGTAATTTTTTATTCGATACTGCTTCTCATCGTGACTTTTTGGGATCGCTACTCGGCACTGGCTTAGTGCGCGATAAAGTGGGCGACATCATTGTGCTAGGGGAGCGCGGCGCGCAGGCGATTGTGGTGCCTGAATTGGTGGACTTTTTGCAGACGAGTTTGGTGCAAGTGCGATCAGTGCCTGTGAAAACGCAGGCTATAGCGCTAAGTGATTTGCGGGTGCGCGAACCCAAAACTAAAGAAATTACCACCGTCGAAGCTTCCATGCGGCTAGATGCACTGGCTTCGGCGGGTTTTGGGATGTCGCGCAGTAAAATGGCTGATTTAATTGCGGGCGGCGATGTGCGGGTAAACTGGAAGCCGATCACACAGTCGAGTCAAACGCTGCACAGCGGCGATCTAGTTGCCATTCGCGGCAAGGGCCGTTTGGAAATTGGGGAGGTCGCGGTCACGAAGAAAGAGCGCTATCGAGTTCAGTTGACTCGGATGGTGTGAGAGGGTATTTTAGGCGCGATCGCCTCTCGTAAATTATCCACAGCCCTAAAACATCTGCACAAAAACGAGCAACAATGCGTCAAAATGTTTTTATTTAATTAAAATTTATATTTACAGTCACTCTACGTCCTCAGCAGCACAGCGAGATGGACAGGGTATGTCAATATAAAAGCGGTTTGTCAATTTTGGCTTGGTACTGATTGAGCCAAGTGTGCACCAGCTCAAATTAAGTTTGATATTCAAGCTTGAATCACAGAAATAACCTTGGCAGGAATATGGAGTAATCAATGGAATCCGTAGAAGCCATTTATCAATATGCTTGGCTAATCCCTGTGTTGCCCTTACTTGGCGCAGCAATTGTAGGGATGGGCCTGATTAGCTACAACGAAGCGACCAATCGGCTCAGAAAGCCCGTCGCCGTCTTTATCGTCAGCCTAATTGGCGCGGCGATGACGTTATCAATAATGCTGCTAGCCAGCCAGTTTCAGGGCCACGCCCCCTACACCTATCTGATTGAATGGGCTTCTGCGGGAGACTTTCATATCAATATGGGGTTCACCGTTGATCACATCACGTCACTGATGCTGGTGATTGTGACGACGGTAGCGCTGTTGGTGATGATCTACACCGATGGCTACATGGCTCATGACCCTAGCTATGTGCGGTTTTATGCCTATTTAAGTTTGTTCAGCTCCTCCATGCTGGGGCTAGTTGTGAGTCCGAACCTCCTCCAGGTGTATGTCTTCTGGGAGCTAGTGGGGATGTGTTCCTATTTGCTAATTGGCTATTGGTACGACCGCGACGGTGCGGCGGATGCTTGCCAAAAAGCATTTGTCACTAACCGAGTCGGCGACTTTGGTCTTTTGCTTGGAATGCTGGGCTTGTTTTGGGCCACTGGCACATTTGAGTTTGACCTGATGGGTAGCAGACTCAGCGAACTGGTCAGCACGGGTATGCTCTCGGCAGGCTTAGCGGCTTTGTTTGCAGGTTTAGTCTTCATGGGGCCGATGGCCAAATCAGCACAGTTTCCGCTGCATGTGTGGCTGCCTGATGCAATGGAAGGCCCTACCCCCATTTCGGCTCTAATCCACGCAGCGACGATGGTGGCTGCGGGCGTGTTTTTGATTGCCCGGATGTATCCCGTCTTTGAAAATATTCCGACAGTAATGACTATCATTGCCTGGACAGGAACGATTACGGCCTTTTTGGGAGCTTCAATTGCCATCACCCAAAACGACATCAAAAAAGGGCTGGCTTTTTCTACCATGTCTCAGCTTGGTTACATGGTGATGGCGATGGGTGTAGGCGCTTATACGGCTGGCCTCTTTCACCTGATGACACACGCTTACTTTAAGGCGATGCTGTTTTTAGGATCAGGATCAGTCATTCATGGCATGGAAGAAGTGGTCGGTCACGACCCAGCGCTAGCTCAGGATATGCGTTTGATGGGCGGACTGCGAAAGTATATGCCGATTACATCGATTACCTTCTTAATTGGCACCTTGGCGATTTCGGGTCTGCCGCCATTTGCAGGCTTCTGGTCAAAAGACGAGATTTTGGGTTCTGTGTTTGCCGTGAACCCGGTAATGTGGGCGATCGGCTGGCTGACCGCAGGCGTGACGGCTTTTTACATGTTCCGCATGTACTTTTCTACTTTTGAAGGCGAATTTCGCGGCAATGACGCGGGCCTGCGCAAAAGCGTAAAGCTACAGTCTTTGCAGATGGCGGGCGCTTCGATGGGGCCAGGCGCGATGAGCGCTCAGGAATTGAAGGTAGAAAGTGCGCATGGGGATCATGACCATTCCTCCCATGCAGAACTGCCTCATGAGTCGGCTTGGAGCATGACGTTTCCATTAATTATGCTGGCGATCCCATCGGCTCTAATTGGGCTAGTGGGGACACCGTTTGCGAATTACTTTGAGGCATTTATCCATCCGGCAGGCGAAGCGCTGACGGTGGCTGAAATCGCTGAAGAGTTTGACATGAGCGAGTTTGTGCGAATGGCAGGAGCTTCGGTAGCCATTTCTGTTGCCGGAATTGTGCTAGCGGTGCTGATGTATCGGTTGAATAAAATTGATCCCAGCGCGATCGCTAACAAAATCAAGCCGCTCTACAACCTCTCGCTCAACAAGTGGTACATCGACGATATTTACCGTGAAGTGTTTATTAAAGGCACTCGCAACCTCGCAAAAAGCGTACTGAATGTAGATATCAAAATCGTCGATGGCATTGTTAATTTGACCGGCTTTGTTACGCTCGTAACCGGTGAAGGGTTGAAATACTTTGAAAATGGCCGCGCTCAGTTCTATGCATTGATTGTGTTTGGAGCAGTGCTGGGCTTAGTATTCGTCTCAGGATTGGGCTAGCTTCCGCCCTCTAAAGCCGTTTAGAGCTGTCTAGATTCGGATAGATCGCTTAAGGAGCGCTGAAATATATATCAGTGCTCCTTATATGGTTTTATGGCTCAGTTAAAGGTGCGATCATGCAATTAGATTTGCCAGCAGGCAAGGATATGATCGCTCACAGCACCCCCACATTACGCCTAACGATCCTTAAGGTAGTGCTAAGCTGGGCGCTGTATTTTATGAGTCGGAGTATCATTCGTTTGACAAGAAGCGCTTTAGCGATTTTTGTTCAAGTAACCTGTAGCTGAAATCCTTTAAAGAACGTAGATATTTTTTTACAGTTTTGATTTTTCTCTCTACAGTGTGAAAAGAAATCAAGCCTGAGCTTATATAGTCCACCAGTAGCCGTTTTGTCGCCTGTCAGGCCGCAACTTATCAGTTTTGTTATGGATCAATTTCCCTGGCTATCTTTCATTATTTTCTTTCCGTTTCTAGCGGCTTTGCTCATTCCTTTCATCCCCGATGAAAATGGGCGCACGGTGCGCTGGTACGCCCTAATCGTTGGCCTGATTGACTTTGCCGTTATTGTCTATGCCTTCGTCAATAACTACGATATCAACAGCTCAGGAATGCAGCTCTATGAAAGCTACACCTGGGTGCCTCAAATTGACCTGCGCTGGTCAGTGGGCGTCGATGGGCTGTCAATGCCACTGGTGGTGCTGACGGGCTTTATTACCACGCTGGCAATTTTGGCCTCTTGGCCAGTGACCTTTAAGCCCAAGCTGTTTTACTTTCTATTGCTGAGCATGTATGCCGGTCAAATCGGCGTATTTGCGGTGCAGGACATGCTTTTGTTCTTCCTGATGTGGGAGTTAGAGCTGTTGCCGGTATACCTGCTGCTCTCAATTTGGGGCGGTAAAAAGCGGCTGTATGCGGCGACTAAGTTCATTCTTTACACCGCTGGGGGATCACTGTTCATTTTGCTAGCAGCGCTAGGCATGGCCTTTTACGGCGATACCGTTACCTTTGACATGCAGTCGCTGATGGCGAAAGAGTTTCCGCTGAGGCTACAGCTATTTTTGTATTCAGGCTTTTTGATTGCCTATGCGGTAAAGCTGCCGATTATTCCCTTCCATACTTGGCTGCCCGATGCGCACGGTGAGGCTACGGCTCCTGTGCATATGCTGCTAGCAGGCATTTTGCTGAAGATGGGCGGCTATGCCATTATCCGCATGAACGTGGAAATGCTGCCAGATGCCCATGCGGTGATTGCGCCGGGACTGGTGATTTTTGGGGTAGTGAATATCATCTATGCGGCGCTGACCTCGTTTGCGCAAAACAACCTGAAGCGGAAGATTGCTTACTCATCGATTTCCCACATGGGCTTTGTGATGATCGGGATCGGCTCGTTTACGAACTTGGGACTAAGCGGCGCGGTGCTGCAAATGGTCTCTCACGGGCTGATCGGCGCGAGCTTGTTCTTCTTAGTTGGGGCGACGTATGACCGCACGCATACGCTGATTTTGGATGAAATGGGCGGCGTGGGCCGTAAAATGCCGAAGATTTTTGCGATGTTTACGACCTGCTCGATGGCCTCTTTGGCACTGCCGGGAATGAGCGGATTTGTAGCGGAGCTGATGGTGTTTGTGGGATTTGCCAATAGCGATGCCTATGGCTTTAACTTTAAGCTGATTGTGGTGATGCTGATGGCAGTGGGCGTGATTTTGACGCCGCTGTATTTGCTCTCGATGCTGCGCGATATTTTCTATGGCCCTGAAAATAAGGAGTTGATTGAAAAAGAAGCGCTAATTGACGCTGAGCCGCGTGAGGTGTTTGTGATTGTGTGTTTGCTGATTCCGATTATTGGCTTTGGTCTGTATCCGAAGGCGCTGACGCAGCTCTATGACGCTAAGACCGTGCAGATCACGCAGAAGATTCGCACGGAGATGTTTGCGATCGCTCAAAACAAGACCCCACCACTGCCGATTGCCACCACGCCGCTACTCAATGCGCCAGATATCGCAAAATCTTTGGCAAAGTAGTCGTCAAGTCGTGACCACCTAATGGCAAAATAATGGCCATTCGTATCGTCTCCGCAGGGTTGCTCTTTTGAACTCACCTTTTAGATCACCTTTTATGGGTGGCATCACCCGCGTTTTTTCGGTGCAAGATTGGGCCTTAGAGGCTAGATTGCTACGCTGGATGACGCTGCTATGGGTATCGGTGGGCCTAGTGGTGCTGTTTTCGGCCTCTTACCCAGTCGCCGAAGCCGATTTTAACGATGGCGCTCGCTTCTTTAAAATTCAGCTAATTTGGGTCATCGTTGGCCTGCTAATTTCTCGGTGGATCACTCGCCATCCGGTGCAGCAGGTGATGCGCGTCTCTGGCGTAATGCTGTTGGTTTCAATGCTAATGGTGATGGCGACGCATATTCCCGGTGTGGGCGTATCAGTTAATGGGGCGACGCGCTGGCTACCATTTGGCCCTTTTTTATTGCAGCCTTCAGAATTAATGAAGCCCTTTTTGGTGCTGCATAGCGCTCAGCTCTTTGGCAAATGGCACAAGCTAACGGTGAAAACGCGGCTGGTGTGGCTGGGCATTTTTACCGGCGGGCTGCTGCTGATTTTGGCACAGCCGAACCTCAGTACAACAGCGGTATGCGGTCTGACAATTTGGCTGATTGCGCTGGCGGCAGGGCTCCCTTACCGGCAGCTCATGCTGACTGCTGGGGTGGGGCTAATGGGGGCGGTGCTGAGCGTGAGCTTGAAGTCTTATCAGCGCGATCGCATCATTTCTTTTCTCAACCCTTGGGCCGATCCAAGTGAAAACGGCTATCAACTCATTCAAAGCCTTTTAGCGATTGGTTCTGGCGGCGTTAGCGGCACAGGCTACGGCCTTTCGATTCAAAAAATCTACTTTTTGCCGATTCAATACACCGATTTTATTTTTTCGGTGTTCGCTGAAGAATTCGGTTTTATCGGCTGCATCATGCTGATTTTGTTTTTGGCGGTGTACAGCGCCGTGGCGCTAATGGTAGCTATTCAGGCTCAGCAAACTGTTCACCGGCTAGTCGCTATTGGCTGTATGGTGCTGCTGATTGGTCAATCGATTATTAATATTGGTGTGGCTTCTGGGGCGATGCCCACCACCGGCTTGCCTTTTCCGCTGTTTAGCTATGGCGGTAGCTCAATGCTGGCCAGCTTAATTACGGCAGGCGTGCTAATTCGAGTCGCAAGAGAGTCGCGAGATGCCGAGGTGCTTTCGTTGCAGCGGGTGCGAGAAGAACTAGATCGCGAAAGGCCGTTCAAGCGAGTGGCGAATTTGCGTAAGCTGAGCAAAACCTCTTTAGACAAAGATTTGCTTACCCCTCATAATTTATTAGAAAAGCCCTATTTGCGGTTCAAAAAGCGGCCCGCGCCCCCTTCTAGTCGCCCCTGACGTGTGCGCTTTCGATAGAATGAAAGCTATAGTCACAAATCGACTGAATTAATTCGACGCATTTTGTATGGGCGATTTTCTCGCTAATTTTTTGACGAATGCCTCAAGTGGTCTAGCTTACGATCGCCTACAGCTTTTTTTATATCATCTGAGTCAGCAGGCCAATGCCTGGGTAGAACTTCAACTTGGCCATTTATCGATTTCTAGTATTGGCATCATTGCCTTGGCGGGTTTGCTAACAAGTCTGACGCCTTGTATGCTTTCGATGCTGCCGATTACGGTTGGTTATATGGGCAGCTATGAATTAGAAAATCGTTGGCAGGCAGTGGGGCAATCGGCCTGGTTTGGCTTGGGACTGGCGACAACGCTGGCAGGGCTGGGGCTGGTGGCAAGTAGTTTGGGCTGGGTGTATGGTCAAATTGGGGTGGGCTTGCCGGTGGTGGTGAGTGCTGTGGCCATTTTGATGGGGCTGAATTTGCTAGAGGCGCTGCCGCTACCGCCGCTGCCTTCTTTTAGGGGCACTGACTTCTTAGAGAAAAACATTCCGCGCTCGGCGAAGTCTTACCTGTTGGGGCTAACTTTTGGCTTGGTGGCCTCGCCTTGCAGTACGCCGGTATTGGCGACGCTGCTAGCCTGGGTAGGTGAAAAAGGCGATCCGCTATTGGGGGCTTCGCTGCTACTAGCCTATACGGTGGGCTACGTGGCACCAGTGATGCTAGCGGGCATTTTTACGGCTTCGATTAAGCACATTCTAGATTTGAGACGCTGGTCTGGGTGGATTACGCCTGCTAGTGGGCTATTGCTGGTAGGTTTCGGGCTGTTTTCTTTAGTGACTCGTCTGATGCCGATTGCCTGATGTCGATTGTTTACTGCTTCGAGACTGAATGCCTCGAGACTGAATGCTTCGAGACTGAATGCTTCGAGAACTGAAACCCAATTTTATTGACGTGTAACGCTGTGATTAAACGATATTTTCGCAAAGATCTCATCCCGCTGTTGGCGGATTTAAGGCTAGCGATCGCGCTTCTACTCGCGATCGCCCTCTTCAGTATCAGCGGCACCGTCATTGAGCAGGGGCAAGGGCTCAGCTTTTATCAGCAAAATTACCCTGAAAATCCGGCGCTGTTTGGCTTTTTGAGCTGGAAATTTATCCTTATTGTCGGACTCAATCACGTTTACAGCACCTGGTGGTTTCTGGCGATTTTGATCCTATTTGGCGCTAGCTTGACGGCCTGCACCTTCACCCGGCAAATTACGGCGCTCAGATGGTTTTCTAGAACCTGGAACTTCTATACGCAGCCTCGGCAGTTTGGCAAAATGGCACTAAGTACAGAAATAGCGGGCGCTTCGATGGCGACGCTGAAAGATCAGTTGAGCGATCGCCGCTATACCGTCTTTGAAAAGCCGGCTGAAGAAATTGAGGGCAATGACCAAATAATCTACGCTCACAAAGGACTCATCGGACGCATTGGCCCAATTGTGGTTCATGCCAGCATGCTGCTGATTCTTTCAGGGGCAATTTTGGGGGCCATGACCGGCTTTTATGCTCAAGAAATGGTGCCGAGTGGCGAAACGTTTAAAATTCAAAATATCTTTGAAGCAGGCCCTTGGTCAGCTTCTCAGGTGCCTAAAGACTGGTCAGTCCATGTGAATCGCTTTTGGATTGACTACTCGCCCGAAGGCCGAGTCGATCAGTTCTATTCGGATCTATCGGTGCTAGATGACAGTGGAGCAGAGATCAAGCGCAAGACCATTTCGGTCAATCAGCCGCTGCGCCATAAAAACGTCACACTCTATCAGGCAGATTGGGCCATTGCCTCGGTCAAAGTCCGCCTTAACAACAGCCCCGTTTTTAACCTTAAAATGGCTGCGCTCAAATCCGATACGGGCGGCAAACTCTGGGGCACCTGGGTACCGACCAAACCCGACATGAGCGTAGGCGTTTCTCTAGTTGCGCAAGATCTGCAAGGCACCCTGCTGGTGTACGACATGAGCGGCCAATTGGTTTCTACCGTGCGCGAAGGCGGCTCTACTCAGGTCAATGGCATTACCCTATTCGTCGATGACCTTACCGGCAGCACCGGCTTACAAATCAAAGCCGACCCCGGCATTCCAGTGGTGTACCTCGGCTTTGGTTTGCTCATGATTGGCGTGATGATGAGCTACATCTCTCATTCGCAAGTTTGGGCACTCGAAACGGACGGCAAGCTTTACATTGGAGGCCGCACTAACCGCGCCCAAGTGTCCTTTGAACGCGATCTGCTTAGCGTACTGGATGTTGTGAGTGAGCAAGCGCTAGCGCCAGAGACTGAGGCTGAAAAGTCAGTCTTAGTCAGCCCAGTGCATTAAAGCGGTTTGTGGAAAGGATGACAAAGCGTTCTAGGAGTTCTAGGAGTTCTAGCGTCTTTACAATCCATTCTCACGATCCAGCCTAAGCGGTAAGCTATGAAAAAGCATCGTTCATCGCCATAATTGTCATGACTCCCGATCAGCTGGATGAAATTAAACAGTTAAGAGCCCGCAAAGTTGCCCCCAAGCAAATTGCTAGAAAGCTAGGACTCAGACCTGCTGAGGTACAAAACGCCATTCAGCAGCAGGCAGCCGCTGAACGCCAGGTTCAAATCAACAAAGGCGACCTGTTGCCATTAGAGGTGTGCTTGGCCAATGGCGATATGCTCAGCGCCTTGAAGATCAAGGCACAAGGCGTTAAAGAAGGGCTTCTAAGTATTTTCAGCCCCAAAGCAGAAGGGCCAGCAGCTTCTGGCTTAGGCTCCGTGATGATAGTTCGCCGTGATCGAGGCCGCTTTCTCACCTCCGTTTTCCTGGTGGACTATTTTTGCTTGGGCGTTAAAGACGTTGTGCACCGTAAAATCAGCGGATCTGACAAGTTACGACTCCTGCAAGAAACTTCATTTGGGCTGTTTGATGAAGCCCCTGAAGAAATATCGCTACAGCAGGCTCAATCGATTGTGTTTGGGGCGATAGACTACGCTCATAGCTTAGGTTTTGAGCCGCATCGAGATTTTGCAGCAGCGAAGGGAAATTTGGGCGATCGCCCAGATTCCTTACTCCCCCTAGAATTTGGCCGAAATGGCCAGCCCTTTTACTTTCAAGGGCCTCACGATAACTCCAGCAAAATAATCGCCACTTTGAACCAGTCGGTTGGCCAAGGCAACTATAAATACCTGATGGTTGACGGCTAATGGTTGACGACTAGACGACTAATAGTTGACGACTGACGGTCGATAACGAGTGGGCAATGACTAAGGGCGCTGTAAAATTCAAAAGATCTTCTCTAGGACTTATCGTCAGCGGGGGGCGGATTGCCAAAAGCGGGCGTTAAAAAGGCTACAACAGCGCCAATCACAAAGCCCGATACGTTGCGAATCACCGGCAATAAATCAGGGGTACGCGTCACCACCGGGCCGAGGCCAAAGGCAATAAATAAAATGCCCCATAAAGGCGAAAATAGCAGCGCCCACTGCCAGGCAATGCCATCACCTTCTCTTCTAGGCTGAGCTGCAAAGCCGCAAATAATGCCGCCCAAAATAGAGGTGATTAGCGTCAAAATCCACTGCTCGCGTGGCAAGCCAGGAACAACCGCGCAGCCGCCTCTGTTTAGACAGGTTTCTAAAGCATTAATCGCCCCAAGCACAGACCCATCTTCACCGTTGTCGCGCACATAAAACTGATTGCCAAAGCGGGTCTGTAGCTCAATCCAAAAGGTACGAGGCAGCAGCGGATACAGGTCATCGCCTACGCTGAAGTTGAGCAAGTTGCCGCCGCGCGGATCGGCCACCAGCATGATGCTTTTTTTATCGAGTCCCCAAAAATCCTTAACGGCTCGCCCTGGAGTTTGATCAAACTGCGTGAGGATTCTAAGCTTCCAGCCCGTGGCAGCTTCAAAAGCAGGCAAACGCTCATTGAGAGATTGTTCTTGGGCATCGTTGAGAATGCGGGCCAAATCAATTACAACGGTAGGTTCGTCTGGCAGTAGTTCAGGATTATTAAAGGCTTGAGCGGGCAAGGCGGGCGACCAAGCTAGCAGTATGAGACAGCTAGCCAGCACGCACTTGAGTGCCCATTTTGTAATGATCTCAAGCATCACGGGCTGGCTTGACTGAAGAATGGTCGGCCTAGGCATAGTTTGGTATCGCGTTTTGTCACGCTGGTGGATGGGGCTGAAGCGACAGCAAAGCTGTCTCTTTACAGTTGTTTACTTAATTTTAAGATATCAGAAGCAAAGCAGAAAGCAATTGCTTGAAAGGGTTTGCCAATGCAGCCTAATATTCACCCGATGTTCGTCTTATATTCAACGGCCTCTAGCGATATCTTGGGACTCTGTAGGAGATGAATTATGAGAATCCGGAGGAATCACATACGGATCGTTAGGGGTTGATTGCCCTGAACTGACTGGCTGAGTTACTGCCTGAGCCACAGGCTGAGTCACTGGCTGAACAAAGAGCATATTCGTTTCAGCAGCGGCTGACGCCACGGGAGAAGCTTCCGAGGGCATAGCGGGTGGGCGGCGGGTTGGGGGGCGACGGCGGCGGCGAGGTCTGCCGACTAGTACCTGAAAGGCGGCGCTAGCGCCAGCTAGTAGGCTACGAGTAGTGACTTGAGCTTTTTGGGCTTGGGCTTTAGCGTCCAAAAGAGTCTGATCAACTTGCTTAACGACGCTGTGAGCGCTCTGTACACTGCTGTTCACCTCATCCGTCAGCATCGAGATTTCTTTGCTGGTGAGCCGTAGATCTTTTAGAGTAGCCGGTAGTTCACGGTTCAAGTTATCTAATAGCTTTTCAGCGCTTCTGGCCGCGCGGGCCAATTCTTTCAAGAACAAAATGGCCACCGTTAACAGGGCCATTAGGCTGATAGCGACCAATAAAATAGAAATGCCAAGCCAAAAGAAGGGGTTGTTCACAGGGCTAGTGATTCGTCGTCCGGGAGGGGGCTGGCAGGATGAACAGCGCTGGCAGCATTGCTTTGACTATTAATCTGGCTATTGCGCTGGCTGTTACTCTGGCTATTAATTTGGCTTTCCCACTCGCGGCGACTCGCGGCCTGACCGGCGGCGACGGCTTCACGCAAACGTCCGAGGGTTTGATCCCAATTGCTGAGCGTTGTCTCCGACAAGCGATCAGCTTGAAATTGAAGGCTAGTGGCTAGGTCTTCGGCAAGTTCTGGGAGAGCATCGGCAGATTTTTTGAGGATGCGGCGGGTTTCACGGCCTGTACGAGGGGTGGCCAAAATGCCAGCGATCGCGCCCATGGCCGCCCCAATAATAATGCCACCCAAAAGTCCGTCTGATTTGTTGTCTGCCATAGCTGCTAGTTTCTTAAAGGGTAAGGAAGTCTATCTAAACTGGCTTAAAGTATGAATTCTAATTGCTATTTGCGTGAATACCTAGCGCGCCCGGTACGCCCCATACGATTACGATAGATCAGCAGCGATCGCACTATCCCAAAAAGCTGTAGCGCCTGATAAATTTGACGGCTCAGCTTTTGCCAGCGGGCCATATTTAAACGCGCTGCCAGTATTTGAGCTCGACTAGCTGTCAAGTGGTAGCCCACCTGCTGAGGATCGATTAACCCCGCATTTACTTGGGCTTGCTGTAAGTCATAGTTCAGCCGAACGAGCTGATGACGCCACTGCCATATCCCATAGGTCAGCTTGATCACCCCAGCTGCCAGCAAACCGTTAATACATATTACAACCAGCATGTTATTGCACCCGTGCTAGTGACTTTAAAGGAATTGCTTTATAAAGCGATAAAAAACGCTATCGACGCTAGCTTTAGTCTAGAGCGTAGCTCATGACGAGAGGCGCTAATCCCAGTTCTTGAGGTCGTTTGGCGAGGACTTCAAAAAAAGCAATCACCTCTTTGTCCGTGGGGCTACCCCGCTGAGCGCCGGTGACTCCGGTGGCAATAATACAGCTACAGCAGCCCTGGTTTTTACTACTTCCCTTAGCCCATTTTTCTAAACTGCGGCTGTCAGTAGAATCGTCCACTTCATATTCATTAAAAAGGTGCAAATGGCCCTGATATGTCTCAATCAATCCCACCTGAAATGATTGACCACTGAGCGGATCATGGCCTGTGTTAAAGCAAATAGAGCGCATTCCACCTTCTTTTTGGATGCGTTCGACCAGCTGATGGGCTTTGGGTCGAGTGGTCTGAATTGTCAGCGTAGGCCAGTCGGCCTTGGCGTCGGGGCGCTTGGGGGGCGGTTCAATGAAGCTTTGGTAGTAAATGCGGTTTGTTTCTCGTAAGGGTGCTAGCTTTTTGTCTTTGAAGCTCCCCAGCATGATTAGAGACCCTTCCGGCACGCTGTCATCAATTAAAGGAGCCAGATCGTCTGAGAGCGGTAACGATGCTATCTCTTCGATGACAGCGCCTTCGGTGGCGCTATAGGTCTCGGCTAAGAAGATCGCCGATACTTCAGGCAGCGTAGACACTTTAACGGTCACTTTTTCTGGGCCGGTTTCTATCAGCTCCGGGGCTAGATTTGAAGCGAGTTCATTAGCGCCCTCATTCGCGTTTAGGGCTTGCCTGATGGGATTGGGAATGTGAAAACGGCGGCTGATGCGTTGCAAGGCAAATTTTTCGGCGCTGAGGTCGTGCTTTTTAAAGAATCGATGCAGGGCTTCAAGGACAACAATAAGGCTGACGGCTTCTTCTACAGCTAGCTGCGATCGCAATCCTTCTAAGGGGTGCAGACTACCAAAATCATACGCTACAGCGTCGCTATTGACGGCTACTGGCCTGCCCTGAATAGGCATCGCAATAATCCCGTCAGCCGGATTGAAGTTAATAAATAAGCAGTTTTGCTCCAAAAAAGCTTGCTGCATCCCGTCAGAAAAATCATCACTTTGCAAGAGCTTGCGGCGAAACTGCTGCAAAGAACTCAAATCGCGATAAAACAGCAAACCGTACTCTAACCCTGCTAAGCCCAGTACAGAGAGATAAAGCGTTCCAATCTCCCAGCGGTTGAGATCAATGGCTAGAATTTCTTGTTCATTCAAATAGTTCCAGGGCGCAGCGTCCCACATCAGCGCCGCTTTCTCTAAAAGGCTGGCTTCAAATGCTTTGGGAAGACGATATTCAGGACCTTCAGGCGCTTGCAGCTTTTGAAAAACTTCATCAATAATCGGTAGGGTGGGGGAATGCTCAACCGGAATATCAAGATCTTGTAGCGCCCCTCTAAGGAAGAACTGAATTTCGCGATCGCACACGACCACCTTACGAGGTCGCGCTGGCTCCACCCCACTGCCCCCTTGAGGCGATTCGATAGCCTGCAACAGCGTCCGCACAATCGCCTCATTGCCAGTTTCTTTCGGCACCACGCTCAGTCCGCGCACGACCCCTTGCAAGCTATCAACCCATAGGATGCAGTCGCCTTGCGAAGCTTCGCTCGAATCGCCGAGCGCTGTATTAAAAGTCGGCAGCGGACGGCGATCGCACTCCCAAACGCTAGTTAGCCTGGGAAGCTGACTTAAACGACGGCAGGTAAATGGACTCAGTTGATGCATTGAGGCAAAGGCAGGTTAATTATGCAGGTTAATTATGCAGGTTAATTATAAAGGGCGTCCGCTCATGGCCTTAAGCCCGTAAGAACGCTGCTAAAGCATGAAGTAAAAGGCGAATACGTTAAACTGAAAATAATCACAATAACTACTCCCCATCTTAATCCCTCCAAACTCCTTATGTCACAATTCACCTCACCGGCTGAAGCGCCTACGGCTTCGACGAGCGCACCGATTGATCCTTTGGCTAATTCGACGGCCAATTCTTCTGGCAATTCCTCCGGCAGTTCCGCGGGTAGTTCTTCTGAACGGGGCATTTTGATGTCCGAAACGGCCCTAAATCACGTCATGGCGCTGCGTGAAAAGCAAGGCAGCGATTTATGCCTGCGGGTTGGCGTGCGTCAAGGCGGCTGCTCTGGCATGTCTTACATGATGGATTTTGAAGAAGTCAGCAATATCGGTGAGCACGATGAAGTGTACGATTACAACGGCTTTCAGGTGGTATGCGATCGCAAGAGCCTGCTGTATCTATACGGCCTCATGCTCGACTACAGCGATGCCTTAATTGGCGGCGGCTTTCAGTTTACTAACCCCAACGCTAGCCAAACCTGTGGCTGCGGCAAGTCATTCGGCACTTGATACTTTTCTTACATCAACTAACATGCAAACGCTAGAAACCAAATTTGACGATGCGATCGCGCGCTACAAAGCAGGCGAATCAGCAGAGTCTCTGCTCCCTATCTTTAAAGAAATCTGTCTGCAAGCGCCTAAAAACAGCGCTGCCCAAACCTGCTTGGCTTGGCTGTACTTATTAGTCGATAAACCCAACGCTGCTTACAAAGTTGCTCAGCGCGCCGTCAAGCTTGCCCCTAAAGATCCTCAAGCTAGAGTCAATCTTTCGGTTGCACTGTTAGAAACCGGCAAGAGCGGCGTCCGTGAGCAGATAGAAATTATCAGCCAAGTGCTTTACGCCGTCGATGAAATCAAAGCTGAAATTCAAGAAAATATTGAAGAAGGATTAAGAAGAAAACCCGATTGGAAAAGCTTAAAGCGCATTCAAAAATGGCTTTTTGAAAGCTAACTTCACTGGTAGTCAAGGACTCGGCGTACATTATTTAATTCCTGTCGCCCTCACAAATCCTTCAAAGACTTTACCGAACTTCATAAACTATTGAAACGAAAATTATAGACAAGGGGATGGGGATCGTCACTATTAGGCGATCCCCATCCCCTTTCTTAATGGCTGAATAGCGGGGTGTTCGGGCTGATTCGGGAGCTTACAATGGCCATCAATCCGCTGCGGCTGCGGCTCGCAAAACCGACTGAACACCCGAAACAATAACTTAATGAGCGATCCCCAAAGTGACTGATAAGCTTGGATGAAGAAGTCAATAAGCCCAGCTTAAGTTTGACAACCTAAACTTAACGGTTTGATTCATAAGTTAGTTTATTGACCCATTTCTTAAACCACTTACTCACTTCGGGAGCACTGTTATGGATCTTCGAACGGTTGCAATTAAGCCAGAAACCAGAAATCACAAAGGCTTTTTTGTTCAAAATGCGGACTACACCTTTGTCGAAATTGACAAATCTGGCTGGGCTTTAATTTGTGTTGATGATGCGGTTTGTCACTATGTCGATCCCGACAATATTTTGACCGCTGAAATAGATGGCTCTCAATCTATGTAAGCTTTAATAAAGCTCCTTTATAAAGCGCTTTTGAAGAGTCAAATTTGATGCTGAATAACCTTGGTATGGCCGCTTCTCCTAGAAGCGGCCATCTTTGTTTTCATAAGGTGCCCTCTTTAGGGGTTTGTGTAAGACAGTAAGGGGCATAAGCTATCATAATTTGTTAATAAATCGTGTTTTGCCAATATGCCTGTTGATCTGAAAAATCGCCTACTAAATGGATTGAATACAGCGCTGATGTTCAATCTATTTTTTGTTTTATTTTGCTTTGCTTGGTTTGCTGCCGCGCTGATCGCTCAATCAATGAATATGAGTCTTGGCTTTGATCTGTGGTACAGCCTGTGGGAACCCGTGATTATGCCTTCGATTGGGATCTTGATGGCCGGTGCTTTATTAAGCGGTTTGTTTAGCTGGGTCAATAAAAAAATCTCAGCCGAATCCTAAAATCAGAGAGTTACCAGCTCCCTCGGGTTCGTTCATACCATTTGACTAAAACCCTAGCGAGTCGTTTAGGGTCGTGGCGGACCGTGTTTTCGTCTTCGCTCATGATATTAGCGATCAAAATTCTTCGCCCTGACTCCATAATCGCTTTGCGATCTAAAATCACCGGTGTAGAGCCCTGCTTGAGATAGCGGCTAATGATATTTTCAGAAGGAATTTTTTTCTGTACCAGCACTGCGTCAAAAAGGTACTGACCGCAGGCCCGGTCAATAGCTCGAATATGATCAGAGACACTGTAGCCCTGAGTTTCGCCGGGCTCAGTCATAATATTGCAAATATAAATGCGGGGGACACAGCGAGCGGCTAGGGCCTCCACAATTTCAGGAACTAGCAGGTTAGGAATGATGCTGGTATAAAGGCTGCCGGGGCCGACAATGATGTAATCTGCCTCTTTAATTGCTTCTATTGCCTGCGGCAACGCGGGAGGATCCGCAGGCAAGCAGCCAATTTCGGCAATCGTCCCTCGCGCCTTTGTAATTTTGGATTCACCCTCAATCCGGCGGCCATCGCTCAAAGTAGCCCACAGGCTCACATCGCTTAGCGTAGAAGGTAACACCCGCCCACGAATTGCTAAGACCTGAGAGCTAGCTGCTATAGCCTGCTCCCAATCGCCGGTAATTTCATTCATTGCCGACAAAAACAAATTGCCAAAGCTATGGCCGCTGAGGCCGCTACCCGCCTCAAACCGGTATTGAAAGAGCTCTGTTAGCAGCTTTTCCTCATCCGCCAAAGCCGTCAAACAGTTCCGAATATCACCCGGCGGAATCCCACCCATCTCGCGTCGCAACCGGCCTGAAGATCCGCCATCATCCGCAACTGTGACAATCGCTGTAATATTAGCGCTGTAGTGCTTCAGGCCGCGTAGCAGCGTAGATAGACCCGTGCCACCGCCGATCACCACAATTCGCGGGCCTCTATTGAGCCGCCTATGAGCCGCTATAGCATCCCATAACGTGTCTTCCCCATTCGCAGGCAGCAGCACCTCGGTGACCATTCTCAACGTGCGAGTTTGGCCCCAGATAATAAATAGTAAGCCGCCCAACACGGCAATTGGCCCGCTCACGTAGTTAGGCAGCAACCGAGTGATGAGATTGAGCACATTGCCCACAAATCTCACCGTGTAGAACACCGGCGTTAGCTTGAGCCACACCATTAACCCAATGCCTACAGACAAAATGCCCAGCGTACTCAAAAACATCCATCGCTTGACGAATAGCCCCGGCCTTAGCCACTTCACCCAGCGCTTGGGTTTGGTGGTTAACTTGTGACGATTTGAACGCATGGCAGCAGCTAGCAGATCGAATGAATGGGATCACGCATTAGGGTTATACAGCAAAAAGGCTAACGCTAATGTAGATTTCGTTTAAGCGTAATTTTTGGGTTATCGCTCTATTTTCAGTAGGATGGAGCTAATCCGCTTCCTGCAGTTTTTCAATTTGGCCTTGCTTTATCCTCATGGCTCAGCCTTACTCGCCTTCACCTTTCAATCATCCACCTTTGGTAGAACTGAGGGGCATTTCTAAGCACTTTGGCAATGTTACTGTGCTCAATCGCATTGACTTCACCCTTCATCCAGGTGAAGCCACAGCCATTATTGGGCCTTCGGGCACCGGCAAGTCAACCATTCTACGCATTATTGCCGGACTGCTTGCCCCAGATGACGGCGAGATTTGGATCAGTGGAAAAAAGCGTGAAGGTCTCATAGAAGATGCTGCTGATCCGCTAGGGGTGGGAATGGTGTTTCAGCAAGCGGCTTTGTTTGACTCACTGAGCGTCGCTGAAAATGTGGGATTTTCGCTCTATCAGCATTCTCATCTCAGTCCTCGTGAAATTAAACGATTAGTCTCTGAAGCTTTGGCGACCGTCGGCTTACCTGATATTTCCAATCGCTATCCGGCGGAGCTATCGGGCGGGATGCGCAAGCGAGTGAGCTTTGCACGCGCGGTTATTTCTAATCCGCACAATCCAACTGCGCGGCCTAGCCTGTTGTTGTACGATGAGCCGACAGCGGGGCTCGATCCAATTGCTTCGACGGTGATTGAAGATTTGATTCGCAAGGTGCACGATGGCCAATCCTGTAGCGCTTATATCATTGTGACGCACCAAGAGAGTACAATTCGCCGAACCGCTGATCGAGTAGTATTTTTGCATGATGGCCGGGTGCAGTGGTCAGGCCCTGTGGGAGAGATTGATTCAACCGATAACCCGTTTGTCCGTCAGTTTTTTAGTGCTCAAGTTCAAGGGCCTATTCAGGTGGCGGGGTAAGAGGAAGATTTATGCGGACGCGAACGATTCGAGAAGGTTCTGTGGGGCTGCTTATCCTGTTTGGGATTGGTTTGTTCGTCGGTTTGGTGCTGTGGCTGCGAGGCTTTAATCCGGCTAGTCGGCCTTATCGGCTGATTGCCGAGTTTGAGGATACGGTGGGTGTCCAGTTGGGGACGCCGGTGCTCTATCGCGGGGTGTCGGTAGGTCGTGTAGTCAAGATTGTAGCCGGTGCTAATAAGGTGGATTTAGAAATTGAGATTACTCAAAAGGACTTGCTCATTCCTAACGACGTCATGATTGAAACGGTGGAGTCTGGTCTGATTGGGGAGATTTCGATTGAGATTACGCCGTTGGCTAAGCTTTCGGCAAATGCGGCTCAGTTCAGCCCAACGGACAAAAACTGCAACAGCGAGGTGATTCTGTGTGATGGCGATCGCCTCATCGGCCAAGTCGGCCCTAGCTACGAAGCTCTGCTGCGCTCCGCTGGAGAAGTTGCTGACTTGCTAGCCGATCCCGAACTGATTGCTCAGCTCAAAACTGTTTTGAGCAGCGTCACGCAAACGGCAAACGACGCGGGCACCCTCGCTCAAGAAGCAACGGCGCTGACCCGTTCGGCCCAAGCCGAACTTGATCCGCTGTCGAATTCGGCTCAATCAGCTACTAATTCAGTGGCTTTAGCCGCTCAGCAGTTCTCGCTGACAGCGACAGATATCAGTAGCCTGATTGGAGAAAATCGCGGCACCTTAGTGGAGTCGTTAGGTAACGTGCAGGCGGCTAGCTTGCAATTGCGCAGTGCGGCTGATGTGCTCGGCCCGCGCTTGCAGAGCGGGGAACTGGTAAACAGCTTAGAAGTGCTGATAGGCAACGCTTCTGCTGCTTCTGCTGATTTGCGCTCGATTACCAGCTCACTCAATAATCCGACTAATTTGGTGCTGTTGCAGCAAACCTTAGAATCGGCTCGTGATGCCCTTGCTAGCGCTCAAAAGGTGATGGCAGATGTGGACGAAATTACCGGTGATCCGGCGGTTCGTCAGCAGCTGCGTAATTTGATCAATGGTTTGGGGGGATTGGTATCGTCTACTCAGTCTTTAGAGCAGCAGTCTGAAGTGGCTCAGGTTTTGGCCCCGCTAGGGGAACGGGCGCGGTTGGAATCGCTAAATCAAAGCATCCTCCCTGAACCGACTAGAGAGGCAGCAGCGGCGCTGACAGCAGACGATCACCCGGTTTTGGTATTTAACGGCGATCGCTACATCCTCAAGCCTGCCGATCAGCTAGCCGAAAATCGCCATGACAAAGCCCTGATTAAAGTCCCTACGGCTTTACCTAAAGCCGCTCAATAAAGCCCTCCGGTAAAGAGCCCTTAAAGAGTTTGTCGCGATCAGCGCTGCCCCATCAACTTTTTCGGGAACATTGAAGTCGCCAGCTTTACGTTTTTATCTTTGCTTCATTACTATGAGGCAGGTTTAGGGTGACTTATTCTCCGCTTTTATCCGTAGTCCCCGATCAGCATGACGCGTCTGGGCTCGTGTCATATACGCTGTTGCAGCGAGTCGGGTGCTTACTGCAATGCCCGACGGATACTCCAAAGCTATGGCAGCGGGTGCTCTTTTTAGTCTGTGAGGCCTTGAGCTGCTGTGGGGCCCAGCTATGTTTGGCACCGGCATTTGAGCACGAGACTGATTCTGATTGTGGATCCGGGGCGATCGCGCCGCTGTCAGGAGAAGCTCGCACCTTGCTATGGCAGCACTTAGGGTCGAGCTTTTCGAGTGGGCCGAACGGGATGTTGCAGCAGCAGGTGAGCGATTTACAGACTCAGCTGATGGCAGTCGTTGAGGATGGGCGGTTTCGACTGGGTAGCCCGCAGACGTTTATAGCCGATCGCTGGCCGATTGAATTAGCCCAAGTTTTTGGTTCGAGCGAAGGGCGCTATCTAGCACTGCTGCCGCTGTCTGGCACGGCTAACTCAGTTACTGATCGCGACCCATTAGCTTCCTCTAAGGACTGCCTAGGAGCTGTGGCAATATTTCGTGACCGTGAGCAAGGAAACTGGTCGGCGACAGATTTGGGGCTATTTGCAGATGTTTGCAGTCAAATTTATTTGGCGATTCGGCGATCGCACCTCGATCAAGCCGCCAAAACCCGCAGCGCCCGCGATCAGCTCACCCAATTGCCTGATCGGATGCTGTTTAATCAGCAGATGGTACGAGCAATCGCGACTGCGGTAGAAGCAGACATGATGCTCGGAGTCGCCTTTTTGGATTTAGACCGCTTTAAAAATATCAACGATACGCTCGGTCATGCCGCAGGCGACTGTCTGCTTCAGCAGGTGGCTGAGCGACTCAAAAGCTGCACCCGTGGCTACGATGTGGTGGCTCGTTGGGGCGGCGATGAATTTACGCTGCTGCTGCCAGCGCTGCGATCGCCCGAAGATGTTTCCCACATTGCAGAGCGGATTTTGCAGCGGCTGTCGGCTCCTTTTCAAGTCCAAGGCGAAGAACTGTACGTTACCGCTAGTGTAGGCATAGCGCTTGCGCCCTACGACGGCAAAGATGCCCAAACCCTTTTACGCAATGCCGATGCTGCGATGTATCAGGCAAAGGCAAAGGGGCGCAATAACTATCAAGTTTATTTTGAAGAAATTAATGCCGATGCCCGGGTTCAGCTCAATTTAGAAACCGATCTGCGCAAGGCATTAGAAGGCAATGAGCTATTTTTGTGCTATCAGCCCCAAGTGAATTTGCTCAATGGGCAGTGGATTGGCCTCGAAGCGCTGATTCGCTGGCAGCATCCTACCTTAGGATTGATTTCACCAGCGCGGTTTATCCCAATTGCTGAAGAGACTGGCCTCATTGAGTCGATTGGCCACTGGGTGCTAGAACAAGCTTGCGCTCAATATCGAAAATGGCGGCAGATGGGCTTTCCTCGGCTGCGTTTAGCCGTTAATTTATCAGCGCATCAATTTCACCGCTCTCATCTGGTGCGCTCGATCATGCAAATTTTGAAAAATACTGAATTTGACCCTTGCGATCTGGAGCTAGAAGTCACTGAAAGTGCGGCAATGCACGATGTTGGCTTCGCGATTGAGATGCTGCAAAAGCTATCTGATTCGGGGATGCAAATTGCCATAGATGACTTCGGCACCGGCTATTCTTCCTTGAGTGTGCTGAAGCATTTTCCTCTAAACACCATTAAGATTGATCGCTCTTTTGTGGTCAATCTTGTCGATAGTCCGAGTGATGCGGCGATCGCTGCCACGATTATTGCCCTGGCCAAAGGGCTGAACTTTAAGGTACTAGCAGAAGGCATCGAAACGTCAGATCAAGCCAGCGCACTGAGCAAGATGGGTTGCGACTATGCCCAAGGCTACTGGTACAGCCGCCCGATGAATGTAGAGCAGATTGATGACTTGCTGATAACCGGTACGTTCTCTCAGATTGCCAATTTAGAGTGACTACCTGTAGCTGCTAGTGACTAATTTTTGGCTCTCTAATTTCTGGCTCTCTAATTTCTAACTCTCTAATCTGTAAGCCACAAAGCTCTTCGGCCTCAGCTGCACGCATATCCCAGGGCACCACCGAAAAAAAGAACAGCGTTAGGGCCATGACTAGCCCCGTCATTAAGAATTGGTTATGCGGGTAAAGGGAAAGGGCTGCTATGGCCGCCCCATGCACCCCGCTAGCCGCACCAAAACAGCGTGACTGTAAGCCTATGCTCATTGCCAAATAACCGACTGCGCACAGCCCCAGCCACAGCGGACACAAGTTGAGCAAAATCAGCACCGCGCTTGGGCTACTGCTGCAAAAAATGCCGTACGCGGTCGCGATCATTCCGCCCATCATCAGTACTGCCCACAGGCAAACTACCCACTTCAGCCTTTCGCTACAGGCTATTCGCCAAGTCAGTTTAGAGGTACTGACAATGCCAATTCCGGTAAGGGCCGCGTCCAGCAGCGATTGTGTCATCCAACTCATTGACCCAAACTGAGCTAGTGAAAAAATCGCTAGCGCGATCGCCCCCCAAACCAAAAAAGCCTGATCTAGCTGGCTAAATGAGAAACTAAGCGATAATGCAGGAAACTGCAAAAGCCTTGCTAACCCAGGATGCGCTGCCTGCTGCTGCTCAGCATGAGCTTTCAGTAGCCCGTTTAAATCCTGCATACCCACCGTTTCTGGGTAGGGAGGTAAGAGTGGTTCACTTAGATCAAATGAAGTCATACGGGCGCTGATAAAATCCTTGGCTAACGGCTTAAGTTGACCTAACCAAATCGATTTATTCGATAGATTGGTAGATAGGTTAGGAACAGAACAGGGAAATGAATCTTAAGATGTAAGGGACGATGTTTGTAGAATTGTAACAGATAGTTAAGCAATTGTTATTTTTGTCTTTAGTTCGGGAACCTGTATACCTTTTTGTGAATTTCTCTGATGCTTGCCTGGCTAGGTTTCAGCGGAAGCATGGGGTTTAAGATGCTGGCGCTGGAATCTCATAATTTAAGAAAAAGCTATGGTCGGGGCAAGCGCCGCTTTGAAGCGGTACGGGGGGTATCGCTGTCGATTTTACCGGGGCAGGTGCTGGCGTTTTTGGGCCCAAACGGTGCAGGTAAAACGACCACAATTAAAATGATTGCCGGTTTGATTCGCCCAGATGCAGGCTGGGTGAAGATTTCAGGCGCAGATCCG
Source organism: uncultured cyanobacterium (assembly GCA_963740915.1). GTDB lineage: Bacteria > Cyanobacteriota > Cyanobacteriia > Phormidesmidales > Phormidesmidaceae > Phormidesmis. Next base: position 104,028 of record CAVUFV010000014.1, read on the forward strand.
CACCAGCAGCCGCAAGCTTTAAAGGGTGTAGGGGCTGTGCTAGAAGGCAATCGCAATCTGTACTGGCGGCTAACGCCTTTGGAGAATTTGGAATACTTTGGAGTGCTGCGGCAAATGCCTCGGCAGGCGGCAAAAGGGCGGGCAAAAGCGCTGCTGTCGGCGTTTGGTTTAGAAGATAAGGCTCAGGTGCCGGTGCAGAAGCTCTCGCGAGGAATGCAGCAGAAAATTGCGATCGCCGCCGCGCTCATCCACGAACCTCAGCTTTTGCTATTAGATGAGCCCACCTTAGGTCTAGATGTTGAGTCCGGTGAAACCGTCAAAGAGTTTGTCAGACAGGTAGCAGCTTCGGGCTGTGCGATTTTGCTGACCACGCATCAGCTTAATGTCGCCGAAGCGCTTTCTGATCGCGTGGCGATTATTCGTCAGGGTGAAATTGTTGCAGAGCAGTCTACCCAAGCGCTGATTAAACAATTCTCAAAAGGGACTTATCGCATTGAGTTTGAAGGCACGCTGAGTGAGTCGCAGCGCAGCGCGATCGCAGCTTTAGGCGCAACTCTCAGCGACCATCACATTCACTATTCGTTAGATTCGCTAACTTCGTTGGATTTATTAACGCCAAAATCACCCGATCAGGCATCTGCCCGCCGCCATTCAGCCGTTCTATACAAAATTTTGAGCTTGCTAGATCCGCTGCCGCTGATCGAGGTACGTCAAGACCGGGCCGATTTGACCGATGTGTTTTTGCAGTTCACTCAAAGTAAAGGCAATCACGCCAGCAAACTTTATCAAGATGGAAAAGATGTCTGATCTGACGAATCTACTGATTGCTGAGCTGAAGCGGACTTGGATTCAAACGCTGCGCTACCCGTCCGAAGTCGTGGGCGGCGTAGTGATTTTGACGGCGGTGTTTTACGGCATTTTCCTGAGTACCCAGTATGTAGCGGGGCCTGCGAGCACGTTTGGCGATCGCCTAGATGCGGTTGTGGTCGGCTACGTCATTTGGACGCTAGTGCTTTACATCGTCAATGACATTGCCAATAACCTACAGCTAGAAGCGCAAACCGGCACCTTAGAGCAGGTGTTTTTGTCGCCATTTGGAGCCTCGAAGGTGTTTTTGGTGAGAGCGATCGCCAGTCTCAGCTTACGCATACTGCTAATTGGCATCGTGCTAGCCATCATCATCGCCATCACCGGCAGCCAACTGGCCTTTCCGCCCATGCTGCTTTTACCCTTAGCCACCCTCTTACTCAGCGCTTACGGCCTAGCTTTTTTCATTGGCGCGTTTGCCCTCGTGCTCAAAAAAGTGCAGCAGATATTGGGGCTCTTTCAGTTTGTGCTGCTGTTTTTACTCGCAGCTCCTACTGAAGATCTCAGCGGCAGCGCCCGAATCGCAGCCAATCTGCTACCCATTTTGCCTAGTACGGGCCTGCTGCGAGATCTGATGGCTAAAGGGGAAGGGCTGAATTGGCAAGAGTGGTTGGTAGCACTGGCCAACGGCCTAATTTACTTCGCGCTGGGCACCCTTGTTTTTCGCTGGGCCGAGAGCCGAGCCAAACGCCAAGGCAGCTTAGGGGGATACTAACTTTTAAGGTTGCTCTTGTGAGCTTTTGTGAGCCTTATTATCGGTTGTCCCACTCATCCGCAGCATCGGCGACAGCTTTATCGACCGTTTTATCGCCTAGCATGGCCGCCTGCAAATTGTCATACACAATTTTTTGCAACTCGGCGACATCTTCCATCGCTGGAATTAGCACCGCCGCGTCGTTTAATTGGCTAGCGCTGACCGATCGAGCCGCTTCTACCGGCGTTGCATCGGGGGGGACAGTCGTAAAGTAGCTATCTTTCATAGCCCCGACCGTCGAAGGCAGCACATTAGCAGCTTTAGCAAATTCAAGTTGATTAGCATCATTGGTCACATACGTCGCAAATTTGAGTGCAGCGGCTTCAACATCCGTATCTTTCGGAATCACCAAATCCATTGCGGCGACATTCTTTTTGCCGGTGCTACCGCTAATTTGGGGAGCCGTTTTAGTCGCGGCGGCAATATCTGGAGCATTGCTAGCAATGGTGTCTAAAAACTCTGCGCCCGAAGCTAAAATCGCCGTTTCACCCGATTGATAGAGCTGAATGGCCTGCTGGTGGCCTTGCGTCAGCACTTCTTGCGGCAGTAGCTTTTGCTGATAGAGATCCGTCCAATATTGAAAGACCTTTTTGCCCTCAGGCGTATTGAAAGCCGCCTTACCCGCATCATCGACTAGCGGCACACCCATTTGAATAAAAGACTGAAGCACATCTGCCGCATCTTCAGGCACAAAGCTAATAAAGAACGCATACTTCCCGGTTTTTTCTTTAATTTGCTTAGCCACCGTAGCGAGTTCTTCAAAAGTCTTTGGCGGCTCGGTAATGCCTGCCGCTTTAAAGATCTCACTATTATATAGAGTGACTCTGGCCGTTAGGTACCAGGGGAAGCCGAAGCTATCGCCATTGATCTGAGTCGCCTCCCAGATTTTGGGTAAATAAACGGCCTGTTCTGCGGCTGAGAGCTTGTCATCTAAGGTTAGCCAAGCGCCTTTAGCGGCTAGCTGTGACGCAAAGTTAGGGTTTAAATTCACCACGTCAGGGGCGTTACCGGCTGAGACTGCTGCCAAAATTTTGGTTTCCATATCACTCCAGGGAACGTCTACCCATTTCACGGTGATGTCAGGATTTTCGGCTTCAAAATCAGCAATCAGCTGGTTGAAATAGTCATCGAACTTAGGCGAAAGCTGCATTGTCCAAAATTCCACCTCGGCAGGGCCAGAAGCGTCTGTCGCACTCGTCTGGGCAGATGGCGTAGAGCTACTGCCGCAGCTGATCAGCCAGCTTGAGAGCAAGCCGACCAGAGCTAGGGCCAGAAATCGTTTCCAGTGGCGAATTAAAGACATGATGATTTCAATCGTATTTACTTTAATCGGGCTATTTCAGCTGAGCTGATCGCAAATCGCTGATAGCGGTATCACGAAGCACTTTACTGCACAAATTGCCCCTCTGTACGATGCCAGTGGGACAGAATTTTAGGCTTTTGCACAGGATCGCGATTCTGACTTGCAAAGGGGATGAGCGCGTGTCTATCAAGCCTGTTTGTTATGTAGTTGCGGTGGGCAAACTGCATTGGCGGTGAATTTTCACGGGTATCGCTCATTACGCACTGATTCATTTGGGCCTCTCCGTTTAATTACTGAATGCTATTTGAGGGGAAGTGAGTGCGATCGCCTAGCCCCTTAGTATTCGCCCGTAAAGGCACTTTTAGGCTATCCGTACTCAAATGTATTTTTTCTGTTAACACCTGGGCAATCTAGAGTCCAAATTCAGATAATCCAAATTCGGATTTCATCTGAATGGTTGCCGCTATTACGCATCGGTTATTACTCATCGGGCAAACGCAGTCGTGAATAGACTCAAAGCTTTACTTTCTAAAAAAACACCTGGGGTAGGCATCGAGCTCACCCCAGAGCGCATCAACATTGCCCAGCTTAAAAAACAGGGTCAAAAGCTTAAGCTTCAAGCTTTAGCAACCGCTGAAATTCCTGAGGGCGTTTTTGAGGAAGGGCAAATTGTCGATAGTGCCACCATGGCCGAAATTATTCAATCAACCCTGGCTGAAAACAAGATCAAAGTCAAACAGGCCACAACTGCTGTCCCCGGTAAAGCCGTTACCCGCGTGATTCCGGTACCTGCCGAGCTAGATGACAACGAGCTGCGAGAAATGGTGCTCAACCAGGAAGCCAGCTTGTATTTGCCGTTTCCACGCGACGAAGCAGATGTGGATTATCAAAAGCTAGGCTTTTTTGTCGATGATGACGGCATTGAAAAAGTGCAGGTGCTGCTAGTCGCCGTCAAAAAAGACATCACTGATAGCTACACCGAAACCTTTGCACAAGCCGGAATTAACCTCAGTGTGCTCGAAACTAGCAGCTTTGCTTTAATTCGCACGATTCGCGAACAGCTCCGGCAGTTTACCTCGCAAGAGGCTGCGGCGATTATCGATATTCAGTTTGAGAGCACCGAAATCTCGATTGTAGTCGATGGCATTCCGCACTTTTCGCGAACCGTTCCCCTGGGCACCTTGCAGATTCAAAATGCGCTGAGTCGGGCAATGAACTTACCCAACTCTCGTAATGCTGATCTACTGCAAGGAATGTCTGTGCCGCCTGGGCCGAGGGCGGGCGGCCCTAAGAGCGGGATGAATCCCGGCACTGCGGCGATTCTGCGGGTTTTAGGCGAACTCTCTGATGAGCTTAGACGCTCAATCGATTTTTATCTCAACCAGGGAGAGGATATGGAGGTTGCGCAACTGCTGCTAGCGGGTACGGGCAGCGCGATTGGCAACTTAGATGAATTTTTTTCTCAGCGCTTGGGACTACCCACTAGCGTGATCGATCCGGTTACGTCTTTGGCCATTGAGGTCAGTGAAGAGATCTCGCTCGCTCAGCGACCAGGATTGGCGACAGTGCTGGGTTTAGGTCTGAGAGAAATATAGATAAGGAGGTGAAAGGCCATGTACGGAATTGATATTAACTTTTTAAATGATCGCGCCGATCGCCCTATTGAGGCGATTGTCGCAGTCAATAGATCCTCAAGCGCTGCTGGAAAAGTGCCGATGCTGGTCGGGGTGGCGGTGGCCTTTTTGGCCTGCGGTGGGGTCGGCGGCTACTGGTTTTTATTGCAAAACCAGCAAAAAAGTCTCCTCGCTCAAAACGCGGGATTAGACGCGCAGCTCGGTGAACTCCAGCAAAAAATTGCTCAAGTAGATACCGTGCGCCAGCAAACCCAAGCAATTGATACCGAAATTCAGGCATTAGCTACGGTGTTTGAGCGCATTCGGCCTTGGTCTGCGATTGTGCGCGATGTCCAGTCGCGCATTCCGACTCGCACCCAGCTTTCGAGCTTGGTGCAGACGGCTCCGGTGGAGGGTGGTTCAGCCGCAGGTGGGCTGACTTTAATGGGCAATGCCTGCTCGTTTAATGACGTGAATGACTTTTTGCTGACACTCAAAACCTCACCCTTTTTAGAGGCAGCGTCGATTGATATCACCAGTGCTTCGTTAGGCGAACCGGTGGTGGGCTACTGTCCTGGCGGCGTCGATAACGGTAAAACGCTATCGCTGGTGACCTACACCATTACTGCCGATATCAAGAGCATTTCAGCCACCGCGCTGCTCGATGAGCTAAACCGCCAGCAAGAGTCTACAGGCCTAGCGGCTCGTATTCTGGCCCTTCAATCTACAGGAGCAATTTAGCAATGACCGCCTCTGGAGCTTTTATCTCGCCCGATGACGATTTTATTGATGAACCGCTAAACCCGGTAGTATTTGGCATTGAGCTGTCGCCTGCGATTATTGGTGGGCTGCTGGCCTTGATTGGCATTGGCGCGGCAGTTTATGGCTTTATTAAGCTGGTGCAGCCAGTCGCTGAAGCGAACCGGACGCTGAGTGCAGAAATTTCGACGAAGGAAGGTCAGTTGCTGTCGCAGGCTCAGCAGCTACAGGATATTGCCAAGATTCAGGCCGAACTCGACGCGGCGATGGCCCGTCGCCAACAGGTGTATTCTCTGTTTGCCAGTGAGAAGACGATGGACACGCTGCTGCTGGATATTAACCAGCGGATAGAGAGCAGTAATGCGTCGCTCAAAGGAGTGCGATCGCAAGTAGAAGCCAGGGGCATTCCGCCGATTTTGGTAGAGGCCAAGCTGAAGGGCTTTACCCCTGGCGAAAAGGCAGTGATTGTCGACAGCTCTTTAGGTGAAGGCGTAAATGGCAAGCTCAAGCGCGAAACTTACGCTGTTCAAATTTCGGGCGACTATGCTCAAATTCAGGCGATTTTGCGTAATTTAGAGCGCCTAGAGCCTTTGCTGCTGATTCGTGAGTTTAATGTGACTAGTGGTGAGCCGGTTGCTGAAACCGTGATCGGAGCCAGTGGTGGAGTAGTGGTGGAATCTAAGGTTCCGCTGGAGGTGTCTTTTCAGTTAGATGCGCTATTGCCTACGGCTGATGCTGATCAACCACCGGAAATTGCGCCGCCTGCCGAAGCGCCCCCAGCCGACGGCACCGCGCCTGCTGAAGCCACACCGCCATAAAGAGGGATGAAGGATTTTGAGGCCGGTTTGAAATTTTGATTTTTGCTGATTGTTTTCGCTATTCGTTTTTGTTATCCACCGCTAAATTCTGATCTCAAGGAGTGACCCGTGAAACGCCGTCCTAATTTTAGTCGTCTTAATCTCAGCCATTTAATGGTTGGCGGGGCACTGGCTGTACTGGCTGGCCCGCTTACCGCTATGGACTCTGCAAGGGGCGCGACCACTGTTAAAGGCATTGACTTACGCCAAACGAGATCAGGACTGGTACTGACGCTGGAGACTTCTGGAGATTCGCCACAGATGGTGTCAGCAACGTCTGGTAAAACGTTGCAGGCTGATATTGCACATGCTCAGCTACAGTTGCCCCACGGTAAAAGCTTTAGCCAAAAGAATCCTGCTCCTGGGATTGAGTCATTGCAGCTAGAGTCCATTGGCCCTGACCGGGTGCGGCTAACCGTGAATGGTCGTCAGCAAGCGCCTCTTAGCGACATTCAAAAGTCGGCAGATGATGCGGTGCTGATTCGCTTAGACACGCGATCCGGGGCAAAGGCAGTGCCGTCTCGGTTGCCTGAAGCCATCGTCACGGTGCCTAGTCCTAGCGCTGCATCTACACCGCATGTTTTAGCTCAGGCGCAAACGCCGCAAAGTCAGCAAACGCCGGATGTGCTGGTGCCGAATCCATCGGTGATTATTGATGGAACGCCCGTAGCTGCGCCTACGATGAATGGTGCACCGCCCTTTTTGCCCCGAGCGATCGCCCCCCCAGTCGGCGATCTCGCCATTTCAGACATTGACTCTACGCTAGACACGATTGATTTGGGCACTGCTGAGCGCGTTCCTCGACTGGTACTGCGAGATGCCTCCGCCCGTGAAGTCTTGTCATTGCTCGCCCGCGCCGCTGGACTCAATATGGCTTTTACCAATGCCAACGCGGATACCGCTGCCGGTGCAGCCGGTGCAACTGGTGAAGCCTCTAGCGATGGCGGCGATGTTCGAGTTTCCTTAGATATCGAAAACGAGCCTGTCCAAAATGTTTTCAACTATGTATTACAGCTTTCTGGGCTAGAAGCGAACAAAGTTGGTCGGACAATTTTTGTCGGCCCTCGACTCCCTAATAGCGCGCGTAATGTGCTGGTGCGCAGCATCCGGCTGAATCAAGTAAATGTGTCAGTAGCGCTCAATTTTCTTGTGGCGATGGGGGCAGAAACAGCTGTTTCTAGTGAAATCAGAACCACCAATGTTAACGCAACTGAAGTGGGTGAAGGATCTACAGTCAGCGAAGAAACGAGTACCACGGCAACTAACGTCGAAAACCAACGTATTGATTTCGAGGATTCTCTTCCTTTACTCAGAGGTTTACAGGTTATCGGCGATGAAAGAACTAACTCGCTGACGATGGTTGGCACACCGCGTCAAATCGAGATTGCCTCTTCTCAGCTAGTCCAGCTTGATGTGCGTCGTCGTCAAGTTGCGGTGAACTTGCGAGTAATTGATGTGAATCTTGATTCGCTTGATGCCTTTGGAACTAGCTTTTCATTTAGTGCTGGCGACACAAGCTTCGTCCAGACGGGAGGGCTGGGTCTAGTTAACTTTGGAGCTAGCGGTCCAGCTTCTACAAGCTTGGGTGCTGGCCAAGTTGGGAGAGGGCTTGCACCTTTGTTCGGCTCTGTACCTTTCAACATTGCATCTAGATTCTTGTCCCAACTGCAAGCGGTTGTCACTAACGGCCAAGCCAAAATCGTGACTGATCCAACGCTGGTTGTCCAGGAAGGTCAAACTGCTGCGGTTGACCTTACTCAAGAAATTGTAACGAACATTTCTATAGAAAGAGAAACTACTGATGCCGGGATTTTGACAACAACAAGCTTTGAGAAAGGAAAAGCAGGCTTAAGCCTGCAGGTTCAAATAGATAGAATCGACGATAATGGATTTGTTAACCTGTCTGTCGCGCCTTCTATATCCGCACCGACGAGTGTTTTCCAAGTTGGAGATTTGGGGACAGCAGTTTTATTAGCACAGCGTCAATTAACTTCAGGACAAATCCGCGTTAGAGACGGTCAAACGTTGGTACTGTCTGGGATTATTCAAGAATCTGACCGTGTAGAATCTTCAAAAGTACCTATCCTTGGAGATATTCCTATTTTGGGCGCACTCTTCAGGCGAACAAATCGTACCAATGAGCGCCGTGAACTAATTGTACTGCTGACGCCAGACGTACTAGATGATTCTGATGCGAGTGTGTATGGGTATAGCTATACGCCAGGTGAGGACGTGCAGCAGCTTTTGCAAGAGCGGCAAACGCGGTAGATGGGGCTGCTTAACCGCTTAATAGGGACTTAAATAGGATAATTCTTAGCCGATGCCCCTGAATTAATAAGGAGGCATCGGTTTTTTGTCAAGACAGAATTTTTAATTTTTTCCCGAAAAAGTATGAACTTTCTTGAAAATGCCTGAAATCCATATAAATTAAAGGTTTTCTCTGTTCAGATTGCGCAAGTACCCCTTAAAATGATTCAGTAAAAATTATGAGGTTTCAAGGGTTTCAGCGATTACTGTCTAGTCGCTATTGCGCGATCCTCATAAAAACTTTAATTTTGCCATCAGGTAATTTATAGTTCGTTCAACGTTCGTCTAAGTCAGTTAAATCGGTAATCAAATCGGTTTCAAGTCGGTCAGATCGGCCAAGTTAAATCCATTCACTGAGATCTATTCACTGAGATTTACTCGCTGAGATCAAAGTAATCCAATCATCCTCCAAGGAGATAAGCATGAATAAAGGTGAACTCGTCGATACAGTTGCAGAAAAGTCATCAGTCACGAAAAAACAGGCTGATGCTGTGATTTCGGCGGCTGTAGAGTCCATTATGGAAGCCGTGTCTAAAGGTGAAAAGGTAACCCTAGTCGGATTTGGGTCATTTGAACCACGGGCCCGCAAAGAGCGCGAAGGTCGCAACCCTAAAACTGGCGATACGATGGTGATTCCGGCAACTACGGTGCCTGCTTTCTCAGCGGGTAAGCAGTTTAAAGAAATGGTGGCGGGTAAAAAGAAAAAGTAATTCAGAAGATCTCTTTCGCTTCTTTGGATTTTTTCCCTTTCACGTCGGCCACGCAGCATGTCTAGACCAGTTCATGGGGGCAATTTGGCTTGGGCCGCTCGGCTATCGGGCTGTGCACCTGATGAACTGTTAGATTTTTCAGCCAGTATTAGTCCGCTTGGGCCGCCTAGCTCTGTGAGTAAGGCGATTCGGGCGGCTTTTTCGTTGATGGTGGCTTACCCGGAGACAGACTATGCTGAGTTGCGTCGGGCTTTGGCTCTGCACCATCAGATTTCGTCAGAGCAGGTGCTGGTGGGCAATGGAGCCGCTGAGCTATTGACTTGGGCAGCGCGTGATTTGGCCTTGTTGCCACAGGGATGCTTTTGCCTATCACCTGGATTTAGCGATTATGACCGGGCGCTGCGGGCATTTGGCTGCGAGCCAAGGGCGATTTTGCTGTTTAAAGCGGATGGATCGCCTGCGGATCGATGGGATGATGAATTAGTGAATCATTCGATGGATTTGAGTCGGTGCGGTTTGCTGTTAAATAATCCGCATAATCCAACCGGGGCACTGTTTAGCCGGGATCGACTGCGGCCTTTGCTGTCACGCTTTGGCTGGGTGGTGGTGGATGAGGCGTTTATGGACTTTTTGCCGCCTGAACGAGAACAAAGTGTGATTGATTGGGTCGCCGAGTTGCCTAATTTGGTGGTGATTCGCTCATTGACCAAGTTTTATAGTCTGCCGGGGCTGCGATTAGGCTATGCGATCGCTCAGCCAGAAACGCTGAAGCGCTGGCAGTCGTGGCGCGATCCTTGGGCCGTGAACGTGCTGGCGGCGGCGGCGGGAGTGGCCGCGATCGCTGATACCGATTTTCAGCGCCAGACATGGGCCTGGCTAGCAGCAGCCAATGCTGATCTATATGCAGGCTTGAAAGCTTTGCCAGGACTAAGACCCTTGCCGAGCTGTGCAAATTTCTTTTTGGTCAATTGTGAGGTTTCGACAACGGCTTTGCAGGCTGAGCTATTGCGGCGACATCGGATCTATATTCGCGACTGTATGAGCTTTGAAGGGGTGGGCTTTGAGGGGATGGGCGATCGCTATTTCCGAGTCGCTGTAAAAACCGCTGCTGAAAACCAGCGCTTGCTGGAAGCCTTAGCCGATACGCTGCCGAGGTTAGGAAAGGCAACCTATGCCTGCTGACTATGATTTGGTAATTTTGGGTGGCACAGAGGCCGGACGCCTTGCTGCGATGACAGCAGTAGGCTACGGCGCTCGGGTGGCTTTAGTAGAGCCGCCGGGACTGTTCGATCAAAATCAGCGGCAGCACTATTTATTGCAGGGCTTACAGCAGCTTGGCCAGGGGCGATCGCGACAAGGCGTGACTCAATGGTTTCAGCGTTCCAATAAAGCGGCTCCCCCCGTAGCCGATGATCTAGACTGGCAGACGATTTTGGAATGGAGTGCGATCGCGGCTCAAACCCAGTCTGCGGCCCTCTCGCCTGCCGCCATGAACAATCGTGGCATTGACTTTGTGCTAGCGATGCCTGATCGCTTATCGCGGCAGCTTGTGATCACGGTGGCGCAGCGGCAGCTTAAGGCACGCGGTGTGTTGGCAGCTTTTGGGACAGTGCCGATAGATCTATCAGCGTTGCTAGCCTCCAAAAAAATGCCCGCGACTGTCAGCATTCAGGGCGGATCGCCACTGGCCGTTCTGTGGGCTGAAGCGCTGGCTTCGGTAGGTGCTGAAGTCACGCTGATCGCTGATCAATTTTTGCCGGATGAAGATGCAGATCTTCGAGGGTGGATGCGATCGCAGCTGATTGCCACCGGCATCAGTATTTTTCAGCCAGCCGAGCTAAAAGATCGAGTGCAATTACCCCCGGCCTGCACCTTATCGCTATTAGCCCCTCAGCCCGCGTTACACCTGCCTAAGTTTGTCTACTCGTCAAACCCATCAGTCCTTTCAGTCAATCGATATTTACAAACAGATCATCCTCGGATATTTGCCTGTGGAACGCTTGTTAATGACTCCATCGGGCTTTGTTCCGCTCGCTATGAAGTGCCAATCGCCGTCCGCAATGCCCTTTTTTTGCCAATCACTCAAGTTAACTATGCCGCCATTCCTGCCGGGCATCATCGATTTGCTCGCGTGGGCCTTACTCAAGCGCAGGCCCAAAGGCGTTATGGTGAGGCCGTTCGAGTCTGGATCGCAAGTAGTGCTAACAGCGCCGACTTGAGCCAAGCTAATCCGCTGCCGATCTACTGCAAGTTAGTGTGCGTAAACAATAAGCTGTTAGGCATTCACTTGATCGGGAGTGGGGCTCAGATACTGGCTCAGACTTTGACTTTAGCCATCAACCAACCTATTAGCCTATTAACTCAGGCAATGCCGCTTAGTCATGTGGCCACCAATGACTTAACTGATTTGATCCAAATAGCGGTGGATCAATCGCACCAAGCTCATTGGCAACCTCGCCGCTGGCGGCGTGACTGGGCCGAAAATTGGTTCAACTGGCGGCGGAACTCATAAAGTTCCAGGTCTTAGACAGCCCTGATTCAACGCGCACTCAATGGGGTGCTTGATCTATAGAGTGATTGAGAAAAATGCAGACGGCTTGATCTGGCAAGTGTGCTCAGCGTTCTGGGCTGATGTGCAACGCCCAGCAAGGCTAATTTATAGTAAGCACGGTACGATTATGAAGAATGATTAACCAGGAACAGTCGTGAGCTATCAGCCGATTGAAGATTATGGCCTTATTGGCAACATGCGTACGACGGCGCTAGTGGGGCTAAACGGCTCGATTGATTGGTTTTGTCATCCCCGTCACGATTCGCCGAGTATTTTTGGAGCGATTTTAGACGATAAAAAAGGCGGTCACTTTAAGATCGAATCGACGGTTAAAGAAGACCACCACAAGCAGTTTTACTATCCTGAAACGAATATTTTGATCACACGCTTTTTGTGCGATCGCGGCGTCGGCGAAGTTATTGACTTCATGCCCTTAGCCTATTCTGAAACGCACCGCACCAAAGTGCGCAATTGGATTGTGCGCCAAGTGCGCAGCGTCCGCAAAGCAGTTACCTTCAAAGTAGAATGTTACCCGGCCTTTAACTATGGTCGGACAACGCATACAACATTTAGTTCGCTAACCGGTGTTGTCTTTTCTGGCGATGAAGATCTCTCCGAGGCGGATCTGGTGGCCAAAACTGAGAGCTGCGACGACATCTGCGAAGCGCAGAGTCAGTTTTTTGAACTGATCACCAGCGTTCCGCTCAAAATCAACCAGCGCGGAGCCTTTGCCGAATTCACCTTGCAAGAAGGTGAAACCGTTACCTTTATTTTTAAGCCGCTGAACGCGTATCCTAGCGGCGATCGCCTACTCAATCGCCGGGCTCAGCCTCAAAATGCACCCGCGAACCTGCTGACAACCTCACTGGCCCACCAGCCAACGGCTGATGTTCAGCAAAATGATGACATTCTATTGCCCGATCAACTGGCGGATCTCAACCAGACCGCCAAAGTTTTGTTTGAAGAAACTAGCGCCTATTGGCGTCAATGGCTATCTCAGTGCGTCTATCGCGGTCGCTGGCGGCGGCAGGTAGAGCGCTCGGCCTTAGCGCTAAAGCTAATGACCTATGAGCCCACTGGCGCAATTATCGCGGCACCTACCACTAGCTTGCCAGAGCACATTGGCGGTCAGCGCAATTGGGACTATCGCTACACCTGGATTCGCGACGCGGCCTTTACGGTCTACGCGTTGATTCGGATTGGCTTTATGGATGAGGCCAAGGGCTTTATGGCCTGGTTGGAGGCGCGCTGCCAAGAGCTGGGCGAAGGCGGGAGCTTAAAGGTCATGTATCGCATTGATGGCAAGCTCGATCTTAAAGAGACGCATCTCGATCACTGGGAAGGCTACAAAGGCTCTAGCCCGGTACGCGTTGGCAACGGCGCATTTGATCAGCTCCAGCTGGATATTTGCGGCGAACTAATGGATTCGGTGTATTTGTATGACAAGCACGGGGATTTAATTTCTTACGATTTTTGGACGCATTTGCGCCATCTTACGAACTGGGTATGCGATCACTGGCGCGATAAAGACCAAGGCGTGTGGGAGTCGCGCGGTGGGGCTAAAAACCATGTGTATTCGCGGCTGATGTGCTGGGTCGCAATTGATCGATCCTTGAGAATTGCTGAGCATCGGTCTTTTCCGGCGGAGCGATCGCGCTGGCAAGCAGTCCGCGACCAAATCTACGAAGAAATCTTAGACAAAGGTTGGGATGAGGAGCGGCAGGCGTTTGTGCAGGCTTACGGCGCTCCAGACCTCGATGCCGGCTGCTTGATTATGCCACTGGTATTTTTTATGGCTCCAAGCGATCCAAAAATGCTCAAAACCATCGAAGCCGTTAGAAAATCCCCAAGAGATGGCGGACTCACTGCCAATAGCTTAGTCTATCGCTACAATCCGCTGACTAGCAGCGGCAAATCTAACGATGGCCTCACCGGTGAAGAGGGCACCTTTAATCTCTGTACGTTTTGGCTAGTAGAAGCCTTGACGCGGGCAGGATCTGCTAACAGCCAATTATTAGAAGATGCCCGCCAGATTTTTGAAGAAATGCTGACCTATTCGAACCATGTGGGCCTATATGCCGAAGAAACAGGGACAAGCGGTGAATCTCTAGGAAATTTTCCTCAAGCATTTACCCATATTGCGCTGATCAGCGCTACTTGGAACTTAAGCGAAGCTTTAGGCGAAGATCAAGGAGGCAAGATTTTGTAATCTTTTCAAGCCGCCTTCAATATTCCATAGATTCGCTGATGAGACCGCGTGCGGTTTCAGTCGCAGACTCACGAGTAGAGTGCCATTCGCCATCATCTAGCACGGTAAAATCGGGGGTAAACACCCAGCAGCGATAGCCTAAGGCAGTGCGGCCAATCGCAATTACCCAGTCCGGGTAGGTCAAAATATCGACGAGTTCGCAGTCTTGCATGATGTTACAGGTGATGAGGCTTCGAGTGGTCAATCCCTAAATGGCTCTGAGATAATTGCTCACTAACGGTACGATCAATACCTTCAATCGTTCTATCTGTCTATCTGTCTGTCTATCTTCTATATGTTCTGGAGTATATTTTTTAGAAGTGTCAATTTAGTTCGCATGTACTAAGATATAGTATATATCGAATTTTTACATCTGTCGCTTCGCCTTACTCATTCTTTTACTGACCTTAATTCGCGGAAATCCCTATGGCTGCTAATGCCTCCTCTGACAAGCAAAAAGCCCTGACCTCCGTACTCACCCAAATTGAGCGCAACTTTGGCAAGGGCTCGATTATGCGGTTAGGTGAAGCCAACCGTATGCAGGTAGAAACCATTCCGACCGGCGCACTGACGTTGGATATGGCCTTGGGCGGTGGCTTGCCGAAAGGGCGCGTGATTGAGATCTATGGCCCAGAAAGTTCGGGGAAAACGACGCTGGCTTTGCATGCGATCGCTGAAATTCAAAATCAAGGCGGCGTCGCGGCCTTCATTGACGCCGAACATGCGCTCGATCCTTACTACGCTGAAAAGCTTGGGGTCAATATTGAAGATCTACTGATTTCTCAGCCAGATACGGGCGAAATGGGTCTAGAAATTTGCGATCAGCTGGTGCGCTCTTCAGCCGTAGACCTGATTGTGATCGATTCGGTTGCCGCGCTCACCCCGCGCGCTGAAATTGAAGGCGAAATGGGCGACTCGCACATGGGTCTGCAAGCTCGACTAATGAGCCAAGCCCTGCGCAAAATCACCGGCAACATTGGCAAATCTCAGTGCACCGTAATTTTCTTGAACCAGCTGCGCCTTAAAATCGGCGTCACCTACGGCAACCCAGAAACTACCACTGGCGGCAACGCGCTCAAATTTTACGCCTCGGTCCGGCTAGACATTCGCCGCATTCAAACGCTGAAAAAAGGCAACGATCAGTTCGGCATTCGAGTCAAAGTCAAAGTGGCTAAAAACAAAGTCGCTCCGCCTTTCCGCATCGCTGAATTTGACATTATTTTTGGTGAAGGTATCTCTGTGTTGGGCTGTTTGCTAGATGTGGCCGAGGAGCAAGAGATTGTGGTGCGCAAAGGCGCTTGGTACAGCTTTGAAGGCGCGAATGTGGGTCAAGGTCGTGACAATACGATTATTCGCATGAAAGAAGATCCTGAATTTGCGGCTAAGGTCAAAGAATTGGTGCTGGCTAAACTGAAGACTGCAGCGCTACCTACCGAGCCGGACGATGAGCCCTTAGATTTGCCGGTTGAAGTTGATTTGGAGATGCAGGAAGAAGTAGAAGACGGGATGGCTGAAGTCGAGAGCAAAACTAAAGGCCGCAAAGCTAAAAGCAAGGCGTAACGTGCCTGTAGGCGTACCTTTTACTAAGTCCAAAGAGAGAGCTATGCTTAGAAAATGCGTAAAGGACTAGAAAAACTGACAGTAGTTTGTTAATATAACTTAATACAACCTACTGAGCAGATCAAACTATGCGCTACACCGAAGATGAAGGCGGTAAATTAAACAACTTTGCCGTTGAACCTAAAATGTACACATCTGAGCCGCCGACAGGTACGCAAAAGCGGAACTATATTATTATGGGTAGCGTAGCCGCTAGCTTGGTAGTTGGCTTGTTTGTGGTAGCAGCCGCAGTTTCATAGGCTTCGTTTCATAGGTTTTACAAAGCATTTTCACAAAAAAGCCTGCTTCGAAGCAGGCTTTTTTGTGCTGTTATGGGTTTTATGCCTCTATAACGGCGTTAATCAAGGGCGTTAATCACTTTAGGGGGTCGATTGACGGGGTGATTGACACTGGGCGCTATTAAGGTATGAGTTACACAAAGGATCTAAGCTCGGCTTATCTGTAGGGGTAGTGATATGGCAGCAGTTTGGGTATCTGGCCCTACTCGCAGTGGAAAAACGCAGCAGCTGGTTGATTTTGCTGACAGCGCGGGAGCTGATCAGCGCCAGCCACTGCTAGTGTTTGCGGCCAATGGCGATAACCGAATGCTGCTGGCGAATCGGCTGACTGAGGGTTTGAGCGATCGCGTCGCCACCGTAACCACTACCCCGGCAGGCTTCATTCAAGATGAAGTAATTTTATTTTGGCCCTTACTGGTGCAGCAGCTTAAGCTTCAGGCGCAGTTTCCCCTAAAGCTACGGCCCGAAAATGAGCAGGTGCTGGCGACTCGGCTATGGCAGCCCAAGCTTGATAGCGGTCTGTTGCAGATCGATGGCTGGCGCGAAGCGCGGATGGTGCGCCGCAGTCTTGATTTTTTGCTGCTAGCTGCTCAGGGCTGTGTGCCCATTGAAGAGATTCCAGCACTGCTGCAAGCGGGGATGCCGACCGCCCTATCTCCGACTGCGCTATGGCAGGCGGTGGGGGAAGCGTTAGTTGAATGGCAAGACTGGTGCCTGCACCGGGGACTGCTGACCTATGGGCTAATGAGCGCTTTGTACTGGCGGCATTTGCTGCCGATGGCGCAGTATCAAACGCAGCTTTTGGCTCGATTTCGGGGAGTATTGGCGGATGATGTAGATGAGTATCCGGCGATCGCAGCCACCATTTTTTCGGTTTTTCTAGAAGCTAAACGCCCTTGTTTGTTTACTTACAATCCCCAAGGCAAAATTCGGCTGGGTTTAGGCGCTGACCCGGAGGCGTTGCTCCCTTTATCGCAGCGGTGTAAGCGATGTGAATTGCCGCTGATTACCGATCACTCTTTGGCCGCTTGGGGCGATCGCTTTGCCCACTGGGTTGAAGATCCGCTAGCGATGCCTGATTTGCCAGAGCCTGTGGCCCTGATTCAAGAAACCTCACGCGGGCACATGCTGCGGACGACGGCAGAAGCGATCGCCACGGCCATTGATACTGGCTTGGTCAAGCCGCATGAAGTAGCTGTCATTGGCCCCGGCTTAGACGCCATTGGCCGCTACAGTTTAATTGAAATTTTGGCCAATCGCGGAATTGCCATTGAGTCGCTTAACGATCAGCGGCCCTTAGTCAGTTCGCCGATGGTGCGGGCCCTGCTATCGCTACTAGCGCTGATTTATCCGGGGCTGGGACGCTTGGTTGATCGAGATGCGATCGCTGAAATGCTGGTTGTTCTCAGCCAGAGCCTATCCGCCCCAATACGCTCGACCGCTCAGCCCAATAGCCCAGCCAAAGGCCAATCCAAGGCCACCGATACCACCGTCGCCCCTTGGTTCGATCTAATTGCAATTGATCCGGTTCGCGCCGAACTAATTGCCGACTATTGCTTTGTGCCCGATGTCGAAAATCCTCACCTGCTAGCAGCCGATACTTTTGCCCGCTGGGATAGACTCGGCCATCAGGCAGTCAGTGCCTACAGCCGCCTTTTAGACTGGATCGCAGTGCAAAAGCAGCTTCTCCAGCAGCGACTCACCTTCAGCCCCGTGATTTCGATTGATCGCATCATCCAAGATTTTTTATGGCGCGGCCACCACTTGCCTTACGACCAGCTAGCAACGCTGCGCGAACTCACCGAAACGGCTCAATACTTTTGGGAAGTTGAAGATCGCCTGCGCCTGATCGACGGCTTGCCCGATAAATTGGTGATGAGCGACGTGGGCCGCTTTATTCAGCTCATTCAAAAGGGTACCGTTTCGGCGAATCCTTATCCGGTCAAGCCGCTGGCCCCGGAGCGCACGGGTGTCACGCTTTCGACCGTTTATCAGTACCGGGCTCAGCGCCTGACTCACCGCTGGCAGTTTTGGCTAGATGCCGGTTCACCGCTGTGGGGCATGAGCAGCGGTGAACTGTTTGGCGCACCGCTGTTTTTACAAAACTGGCCCGGTCGGCCTATGAGCTTAGTGGAAATGGAAGCGGCTAATGAGGCCGAATTAGGCAGAACGCTGCGTGATTTGCTAGGGCGCGTGAGCGATCGCGTTTTCCTCTGCCACAGCGAACTCGCGCTCACGGGTCAAGAGCAAATGGGACCATTGCTTTCTTTGGTCAGCGCCGCACGGCCTGTAGAAGATTTATTTGAACCAGCTAATTCAGCAATAGAGCAATAGCTTTCAATAGCTTTGACAATTGGTGAGACGCCCAAGGCCGCTCAAAGCATTTGTGCGCGATTTTCCCAACGCTGGCAATTCTGTAGAGGTCATTCAATCAGATTAGAAGGTATCTGAGATTTTTCACCCATGCTATAGCCAGCTCGATTCCTATTTTTCACTATTTTTCACTATATAGTAAACGGCTGTAAGCTATAAGGAGTAAGTCCCAGCGCCAATATTTTCAGAGCCAGACAAGCTGTGTTGTGGTCAGGGCAATGAGAGTGAACTTCACCGTCAACGATGGCCAATTCGTTTACCTAGATAGTTTGACGCTCACTATCGCTCACTACTATATTGACTATATTGGTTCTTGTGGTTCTTGAACGAACCTGAATTTCCCACTCCAATAGATAGAGCTCTCATTCAGTTAAACAACTAGCGAATTCAAAAATTAGTGAACTGAGATTATGACGCCAGAGCTATTATCAAAACTGCGAAGCACTTGTAGAAATGAAGCTGATTTTGAGCAGCTTCAACAAATCTGGAGTGATGAATTTCAGGACTTGAAGCAGGAGCTTCGGCAAGCCAACTTTCAGATAAGCCGCCAGCAAGCCCTATTTCGCTTAATCACACGACTTCGGAAACCCCTTGAATTAGAAACTATTTTTAAAGCAACTGCCATTGAAGTTCGGCAGTTGCTAGTGGCAGACCGAGTGGGGATGTTCCGCTTCTATCCTCATTCTGGTTGGAATGACGGGGAGTTTGTCTCTGAGGATGTTGATCCTAATTTTTCATCCGCGATCGCCCACAAAATTCACGATCACTGCTTTGGCGATCAGTTCGCCAGCCATTATCAAGAAGGCCGGGTGCAGAACGTAGCCGACATTCACGATGCGGGATTAAGCGATTGCCACATTCAAATTCTGTCCCAATTTCAGGTACGGGCAAATCTAGTGGTGCCCCTTTTGCAAGGCCGCAACTTATGGGGACTACTCTGCATTCATCAATGTCGCGGACCTCGCCAGTGGCAGGATATGGAAATCGAGTTCGTTCAGCAGATTGCCAGTCACCTAGCTGTCGCACTCCAGCACGCAGAACTTTTAACCACGCTGCGAGCAGAAGTAGCCGAAAGGCAGCAAGCCGAGCAACAGGCCCGAGAGCTGAATCAAGGACTGCAGCAAGCTGTGATCGAATTGCAAGCAGTGAACCACGAACTAGAAGCCTTTAGCTATTCTGTTTCCCATGATTTGCGAGCCCCACTACGCAGCATTGATGGCTTTAGTCAAGCTCTCATCGAAGACTGCTTTGAACACCTAGATGAAACCGGGCAAAATTATTTACAGCGAATTCGCGCAGCTACGCAGCGAATGGGACAATTAATCGATGACATGCTCGCCCTATCGCGAGCAACTCGTAGCGATATGCACAAGGGCCCGATTGATCTCAGTCAGGTAGCCCATCGCATTGTCGCCAACTTACAGCAAGCGTATCCAGACCGGCAGGTAATAGTCAAGATTCAATCGGACATGCTTGCGCAAGGAGACCCGCCGCTTCTAAAGGTAGTATTAGATAACTTGTTGAACAATGCCTGGAAATTCACCGCCAAGCAGCCTCAGGCCGAGATTGAATTTGGCACGACCAACCAAGACGATGGCCTTCTAACTTACTTTGTACGAGATAATGGGGCCGGTTTTGATATGGCTTTTATGGACAAATTATTCCGGCCCTTCCAGCGTTTACACGGAATGAAGGAATTTCCGGGCAATGGCATCGGACTGGCCACGGTGAAGCGAATTATTCATCGCCATGGCGGTCAAGTATGGGCAGAAGGCAAATTGGGTCAAGGCGCAGCCTTCTATTTCACACTAGCAGCAGAGGTCGAGGCATGATCGGCAGTTTGGAGCACAAAGTCATTCTTTTAGTAGAGGATAATCCGGATGACGAAGCCTTAACCATTCGCGCGCTTGATCGCAATCATATTGGCAATGAGGTTATAGTCGCCCATGACGGTGTCGAAGCACTAGATTATCTATTTGGCAAAGGTTTCTATACAGGCCGAGATGTCAGTGTCAAACCTGCAGTAGTTTTGTTAGATCTCAAGCTGCCTCGCGTAGATGGACTTGAAGTTTTGCGCCAACTTCGCCAAGATGAACGCACCAAACTATTACCTGTGGTAGTTCTAACCACGTCCGGCGAAGAACAAGATTTGCTCGATAGCTACAGTCTGGGATGCAACAGCTATATTCGTAAACCAGTCGATTTTCTTCAATTTTCTGAAGCCATTCGGCAACTGGGAATGTATTGGCTACTGATCAATCAGTCGCCACCAGTTTAGGGAGATAGTTAGAATGAATTCTCCTCTCCGAGTTCTGGTGATTGAAGATGTAGAAGACGACATGCTCCTGATGCTGCGGGCGCTACGTCGTGGTGGCTACAGTCTAGAATACCTCCGGATCGAAACGCCTGAAGAGATGCAATCGGCGCTAGACCATCAAGATTGGGACATCGTGATTGCCGATTACACGTTGCCCCAGTTTAGTGCACCGGAAGCCTTAAACTTGCTTCAGCGCCAGCAGCAAGATATCCCCTTTATCATCGTCTCTGGCACCATCGGCGAAGAAACCGCAGTTACTGCCATGAAAGCGGGTGCGCACGACTATATCTTGAAAGGAAATCTCGCCCGGTTGGCACCCGCAGTCGAGCGAGAGCTCAGGGAATCAGAAGAACGGCGGAAGCGACAGAGTGCAGAACGCGCCTTACAGCAAAGCGAAGAAGCGCTGCGACAAAGCCAGCATCAATATCAAACCTTAGCAGAAGCTTCACCAGTTGGCATATTCCGCACGGACGCGCAAGGTAACTACATTTATGTGAACCGGCAATGGTCTGAAATGACAGGCATTCCGTTGGATCAAGGACTTCACGGAGATCTTTCAAGCGCATTACATCCAGATGATTGTGCTCACGTTTTAGGAATGTGGCAAACAGCCTTGCAAGAGGAGCTATCATTTCAGCTAGAGTTTCGCTTTCAACATCTCGATGGAACCATCATCTGGGTCTTAGGACAGGCCCTCCCGGAGCGCAACAAGGCTGAAGTCGTAGTGGGCTATATCGGCACCATTACCGATATTACTGATCGCAAACTCGCCCAGAAACAAGTACGAGAGCAAGCTGCGCTTTTAGATGTGACGACAGATGCCATTCTCGTACGAAGCATAAACGGGAAAATATTGTTTTGGAATAAAGGAGCAGAAACCCTTTATGGCTGGTCTGCGGAAGAAGCAAAAGGTCAAAATGCCAATCAACTGCTATACAAAGACGAACTAGATGATCGCGAAGAAATTCAACAGTGTTTGATGCGCGAAGGTAGTTGGAAAGGCGAAAGAAAACAGATCACCCGGACAGGCCAATCTATTATTGTCATGAGTCGATGGTCCTTAGTGACTGACGAAAAAGGTCATCCTAACGCGATCTTGACCGTCAATACTGATATCACGCAATCTAAGCAACTAGAAGATCAGTTTTTGCGCGCTCAACGGCTAGAGAGCATTGGTACGCTAGCTAGCGGTATTGCCCATGATCTCAATAATGTGTTGACGCCTATCTATGGAGTGGCTTATCTCTTACCGTTACAATTTCCTGATGTTGACAAGAAAATCAAACAACAGTTTGAAATTTTGGAAAACAGCGCTAAGCGGGCATCGGAGATTGTCAACCAAGTACTTTTGTTTGCAAAAGGCAAAGAAGGTGAACGTAAGCCTCTACAAATCAAGCATTTAATTGAAGAAATCAGAAGCTTTGTCTATAAAACATTTCCAAGCTCTATCGAAATTTCTGTCAACGTGCCTGAGGATATATGGTTTGTCAAAGGCGATGAGACCCAGCTCCATCAGGTATTTATGAACCTCTTTGTCAACGCCCGTGACGCAATGCCCAACGGTGGCCAGTTGACAATATCGGCCATAAATCTACAGCTTAACCAGACGTTTGCTGACAATCATGTAGAAGCTCAAGTAGGCCCTTATGTCTTAGTCACTGTTGCTGATAGCGGATCTGGCATTTCTTCGGACAAATTGGATCGCATTTTCGATCCCTTTTTTAGTACAAAGCAAGCTCAAGGAGGAACGGGATTAGGTCTATCCACGGTTCACGGTATCGTTAAGAGTCATGGTGGATTTGTGACCGTTTATACCGAGGTCGGTAAAGGTGCTCAATTTAAGGTTTACTTGCCTGCGAATGAGCCAGGAGAAAGCATTAAGGAAGAGAACCTCTCGTCTCCGTTAGGCCAAGGAGAATATGTATTAGTCGTAGATGATGACGCCCCTATCCGCGATGTTGCTCAAAGTATTTTGAGCCTTCACAACTATCATGTGTTAGTGGCAACGGATGGAATCGATGCACTTTCTCAATATACGCAGCATCATAGCGATATCAAGGTTGTGTTGATGGATATGACGATGCCTGACTTAGATGGAGCAACAGCCATTCAAGTTATGCAGAGAATTAATCCCCAGATTAAAATTATCGTGGTGAGCGGTTTACCAGGCAATGAGCATATTGTCTCAGAATTAGGCGGGAGTGTTAAAGCCTTTCTCTCTAAACCCTATAATTCTGCTACCCTTCTTAGAGCTATACACAACATTCTTCAAAACGATTCAGCCGGATGATAGTTTCACCCGGATGATAGTCTCAGCCGGATGATAGTCGCGCAGAATTTGCATCAGTGACTCGGCGTTGCTGCATACATGGAGGTTACAGAAGGGGTAATGAAGTTATGTTTAAGTATCACCAAAAATAAAGGCTTCAGGAGTTACCGCGTTCGCCTAACACGTTGTTCATTTATGCAACGCGTCTTTCTTGTTTTAGAGCTATTTCCAAAGTTGGTCGTCCTAAAAAGGTTGCGATTGCTCTGCCCGGTTTCTTTACCCACCGCTCGATACCGTTTGCTCGGCATCACTTGCTCATAAGCTTCCCAGAAGTCACTATAGACGACAGTACGCTGATGATAGACTGGCGGTAAAGAACGCCACAATCCCCTGGCACCGGATCTGCTTCGCCTGCCGACGGAAAACCCCCAACAATCTCTTGGGTTGACCCGTCAAGCGTCCCCGCTTTGGGCTCGTACGCGAACCTCGCGCGGTACTGATGCATATTTCTCGTTCACGTAACTTTGTAACCAGATTTCAGAAACATCGGTCACTCTAGCAATCTCGGCTAGCGGTATCTTCGCTAGCAAAAGTTTATCTATTAACGCTTTCATCTCATCGCTAATCACCTTATTTTGAGGGTCTTCGACGAATTGTTGGCCACGGCTTTTGCACAGATGGTTTTGCTTGCCATTGTGAATAAAACCATTCTTGACAACAGGGTGTAAGTCGCAAGTTGGTCAGTTTGGGAGAGCGGAAGACATAGGAGAGAGTTCGAGTTGCTACAGCATCAATATCGCTCCTATCCCGTGGCGATCGCATCGCCTAGTTGATGGAATTATCCTTACCCGTTAGAGCCTACCCACGCAACAAAGCCATTCGCAAGGCCCACCGGCTAGCCAAACTCCACGCTGTGAGAGCGATCACTAGGCTGGGGGTTGCAGTCGTCAATCTCAACGTTAGCCAAGAGGTGAATCATGCTTTTTGAGGAGAGTTAAGCAGAGGTTATGACACATAAACGATATTTATATTTTTGTGATATTTGCATTTGCGAAGATTATGACTAAGCTATAAGCAAGAACTTTCACCCCTTCACATTGGGTACGGTTATGTTGAAATCAGTCAAATTTGCTGAGCAATTGCTATCTAACCCCGCAAGTCTTTTCTGGCCTTTGTTGAAGGATTTGCGTCGTGGGTTATTGCCTCTTCGCCGATGGCTAAACAGTGTTGAAATTCAAGATGCGGCGATCGCGCGTTTCCTGTGCCGAACGATTCCTGAAAACTGCCCTTTTGAGCAAGATATTTGCTTATTAGGTCGTTTCCATCTGCACATTCCACCTCTATGCAAACTCAATCCTTTGTATGAAGAAGTTGTCGGCTTGCGGTATCGAGCCCTTTGCTATTTAGCCGAAGAGTGCCCTGAAGATCTTCATCACTATTGCTGAAGCTAGCTGAAAAGTCTTTTTTTGCCATCAATTTTTACTGTCAATCTGACTGGATAAACTGAGCATTTTGCTCGATTCCACTGCTGCTATTCCCTTAATCAGGTTCTTTTATGAATGCGCCTCAATCGCCATCGCTTCCTGCCGTTTTGCCAGCAGCTAGGCCAACTGCTTTGCCCTGGTATCGTTGGCTAAACAATCAGAGCGTGATTCGTCTGTTAGAAACAGTACAAGACTTTATTGTGATTTGTCTGTGCATTGGTTTGTTTAGTTTTATGGTGCTTCAGCTTAGGGAGATGGCGCTTTCTCTGTTGCCGCCTCTAGATTTTCAGCCAGTTACGTCAGATATTTTGTTTTTGCTGATTTTAGTTGAGCTATTTCGCCTGCTGATTATCTATTTGAAAGAGCACCGGGTTTCTATTGGCGTCGCAGTCGAGGTATCAATTGTTTCTGTCTTGAGAGAAATTATCGTGCGCGGCGTGCTGGAAACGCCTTGGGTTCAGGTGTTGGTGGCTTGCGTTTTTCTGTTGGTATTAGGGGCACTGCTCGTGGTTCGAGTTTGGTTGCCGCCTACGTTTGACGGTATCGATCCAGAACAGTTTGTCTCTGAGCGCCATCGCTCAAGAGTTCCTGAACAGGCCAGTGATGAATTGATTAATCCGATTCAGCATTCTGTCCTCAATTCGTTGAACAATCACGCTGAGGCATTGCCCACTGCTCAGAGTAACGCTCAGTCATGGCATTAGTTAAAGAAGTCAGGGAAAAATGGAGCTGAAGCGTAAGTAATGTTACGCACCCGCTAAAAAATGGCCTGAGAAATCTGTTTGAGAAATCTGTTTGAGAAATCTGTTTGAGACAGTGGCTTAAAAATATACTGACTTTTTAAGCCACCACCTGCGTACTGGCGTCATTTAATACCCGGTTTAGCTTACCGCTTTTGTAGCCTTCCAAATCTAGCGTGACGTAGGCGAACCCCAAGTTCTGAAAGGCTGCAACTAGCACAGGCAATTCTACCGTGGTGACAAAATCAGCGATCGCCTCAGGCATCAGCTCAATTTTTGCCGTTTCACCTTCTGATCGCACTCGCAAATCGCGGTAGCCCAGGTCGCGCAGGTAGCGCTCGGCTCTACCTACCCGGTGGAGCTTAGCAGTCGTAATCAGTTCACCATAAGGGAAGCGGGAGCTGAGACAAGGCTGGGAGGGTTTGTCCCACCAGGGTAAGCCAAGCTGTTGGGCCAGTTCGCGCACTTCTAACTTAGTGATGCTAACTTCGGCTAAAGGCGATCGCACCCCCCGCTCTTTTGCCGCTGCAATACCAGGCCGATAATCTTGCAGATCGTCTGCATTTAGCCCGTCTACAATATACGGGTAGCCCAATTCATCGGCTAATGGTCTGAGCGTATCATGCAGCTCGCTTTTGCAAAAATAGCAGCGATTTACGGGGTTTGAGGTGTAGTTCTCATTCTCCATTTCGTAGGTTTCAACAACTTTGTGGGCTACACCCATTTCGATGGCTTGCGCTTTTGCATCGGCAAAATCTTCAGGCATTAGCGATGGCGAATTAGCCGTAACCGCTAGGGCGCTTGATCCCAATACATCATGTGCGATCTTAGCAACAAGTGTGCTGTCGATGCCGCCAGAGTAAGCCACTAGGGCGCGATCCATTTCCCGAAAAATAGCCTGCAACTGCGCCAATTTTTGGGAAAGGCTCTCTTGAGAAAGGCTCTCTTGAGGAAGGCTGGTGGAGAGATGACGGGTCATAGCACAGAAAAATAGTCAGAAGAATATTTAGGAAGAAGACAAAAAACGTTAGAGTACGTCAGACTCCACTCTAGCGCGCCTCCAACCTAACGCCCAGCTAACGCCATTATGACCTATCGCGATAAGTTAGATCCCGGCTTACAGCCTAGCCTTCTATCGGACAGGTGGGATAAGCTGCCTTGGGTGGTCGCCTTGGGGCTGCTGCTGCGGCTGTTAGTGGTGCTGCTGACGGAGCGATCGCTTCACCCTGATGAAATTATTCAATACGTTGAACAAGCCCACCGGCTTACCTATGGCTATGGCTATGTGCCTTGGGAATATGTGTATGGCATCCGCAGTTGGCTCTTGCCTGGAGCCATTTCGCTGCTGCTCTCAGGCGGTCGCTGGCTAGGGCTGAGCGAACCTAGCACCTACATTCCGCTAGTACAAATTGTCGCCTGCCTGATTTCTCTATCAGTAATTTATTGCCTGTACTGGCTAGGCCGAACGCTGATGAGTGAATCGGCGGGCCGCATTGCCAGTGTGCTGGCCGCAGGCTGGTATGAGCTTGTAATTCGTGCTAGCACCCTGACGCCAGAAGTTGTAGGCACTTATCTGCTGCTGGCAGCGCTGACTTGCCTAGTGATTAAGCCCACAGCGAAAACAGCTTTGCTGCTTGGGCTTTGCTGCGCTGGCGCAGTAGCTTTGCGGTTACAGTATGCGCCGGCTGCGCTGGTCGTCATGCTTTTGGGGCTGATGTATGTTTGGCAAAAGCGCTGGTCATTGAGAGAGTTGATGGTTGCCTTTACCGGATTTGCAGCCGTCGTGGCCTTCACAGGCTGGCTAGATGACTACATGCTCGGCGGCTATTGGGTGTCTTATTACAACAACTATCTTTACAACAAGGTATACGGCATCAGCAGCCTGTGGGGCAATGAGCCGCTGGGCTATTACGTTTTGATGATTGGACTGTATTCGGGCGGCGTGTTTTGGCTGAGCATTGCCCATAGTCTTCGGCGAAAACGGCCCAAGCCCTGGATCCTACTAGCGCTCTTGGCGGCGGTTGTACTGCCTCATATGTTAATTGGCCATAAGGAATATCGGTTTATTTTTGCGGCGGTGCCGATTTGCCTGCTGCTGAGCGCACGGATGATTGATGATCTTTGGCAGGTGCGCACAGGCCCGCAAAGAAGCTGGGGCAAGGCAATCTTGGGTTTGATGGCGTTTTATGCGATCGCCACTCTCTTCATCACCTCCGTTGTAATCGAGCCCAAATCGCCGCAGCTCCGTGCCTACTTCTATCTTCACGATCAGCCTCAGCTGGTATCTGTGCTCAATCTCAGCGGTGAATGGTATCTCACAGGCGGCTACTACTATCTGCATCGCGACGTACCGATTTATATGCCCTACCATCTTGACGGCATTGCGCCCACCGATTGGCAGCGCTACATCAGCCACATTGTTTGCAAACACGATCAAGCACCGATTGTAGGCTTTACGCCTATCACTCAATTGGGGCCGCTAGATATTCGAGTAGCCAATCAGCCGCCGACAGCAACCCTCGCGATTGAAACCCGCTATCCGCCCCAGGCTGGGGTTAGTAATGTCTTTAAGCCTAGAGTCACCCCACGATTTTGAGAGGTCATCTTGAGCGCACCCATCGAAAGCCGATCAAA
Source organism: uncultured cyanobacterium (assembly GCA_963740915.1). Taxonomy (GTDB): domain Bacteria; phylum Cyanobacteriota; class Cyanobacteriia; order Phormidesmidales; family Phormidesmidaceae; genus Phormidesmis. The sequence continues at coordinate 131,712 of CAVUFV010000014.1, forward strand.
CGTTCTCTGGGTTCATAGATCATAATGAGAGTAATCACGCTGCCTTTTCGCCACCTGCGCTCTACCATGATCGAACTTCACAGCCACACAACTTGTTCTGACGGTCGGCTCACCCCGAGTGAACTGGTAAAGTTTGCTGCTGAAAAGGGCGTTAGAGCCTTGGCGATTACCGATCATGACACGATGGCCGGGTGGGATGAAGCTATCTCTATTGCTTCTCCTTTGGGTTTGGAAATTGTGCCTGGGCTAGAGCTGAGTACGGTTTATAACGAGCGCTCTATGCACATTTTGGGGTTTTATCCAGATCGCGAAAAACTGCTAGAGCCTCTGCAAGAAAGAGTTGAAGGTCGCAAGCGTCGCGCTCACAAAATGGCTGATAAGCTAGCCGCACTGGGCTATCCAATTGAATTGCCGGATATGTCAGGCTCGCTGGCTCCAGGTCGGCCTCACATTGCCAGTGCCCTCAAAACTGCCGGTCATGTCAGCTCTCACAATGAAGCTTTTGAGCGCTTCTTGCGCGACGATGGCCCTGCTTTTGTGCCTTACGAAAAATTTACTGCCCAAGAAGGGATTGCGCTCCTGCTAAGCTGCGGAGCTGTGCCGGTGTGGGCGCATCCCTGCATTTTTCGCGGGGGTACGGTCGAAACTATTTTGCCGATACTCGTCGAAGCGGGGCTAATGGGCATTGAGGTGTACCACCCCACTCATAGCGTCAGCCAAACCCGGCGGCTAGAGGCGTATTGCCAAACTTACGGCCTATTGATGACGGGCGGCAGCGACTACCACGGTCCCAAACAAGAAAAAAATCCTGACTTTTGCGATCTCAACTCACTGGCTGTACCGCTAAACTTGCTGCCACCGCTCAAAGCTGCGGCCGCGGCGCTCAAAACTCATGCTTAAGGCAGTAGTTCTCTATCGGCCCAGTCTAAGGCCAGTCTAAGGCCGGTCTAAGGCTGGGCTTCAGCACGACGACTCAAATATGTCATGATGGCGGCAGTCTATTTCCGGGTATCAAGGAAGGAGCGGTGCCATGAGTCCTATTGATTGGATAATTGTTGTGCTGTATGCGATCGCAGTTCTGGCAATTGGCTGGGCGGCAAGTCGCAAGCAAACCAGCACAGATGAGTATTTCCGAGGATCGCGGCAGCTGCCCTGGTGGGCGATTGGCTTTTCGATTATTGCCACCTCTTTTTCGGCGGCCTCTCTACTGGGCGGGCCAGGAGAAGGCTTTAATAACGGGCTTTTGTATCTTCAGCTTCAGCTGGGTGATTTGATCGGCTACGCGCTGGTGATTTTGCTCTTTTTGCCCTTTTTTATGCGGCTGAATTTGACCACGGCCTATGAGTATTTAGAACAAAGGTTCGATGCGAAAACGCGATCGCTGGGCTCTTTGTGCTTTTTGCTGTTCGTGATTGCCCGCTTAGGGGGCTTGCTCTATGCTGCCTCTTTAGCTGTTTCTACGATTGTTGGCATGCCCATTGATGTGGCTATTTTGATAGTCGGTGTAGTCTCGATTATTTACACCATCTCTGGCGGTATTGCGGCGGTAATTTGGACAGATGTGCTGCAATTTGGGATGATTTTTGTCGGTTTAGCGGCGGGCATTTGGACGGCGGCAACGGCGGTTCCAGGTGGCATCAGTGAATTGTGGAATGCGGCTAGCGCGGCTGGAAAGCTCTCCGTGATTAACCCATCGTGGGAACCCGATTCGATTCGCTCGCTGCCGACGGCGCTGTTTGCCTATGGAATGCTGGCCTTTGCCGTAGCCGGAACCAATCAACAATCGGTTCAGCGATACGTTTCTTGCGCGGATATTCAGTCGGGGCGAAAGGCGATTTTGTTGGGCTGGTTTTCAGGGCTAATTGGCGTGGCAGCAACACTGATATTGGGCGTTTTGCTATACGGCTTTTATGCGCTTAATCCGACGTTGCTGTCAGGGCTTGTGGTCACGCCTGAAGGCACGCTCGAAACTGCGGACAGTATTTTGCCTTACTTTATTGTCAACCAGGTGCCGCCCGGCGCTTCGGGGCTGTTGGTGGCAGCGATTTTTGCAGCGGCGATGTCTTCAATTGATTCGGCCCTGCATTCTTTGGCGACCTGTATGACGGTTGACTTTTATCAGCGCTACTCGCCTTCAGCGGTGTCAGAATCGCAGTCGCTAAGGGTGGCGCAGTGGTTAATTGGCATTTGGGGGATTTTAGGCATTTTTTCTGCCTTTTATGCCGCTTCGACCGGATCAGAGCTGCTGCCGTTTTTAATTGAATACACAGCAATGTTTTTAGGCCCGTTGCTGGGACTGTTTTTGATGGGCGTATTGCTGCCTCGGGTGAATGCAAATGGCGCTTTTTATGGCACGATTGCAGCGGTGATTTTTCTCGTAGTGGGCAGTAATATGGGCTGGCTGATTTTTCCAGGCATTTGGCGCTCGGCAGTGGTTGCTCCGATTGCGGTAGGCTTAGGGCTGTTGATTTCTTTGTTAGGGAAGGTGCCGACAGAGCGATCGCTGCAAGGTCTCACCTTTTGGAATAAGGAGTAGATTTGCGATCGCGCCTTCAAACGATGCGCTCAATCTTGAACCTTGACAGATGAGATTCAATGACTGTCCACACGAAGAATGCACGCCCTGGTTAGACAACGCCGGAAGACCAATGAACACTCAATCACCTCACTGCGCGAAGTTCCTCTTGAATAACTCGGCGTAGCGTGTCTTCATCTAAGGGCTGCTTAACTTTTTCTAGATACTGCCGTAAAGCCTCATTCATCATAGTTTGATAACCCTTGCCAGCAGAATCGCTTCGTTCCCGAAAGGTTTCTAACACATCGTCATCAATATAAATTGTGATGCGAGTTTTGCCTGTTTGGGGTATAACAGCACCCCGCTTGGCTTGACTAAAATCATATTCCGCTTTCATACTTCTGCCTCTCAGAACGAGTTGCTGAACGGGCTGAAATCAGGCGACACGATTCCCTCGATCCGTATAGACCACAACTAGCAAGCGCCAGAGATGATCCATTCCAATCACAATAAATCGTTGTTCTCCTTGAGCCGTTGTGTCTTCAAAGGAAAGCGCATTTGGGTCAAACAAAACCGACTCAGCGTCAGAAAAGCGTACACCGTGCTTTTGCAGATTGATAGCTGCTTTGTTCGGATCCCATTCAACTTCCATACATATATTATATGTATAAGAATGAGTTTTGTACTAGATGATTGGATTTAAGTAGGTCTAACGTTCTCAATCACCGAACGCTAATGACCTTTGCATTCAAACGACCGTGCTGATCCGTTCCGGTGCATTGCGGTTATGGGGAGACGGGCAGAGGAGACGACCATGCATTGGACGACAGAACCCATGTCTACTAACATATCGTTCGCTCCCGCCCCATAGAACATCGGCCCCAGAAAAGCTTACCGTCAGAAAGTGAGAGCACCTGCCAGGACTAGAGGACGACCATGCAACGGCAGTCATTCGATGACTACTAACATATCGTATCGCCTCTAGCGCTTTGTCCGATTCACTTTAACGAATTCTCAGGGAACAGGGCTTCAACCTTTTCCATAATCTTTTCGCAGGTGCAGGCGGCAGGTGCTCTCTATCCAATTCAAATCAATGGGACAAATCTACCATGATAACCGCCCCCTATGTAGCCTATGTCGGCATTGACTGGGCTGACCGCAAACATGATATTGCCCTCTATGATTGTGCCTCCGAGACCTGGCAAGAGAGCGTGATCAAGACCCGTCCCCAAGACCTGCTCGATTGGGTCAATCAACTCCGGGCCCGCTATGGCGAAGGCCGTATTGCTGTGGCCATGGAACAGAAACGGGGGCCTTTGCTCTACGCACTCTGCCAATACGACAACTTGGTCTTGTTTCCCATCAACCCTCGGACTGTGGCCAACTATCGCAAGGCTTTCCAGCCCTCACGGGCCAAATCAGACCCGGTCGATGCCAGAATTCTGGTGGAACTGATGCAGAAGCATCCCGAGAAATTAGAGGTCTGGGTCCCAGGTTGCCCCCAAACCCGTGAACTTCGGCAATGGGTCGAGTCGCGGCGAATGCTGGTGAGCGAGAAAGTTCGCATCACTAACCGGATCACTGCCTCGCTCAAGTCTTACTTTCCCCAGGTCCTCGATTGGTTTAAAGATAAAGATACCGGGGTATTCTGCGCATTTATGGAACAGTTTCCTTCGGTCCAGGCGGCCCAAGCGGCCAGTCCCGAAACCTTGAGCACCTTCTTTCAGTCCCACCATTCAGGACGCAAAAGTGCCATCCAGCGACGGCTCCAACAAATCAGCGAGGCGGGGCCACCCTTGACCTGTGATGCCGCCATTGTCGTCCCCGCCCAGGCGTTGACGGCAACGCTGATTGCCCTTTTGAAGGTCATTCTCAACCAACTCACGGACTTCAATGCCAAGATTTCCGAGCTTTTTGGCGCGCTGCCCGATGCTGAACTCTTTGCCAATTTGCCCGGTGCTGGGCCACATCTAGCACCCCGCCTGCTGGTTGCCTTTGGGGCCGACCGCAGCCGGTTTACTTCGGCCCAGGCTTTTATGAGCTATGTCGGCATTGCACCGGTGAAAGAAGAGAGTGGCAAGAAACGTTGGGTTCACTGGAGATGGTCTTGCCCGATCTTTTTGCGGCAAACGTTTGTCGAATGGGTCAATCAGGCTCGGCGCTTCTCGCCCTGGTCTCAGGCTTTCTATGAGCAGCAAAAGCAAGCAGGGAAAAGTCATCAGAAAGCGATTCGCGCTCTCGCCTACAAGTGGGGCCGGATTCTCTGGCGTTGTTGGCAAGATCAAACACCCTATGATGAAGAGAAGTATTTAGCTGCTTTAAGACGCAGCAAATCACCACTCGTTAAGCTATTGGGGATTGAACAAAAACATGAACAACAAATTGGTGCGGGGTAAACAACCCTCTCACGATGCGATAGACAGCTCTGTTGTGAACCCATTTCTCTTTCCTGCAAAACCTCTGGAATGAGCCATCAATCGGTTCATTCCATTTCACGAACGCTAGATAAATCTGATGGTGAGGTTTCAAACTTGCTTGTCCCACTCAACTTCAGACCGATTTCGATTGCCTATAAAAGCCCTAAGACTAAGTTAGGCAAAAGATTTTAGACTTCCTTGTTGACCTCGTCGGCCTCAGGGACTATGTTAGCCTGCGCTACTTTGACTAACATTTTAAGACTTTTTTCAATGTGTCTATTACTGCAAAACTGACCATAAATGCTTGCTCCTTGCTTGGAATAGGTGCTTTTGATTTAGCGTGAACTCCGACGATTCTTTGCTGATTGATAATTTGCCACACACTTTTCAGACTTGCATCAAGATACTGACCTGATTGCGTAATCTTATCAATCAATTGTCCAACCATCCAATTGTCAGAAAAATCAATCTGATTGTTAAGACAGAACAGTTTAAGCGAAATTTCAAGCAGCCTTCCTCCTATTGCCAAAGCTGATCTATAAGCACCGACACCCAAGCATAATTGAAGCTCACTCAAATCATTTTTAATATCCTCTCCAAATTGGATACCCCTGGTTTCAGCTTGACGAGCTATATTTTTCAAATCAAGGTAAATATCTTTCTTTGAACGAATCACTTCAACATCTTCACCAGGAGCAAATGAAATAATTTTTTCCAATATTTGACGATATCTCTCTTGTAGTCCTTCGCTCTCTACTAGCCTAATGTTGTTGTGTAACAGAGCATAGACACATACGTCTTCATCAGTGAGGGGCTGTATGTATTGTTGCCCGTCCTCAACTTCACCCAGCATATTTCTTTGAATGCGGTGATAGCAGTGTAAAAAATATTTGCCGCCATCAGATTTATAAATCGCGTAATGATCTCCAACTGCAAGATCTAGCGAATGTGAACTTGGGTCATAGTCCAATATTGATTTCCAGGAAAAGATAATTGTCGATCCCTGAGTGTCATATTTGGTAAAACCGTAATCGAGCTTCATTAAAACTCCCTGAACGACATCACAAAACTTTGCTAACTTTAGTGTCTAAAGCCCAAGCGACGGCGGCTTTTGCATGGATTTCGGTGGTGTCAAAAAGAGGGACTGCGCTGTCGGTGGGTTTGACCAGTAGGCTGATTTCTGTGCAGCCTAAAATCACGGCTTCAGCGCCTGAGTCGATCAAGTTGTCGATGATTTGGTGGAAGCGATCGCACGACGCCACCCGAATATCACCCAAACACAGTTCACCGTAAATAACATCATGAACAAAGTCCCGATCCTCGCACTCAGGCACTTGCACCGTTAACCCATGACGAATCAGCCGATCTTTATAAAAAGATTCTTCCATCGTGAAGCGAGTGCCCAGCAGTCCAACTTGGCTAAAGCCTGCTTGATTGATCGCCTCAGCGATCGCATCGGCAATGTGAATCAGCGGAATTTGCGTAGCGCCAGAAATCACCTCAGCGACTTTGTGCATCGTGTTTGTCGCTAGCACTATGCACTCAGCGCCTGATTGCTCTAGCTGACGGGCAGCAGTTGCAAGTAGCTGCCCAATTGCCTGCCAATCTTCCTGATGCTTGAGCGCCACCAACTCTTCAAAATCGACTGAATACATCAAAATTTTGGCCGAGTGCAGCCCACCTAATTCGGCTCTGACCGCCTCGTTGAGCAGTCGATAATACTCAGTTGTAGACTCCCAGCTCATGCCGCCCAACAGCCCGATTATTCTCATCGCCTCACGCTTTGCCTTCAAACTTTTGATACCACAGCGCATTGCCTATGACGGTGAGCACAAAGGCGGCCCCGCCCCCAATAACTGCCATGAGTGGGTTGTAGCCGCTGCGGGCAAGGGTTTGCATCCACGTCTCGGTCAGCGTCGAGGGACGAAAGGTATGAGCCGCTGCGGGCATGAGATAAATCAAGGCTGCGCCGACGATCAGCCAACCCACCATGGAGACGAGCAAAAATATCGTTTTGGCTTTGGATTGACCGGAGTAAGGGGCTGTCATGGCGGAGTAGAATCCTATTTTAAAGGCTAGATAAAAAATTATAGGGAAGCTACATAAACCCTACCACAGCCTTTCTAGGCTACAGCGCGATCGCAAAGCCATCCGGATGGTGAAAGTCGGCCTCAACGCCAGGGTGTGCCAATGCCCAAAAACTCTCTTGCCCAGTCGCACTCACCGTCACCGCACTCACTCCTAGCCTCAGCGGCTGCAACGGATTGACTAGATCGCTAATATCCACTGATACCTCCAGATGAAGCTTGTGAGGAGACGTTTGGACGGTAAAAGGTAGCGATGAAAAAGCGGGCTCTAGGCGTAGACCTTGACGATAGCTGGCGATCGCAAATACGTTCCAGTGGCCTGCTGGTGATAGATTGAACTCCCAGTAGGGGTCGGCTTTAGAATGCTGTGGGCCCGCTGTGAGAAAAAATTCAAAACAGGTCTTTTCCCAAAGCCGATCTTGGCGGGCAGGGACTGGACTCGAATTAAGATCGAATGATGGAATAGCTACTGTTGCTAGATCACCTGCTAACGTATAGCTAAAAGAAAGACTGCCCCCGGCGCTTGTAACCGTGCCGGTAATAGCCAAGTTTTGGGTATTTTCATTAGCCTCAAAAGGTTTCAATTCAAAGGAAATAGGCGGCATTATTTCAGCGCTTGAATCATCTTTTTTAAAGTATCGGCCTGCTGCTCAATGCTTTCGGTAAGCTTGAACTGTACCAGAGCCCGCATGAGATTATGGGTCGGATGCTTCACTTTAAAGTACACGTTACCGGCCAAATAGTCAGTCAAAAATCTTAGCCCTAGCTCAAAGGTAATTAGCCGAATCGCATCGTACAGGTAGTCATAATCTTGTTCGGTTAAAAAGTCTTTGGCTAGTGACAAGTAGCCTTTGAGCATCGCTTCGGCTAAAGCCGTGTCAAAAACAACATTTTGCCAATCTTCAGTTTCTTCACCGAGCGGATTGCAGCCGGAGCGCAAGCAGTCGCCAATGTCGTAGTGCACTAGCCCCGGCTTGAGCGTATCGAGATCTATGAGGCTCACCGCTTGGCCGTTGTCTGCCAGCATGATGTTATTGACTTTGGGATCGCCGTGAATCGGGCGCAGCTTGAGATGCCCCGCCGCTTTAGCCCGCTCCAGCACATGCGCCCACTCTTTACGATCTTCAACAAATGTCAGACAATAACTAACTTGCTCGGATTGTTCACCGCTGAGTTCAGACGGGAGCGATCGCGCTTCTCGAACTTGCTCATACTCCGCTAAATAAGTCGGCGTAATATGAAAGCCTTCCAGCGTATCAGTCAACCTATCAGCAGGCAAGGTGCTAATCAGGCTGTGAAACATCGCTAAGCCATAGCCAATTTCTTGCGCATGAGCAACATTTTCTACCGTCTCCAGCACATGAGCACGTTCAATAAAGCTAATGGCGCGCCAATACTCACCGGCCTCATCAATCCAATAGCTCTGATTTTGATCGGTGAGTAAAATTTCTGGAATCTCCCATCGGCGCAGAGGCTGAGAAGGGCAATTCCGCAAATGATCGCTCAGCACTCTCATATTTTGAATCACGCGCTCCGGCTGACGAAATACTTGCGTGTTAATGCGCTGAAGAACAAAGCGTTCGGTTGTTGTTTTGGCGTTTGTTTGGGCAGTTGTTTGGGCGGCTGTCGTTACTAAAAACGTGCTGTTAATGTTGCCATTGCCCAAAGGCACAATCGCTTGAACAACGCCTTTTGCAACAAACTTTGTCGCAATCTCAGCCAAGTTAGAATTTGGCTCAAAGGTGGCTAAAGAATTTGGGGCATCAAGATTTAGGTCATCTATCATATATGCCTACCTCGCAAAGCTTACAGCGAACTAGAGTTTAAACTTTCCGCTTCTTCGGGCGTTTGAGGAATGTGAATGCCGCACTCTTGCTTGAGGCCATTAAAGCGAGTGGCGCGCTCGTCAGTATCATCGGCGCTGAGCGGTCTACTAGAGTGCCAGTCGCCCACACTGACATAGCCTTGCTCCCACAGCGGATGGTAGGGCAAATCGTGAGCTTTGAGATAGTCGTAAACGTCTTTTGAATGCCAGTGCAAAATCGGCAGTAGCTTATAGAATTCGCCCTGTGTGCCAATGCGATTGAGGCTTTTGCGATGGTTGGTTTGGTCGGCGCGTAGGCCGGTGAGCCAGGCCATTGCCCCCAGTTCTTTCAGCGCCCGCTGCATCGGCTCCACCTTGCGCAACTGATCGTACTGATTAAAGGCTTCTACCGTACCAACTTCCCAAAGCTTGCCATACAGCGCTTCCATTCGGGCAGGCGTCATCGGCGACTGATACACCTGAAGATTGAGCGAGAGCCGTTGGCTAAGGGCGTCAGCAAATCGATAGGTTTCGGCAGGCAAATAGCCGGTATCGACCCAAATAATCGAGATGTCAGGAATTACGCTGGTTACAAGCTGAAGCATCACGGCCGACTGAATACCAAAGCTAGTACTCATCACTAGCCTTTCACCGAAGGTTTGGTAGCCCCACTCAATTAGCTCACTCGCCTTGGCCCGATCAAAGGTTTGATTGAGCGTTGCTAGATCCAGATTAGGGCGCTCGTGGATCAGATCAGCCCTGAAATTGGAGCTGTGATTCAAACTGTGATTCAAACTGTGATTCGAGCCGTTTAACGAGGTGAGATGATTCCGATGAACATTCTGAGAGTTTGGCAGCGCGCTAGTCATAAAGAAAAAGTCCTGGGCCCACTCATTACAAAACAGCCTCATTGTCGCTAAGGCCAACCTGCAAGCTATAGCTTCTCACGTTCGGCCTCATCAGGCTAGCGGCTGAGATTAGGCTATTGCGGTGCGCAGGTGATGGCTGTGGGCGCTATTGATTTTAGCGGAAATTGTGCCATACAGCGTGTCCCGTTGCCTGGCTGGGCGATTGAGTGAGGCAATAGCCTTGATCAAATCCGCCTCACTCTGACAGGTTCCACCCATCGCGCCTGCCATCGAGGTAATGTGCTCTTCCATTAAAATGCCACCAATATCGTTGCAGCCCCACCGCAGCGCTTCGGTAGCGCCTGCAAGACCCAGCTTTACCCAGCTCGGCTGATGATTGACAATCCAGTTGCCCAAGAAAATTCTGGCGACGGCAGTTAATAATAGAGCATCGGCCAGGATGGGCTGATCGCGACCGACTCGGCGCCGGAGTGGTTTGGGGGCTTCTTGACCGACGAAGGGCAGCAAAATGAATTCGGTAATGCCTCTGTAGCCTGCTGCGTGCGATCGCCTCTGCAACTGCCGCAACAAATCCAAATGCAGCATCTGTTGCTCAATGGTTTCAATATGGCCAGAGAGCATTGTGCTAGTCGTCGGCAAACCTACTTTGTGAGCGAGCCCAACAATTTCTAGCCACTCGGCAGCGGTGGTTTTTTCGGGGCAGAGAATTTTGCGAACGCTGTCATCTAGGACTTCGGCGGCGGTTCCCGGCAGCGAGTCAACGCCAGCGGCCTTCAAAGCTTGCAGCACTTTTTCGAGGCCAAGATGGTCTTCACGGGCAATAAACTGAATTTCTTGGGGCGAAAAGGCATGGACATGGAGATCCGGTGAAGCGGCTTTAATCGTTTCAACGAGCTTGCAGTAGTAGGCCAGTGAGGTGCCATTGATTTTGGCCTCAGGATTGAGCCCGCCCTGCATACAGACCTCAGTTGCCCCCAAGGCGACAGCTTCTATTGCTTTTTCTAAAATGCCGCTCCAATCGACCCAGTAGGCACCGGCTTGATCTGCGTCTCGGCGAAAGGCACAGAAGCTACAGTGCTGCTCACAGATGTTGGTGTAGTTAATATTGCGATTGAGCACATAGGAAACCGTGTCACCGACTTGGCGCAGGCGCAAGGTATCGGCAGCTTGGCGAATGGCTTCGCGATCACATTCCGTTTCTGCCTGCAACAGCCGCACCCCTGCCGCGAGCGAAATATCTTCGCCTAACAGCGCTTGATCTAAAATCTGCTTAATTTCTGGCTCAATTCCTGGCTCAATCACAAATACTCATTACCCGAACAGCTCTTAGCTACCATCCTACCCGTTAATATTCTTGCTGTTGGGCCAAACCCCATCCGCAAGATAGCGGCCTCCTTGTAACCGCACCTGCTCGCGTCGCATCATATACACCCAGCTCTCGCCCAAAGGCTCATAGTTGGGCGTAAAAACTTCTACCCAGCGCCGCAAATATTCATTATCAGCCTCTGATCGTTCGGCCCAGTATCCTTCTAAGCGATCCAATCGGCGCAAAACCTCAGCGCAAATTTCAGCGCTTTGCTCAAAAATCAGCAAATAACCCTTTACCCAACCTTCCCCAACGGTCATCGCCGGATAGCCTCGCCGGGGGAAATCGTATAGGTCTCCTTTGACCACGGCAGGAATCGCGGCTGTCAAGGCGTTGCCGCAGCAGGGCTGGTGGTAGCGCCCTCCCGGTTTGAGTGTGCCATAGACAAATACGCGCAGATCGCAGTTTACGGTGCTCGTCACGTTGCTTTTTCTGTCGGAATCAATAGGTCATTAAGCAAGGGTGTAAGCCGTCGCTACAATGAAAGGATCGCTTAATGAGCGACTAGCTTATAGGAAACTGGCTATGTCAACACATCGAACGATTATTCTAGAGGCCTATGATGGTTCGCGGTGGCGATCGCTCTCTGAACTGCCCACTATCGAAGATGAGCAAATTAACCAGCCCTTGCTATGGGGTAATCCTAGCCTATCGCCCCGGCCCCGCAGCGCCGAAGATTTTCCGCCCTTGCCTGCCGACTGTAGCGAAGGCGCTTGCTCTAGGCTCAAAGGCGTTGCCTACTGGATCAAGACCTGCTTTAACTTGGCAGAATTTAAAGCGGGGGTGAAGAATGTATCTAAGGTATACAAAGATCACAGTCCTCGGGTGATGGCTGAGATGAAAGGCGCGATCGCTATGGCCGAAGTCCTAGCAGCCGGTGATATTCCCGTGCGGTTCATTATTTTTTTAGATTACTGAAATCGATCTCTCAGTCAGGGCGCTAACTACTCACTGCCTCAATGGCTGCTTTTACCTCATACAGCTTGTCTTTAACTGCGCCGGTTTCGATCAAGCGCTGAGCGAGCACAAATCCAGCTTCGAGACTTTCGACTCGGCCCACCCGCCAGAGATAAAAGCCGCTGTTCCAAACGGCTGAGCGACTCATTTCATTGGTTTGACCAGTAAGTGCTGTCTGATAATCGCTGAGCAGATCTGCGAGTGTAGTCAGCGCTGGATCTGGGCCATTAAAGCCGTAATCACGAGGGTGCAGCAACAGCCGTTCAGTTTCTAATTGGCCGGCAACGACTTGGTTAAGACAAATAATACCCGTGCGATCGCGGGCAATATCGCAACTGCCTTCCAAGCCCTTAACCGTCGTAAAAAACGCCGTACCCCGCTGAGTAAACGCCGCTTGAGTGCGCCCTTCAGTCGGCGGATGCACATAGCCGCTGACCAAATTGCTGCGCCCGGTATAGGGCGACCACATAATTTCAACCGTTGCTAGTGTCGGCCGCTTGCCAATTTGGGCGCGGTAGGGCACCATCGCTTCTGCTTGAGGAAACAGCACCGGCTGATAGGCAAATCCCAAATAGGTTTGCGCCAGCACTTGCTGAAGCTGATCAAGCCCTAACGCCGACCAGTTGAGCCCTAGCCCTTGAAAAATTTCGACGGTGGGCAGTCCCATTTTAGTGGGCATTCGGCCACTGCCCGGAATCAGCGCTGGGGCTTCAGCCGCCGCTAAAATCAGCGCAGTTAAAGGGGTAATAGGCGCGGTGCGCGATCGCCCATCATAGGGATTACAAAAAACTGTCACTGGGTAAGGGCCATCAATTTCCCCGATTTGCGGGCCTAGATCGTCATAGGCATCAAGCATTCCGGCCAGTTCACTCGGCGTGGGCCGCTTAATGCGCTGCGCAATCATAAACGCGCCGATTTGCGCCGGGGTAGCGGCTTCGCTCAGCATCAGCCGAGTGGCTGTTTGGGCTTCTTCGCGGCTTAGCGACTCAGCGGTGTGAGTGCCGCTGCCGACTTTTTTTACCAAGTCTCGAAACTGTAAAACCAAGGGATCATCTAGAGGATTGCTCATGGGGCCGGTCGCTCTGTCTAAGGAATAAACATCAATCCCGTCATCGCTGCGCTAGCTCGCGGCAGGTAACTGAGTCAAATTGTTGATTTGATCAAAATAATCTTTCGTATGCTGGCGGACCATATCGCAAAACTGTCGAATGGGCGGAATCAGCAGCCGATCATGCGTGGTCACCATCACCACTTTTCGCAGCAGCGTAGGTTCACTCATAGATCGCACGGCTAACGCTAGGTCCCGACGGCTTTCGGCTAGCGCTGAGCGGGGCAACAAAGCCACCATATTACCCTGACGCACCACGCCTCGAAAGGCATCGAGCGTATTAAGTTCGATCGCCACTTTGAAGTCTGCGCCCTGCTCCCGAAATTGGCTTTGGACAATCCGCTGCATTCCGTAACCGTCTTTAAACACAACTTGGGGGTAGCGCGCGATTTCCGCCCAAGGCACCTTTTCATACTTCGTCAGTGGATGGTCAGCGGCCATCATCACTTCTACCGGCTCTTCGTACAGCGGCATTACCACCATTTCTTGGTTGCTAGTCAGCAGCGGGTTGTGCATCACAATCGAAACATCTACGAGGCCATCGCGCAGCACTTTGAGGGAGCGATCGCTGCCTAGCGCCGTCACCCGCAGCTGCACATCCGGGTAAGCGCTGCAAAACTGAGTGACCACAGGCGGCAGCAGGTAAGCGCACACCGAGTGAATGCCTGAAATGCACAGCTCCGTTTGCTTGCCATTGACTAAATCACTAATATCTCGCTGCGCATTATCCCACTCTTTACAAATGCGCAGGGCTTTGGGCATGAGAATGTTGCCTGCCAACGTCAGCTTGGCTTGTGCGGTGCGGTGAAACACCGCTGATCCCAACTCATCTTCGACGGCGCGAACTTGGCGGCTGATGGTGGACTGGGTAACTCCGCACTGACGAGCTGCTGCTTGAAAACTGCCGGTTTCGGCAACCGCTAAAAAAGCCTGCAACTGTTCTAGGCGCATAGAAAAACACCACAGAAAAATTATCAAAAGAAGTCTTAAAAGCAACCGCACGAAACGTCTGCACCGCTAATGTAAAGCGCCACAGAGATTGATTTTGTACGTATCGCTACGGTATCACCAAGCTTCTAAGCTAGTCGCAATCTGCGCTTGTAAAAACCTGACGGCATCATCCGCATTGTCTGGGTTTTGGCCGCTGCGATTCCTGTAGAAGGCGGTGCCATTGCTACTTTGATCTAGATATGCCAGCACTTTATCGCGGGCTGATCGCGGATCAATTTGCTTGAGCGCGCTCAGGGCATTCATCCTAATTCTGGCGTCATCATCGCCTAGTAGCGGAATCAAGCTCTCGACGGCAGCTAGTTCACCGAGCCGAGCAACTGCCGAAATGGCTGCTTGCTTAAGGCCCAAGGTATCACTCTCAGGGGCTGTTTTAGCCACCATGAAACGCTCAGCGCTCAGGCTTTGCAGCCATGCAATTAACGGCTGGGCCGCCTGGGCTTTGAGCGAAGCAGAGCGCGTTTGGCCCAGCGATCGCGCAATCTCTTGCTTCACAATGGGCATTACAACTGGCATGGCCGTGTCAAAAGCCTGCGAAAGCATCGCCGTGGCAATTGGCATATCGATCCAGCCCAAAGCTCTAGCCACCGCGACTTTAACTGCCGCTGGTAGTGGTTCAGTGAGGGCTTTGCCTAGAGCGATCGCTGCCGGTTCAGACCCCAACCGCCCTAAGGCCACGGCGCTAGCTTGAGCAACAGCGGCATCGGCATGGTGCAAACAGCCTTGCAGCGGGCCAATTAAATCAACGGCGGTGAGTAAATCCTGCCGTCGGCCCAGCGTGCGAATGGCTTCAATGCAAATTGGTGTCGTATCTTCCAAAGCCTGGAGCAAAACAGGCGTAATCCGAGGATCGTGAAAACTGCCCAACGCTTCTATTGCCACGGATCGCAGCCGCTCATCAGCCGCAGCAGCCACGCTCATTAGAGGCGCAACCGTAGCCCCTGTGCGAATTTTAGCTAGGGCACTAGCCGCGAGGATTTGACGCTCTAGCGGCTGATCAGGTTCAAGCAAATGAGCCAGTGTCGCGATCGCGCTATTGCTGAGGTGAGTCAGCGCTTTAATTGCCTCTAGCTGAATATCTTCAGCGGGTGTGGTGATCAGCGTATGGGCTAACGCCTCGACCACCACAGGCTGGTCATATTGGCTGAGGGCGCGAATTAAAAACCACTGGTTTTCGGTATTTTCGGCTTCGGTGTAGCGCTCTAGAGCCGCGATTAAAGCAGGGATCGGGCGATCGCCCCACTGCGTAAACTGCTTAGAAAACTGCTTAACGCCGTCCCACTTACAGTGAAAGTCGCCTTGGGTGAGTTGCGCGATCGCCTGATCCATGTCTTGATCCATTTCTTCTCGATCCATTTCTTACTCGGTAATGTGGGCTTTCACTGCCCTTGCCGCTGACTCCAGTCGCGTTGGCACTGCCGCCCGCTCAAACTCAGAATCCTTACAGGCATCTTAAATCTCTTTTCCCCCGTCCTTTTTCTTCTGCCAAAACAATCTTTGCAATCTCTGCATTTCTCCTATGCAAAAATCGCACACGGATATCCTGCTAACCAGAAAACAGTAGCAAGAAATACAAACTGCTAGGTAAATCTTCCATATGTTGTGTTCAACTCAACCGGAATGAGTTAGACAAAAACCCTAAAACGGTTCCTTATAAGCGTGGTCGGTAGATGTGGGTTTGCATGTACTCTGTTTAGCTTCAAGCCCTTATACTTTCAAGGATTTGTAGAGATTTCAGAGAGTTGAAAAACGCGCATCTACCCTTTTCTTCTTAGCCACAGCAGCGATGACCCTACTACATTTGGATGCGACATGGTTACCTCACCAAACGCCATAGAAAACGCCATGGAAAACGTCATAGAAAAGGTGGAAAAGAAGAATAAGTTTGAAAAATACAAAGATGAAAAAGACGGGCTAGCCGTCAAAGACGAACTCCTTCAGTTTGCTGAAATGGGCTGGGAAGCCGTCGATAAAACTGACCTAACCGGCAGACTGAAGTGGCTCGGAATTTTTTACCGAGACATTACTCCCGGCAAATTTATGCTGCGGCTGCGGATGCCCAACGGCATTTTATCGAGCCACAAAATGCGGGTGCTAGCTGAAATTGTGCAGTGCTACGGCGACGATGGCTGCGCCGATATTACCACTCGCCAAAACTTACAGTTGCGCGGCGTCCGGCTAGAAGACATGCCCAGTATTTTTGAGCGCTTTAAGCAAGCCGGGATCACATCCATTCAGTCCGGCATGGACAATGTGCGCAACATTACCGGATCACCTGTTGCTGGTATTGCCGCCAATGAGCTGATCGATACCCAGGGGCTCGTGCGCAAAGTTCAAGACATGATCACCAACAACGATCAGGGCAATTATGAATTTACCAACCTGCCCCGTAAGTTCAACATCGCCATCGAAGGCAGTCGAGAAGATTCGATCCATTCAGAAATTAACGATATTGCCTTTATCCCGGCTTTTAAAGACGGCATCGAAGGTTCGCAGATCGGCTTTAACGTGTTAGTCGGCGGCTTTTTCTCGGCAATTCGCTGTGACTCAGCGATTGGACTCGATGCTTGGGTGCCTGCTGATGACACCGTAGTAGATATTTGTCGGGCGATTTTGAGCGTGTTTCGCGATCAAGGCGCACGCGGCAACCGTCAAAAAACTCGGCTGATGTGGCTGATTGATGCCATGGGGCTACCGGCATTTCGCGCTGCTGTAGAAGCTGAAATGGGCAAGCCTCTGGCCCCTGCTGCCCCAGAAGATGCCATTACCGACGAAACTAAAAGCGATCACTTAGGCATTCATCCCCAAAAGCAGCCCGGACTTAACTACGCAGGTTTGCATGTTCCGGTCGGTCACTTCTACGCCGAAGACATGTTCGAGTTTGCCCGACTTGCAGAAGTGTACGGCAACGGCGAAATTCGTCTCACCGTCGAGCAGAACCTGATTATTCCGAATATTCCCGACTCTCGCCTAGAGGCTTTTTTACAAGAGCCACCCGTGCAAAAGTTCTCGATTGAGCCTTCGCCACTAGTACGCCGCTTGGTTTCTTGCACCGGATCGCGGTTCTGTAACTTTGCTTTGGTTGAAACCAAGCAGCAGGCCCAAGCCCTGGCTGAAAAGCTCGATTCACGGCTAAGCGTCACTGAGCCAGTGCGAATGCATTGGACGGGCTGTCCGAATTCCTGCGGTCAGCCACAGGTTGCCGATATTGGCTTTTTGGGCACCAAAGGCCGTAAGGATGGTAAAGCGGTGCCAGCAGTAGATATCTACATGGGCGGCAAGGTGGGCAAACATGCTCAACTCGGAGAGCGGGTGATGAAGGCCGTGCCCTGTGAGGATTTGGAGGAGGTCGTTGCTGGCCTACTGCAAGAAAAGTTTGGTGCAGTTGCGAAGTAAGCGGCGATCGATATCGATTGACACCTTTGGCAGCTATCACTGCCTGGCCTAGCGGCTGATCTGATTTATCTCTGAAATTAATCTCTGAACTTAATCTTTGAACTTAATTTTGGATTTATCTCGATCAGGGCGTCTGGGCCACCCAAGAAGAAACCCGAAGGCGGCAACCTTCAGGCTTTTGGAAAAACAGAATTGATTTCGAGTAAGCCCAATAACGGCAGATGTGAAATCAAAACATATACATACTTAGGAGCATAGCGCAAAATGATTGGAGATCTATTTACCAAGCCAACTCAGGGGAGGTATAAAATCCTTCACCTGACTTGGTTTGCTTTCTTTTTATCGTTTGTCGTTTGGTTTAACTTCCCACCGTTTGCCACGACGATTGTTCAAGAGTTTGGCTTAACGCCTGCTCAAGCCGGTACCATTGGCCTCTGTAATGTGGCCCTGACGGTGCCTGCTCGGATCATCATTGGCATGTTGCTTGACAAGTACGGCCCTCGGCGGACTTACTCACTGCTACTGATGTATGCGGCGATTCCCTGCTTAATTTTTGCAACGGCAACGAGCTTTAATCAGCTGATCTTAGGTCGTTTGCTAATGGGTATTGTCGGGGCGGGCTTTGTGATCGGCATTCGGATGACGGCAGAGTGGTTTCCGCCCAAAGAAGTGGGCACCGCTGAAGGTATCTACGGCGGCTGGGGTAACTTTGGATCTGCCTTCTCGGCCTTTACAATGGTGCTTTTTGCGATGGCGCTGAGCTTTTTGCCGGGTTCCTTTAGCTTTGGTGAGCCTCAAACCTTCGACGTGCTGGGTATTGCTTTCGATAGCGAGGTTTTGAACTGGAGAGCTGCGATCGCAGGATCTGGTATTGTCGCCGCCCTTTACGGCGTGTTCTACTACTTCAACGTGACCGATACGCCCCCTGGCAAAGTCTATCGCCGTCCCAAGAGTGCTCGCGGTATTGAAGTTACCACTGTGCGCGACTTCTGGTTCTTGATGGTAATGAACATTCCGCTCACCGCCATTCTGATGGTATTGGCATGGCGCTTGCAGAAGGTTAAATTCCTTTCGCCCTCGGCAATGGTGATTGCCATGATTGCGCTGCTGGGCCTCTATGCTTTCCAGTCTTACAACTGCTGGACTGTTAACAAAGATTTGCTGGCCGGACGAAAGACCTACCCGGCTGAAGACCGCTATCGATTTAAGCAGGTGGCGCTGCTAGAGCTGACTTATATTGTCAACTTTGGTTCAGAGCTAGCTGTTGTTACAATTCTGCCCGCCTTCTTTCAAGGCACCTTTGCGTTGACACCTGCGATCGCGGGTATTATCGCTTCGACCTTTGCCTTTATGAACCTAGTTGCCCGTCCGGGCGGCGGCATCATTTCCGACAGAGTGGGCAGCCGGAAGTGGACGCTGACCATTCTGCTGGGCGGCATGGGCATTGGCTACTTGCTCTTGAGCCAAGTCAGCAGTGGCTGGTGGCTACCGGCTGCCATCCTGCTAACGATGGCAGCTTCCTTCTTTGTACAGGCCGCAGAAGGCGCTACCTTTGCCATGGTTCCATTGGTCAAAAAGCGCATTACCGGGCAGGTTGCCGGTAACGTGGGTGCCTACGGCAACGTGGGTGCAGTTGCCTACCTGACGATTTTGCTACTGGTAACTCAGGCGCTGGTGCCTGCGGGCGACGGCGTAGATCCGGCGCTGGTGGCAGCGGGAACAGCTCAAGCAAACGCCATCTTCTTCCAGGTGCTAGGCGTTGCGGGCTTGGTAGTCGCCTTCCTCTGTGCCTTCTTCTTGGAAGAGCCCAAGGGATCGTTTGCCGATGTTCATGCCGATGAAAGTATCCCGCTAGAAACGGTCAGTGAGCCCGCTTTTGTTAGCTATGAACAGATGCCCTAGTCAGCACTTAGATACTGTGATGTTTGCTTAAGCAGTCTCTTCAAAACGACTCATTCGGAGGGGACGATTAACGTCCCCTTTCTGCTTCTTTACGGAGGGTTTGAAATGTCCCGATCGGCTCCACTTTCAACCAAGACACTTTGTCCTTACTGTGGCGTTGGCTGCGGTTTAGAGGTATTTCCCCCGGCCCGCAAAGGGCGAACCATTACCCGAGATAGTCAAGGCAGGCCCATTTGGCAGGCGGTGGGCGACAAGGCCCACCCTTCTAGCAAAGGCCAAGTGTGCATCAAAGGGGCATCAGTTGGAGAATCACTCAACAAAGACCGGCTGAAAGTGCCGATGATGCGCGAATCGCTCGACCAGCCCTTTCAAGCGGTCACCTGGGAAGCTGCCTTTAGCCGTATCACCACCGAAATTCAAGCCTCGATTGATCGGCTTGGCCCCGACTCAATTTGTATGTACGGGTCTGGCCAATTTCAAACCGAAGACTATTACGCCGCCCAAAAGCTGATCAAAGGCTGCATTGGCACCAACAACTTTGATGCTAACTCGCGCCTGTGCATGTCATCGGCTGTCGCCGGTTACAGCCAAAGCTTCGGCTCCGACGGCCCGCCCTGCTGCTACGACGATCTCGAAACCACTGACTGCGCCTTTTTAATTGGCACCAACACCGCCGAGTGCCATCCGATTGTTTTCAATCGCTTAAAAAAGCACCACAAAAAAAACAAAGCCGTCAAGCTAATCGTGGTCGATCCGCGCCGCACCGCCACGGCTAAAGACGCCGACTTACACCTCGCAATCAAGCCGGGTAGTGACATTGCTCTGCTCAACGGCATCGCTCACCTGCTGCTGCGCTGGAACAAACACGATCCGGTTTTTATTGACTATTGCACTGATGGCTTTACTGATTTTGCCCAAGTCATTGCTCACTATCCTCCCGAAAAAGTCGCTGAAATCTGCGGCATTTCGGCTGAGGCGATTGAGCAGGCCGCGCGGATGTGGGCGGCTTCTAGCCGGGTGCTTTCGCTCTGGTCAATGGGCATCAATCAATCGAGCGAAGGCACGGCTAAGGTGCGCACGATTATTAACCTGCATCTGATGACGGGTCAACTAGGCCGTCCGGGCGCAGGCCCCTTTTCACTCACCGGTCAGCCGAACGCTATGGGCGGTCGTGAAGCTGGCGGGCTGTCGCATATTTTACCTGGCTATCGGCTGGTCAAAAACCCCGATCACCGCCGTGTGGTCGAGCAGATCTGGCAGCTTCCAGAAGGCAGCATTTCACCGCAGCCGGGACTTGCCGCCTGGGACATGATGGTGGCGCTAGAGCAAGAGCGGGTGGGCGTGATGTGGATTGCCGCGACTAATCCAGCGGTGAGTATGCCCGATATCGAGCGCACGAAGGCGGCTTTGATCAAGTCTCCCTTTACGGTATATCAAGATGCCTACTACCCGACCGAAACGGCGGCTTATGCTCATGTGATTTTACCAGCGGCCCAATGGGGAGAAGCGTCGGGAACGATGACCAACTCTGAGCGAGTGGTGACCTTGAGCCCTGCTTTTCGTGCCCCGGTGGGTCAGGCCAAGGCCGATTGGCAGATTTTTGCAGAGGTCGGTCGGCGGTTGGGCTTTGAGCGGCAGTTTGACTGGCCGGATGCGGCGGCGGTGTATGACGAGTTTGTGAGCCTAACAGCCGATCGGCTGTGCGATATGAGCGGCCTTAGCCATGAGCGACTAGCGGCGGTGGGGCCGATTCAGTGGCCTGCGCCAATGCGCGAAACGGCAGAGACGGCTTCGACTAAGTTTGATAAAAGGCTATATACCGATAATCAGTTTTTGACGGACAATGGCCGCGCTAAGTTTTCGGCTTTTCATATGCAGGGGCTCGCTGAGCCGCCCGATCCTGATTTTCCGATGGTGCTGACGACGGGGCGGTTGCTAGGGCACTGGCATACTCAAACGCGCACCGGGCGAATTGAAAAAATTACCCAAAAGTATCCGCAGCCAATGCTGGAAGTTAATCCGCGCGATGCTCAAAGAATGCAGGTGCAGTCGGGCGATTGGGTGGAGGTGCGATCGCGCCGAGGCTTTGTCCATCTGCCGATTTTGGTCACCCAAAACATTGCTAGAGGCACCGTTTTCATGCCCATGCACTGGGGCTTTCTGTGGGCTGACAACGCTGAAGTCAACGCTTTGACTCACCCTGCGGTCTGTCCGATTTCGCTAGAGCCAGAACTCAAAGCCTGCGCCGTGCAAATTAGCCCGATTGGGCCGCAAGCGCCGACAGCTTTGCCGACAACCGCAGCGCAGCTTTTGAAAATGGTGCAGCCTGCTTCCGCCGTGACGCCGCTTGCGGCCCCGTCCGATTCTGAAAACGTTGGTTACGAAGCTAGCTCCGTGCAAATTAGCCCTGTAGTATTAGGTGGACTAAAGCAGCGGTAGAGTTAGGCGTGAACAATCGATTGGTTAGATTTCTTCGGTATCACTTTAGCGACGAAGGTTTTTTAAAGAACCTTAAGCGATTTGAAGGGTGGGTTTCTAAGCTGCTTTCAATTGCAATGGTTATGGTCGTGATTGTAATAGTGGTGGATCTCGCCAGATATTTGGCCGATGCCCTGTTTGATTCAACCCCATATGATTTCTTAGGCTCAACGCTGCTAGATATTTTCGGCTTATTTCTCAGCGTGCTGATCGCGCTAGAAATTTTAGAAAATATTACGGCTTATTTAAAAAACCATGCGGTGCAGGTAGAGCTAGTAATTGTCACCTCGCTGACGGCGGTGGCACGAAAGATTATTATTTTGGACTTAAAGCAAGTGTCGGGCGTGAGCTTAATTGGACTGGCGATCGCCATCCTTTCACTTTCCATCAGCTACTTAATTGTCAAAAAGGTTCACACTTAATGTCTCATGATGCTTCAGTGGGTTGGGCATCAAAAAAAGAGTGGCTTGATTAAAATAAGGATAGAAAACTAAACTTGATGTAAGCGGTTTCTTGTTTGGCGAAGTAAGTTATTAAGTTATCCAGATAACCATTACCGATCTACCAGAAGCCCTTCAGAAGCTTTTGCAAGCCACTGAAGCAACTGATATGCCGCTGACGATCGCGAAAGAAGGCCAACCTTTTGCGGTTGTCTATCCTGCAAAGCAGCCTGCAATTCGACCGGCACCAGGCTTTAGAGAGAATAGCGCAAAAACTTTAAAAAACATAGTATCGCCTTTTAGTCGAGAAAGAATTATTGCATCAAGACCCCGCCGATAGATTCTGCCAAACTCGCAGATACTTCTCTATATCAAGAAAGCGCTTCTTTGGATCAAAGAAATACTTTTTGTAGAGCAGGAAATACTTCTACCAAACTCACAAATACTTCTTTGGATCTAGGAAATACTTCTTTGGATCTAGGAAATACTTCTTTGGATCTAGGAAATACTTCTTTGGATCTAGGAAATACTTCTTTGGATTTAGAAAATACTAAGCTTCACCAACTGACGCTAGACAATTTGGCTCAAGCGTTTCAGGTCAAGCGTGAGAGCCCTTTGATTGGGCTAGCGGGTCGGCTGACTCTCTTGCAGCAATTGGGAAAAACATTAGCAGCCCAGCGCCAACGCTTTGGCAATAATCCCGCTGAACCTAGCGATCTGTTGGATGATTGGATGAAAAATGCTGATTTAACACTGAACGCTGGCAAACTTTTAACCGATGTATTAGAGACATTTGGCTCAATTTAGCCGGGACGAGTAGAGATTGCTGGTACAAATCTTGGTGACGTGTGGCCTCATCCCAGCTTACCTCAAACTCAATTAGGAGATAACTTAGTACCCTTTCATAAGCTTTCGCAGTGGCTGAGTTATTCGCTAGTAGAGCCCTTAGCCACCGCAGGCATTACCGTCAGCGATTTAAACGCCTTAACAGGGCTAGCCGAATATTGCAATGGCGGGCTGTGTGGCGGGCTGTGTGTAGATTTGAAGCTGATCGTGTCCAAACAGGCTGCGGTTACCCGTGAGGTGCATTTACCTAGTTCGCCAATTGTGGTAGAGTGGCGCGCCTTGACGATTGTCATGCTGGATTTTATTGGCGATCGCATCCGGCATCTACTGCACCAATCACCTGAAGATCTGCCGCTGATCAAAGTGCTAGAAGGCAGTACTTGAGCCTTAGCCGCCGCCTTGCCTAACGGTTAAGGCCCACAGGCGAACCGCCGATCCGCATTCAGAGCGATGGGACAATCTTTTAGCTAAAAACTTGCTTGAAAAGAACAGCCCAAAAAACAAAAATATAAGCCTATACAAGACTTTTAATGAACAACTTTGTCACCTGCATTGAACATCGCCTCATTCAACACAAGCTCACGCTGATGCGGCAAAAGAACACTAGCAGCGCTAAATTTCGGCAGCTGTTAGAAGAAATTAGTATGCTCTTAGCCTATGAAGTTACCCGCGATTTACCCATTAAAAAAGTTTCGATAGAGACACCTTTTGCGCCGATGGATGCGCCGATGCTAGCTGGGAAAAAGCTCGTACTGATTTCAATTATGCGGGCCGGACAAGGCATTTTAGACGGAATGCTGAAGCTGATTCCGTCTGCTAGAGTGGGGCACATTGGGCTATGTCGCGATCCGGGAACGCTAATCCCAGCCGAGTACTACTTCAAAGTGCCTAGCGATGTGCACAAGCGGGAGATGTTGATTGTAGATCCGATGATGGCAACAGGTAATTCAGCGATCGCCGCCGTTCATCGGCTCAAAGAAACTCAGCCTCAGTCTACCTCAGTCTATTGAGTTTGTGTGCTTACTCGCCGCACCCGAAGGCATTGCTAACTTTCATGCTGAGCATCCTGATGTACCCGTGATCACGGCTGCTATCGACGACAAGTTAAACCCTCATGGCTACATTTTGCCAGAACTACGCGATGCTGGCGATCGCATGTTTGGCACCCAGTAATTGGCGGCCTTCGGCCATAGCCTTTGGTTATGGCCTTTAGTTATGGCCTTTAGTCCTCGTACTGGCCCTATGCAGCCCGCAGAGAACTGTCCAAAGATTTACTGTCTAAGGATTTATTTTGACACTCTTGATCTTGATGATCCAAGCTGGAACTGAGCGGATCATGCTTGAGAGAGACCACCATCACTGAGCAAGGCGCATGGTGCATAACATAGTTACTGACGCTGCCTAAGAGCAGCTCTTGCAACCCTTTGCGCTGATGAGAGCCCACCACAATCAAATCAGCCTGCCAAGTACTGGCAACTTGACAAATGCCGCGTCCCGGCTCGTTCGTAATTTGCAAGTGCTCTGCTACGATTCCGGCTGCTTCGGCACGTTCGGTATAGTTGCGCAGCGTGTCTAAACCGCTGTCAACATATTGCTGCCAGCGTTTTTCATAGTGCTCCCAAGCGCTTTGAGCAATTGGCATGGCATAGTCCCAAGCGATCGCGACGGGTGGCGTTGGGCTACTAACATCATTGTTAGAAAGAACATGCAGCAATAGCATATTGGCCTGAGTCGCTACAGCCATTGAAAGCGCCGTCTCAAAAACCGCAGGCTTAGCAACATCGAGCGCCACTAACATTCTGTTGTACATAGGGTTAATTCTCCCAGTTGAAGAGTATAAATTAAAGGGTATAGAGAAAAACCGTTATCAAAACCGCTATACTTTTCTTCCCATCTCTAACCTATCAGTCAAACTTGAGGAACCTGTGAAGACACTTGATCAAAAGCTAAAAGCAACCCTACAGCGGTAGAAAATGACCCGAATAAAGATCTAAAAAAGATCGCTCATAAGTTCCTCATATTTATTCGCTACACTGTTCTTTTAATTTGCCTTCAGATTTGCCTGTTCAGATTTGCCTGTCAGAGCAGTGCGATGAATTGATTGGGATCTATGAATTGGGATCTATGAATTGGGATCTATGAATTGGGATCTATGAATTGGGATCTATGAATTTTGAAAGAGCGCTGCAATAATAGCCTAAGAGTTGAGTTGTAGCCCAGTCTGTCACCAAAATCACGGCTACCGTGTAGAGAACCCAAACAAGTTTGCATGAAGTTTTTGCTAGTAGAAGACGATCCGACCTTAGCCATTGCCATTAAACAGTTACTGACGCAGCACCACTATGTGACAGACTTAGCGACTGATGGCCTGCAAGGCAAAGCCATGGCTGAAGCCTTTGCTTATGACTTGATTTTGCTTGATTGGACATTGCCTAAGTTAGACGGTGTGCAGCTTTGCAAATACCTGAGAAACACAGGCGATCGCACGCCGATTATTTTGCTAACGGCTCGTCAACATAGCGTCGATAAAGTGGCTGGGCTCGATGCTGGCGCTGACGATTACCTCGCCAAGCCCTTTGGGTTTGAAGAGCTGCTTGCCCGTATTCGCGCCTTGCTGCGCCGATCTGAAGGCATTGTTTCTCCGGTTTTGCAGTGGGGCGATCTGTGCCTTGATCCCGGCAGCAGTCGAGTGAGCTGTCGGCAGATGCCGATTACCGTCACGCCCAAAGAGTACGCGCTGCTAGAGCTATTTTTGCGTAACCCTAATCGTATTTTTAGTCTCGATAGCTTGTTAGATAAAGTGTGGCCATTTGAGGATTCTCCTAATGTGGGCTCAGTTCGCACCCATATTAAGGGGCTGCGCCAAAAGCTTAAAAAGGCCGGTCTGCCTGATATTATCGCCACCGTTTATGGACTGGGATATCGGCTAGAAGCTGAAGATGTGGGCCAGCTTAAATCCATCTCACAAAACGAACTCAAAAGCGAACTCAAAAGCGAAGCAGAAAGCAGCCCAGAAAGCAGCCTAGAAAGGAGACCAGAAAGCAGTCCAGAAAGCCCGCTAGATCTCAGCTCGCTTTGGCAGAGCGTGAGCCAAAACTATCGTCAGCGGGTTGCGACTGTTGTCGCGGCGCTGGGCGAATTAAGCCCAGGACCACTGGACGCAGCTACTCAACAACAGATCTCCACTGAAGCCCACTCGCTAGCCGGATCGCTAGGTAGCTTTGGATTCCAATCGGTTACCGTCCAGTGCCGAGAGGTTGAAAGCATTCTGCGCAATCATGCCAATCTCAGCGCTCAGCATATTCAACAATTAAAGGCTTCAATGGCTCAAGTGCAGCAGACGATAGCACAGGGGCTGTTGCCGCGATCGCCTACCTCAACAACTGATGTGGCCTCTGGCTTAATGCCGATCGCCAAAACTCCCGATGCGATCGCACCTACAGATGAAGTCGCGGCAGCCAAGCTGCTGATTGTTGACGATGATCTGGCAATGCTGGCCGTCTTGCAAAGTCTATTGCAGCCTTGGGGCTTTCAGGTGCAGCTGTTAAGCGACGCGCGTCAATTTTGGCAGGTTTTAGAAGAGTTTTCACCTGATTTAGTCTTACTAGATGTAAAAATGCCTAATATCAGCGGCCTTGATCTATGCCAAAGCATCCGAGAGGCACCCCGTTGGCACGATTTACCTATTGTCTTTATGTCAGGCTATAGCGATGTCGATACGATTCAGGAGGTTTTTTCAGCTGGGGCCGATGACTATATTCGTAAGCCGATTGTGGCTCCGGAGCTAGTTGCACGGGTGTTAAGCTGGCTAGAGCGCGCCCGCACTCGGCGGCTAAGGGCTGATGTCGATAGCCTTACCGGCATTGCCAATCGGCAAAAATCAGCGCAGCAGCTGATTCAGATGCTAGATCAAGCACAGCAGCAGGCGCAAACGCTGTGTTTTGCGTTGGTAGATTTTAATCAGTTTAAGCAGATTAATATGGAATACGGTCATGCGCTGGGCGATCGCATTCTCAAACACTTTGGCGATTTCCTACGCTTAACGTTCAGCGATCAAGCAGTCGTCGGACGCTGGGGAGGAGAAGAGTTTGTAATTGGACTGTATGGCCTGAGTGTGGCGCAAGGCGCTCAGCGGCTGCATGGTTTTCTACACAGTTGGCAACAAGCCTCGCTCTCACTGATTGCAGATCTAACCTGTGAGGTCAGCTTAACGGCAGGTATTGTCGCCTATCCCGATGATGCAACAGATTTACAAGGGCTTTATCGAGCGGCTGATAGGGCTTTACTTGAGGCCAAAGCAAAGGCCAATAAGGCTAGCAAGCCGCGATCGCTGAGTTAGGATTTCTGCTCACGCGATTTTATTTACTCGATCTTAGGCGATCGCCTAAGATCATTTCAGGCCAGCGGCTGAGTGCGGTTAATGCAGCCATCTTGTACGCTTGAGATAATGTTTAGCGCTATACAGGTGGGCGGGTGACTCGACGGATTTTGGTAATTGATGATGAGGAAGCTATTCGCCTAATTATCAAAGCATCGCTAGAACTAACTGCCGGATGGACGGTGTTTTCGGCGGCTTCGGGGGCTGAAGGGCTCAGCATTGCCCAAGATCAGCAGCCTGATGCTATTTTATTAGACATGATGATGCCAGAAATGGACGGCATTACGCTATTTCGTCAGCTGCAAATGCAGCCCTTAACTCAAGACATTCCAGCTATTTTTTTGACAGCTCAAGTCATTGCTACAGAGCGCCAAAAGCTGAAGGGATTAGGCGCCGGAATGATTTTAAAGCCGTTTGAGCCTAATACAATCGCCCATCAAATCAAAACACTGCTGAACTGGCGCGATTAGCTGAACTTTAAAACCTGAGTTCGAGAGGGTTCTGAATTTTGGTGTAGTTAGATTTATCGCTTGTATGGATTATGGGTCATGGATGATTGCCCTCAATCGCTTTTATGTATCGTTCCGCTGAACGTCGGACACTTGTTTTGGCGTCGGATGACACGATCGCGCTCCACCAAGCCCCGTAAAGGCGATCAAAGCGGTAGGGTTCTACAGCGGCTGCAATGTTTTGAACTTTGTGCGCAGAGAGCGGAATATAGTTTGGGTAGCTGTACATAAAGCTCACCCAGCGCCGGTCAGCAACCACTTGAATGACATCACCCGTTAACAGAGTGCCTGCGCCATCGGTACCAGCGGCCCAATGACAAACGGTGCCGCCATCGAAATGGCCCCCTGCTTTAATCAGGGTAATCTCATCGTTGAGTGGAAGCGTCTCTCCTTGCCAAAACTCTATGCTCGCGTCGGGTCGCATCATCCACATGCGATCCGCTGCATGGAGATAGACTTTTACATTGAAGGCTCTCGCCCATTCAATGGCGCAGCCGTAGTAATGAGGGTGAGAGATGGCGATCGCACTCAGCTTTCCCAACGCATTCACCTCCCTCACGGTTTCGTTATCGACTAGGCTAATGCAGTCCCACAGTACATTTCCCTGGGCAGAGCAGATTAGCAACGCCCGCTGACCGATGGCAAACTTGGGGTCTGTGCCAATGCCGTATAGGTGGGTTTCTTGCTGCTCAATGCGATTGCGGTGATTGGCTTGGAGGTCAAATAGTGTTGTCCACTGCTGCCCCTCGTGCCCTACATACTGCCGCTCGTCTGTACAGATAGGGCAATGCTCTGGCGGCTTTGCGGTTTCAGCGAACTGCATACCGCAGGTAACACAAATGTAGTGAGTCATCCTGTTCCTCTTTTTCCCTAATCTTACCTTCATGAACCTGACTAGGGTAGAACAGTTCGCTAAATTTGCAGTAGACGACAGATCCGCTACAGATTGTCGTGACTGAATTTTAACGGGATGTCCTATTCGGTTTGTAAGATAGCCAAGGTTGGTTTCGCACAAGCGGTTTTACTAGGTCTGCAAGGTAATTTGATGACGAACTCGGTGCCCTGATCTGTGGTCGAATGGCACTGTAATTCTCCGTGGTGCTTTTCTACAACGATCTGATGGCTAATCGATAGCCCTAAGCCTGTGCCTTTGCCGACAGGCTTAGTCGTATAGAAGGGGTCGAAAATCTTATTGCGAACGTTTTGGGGTATGCCAGGGCCGTTATCGGCAATATAAATTGCAATCCAGTTCTCATCGCTCACTTCGGTACGAATCTGAATAGTTGCGATATTGTCGCTCTCGTATATTCCTGACGTTTCCTGGGCGTTACGTGAGCGTACTGCGTCAATTGCATTGCTGAGCAAATGCCAAAAAACTTGATTGAGCTGGCTAACAAAGCATTCGACTGTTGGCAGCTGACTATAGGTCTTGAGAACTCGAATAGCGGTTTCTCCAGACTGAGCTTTCAACCGATTCGACAGCAGCAGCAGGGTATTCTCAATACCCTCATGGATATCAACCGGCTTTGTTTCGGCTTCATCCAAGCGCGAGAAATTACGCAGTGATTTAACAATTTCACGAATGCGCTCTGTACCGCTTCTCATGGAATCAAGGAGTCTAGGAAAATCTTTAGATAGAAACTCTATATCCAGATCTTCAAGCTCTTCAAGCTCTTCAAGTTCTTCAGAGTCTATTTGAATGGCGTTCGTTAGCGTCGAGTTTATTTTTTGGTAGTGACCCACTAGCGCCAGTAAGTCATCAGCATACTGCCTAGCTGGTGTCAAATTGCCATGAATAAAATTGACAGGATTATTGATCTCGTGGGCAACCCCGGCCACAAAGTGGCCCAACCCTGACATCCGTTCATTCTGTATGACTTGAATTTGAGCGCTTTGTAAAGATTTTAATGTTTGCTTTAGCGCGTCCTCTACACGCTTACGCTTACGCAGGTCTTTTTTGAGTTGGATATTCATTTCAGCCAGCTCAGCAGTGCGATCGCACTGCTGCTGATTTAAATCAACTTTGGCAGCACTGAAGTCTAGCTGTGTTTGCTGATGGGCTAGCTGTTCTTGCTGAAGTTGTTCCTCTACGCTTGCTAGCTGTTCTTCAACTACGTCTAATTTTTCTCTGGTTTTTTCTAGTATGGCCTGCATAGTAATCGGATCGAAGGCTTTTAAAAGAGAAGTTTGAGATATCAAGCCGACTAACTCTCCCCGCGACTTGAGCACTCCATACTGGAAGCCTCGTTTAACCATGGATTTGTAGGCGAGGTAGAGCGGGGTTTTGGGTGGAAATATGCATAGGTCAAGCGGCTGCATGATGTCGCGAGCTGAGAGGCAAGGCAATGCCTTCCCTAGAGCTTGACATTGCAATAGCGCTCGTTCAGTAATCAGCCCCACTGGATTCAGCGATTGGAGTGTACCCAACGCTATAGAAGCGGAATGTTCAGGGGGTATCAACTCATCCATAATGATTAGGCAGGCGGTATTTTGCTCTATCATTTGTGCCGATAATGACATTACTGAATCATTGATACCAGCGGTAACCACCTGGGTACAGACTATGTGTAACGAATTGTCTAAATACTGCTCGAAAGGGACTGGGGCAGTTTTATCGACGTCAGTGGCTATTGAGAGATCAGTTGGCGGTGCAGTATCGAATGTTGCAGTATCGAATGTCATAGAGAACCAAGCCCTTAGGCGATTAGGGGAGAAGTCAAGCGGTTACGGTAAAATTAATAACTATAAAATTGATAACTATTTGCTCACAGACGCTCTGATAAGTCGAGCAGATCGTCTTCCTGATGAGTTAAAATCGTGCAGTTAGAAAGGGGATAGGCCATGCAGGGAAGAATAAAACCGCTCTCTTCTTCCGGTCGTTTTAAGAAGCAATACAGATGCTCAACGATGCCTTCAAGCAGCCTCCCGGTGCAGGTAATACAAGCCCCAGCCCGGCAGGAAATAGGCAGATCAATGCCTTGTCGTTCGGCTGCATCCATAATCACCTCATCTTTGTGAACTTGAATAGTTGTATCGAGAGATTTGTTTTTGTTAATAAATTTGACCTGATAGGTGTCTTGAGAATCTTTGTGCAACATATTTCAAGGGCCTCCGCCCATTCGGGTAGATATTGTTTTGTTAAACACGCTTGGAGGAAAAGTTTCAAGGTCTTTCTAAAAGGTTGAGTAGAACATCTTCTTGGTGCGTAAGGATCGTACAGTTGGAAATGGGAGATGCTGTGCATGTAAGGATAAAACCAGCGTCTTCTTCCTGTCGGCTTAAGAAACAATGCTGGTGTTCAACGGCCCCTTCAATGATCTGCGCGGTGCAGCTAGTGCAGGCTCCAGCCCGGCAGGATACCGGCAGCTTAATTCCATGCCGTTCTGCTACATCCATGATCACTTCGTTAGCGGAAACTTGGATAGTTTTATTGAAGGATTTGTCCTCGTTAATAAGCGTGACTTGATAAGTGTGGGCAGAGTCTTGATTTAGCATATTTTCGAAGGTTCTCTGGACTCAATGATGTATAAGGAGAAAGGCGTTGTAGGCCGTGGAGATATATCATCTATTTGGATGCTCTTTAATCAGACTTCCCATCATTTAGTTTGAAGTTGAGATTAAATATTGTCTCAGCGGCTCTAAGATAACGAAGCTGGAAAAGGAGGCTATTTAATACCACTGAACTACTCTTATGATTCAACGGCCTTTGGGCAGGCCAATTAATCTTACGGTGTCTTACGGTGAGTCTCATTGATCGGCGTTCTTCCTCGGTTTCGGCAGAGCCCAATCGCAGTGCAGCGCCTAGTTGATCCACGGGTCATACTGTCGCTGAATCAATTAGCTAAATAGCGGGCCGCACTACGAATCCGATGGGTGTGAATGCCTGCCGAAGGTAGGTGAATATGCGCAAGAATGTGGGATTCTATCAATTCATGTATCAATTCATGAAGGATTAGAGAGAAGGGGCACTCGCTCCATGAAAATGGCTCCCACATTACGATGTTTGAATGAAATTAGGCGTCTGGAAGGCGATCTGTCTAAAGGCATATTTTTCGTAAACTCTCTAGACTCTACTGTTAACTAGAGGGTTTATGCTATTAGCACTGACCAGCGTGTGTATCGATCCATTTATTTGGCTGTTCACTTGGCTTTGTAAAGGCCATTCGTTCGGCTAGCTACGCTAAATGATCAGCTTTAATAATCAGTGGAGTCCTTCAATGACATCGACTACTCTAGCGCTCAAAGGCATGAGCTGCGCTTCTTGCGCCAATAGTATTGAAAAAGCCATTCAGCAGGTGTCGGGTGTGAGCCGCGCTGAGGTCAACTTTGCAGCCGAACTGGCTAGCGTTGATTTTGATGAACGCAATACTAACTTAGCGGCGATTCAATCGGCAGTGGCTGATGCGGGTTATGAAGCTGTTGTTAAAGAAGAAGGGTTGAGCATGGGCGAAGAAGATGCTCAAGCGCAAGCAGAACAAAAAGGGCAGCAGCGATCGCTGCTTACCAAAGTCATTATTAGCGGCACAGTTGGCCTAGTTTTGATTCTTGGCACCTTGCCGATGATGCTAGGCGTTGCCATTCCGGGCTGGCCGATGTTCTTGCATAACCCTTGGCTACAGCTCATTTTTGCCACCCCTGTGCTGTTTTGGTGCGGCCAATCTTTTTATGTAGGCGCTTGGAAAGCCTTCATGCATCGCGCTGCAAATATGAACACGCTAGTTGCGTTAGGCACCGGTGCGGCTTATCTTTATTCTCTTTTTGTG
Organism: uncultured cyanobacterium; assembly: GCA_963740915.1. GTDB lineage: Bacteria > Cyanobacteriota > Cyanobacteriia > Phormidesmidales > Phormidesmidaceae > Phormidesmis. Next base: position 164,555 of record CAVUFV010000014.1, read on the forward strand.
ACGCTATTTCCTAGCTTTCTCACCGATCAGGGACTAGCGCTAGAAGTTTACTACGAAGCCGCTGTGGTGATTATTGCGCTGCTGCTGCTAGGTCGCTATTTAGAGAATCGGGCGCGGGGGCAAACCTCGGATGCAATTCGGCAAATTATGGGCTTGCAAGCCAATACCGCGCGAGTTGTGCGGCAAGGCGAAGAGGCGGATTTACCGGTGGCAGAAGTTGTTGTGGGCGATATTATTATCGTGCGTCCGGGTGAAAAAATTCCGGTCGATGGCGAAGTTACTGAAGGCTCATCGGCGGTGGATGAATCGATGGTGACGGGCGAACCTATACCGGTTAAAAAAGGGCCCGGTGAGGAAGTCATTGGCGCAACTATTAACAAAACTGGCAGCTTTAAATTCAAAGCTTCGCGGGTGGGCAAAGACACCGTGCTGGCGCAAATTGTGCAGCTTGTGCAGGCTGCACAAGGTTCAAAAGCTCCCATTCAAAAGCTCGCCGATCAGGTGACGGGATGGTTTGTGCCGGTAGTGATTGCGATCGCAATTCTCACTTTTGTTGTCTGGTTCAACATGGTTGGCAATGTGACACTGTCACTGCTTACTACCGTTGGCGTATTGATTATTGCCTGTCCTTGCGCGCTAGGGCTAGCAACGCCTACTTCGATTATGGTCGGCACTGGTAAAGGCGCTGAAAATGGCATTTTGATTAAAGATGCTGAAAGCTTAGAGCGATCGCATCAGCTGCAAACTATAGTCGTCGATAAAACCGGCACGCTGACCGAAGGTAGGCCGACCGTAACAGATTATCTGACGCTGCGAGGAACTGCTGATAGCAACGAGATTAAGCTATTGAAAATGGCCGCAGCGGTAGAGCGCAATTCAGAACATCCGCTCGCCGAAGCAGTCGTTAACTATGCAGAATCTCAAGGCGTCGAGAAGAAAAAGCTGGCTGTCGTACAAGACTTTGATGCGGTCACTGGTAGAGGTGTACAGGGCACCGTGGAGGGTCATTTGATTCAAATTGGCACCGATCGCTGGATGCAGGACTTGGGCATTGATACCCGTTCACTTCAGGCGCAGCGGCAGGCTTGGGAATCGGCTGCTAAAACCACTGCTTGGATGGCTGTTGATGGTAAAGCAGAGGCGCTGATAGGCATCTCAGATGCACTGAAGAAGACTTCTGTGAGTGCAATTAGGGCGCTGCAAAAGATGGGACTAGAAGTCGTGATGCTAACGGGTGATAACCAGCAAACGGCAGCAGCGATCGCTCAAACTGTTGGCATTCGCAGATTTTTTGCTGAAGTGCGTCCGGATCAAAAAGCCGCTCAAATTCAGCAGTTGCAGGCTGAAAACAAGCAGGTAGCTATGGTGGGTGATGGCATTAATGATGCTCCTGCTTTGGCCCAAGCCGACGTCGGAATTTCGATTGGTACTGGCACCGATGTGGCGATTTCAGCTAGCGATATCACGCTTATCTCTGGCGATCTACGGGGCATCGTCACGGCTATTCAACTCAGCCGTGCCACAATCTCCAATATCCGCCAAAATCTTTTCTTTGCTTTTGTCTACAATATTTTGGGTATTCCGATTGCAGCAGGCATTTTGTACCCTGTCTTTGGCTGGCTGCTCAGCCCCGTGATTGCCGGGGCCGCAATGGCTTTTAGCTCAGTGTCGGTGGTGACCAATGCCCTACGCCTCAGAAATTTTCAGCCAAACTTACCTGAAGAACAACTTTAAAGCATGAGAATTCAAGGCAGATCAGCTCACAGTTTGTCTGATTTAAAGATCCTGATTTAAAGATCCTAATTTAAAGATTCTGGTTTTAACGATGTGATTTCGACTAATAACCTTTCATAAACCGCTTGGGCATAATCTCATGAAAATTTCCTCTCTTTTAGTCAGCAGCTTACTCAGTCTAAGTTTGATCTCCGGTTTGATCTCTAGCAAAGCCGACGCGCAAATGCCAGCAACCAATACCAATACCAATACCAATACCAATACCAATACTAATACCAGTGAGTTTCGCGCTATCGATCAGCCATTGGGCCTTAAACTGGGTGTTAGCGCGGTTGGCCTTAGCTTAATTGGGCTAGAGCTATGGTGGTTTTTGTTTAAAGAAACCAAAGCCTAAATCGCTAAAGTAGAGCGTTTGCACGGCATTGCGATCGCTGCGTATTAATAATATCTCAGAGAAGATGAGCTGCTTAAGCTGTTGATCGGTAGTCGAATTCAAAACTCAGTGCCTTGCCCTGGATTGGCGTGAACTTCCAAGCTTCCAGCGAGTTTTTTGACCACAATTTGACGGGCGATCGCCCATCTCAACCCTGCCTTTTTGCCCACCGCTTTGAGTACAACCGCTTGATCAGAGAAAAGACATCAGGGATGATCCCAACGCTATTTTCTCTATCCTTTACTAAAATGGTCTACCACTTTTTATGAATGAACTTTACTTGAGCTTAGGGACATGCGTTTAAATAATGTACCGACGAATTAAAGCTTTCAGCGCCCTCATCCCTAGCCCTTCTCCCATCGGGAGAAGGGAGTCAGATCTCAAGTCCCTCTCCCATCGGGAGAAGGATTTAGGGTGAGGGTAAACCGGTACATTATTTATTTACATTATTTATTTGCGGCTCCCTTATGCTCATTGACTGGGCATAAGCTTTATAGTCCAAATCATAGCAAATCGTCCGAATCATAGCGAATCGCCTCAATAATTATGAAAGAACTTGTATCGTTTGAAATATTCCTTATTGTGGAGGCAATGACATGCCATCAGGTGCAACCTATTCCTTTAAAGGCAAAACCCTGGTAATTACAGGGGGTGCTGGCGATATTGGAGCGGCCACTGCTCACCGATTTGCCAAAGACGGCGCTGGCATTGTGCTGTTAGATATCAACACTGAGAAACTCGCAGAAGTGGCTAAGGCGCTAAAGATATACGGCCCGCGGATTCATTATTTTTTTTGTGATGTAACGCGCCTAGATGCCGTAGAAGCAGCCTTTGAGCGCGCGATCGCTCAATCAGGCCGTCTGGACTATGTTTTCAACAATGCGGGATTTCAAGGGGCGTTTGCCCCGACTGATCGCTACCCTGATGCCGATTTCAAAAAGGTGATGGATATTAACGTTGTTGGCAGTTTCAATGTGCTCAAGGTAGCTGCGCAGCATTTCAAGCGACAAGGAGGGGGAGGGGTAATCGTCAATATGGCTAGCCATGCGGGCGTAGCCGGGCCGCCAAACATGCTGGCTTACGCGGCATCTAAGTTTGCTGTTGTCGGCATGACCCAAACGGCAGCAAAAGATCTGGCCGCTGACCAGATTCGGGTTAATGCGCTGTCGCCTGCTTTGATTGGCCCAGGCATCATGTGGACTAGGCAGACAGAATTGCAGGCAGCCGTCGGATCGCAGTATTTTGACTCCGATCCTAAAAAAGTCGAGAAACAAATGATCGAGTCGGTTCCCATGCGCCGCTTAGGAGACCTAACAGAAATTGCCAACAGCGTTGCTTTTTTGATGAGCGACGAAGCCAGCTACGTCACAGGGTTTAACTTAGAAGTAACCGGTGGAATATAAAAATTAAGGAGAATGACATGGCGCTTTTAGGTGGAATAGAAGCAGGGGGGACTAAATTTGTGTGCGCGGTGGGTACGGGGCCAGATAACATTCATGCCCTCGTTCGCATTCCGACAACAACTCCTGAGGAAACACTCACTCAGGTTATTGATTTTTTTCAGCAGCAGGTAGAGCAATTAGGATCCATAGAAGCCATTGGTATTGGCGCATTTGGGCCGGTAGATGTGCGCAAAAGATCGCCTACCTTTGGCTGGTTTTTAGATACCCCGAAACCAAGCTGGCAGCAAGTAGATTTCGTCGGCGTCATCAACCGCGAATTTGGAGTCCCTATCGGCTTTGACACGGATGTGAATGCAGCGGCTCTGGGCGAACACCAGTGGGGAAATGCTCAGGGCTTAGAGACGTTCATCTATCTAACCGTAGGTACTGGCATTGGTGGGGGTGGTTTGGTGGGCGGTCAACCTATTCACGGGCTGCTGCATCCCGAGATGGGGCATATCCTGGTGCCGCACGACTTATCGGTCGATCCATTTCCAGGCTGCTGCCCTTTTCATCAAGATTGTCTAGAAGGATTGGCTTCTGGGTTTGCAATGGAAAAAAGATGGCAGCAAAAAGGCGCATCCTTACCTGAAGATCATCCTGCCTGGGCCTTAGAAGCTAACTATCTGGCGACAGGCTTAGTCAATTTCATTTTGGTCCTTGCGCCTGAGCGCATTATTATTGGCGGCGGTGTAATGGAACAGAAGCGGCTATTTTCAATGGTTCGCAAACAGGTTCAAAATAAGCTGAATAATTATCTGAGCGTGCCTCAAATTACAGAGAGTATCGAAGACTATATCGTGCCACCGAAGCTAGGTGGCAAGGCGGGTATTCTAGGTGCTTTTGCACTAGCACAGCGGGCTTTGACTGTATAACAATAAGGAAAAAACAACTATGCTAATCACAGACAATACTTAACAGCTGTACGTATGGCAGACTCTGGTTCAACCCGGCGCAATCCAACAAGTCGTCACTCGCGCGATTGCAAGCTTGACCTAGCCGCTCGCGCCGCTTGGCTCTATTACATTGCCAGCAACACCCAAGACGAGATTGCAGCCAAACTGGATGTATCGCGTCAGGTGGCTCAGCGATTAGTTGCATTAGCTGTCAGCGAAAACTGATTAAATTTCGGCTGGATTACCCGCTCAGCCACTGCATATCCTTGGCAGAAGCCTTACACGATAAGTTTTCGCTGGTTACCTGTGAGGTAATTCCGCCTATTCTATGTCTACACCCGTTGTGGCTACTAACGTTAAAGAGCGCAAGCTTCTCCAAACCCAAAAGTCAAGAGACAAACGTAAAGGTGTAGTCAAAAGAATAGTTCGAGCCGACTCAAGACTCGAACTATATCTTGTGACTGCCCTTTAAGCGCTTTATAGATCTCGACTAGCGCCCCACGATACCCAGCTAAGGGGACGAGTTTGAGCGTGGTTAGCGGATACTAAGTCATTGAGGGTAGCGCCGTCGTAGTCGGTATTTTCGAGTTCAACAGCGTCTACGCAGGCACCGGTCAGATTCACATCACACAAATTAGCACCGCTTAATCGAACGTCGCTAAGATCAGCGCCACGCAGATCAGCGCCGGTGAGATCGGCTGCTCGGAGATCAGCGCCAGTAAGGTTTGCCCCAATGAGAATAGCACCGCGTAGATCGGCTCCAATAAAGTTGGTGCTTTGCAGATTTGCACCGCTAAAGTTGGTGCCAACGAGTTCGGCGTCAGTTAAATTTGCGCCTAACAGGTCGGCTCTACTGAAATCGCTATGACTGAGATCGGCGCTGCTGAGATCGCAGCAGCTTAAATTGATACCGACCAAATAGGTGTGGGGTAAGGCGACACCGCGTAGGCAGGTGGCTGAAAAATCGCGATCGCCCCGATTGTATTCGTGCAGAAGCTGTTGGAGGTTCATAAGACAAGTGCCTCTTGAATGCGACCGTTGTGCGAATTCGCTTAGGGCCGCGTGGTAGGTTATGTAACCGTATCTTGTGATATTTCTAGCCTATGCAAAAAATATGAAGATCTTATGAAGATGCTTATCCAATGTCGGTAATATTTCGCAGGCCGAGTCGGACGTAGCGATAGATATCAAGGGGTAACATCAAGATTGTATAAATTTCAAAGGGTGTATAAAAAGTTGTATAGATTGCAAAAAAGGAAAAGCAAGTCGGATATAGCCCGACCTGCTTTTAAACGATAAAACTCAACTTGAGAAAGTTTCAGCTATTAATAACCTACATCTTCTTAGCTTGTTTTTGATTGACTTCTTGTAATGGATCAGCAATGTATCGGAAGTTCTCATCAGAATTCCAAGGGCCGCGATGATCCTTACCTTGATTGCCATTGGTAGACAAGTTGTAGTAAATATCGACCGTATCATCAGGCTTTACATTGCCAAAGAAGGGATCGGTCAGCTTGCCCATTGAATCTAGAGCATTCATGAACATTTGCGTATGAGAGATCTCCCGCGTCAACAAATGTACTAAAGTTTCTTTCGTGCCTGTATCAGGCGCGAGTTTGATCAGCGATTCATAAGTTTGGCGAGCCCCCGCTTCAGCGCCAATATTAGCGCGCAGATCGCGCACAACGTCACCGCCCTCGTTTAGGTAAGCAGCTGTCCAGGCAGAGCCTTGAGAATCAAGAAAGTGAGGGCCAATGCCGCGCACTGCAAAAAGACTACTGTTAAAAGCAGCCTCTTGATGAGCTTGTTTTGCGTTTTTGGTGTGGACTTCAATCAGCTTGCCGACCATTTCCAAATGGCTGAATTCTTCGAGGGCAATGTCTTGTAGCATATCTTTAATCTCTTCATTTTCAACATGAAAAGACTGCACCCAGTACTGTAACGCAGCAGTGAGTTCGCCCGTAGCGCCGCCGAATTGCTCTAATAAAAGCTGCGCAAACTGAGGATTGGGTTCATCTACTTTAACCTCTTTGGCAATTAACGCTTTCTTGTGAAAAAACATCTTTGAAAATCTCCAACGATTGTGGGTAGCAGTGCAGTCTATCTCAAAATTTCTATCTCAAAATTTAAGGCTGACGCTGCCACAACATTTCATAAACGACTCAACTAGCGTAAAAAACTTACCTAACCCTGACCTCCACCTATGGAGGCACCTATTGTAAAATATTGCTGAAGGGATAGAGGAGCACTTTTTTGGACTGTTCTTTTGATGATGCTATCCGCTAGAGTCTGCGCCTACCATATCCCCCATTTGAGTTAGCTCAACTAAGTTGCCATCCGGATCGCGCACGAGCGCCGATTTCACGCCCCAATCTGCAAAATTCCACGGTGGGCTGACCATTTCCACATCTTTTGTCTTGAGGTATTCGTAGGCTTCATCTACATTACTGACGCAAAAGCTGAGTGCGATACCGTCACTTTTATGATCGAATGCAAGGTCAATATCGCTGCCAAAATGACCCGAAAACTGATCGCGGCTGAGTAAGGTTAGCTTAATATTGCCGTTAGTCAGCTCACTATAGTCATCAATCTCGGAGATGAAAGTAGTTTCTAATCCTAAGATAGACGTATAAAACTCACGGCAGGCGGCGTAGTTTTTAACCAGTAACCGGGTGTAGCTAAATTCAAATTTCACGGACTGCTGATCTCTTATAACTCCAGACCCAATATTAATCATTAATTGTGAAATTAGCGAGAGATAACTTATCTCAAAAGGGGGAGATTTACGCAATAATTTTTGGTTTGCCTAAAGTGTTTTATCAACAGTCTCTCAAATGTAAAGCCCTAACGAAGGGATTTAGCATAATCCGTTAATACCGATTTGCAGAAAGCAGACTAAGGGGGGTGGGCGTTTTTCCATATTACGGATGCGGCTAGAGAAAGCATTTGAGACTACGAATATCCTCATCTATCCTCATCAATGGCATTGACAATCTAGTTTGCCTGTGTCTCTATTGTGACATGCAACGAATATCAATTCCTAGATGTTCGTTGCATGGGCACTATCTCTTATACCTCAAATTTGATGCAGCCTCAGTATTCTGGCCTAGCGTTTATTTTAAATAAGAGAATTATATTACGGGTAAACGCTGGTTCAGCCTACTAGGGCTGCGTTGGTGTGAGGGTTAGAGATAGTACGCTTGAGACGTTTATTTATAAGTGCTAAGCTAGCTCACTTCGGCCTGGAGGTGTGTACCGCTGCTTGCATCTGATATTCCGTTACGACTAAAAACCACGGTAACTGGAAAATTCAATATGGCAATGCCTCCAAAGCAGAAAAAGGCTAGAAAAGCCTGCCTGATCAATGATTATGGCTCACGATGCCGGTGGTGCGAAAAGCGCTTACCTGCGAAAAAGCTAACCCTCGACCACCTCAAACCTAGCAATAAAGGCGGTTCTAATGCATTAGAAAATCTGCGGCTGGCGTGTTTTCCTTTTAACAACTCTCAAGGAGATAGTCTCTTTGCTCTTCGACAAATGTTTCCGGCCAAATAAAATTTAAGCCAAATAAAATTTAACTAACAGGAAAGAAAGCATGCATAAACTTTTGCAGTTTAGCAATGAGAAGTTGCTACGTCGGGCCTTGACGCATCGCTCGTATATTAACGAAAATCCTGAAGAAGACGGTGACAATGAACGCCTGGAATTTCTGGGAGATGCCCTACTGACTTTCATCAGTGGCGAGTATCTCTATCAGCTTGAAGATGAAATAGGAGAAGATGAAATGACGCGGCGGCGATCTGCGCTCGTGGACGAAAAGCAGCTTGCTAAGTTCGCTATCGAGGTGGGCTTAGATTTTAGGATGCGGCTAGGCCAAGGTGCGATTAAAGAGGGCGGTTATCAGAATCCTCGTTTGCTCAGCAGTACATTTGAAGCTGTTGTTGGAGCTTACTACCTGGACAACAAACAAAATATTGAAACGGTGCGGCCTATGTTGGAAAAGCTGTTCAACGATGCATTCAAAGACATCACACCTATCCGCACTCACGAGGCCATTGCACAAGTTCGCTCTAATATCGACTTGAAGAACAAATTACAAGAGTTTGTGCAAGCGAATGGTGCAAAAGCTCCGCCAAAATATGTGACCGAACAGATAGGGGGAACAGATCATGCGCCTGAGTTTCATGCCAGGGCGTATGTGGAGGGTGTTCTCTATGGGGAAGGGCGAGGGTCTAGCAAAAAGAAGGCAGAGAAGCAGGCGGCTGAAGATGCCCTTGCTAAGCTAAAGAAGCAAGGGCTGTTATAGTTGGTTGGTTTGACGTTATGGCCTAAAATCACTGTCAGGAAAAGCCTTTAGGCATTTGAGTTTAAATTTGTTGTGATTAATGAAACAACTTATATTTTGCCTAGCCGATCAACGATTTCCGGTCTTAGGGATATGCGTTGAAATAATGTACCGACGAATTAAAGCTTTCAGCGCCCTCATCCCCAACCCTTCTCCCGATGGGAGAAGGGAGTCAGATCTTAAATCCCTCTCCCATCGGGCTCCTGTGTACACACATCTATGAGTCAAATACTGGAAAGGGTTACTATACCTTGCACTCGCCCTCATCCTAAATCCTTCTCCCCTCGGGAGAAGGACTTTGATCCGGCCCCCGTTTTCCCACGGGAAAACGCACTGTGCTGCCAAGGTGCTACTAAGTGGTGTCTTAGGGGTTGGGGGATGAGGGCGGCAGGATATAACGGAATTTTTCGACTTATGTGTACACGGGAGCCCATCGGGAGAAGGATTTAGGGTGAGGGCAAAGCGGTACATTATTTATTTGCGGCTCCCTTATTTGATCTGGAGTTAACGCTTACTGTCGATCAGGTGTTTGGTTGGGTAAAAATGGGCGAAGGTTGTAGCGGCTTAACTTCCCAAGTATGGTCTTCGGCTAAGCGCAAAAGCGATTGGTGATAATTTTCTAAAGACTCTCGATGGCCAACGCTGATGTAGGCAGTTTTTGCGGCGACTAAGTGACTGTAGAGCTGTTCTTCATTGGCACGATCTAAGGCGCTCGTGGCTTCATCTAAAATGGTATAAGCAGGCTGATGAATGAGAATACGAGCAAAGCTGAGACGCTGTTGTTCTCCTAAGGAAAGTACGTCACCCCATTCTTCTACAGTGTCAAATCCGTCATCGTAGCGTTCGGCCAGATCGGGTAGATTGATCTGCTCCAAGACTTCAATCAGCTGCACATCTGTTACTTTTGTATCAGGGGAGGGATACAGCATCTGTTGTCTAAGGCTACCAAGCACCATGTAAGGCTTTTGAGGTAAGAACAACAGATCTTGCATATTGGGCCTGAGAATGCTGCCCGTGCCAGCACGCCAGAGGCCTGCGATCGCGCGCATCAAAGAGCTTTTTCCACATCCGCTCGGCCCCATCACCAGCAGCGATTCGTCCTGATTCAAAGTCAACGAAAGGTTCTCGATTAGAATTCTCTGATAGTTAGGTGTTTGAAGCGTCAGATGATCAAGAGCTAACGTTGGTGACACTTTGAGCAAAATGACAGGTAAGCTAATTTTTGTACCCTCATCATCAGCAGAAATTGCCATTTCGCTAGCAGCACCTTTGTCCGCTTCCGAGTCTATTGGGACTTTTAAGGAGGCGGCTACGCTAGATATTTCTTCCGAGTTTTCTTTATCTTTGAGTATGCCTGACCCTTTAGAATTGCCAATCGCCTCGGAAAAGTCATAAAGCCTATCAATGCCAGCGCCAAAGGCTGTTATTGATTGCAGGCGAGCTACAATAACATTGAGTGAAAAGAAAACGCGAATGAATGCGCCTTGAGCTTCGCTTACTTTACCAACCTCAACTTCTCCACTAAATACGCCTGGAGCCACTACAATTGCGGGCAGGACAAAAGGAATAAATTCGTAAAAATTTGTTAGTCCGTTAAGCGCTAGCTCCCAGTTTAAAAGCTTTTTATAGTTATCAAATGCCGCGATGAATCGATCTTTTATTTGTTCGGACTCTTGGTGCTCACCTTGGTAAAATGCGATCGCCTCTGCATTCTCTCGTACCCGTACTAGGCTAAAGCGAAAGTTCGCCTCTTTTTTGAGCTGCTCGAAGTTAAGCTTCACTAGCGGCTGACCAAAAACGCCAATCGTCAGCACCGTACCCACCACCGCATAGATCAAAAGAAACAGCACTAGCTCTCTAGAGATCTCCCACAGTACGCCGCTAAAGGCAATGACGGATAAAACGGATTCAACAGCAACTAGGACTAACGCCAACGACTCTTGGGTAAAGCTCCGCACATCCTCAGCGATTCGCTGATCTGGATTATCAATTTCAGGATTGAACTGGTTAATGTTGTAAAAGGCCCGATCTTGAAAATATCTTTTGATAAAACTATCGCTCAGCCAGCGCCGCCAAGCTAGCCCTAGCCGATCTCGCAAGAAGGTATAGCCTGCCAGCAGTGGCGCATACACAACTAAAATGCCCAGAAAAATCCCCACCGTTTTCCAAAAGCGGCTCTCACTTCGAGCCGATAGCGCTGAAATCAGTTCGCCCCGCTGAGTATTGAGCAATACGCTTAGACCCGTGTAGCCTAGCAGTAGTAGGACAATTAGCAGCAGGAGCCCTCCTGCCTTCCACTTGTCTTCGCCAAACCAATAGGCTTTTGCGATCGCCCAAAATCGTCTGAATACTTTGAAGTTAAATCTTTCCATATATCCCAATCGCTTGCAGAACCAATCGCTTGCGCAACCCCGGTGTTTAGCTCAATCGCACAGCTACGGTATAGGAGGGACGCTGAGATTTTTCGCGCTGGGTCTTAACGAGGCGAAATTCTGGGTCAATATATAGATTATCTAACCGAGGTCTTGCTTGAGAGATTTGCTGGTATTGCTTAGGCGCAACGCGATTCGTCCGTCGGGTAGGCAGGGAAGCTGGCCGTTGCCGCTTAGGTGCCTTTTGCTGTTTGGCCACCGCTCGATTGAACCAAGCTTGAGCAGTTTCAGCATTGAAAGAGATAGATCCGAAGCGCAGAGCTTGTTGAATAGAGACATTTTGAATGTCCCAATATTCCCGGTTCGGTTGGCTGGGTGCCAGTGGATGCGCCGGTTCGCCAGTCTCTTGAACTTGCTCTGGAGCTTGAGCCTGAATAGAATAGCTCTGCATAATCATTAGATCGTAACTGAGTAACCAGCGAGAAAGCCAACTGAGAAGCTGAGTCTTTTGCCCAGGTTTATATCGAGCTAAATTGGCGTAGTAACCGTTGTCATCAAAGATTTGGTATGACTCGCGATGTACTCGCCCTGGCAAGATATCTTGAAAAGGGTTCGTAGACCAAACCGGAAACCAAACACCTTTCAATAGCGGAATCTGTTGACTTAACTCAGGTGTAGGATTGCGTTTTTCCAATTCGTTGAACAAGGGCATCAAAACCTCGTTAGCAAATCGGACTTTTTTAGCCATCGGCTCTACGTCTCGCGCTTCCACCTGTTTCAACAGGCTAGACTTTAAGCTGGAAGTCTCTGCCGCTGCCATAACAGCAGATTCAAACGGTGTTTCCAATAAAGGCAAATTCATATTAGTCAAGCCTCCACACAACGATTTTTACATACCCCGATCTATAAAGTCCCAATCCATGATTAGGATCATAACAAAATGCGCCAGACAATCACGCCTACGCCCATAATCGAACCGAAGTATGAGAGCGATCGCATCACGCTCGCCCCGGCCATATAAGCCAAGCTATGCGCCACTCGGCAGATCAAAATTGCGATCGCTGAGTACCCCGTGACACTATCGGTTTGCCCGGTAACTTGTGCAATCAAAATCACCGCCGCGATCATGGCCAAATTATCGTGATGATTGCGCTGCGCTCGATCTGCGCGGCCAACCCAAGGAGAGGCTTCCACCGATTTTTCTCGGTTGCTTGCCGCCCAGCTTAGACCCGCCTCAGAGACTCGGCCTAGCGCCGGAATATGGTTAAGCGGAATTGACCAAAGCGCCAGCAGTAGCAAACAGATTAAGTCAGTAGTCATAAATCTTATCGCGCGATAGAGGGGATATTCCTTATAGAATCACACATAGACCGCCTTTCAAACCACCTGCTCAAGCCATTTAATTACACGAGTTGCTATGGATGCTGCCGCGCGAACACATTGGCTCCAAACCCACACGATTTTTCGCGATTTGTCTGAGACATTAGTAAGTGCGATCGCCCCCTGCCTGAGCGAAATCTCTTTTGCCGCCAACCGCCGCCTGATCCTCGAAGACACCTCTCCCGATGCCCTCTACATTCTCTACAGTGGCCAGCTAGAAAGCTATCGCACTCGTCGTACCAGCGCCGCCAAAGTGAGTGTACTAGAGCCCGGAGCCATTCTACACCTGCAAGAACTTCTGCTCCATATAGACACCACCCAAACGCTTGTTTCTGTCTCAGACTGTGTACTTTGGCGATTAGATAAAGCCAGATTTCAGCAGTTAACCGCGGACTTTAGTGATTTAAATAAAGCGCTCTCTCGGCTGCTTGCCTCTGCTTTAGAAGAAGTCTCCGAACAGCTCGCCTATGAACAAGAACGCCAGCAAGCTCTGCAACCCTATTTAATCACCCGGGTTAAAAGAGGCGTCGTCGGCAGCAGTCGCTACGCCACGCGGCTGCGAAAAGATATTCGAGAGGCCACCAGCCTCGAACCGCAAGCAGGCCGCAGAACTCCGGTGTTAATCTTTGGTGAACCCGGTTTGGGCAAAGACAACTTAGCTGCACTGATTCACTTTGGATCGAGCAATAAAGCTAAACCTATGATTCAAGTCAATTGCAAAATGCTCAGGGCCCAAGATCTCTTTGGTAAAGGAGAAAGTCAATTAGGGCTATTAGAGTGGTTAGGTGATGGCACCCTGCTATTGAACAATGTTCAAGATTTGGATGAGTCGCTAAAAGCGTCCATTACTCGGCTGATCAGCACTGGCGAGTATCAGCCCGTGCTGCGTGAAGGCGAAGGGCCTCTGCCCAGAAGACAATCCTCTGCTTGGATTTTGACAATTTCAGAAAAAGTTGTCTCTGAATTTAAACAATGCGCTGTCAAACAAATTAAAGTTCCTCCCCTGCGCATTCGCAAAACGGATATTGCCGCCCATATCAACTATTTTGCTTTACTTTTGTGCCGCAAGCGAGGACTCTGCAAACGACAAATCGCCCCCGAAGCCCTGCGCCGCCTGCAAAGCTACGACTTTCCTGGCAACCTCACCGAGCTAGAAAGCATGGTAGAGCGGGCAGTCAGCCAGTCAGGCAACCGCCGTATACTCACCGAAGAAGTCTTTTGGGCTGTAGAAAAGCAAAGCCGCCAGTTTCGCTTTAACCTGCTTCAGGGCTATCCCAAGCTGCGACAGTTTTTGCTCAGCCCCTGGTGGCCAGATCGGATTAACTACGGATTTACCTTATGGTTTTATCCGATTGTGGTCGCTGTGCTGATGTGGGGGCCACAGACTCGCGAGAGTAACTTTGCGCTCAATTTCTTTTGGGCCTGGTGGTGGCCGCTGATTCTAATTGGCTTTCCTTTTGTGGGGCGGCTGTGGTGCGCGGTCTGTCCGTTTATGATCTACGGTGAGGTCGCGCAGTTTGTTTCGCTGAAGCTGTGGCCGCGCCAGCTCAAAGCTTGGCCACGCGAATGGGCTGAGCGCTGGGGTGGGTGGATTCTGTATGGTGGCTTTGCGCTGATTTTGCTGTGGGAAGAGATGTGGAACTTGGAGAACAGCGCGTATCTTTCGGGCTGGCTGCTGTTGATAATTACGGCGGGGGCGGTGATTTGTTCTGTTTTATTTGAGCGGCGGTTTTGGTGCCGGTATCTCTGTCCGATTGGGGGAATGAACGGTCTGTTTGCGAAGCTTTCGATAATTGAACTCAGGGCGCAGCAAGGGATTTGTTCGGCGACCTGCAATACCTACCATTGTTACAAAGGCGGGCCTGCTGAAGGCGAAGGGCAAGCGACAATGGGCTGTCCGGTGTATTCGCATCCGGCGCAGTTGAGCGACAACCGCGACTGTGTGCTGTGTATGACTTGTTTAAAGGCTTGTCCGCACAAGTCGGTAGCGCTGAATTTGCGACCCCCGGGGATAGAGCTATGGAACACTCATCAGAGCCGGAGCTATGAGGTGGCGCTCTTACTGTTGTTGTTGGGGGCGGTGTTTTTGCATCGGTTGCCGCAGCTAACGACGTGGATGCTGGGAACTGATGCGAGCCTAGAAAGTTTTTCAGGACATGCTATAGCTTCTACCATTGCCCTGTTCTTACCGGGTGCGATCGCGCTTGTAATAGATCGCCTACGCCAGCAGTTCCAAGGCACCGGCTCCCGACGCACCTTTTTAGAACTTGCCTATGGCTATCTTCCCCTAGTCCTTTTTGCTAGCCTAGCCCACTTTCTGCTGATGGGACTCTCAGAAGCTGGACACATTTTGCCAGTATTCCAAACCACGCTGGGGTTGCCTGCGCTGGCAGGCAGCTTAAGCGCACATCCAGCCGTGATCGCATTTTTACAGGGCACAGCTTTAATTTTTGGGGCTTTTCTAAGCGTCTTGCTCACCCAAAAAATTGGTCGTCAGTCTTGGTTAAAGCTAGCGCCGCAGCATGGTGTGATTGTCGGGTTTACTCTATTGCTTTGGCAGATTATTGTATGAGGCTATCGGTATAAGAAATTGGGGTTTAACGGGGAATGCTGAACTTGAAGCGTAATCGCTGCGCTTGGGGGTGAAGTGGTGAGGAATAATGGCTCAGGCAAATAACTTCGCGGACGATCTGGCGCAGTGCTATCAATGTTTGCAGCTGCGAGCGGATGCGACTTTGGAAGAGGTGGATGAAGCCTACTTTCGGCTGAAAGTAGAGAAGATTCATAGCGGCAATCGTACCGGTATAGATCGGCTCAAAGCTGCCCGCGAAACTCTGCGTCAGCAAATGATGCAGATAGAAGTTTCTCCAATTGCGCAGGCGTTAGATCACAGGCAACTGCCCACCGAATTAGACGGGATCATCACGGCTTTAGTCAATAAACATCTCATCGTAAAAGCTAGCTTGAAAGCGCAGACGCTTCATCTAGGCGTCGAGATAGACACGGCGCTGTCATCGTCTCAGATGCTGGCAAAGGTTCGTCGATGTCTGAGAGAAATTCCCAGAGAAGTCTATAGCTTTGAGCCGCTTGAAGCGATCGCCATCTACGGCGTAGACCAACACGGTAAGCCTCAGTGGAAAAAGTCTTTTGCGCCACCTCACCAGCCCAGCCAAGCCGACGACAGCAATCTCTATTCTTTTAAAAATCGCTACAGCAACACCTTTGTTTTCCCAGGGTTGCTACTAGCTGCTGCTCTACTTAACAGCGTAGAAATGGTTAAGCTGCTGCTGTTTGGCGTACATATTTGGATTCATGAGTTTGGTCATGCTACCGTCGCATGGCTGAGCGGGCACCGAGCGACACCCTTGCCCTTTGGCTGGACGAATGTCGGTGAAGAAAAATCTTTATTTGTTTATGTTGGCGTGCTAACGCTATTTGGACTGTTGTTTTGGACGGGCGCGAAAGAACAGCGGCGGTGGCCGATGGCACTAGCGATCGCGCTTGCCGTCATTCAATTTTTTATGACCTGGGTAATCTCGTCCGATACTTTCGATATGCTGCTGTCATTCGGCGGTATTGGGGGCGAGTTTTACCTATCGACTCTGCTGATTATTAGCTTTTACTTTCCGCTGCCGGCGAACTGGCGCTGGGACTTTTTCCGCTATCCAGCCGTCCTGTTTGCTGGGTTTACTTTTTTAGGATCGCTGTGGCAGTGGCGGCAAATTGATCGGGGGCTAGCGGATATACCCTGGGGAACGCTGTTTGGCGGATCTGACCATATCGGTGGCGATATGAATCAGTTGCATATTGTGTATGGCTGGAGCGATCAGCAAATTGTTAATACCTACAATGGGATTGGCAGCGTCTGTGCGATCGCTATTTTCAGCGTTTACGTTTACTTTTTCATCCAGGATCGCAACTATCTATTGCTGCAAAAATGGTGGTTGGGCTCCCATCGAAGAGCCCAACCCTGAATGAGGAGAAAGGCGAGAACCACCCCCTATTTAGCCTTGGCCTCTGCCTGCGACCACCGCAGGGAATCCGAAGTGCCTGACGGGCGATCTAAAATTTATCTGATACTCTAGACGAATTGCCTTTAAGGAGAACCACTGTGATAGCTACCGAACCACTGGTATATGAAGGGGCCGATGGTACCTTTGAAGGCACTGTCAGCTGGGATACTGCACAGACCGGGCCGAAACCTGGCGTGATGATCGCACCGACGTTCATGGGACAGTCCGATTTTGAAACGCAAAAGGCACAGTTGCTAGCCGAGCTAGGCTATGTCGGCTTTGCCATTGATATCTACGGACAGGGAAAGCGGGCGACGACACAAGAAGAGGCTGGCGCTCTGATGGCGGGGCTGAACAATGATCGCGCTTTACTGCTTAGAAACATGCAGCTAGCGACCCAGACCATTCGCCAACTGTCTCAGGTAGACGAGCGTAAAATAGCGGCCATGGGCTTTTGCTTCGGGGGCAAGTGCGTGCTGGACTTAGCTCGTTCAGGAATAGATATTAGCGCGGTAGTCAGCTTTCACGGGATTTACGATCCGCCGCCCTTTGCCGGTGCCGAAAAGATCCCAGCGGCGGTGCTAGTGCTGCACGGATGGGAAGATCCTTTATCTCCTTGCGATCAGACCGTGGCCTTAGCCGATGAGCTGACACGGCATGGAGCAGACTGGCAAATCCATATGTTTGGCCACACTGCTCATGCCTTTACCAATCCCCAAGCTCAAGCCAAGGAATCGGGTATGTTCTTCAATCCCCTTAGCGCTGAGCGAGGCTGGGAAATGATGCAGGGTTTCTTGCGATCGCAGCTTACGAGTACGACTTCGTGAACCCTGCCGTTGATATCGAATATTACCCAATAGGATGGGGAAAGAGTTCTAGGGCGAGTTCTACTTGTAAGGGGCCTTCAATACAAGTCAGCAGGGCCTCGAAGTAATCACTCACACGTTTGTCCTGAGCAAAGGCATCGGTTCTTTTGCCATAATTACTTAAGTCAGTGTAGCGATAAATATTGAGAAATCGGTCATAGCAGCCTGATTCTGTGACGAGCATTGAAACTGGTTCAATACCTGCATCTTGAAGAATAGGGAGCAGAATCTGTCGGTGAATTCTGCTAAATTCTTCTCGTTTGCCTAATTTGATTTGACCACTGACTAATTCATAGATCGGGGATGCAGAACCTAGCATGTTGACTCCTAATTTTAGATGATTTTAGATGTAACGGTTCATCGGCATCTCAACTAGAGACGAT
>CAVUFV010000015.1:0-86244 GCA_963740915.1 uncultured cyanobacterium
GCGCAGATGGTGATGCGCGAGTCAGATTGAGGTGTTACTCCGTAAAACCAGCCTGGGAACTTAACAGGCTAGTGACGATTTTCCGGATTCAACAGGTCCACTCTAGAAAATGTTGATTCAGCCTGCTAAAAAGGGTGTGGCAATATCCCAATCAACTGGCACACAGCAATTGGCACAAACCAAATCCGCTTTAACGTATGTTTTCATCGATTGACCTGAGGGCTTTGCAAAGCAAGGGATCTGGCATTCTGACTAACAGACAGCCACCGGTTTGAGGGATTGAGCTTGCTATGACAGTTGGCTTAAGAGTCTACAAAGGGAACAATCTCAGGGGTAAAATATAGAGAAGTCAAATCCACAGAGAGCAAGCCTACGAGTGCAAAATTCACAAGCCAGTGGAGTCTCACAAAAGACGATAAACCCTATAGCTGTGCGCCCCACTCGACTGCGGCCTGCCAACCTAGACCTTGGCGAATCACTTTAGGAGAGTCATCCGTTAGATCTAAAATTGTAGATACTTGATAGCCAAGTTCAGAATCACTATCTACGATTACATCTACAAGCTTCTCCATCCGGTCAAACAACTCGGCTTTTGATAAAGCTTCAATGTCGTCTTCAGTAGAATTGCGAATAACAGATAAAGCTGACGTCGAAATAATGGGATTGTCGAGTGCTTCTAGGAGGGCAGTGCAAAGCGGACTTTTAGGTACTCGAATGCCGGTTGTGCGCCGCTTAGGGTTCATGACTAGCTTAGGTACAGCTTTCGTGGCCGGTAGCAAAAAAGTATAGGGGCCAGGGACTAAATGCTTAATGATGCGATAGGCCGGATCGCTCACATGAGCGTAGCTAGCAACATTAGACAGTGACGAGCATAGAAAAGTCAACGGCTTATCATTGGCTAACTGCTTGAGCTGCCGCACCCGCTTAATTGCGCTTTTAGCATTGAGGTCACAGCCAATGGCATACACGGTATCAGTCGGGTATAGCATAATTGCGCCTTGTCTGAGCGCGGCTTTGACGGCCTCTACTTCACGGCTCTGAGGTGTTTTAGGATGGATATTATAAAGCGTTGCCATAGGTTAGGTTTAGCAGATTTAGCTAGGTTTGGTGATCTGAATTTGGTGATCTGAATTTGGTGATCTGAATTTGGTTGTATGTTGGAATCGAAATTGGGATGATATTAGGATGAAAACGCTAGCCTACTTAGACTGTCCGACTGGCATCGCAGGCGATATGTGCCTGGGCGCTTTAGTCCATGCTGGCGTCCCTTTGGATTATCTAGAAAAGCAGCTCGCTCGTCTAGGCATCCAAAATGAATTTCGCCTACGCGCCGAATCCGTACATCGCAGCCATCAAATCGCTACCAAAGTCTACGTAGATCTCCTTGGGGGCCCTCAAAATGGCGACCCTCAAAATGGCGACCATTCTCACGGCCATTCCCACGACCACGCCTCCACGTCCTCACGCGCTCCCGTTTCGCGCCACCTACCTGAAATCGAAACCCTTATTCAACAAGCCGATCTTCCTCCCAAGGCTACCGCTTGGAGCCTCGCTATCTTCCGTCGCTTAGCCGCCGCCGAAGCCGCTGTGCACGGCATTCCGCCCGAACAGGTACATTTTCATGAAGTAGGGGCGATCGATGCGATTGTCGACATTGTGGGCACCTGCTTAGGGTTTGATTGGCTGAAGGTGGATCGCTGGATTTGTTCGCCGCTGCCTACGGGTGGTGGGATGGTGCGCTGCGATCACGGTCTATTGCCGGTGCCAGTGCCAGCGGTGCTGAATATGCTGGCGAGTGGCCAGATTCCGGTGTATAGCAATGGGATAGAGCGAGAGCTAGTAACGCCGACAGGCTGCGCGATCGCAGCCACCCTATCAGAATCTTTTGGCCCAGCGCCGCGCTTTACCCTCCAAAAAATTGGCTTAGGCGCAGGTGGGCGAGAGTTAGCTGTGCCCAATATCTTGCGGCTCTGGATTGGCACGGTCGATCATTTCCCGGCAGCGAAGTCAGCGATTTCAACCGCGATCGCGCAGACCCACACACCGCTCCAAACAGAAACCATCACGGAATTGCAAACGCAGCTAGACGATATTTCGCCTCAAGCCATTGGCTACGTTTTTGATCAGCTCTTTGCCGCAGGTGCGGTAGATGTGTTTACGCAAGCGGTGGCGATGAAAAAGAATCGACTGGGAACTTTGCTGACGGTACTCTGTCCGGAATCGGCGATCGCGCCCTGTGAAGCCCTGCTGTTTCGAGAAACTACCACGCTAGGCATTCGCCGCACTGAGCAGATCCGATCCGTGCTGATCCGGCAAATAGTGACGGTGAGCACAGCCTATGGTGATATCGCCATAAAGGTCGCGCGATCGCACGCAGGCGCACCCGTTCTGAATATGCAGCCAGAGTATGAAGACTGCGCAAAAGTAGCGCGATCGCACAACATTCCCTGGTTACAGGTTCACCAAGCAGCCCTAGCCGCCGCCATCAGTGACCTTGGTGAGGCTTAGATCAACCACCTTAGCCCCCTAAAACTCACTAAAAATTAGGGCTCTAGCTGAGCGCGACGCTGTTCTAAATCAGCTTTGGCCCGCTTTTGCGCAGATCTAAAGCTGCGCGAAAAAATCCGAAACTCATCTCCACTTAGCGGCTGCGAGTCGCCAATTTTTCTAGGTGAAACCTGAACTAAGTTGTACTCTACGCTGTCACTATAAATCGCGAATGTAACACCGCAAATTTCTAAAAATTGAATAATACCCCGGCATTCCGCTTCCATAAACTGCTCATGATAGCTGATTAAGTTAGCCAATCTAGCCTCTAAGTAAAGCTTAGAATTGGGAGAAATCAACACAATTTTCAGCAGAATGATCACGAGATTCAAAGGATTGCCTTGAGAAAGCAACTGGAGAAAAAGCTTTGAAGGGTGGTGCTCATCTTCTGTCGTGAGATAGTCAATCAGGCGATTGCAGGTAATCAAATTCAAAGAGGGATTGACGTTTTCATCGTCGTGCTGCGGGTAAAGCTGAGTGAGCTTTGGCCCTAAGCGGGTTTCAACTGTGACCAAAAAGTCTGGCTGGCTGATCGAAAAACACAGGTATTCTAGCAGGCTAATTTTATAGTCTGGGTAGGCAATGTCGTAGGTTTGCTGCTGAAATAAGCGAGCAACGTTGCGGTAGCTATACTGCCCTCGGCGCACCAGAATAGTTTTGATTAGCCACAGCACGTTGTCGCCCAGCACCGTTGGATTGACGTACTTTTGATTAATCCGTGAAGAGTTTTGTGAAAAGGCAGTATACATCGCCAAGTCGTGTTTGAACTTGTTTTTAAGCCGCCGTGAGAGGGTACGAGCCGCCTCTCGTTGCTCCTGCGAGTTAAGTTCGTTGACGGATTGCGCCGTGAGCTGATAGGCCGCATAGCGGGTACTCCAGCTATCAGGCGGAAGCGGGCCGACTCGCTGAATCGCAAATAGCTTAAGTTCTTCAAAATCTGAGCTTTTGGCAAAGTCTCGCAGCCATTGTCTCAGGCGCTTGAGGCTAGGTAAGATCGTGGATTTTTCTAGACTAGGATGCTTAAAAAGGGCTAGGAGTTCATGCACCATTTCGCCCTGACGAGCCAGATCCCAGTTGTTTACAAAGATGTAGCAGGCTCGTTTAAGGGTGTTGCGAAACTCTGCTTCATCGTCAGCAAATAAAATTTTGTAAATAAAAGGCGATACGTCGGTGTCGGGGGCGTGAGTGTAGCCAAAGAACGCACCTTCAAATTCGGCGAGAGCTTGCAGCGGCGGATATTTTCTGACCGCTTCGAGCAAGTCGTCATAAAGCTGCTGCTGAGCCTGATAAAACGCTAGCGGACTAGCGTAATCGCCTTGCTCTGGTTCTGAGTTTTGAAACGCGCCACTTACAACCATCGCAATCTATACGGGCAACTGGGATAGCTATAGATTGCCCGGATATGAATTGAAAAAGCGGTAGGTTCGCTAAATATCTATGCCAAGCTTCTTGTCCCAAGCCACAGCCTTACATCAAAAAGGATGAATTTCAAAGATGGGGGCGGCGGGACTTGAACCCGCACGACTTTTACGGTCAACGGATTTTAAATCCGCAGCGTCTACCATTCCGCCACGCCCCCAAAAGTGTCACTAGCCAATAGTTAGTTTTACCCGATTCCGCTGCTTTTTAGACAGCGTTACATCAGATTTAAACATTGTTAGCTTAGTCACAGAAGTCTATTGCACCACCAAGCGGGCTTAGATGCAACCAATTTTTGACGCAAGTTAATGTCACGAGTTGAGGTTTAATCCGCTCGAATGCGGTCTAATATAGATAGAGCAAACGTCCTGTATGTATACCCATGACCTTTCCTGCACTCGAAACATCCACCCTTTTAGCGCTGGCGACCTATGCGGTTATAGGTGGGCTGTATTTAGTGATTATTCCGGGTGCGCTGCTGTTTTATGTGCAGCGACGCTTTTATGCAGCAAGCTCTTTAGAGCGACTTGGACTCTATGGTCTGGTACTGGTGTTTTTTCCAGGAATGCTGCTGCTGAGTCCTTTTTTGAACTTTCGACCCCAGCGCCGAGAAGTATAGCGCTGCAAAGAATAGCGCTGCAAAAAATAGCGCTGCGAAAATAGAGACCGTGTAAGTTAGGACTTGGCCGTGCGACGAATTGATGTAATTGGAATCGGCTTTGGCGTGTTTGCTGCCGGCGGGCTGCTGTACTTAGCATTTGCCTGGGCGGGTTTAGATGGTTTGTCGGCAGGAATTTGGAGTCAGGTGGTTTTCATCGCTGGGCTTTTGGGCTGGACAGCGACCTATTTATTTAGAGCCGCTAGTAAGAAAATGACTTACTATCAGCAGCTAGAAGACTACGAAGAGGCTGTATTGCAAAAGCGGTTAGATGAAATGGATCCTGAAGCGCTAGCCCAGCTACAGGCTGAAGTTGAAGCAGAGAAATTGGCTCAAGCCACAGAATCAGCTTCGTGATCCGTTTCGGAGTCTACTTCGTAAGCTCATGTTTTTTTAGCGTGTCTATTTAGCGATGGTGTCTATTACAGAGCAATTTGATCGCCTACGGGCAGCAGGAGAGTGCGCCCTGATTCCGTTTATTACGGCGGGCGATCCTGACTTGGCGACGACGGCTGCGGCGTTGCAGGTGTTGGATAATCATGGCGCTGATTTTATTGAGCTAGGAGTGCCCTATGCCGATCCGTTAGCGGATGGGCCAATCATTCAGGCGGCGGCAACGCGATCGCTCCAAAAAGGCACAACGCTCGAAGCCGTGCTCGCGCTGGTTAAAGACTTAAGTCCAAAGCTCTCAGCCCCGATTATTTTATTTACCTACTACAACCCGGTGCTCAATCGCGGCGTAGAAACTTTTTTAAAAGATATTTATGCTGCCGGCGCTAGAGGCTTAGTGGTGCCTGACCTGCCGTTAGAAGAAATGGATAGTTTGCTACAGCTATCGGCAGAAATTGGCATTGAAGTGATTTTGCTAGTCGCCCCTACTTCTCCGAAAGAGCGGATTGAGGCGATTGTGGAGAAATCGCAAGGTTTTGTTTATCTTGTCAGCGTTACGGGGGTGACAGGCGTGCGCCAAGAAATTGCTAACCGGGTAGAAGGGCTACTCAGCAGTTTGCACAGCGCTACGACCAAACCGATTGGCGTTGGCTTTGGCGTCTCTGAGGCTGCGCAAGCCAAACAGCTCAAAGACTGGGGTGCCGATGGGGTGATTGTCGGTAGTGCGATTGTCAAGCGACTAGCGGAAGGTACGCCAGCGGAAGGATTGGCTGCTGTAGGTGAATTCTGCGCAGCGCTAAAGACTGCCATTCAATAACACTGGGTGGACGGCGGCATTCGCCCCAGGCGATGTATTTGGGCGATGTATTTGGGCGATGCATTTGGGCGATTATTTCATAGGTGCTTTACTCCAGATACAGGGGCGATAAAAGTTGAGTGTTCTCGATGGCTAACTTTTTTTCGCAGCTTTCTACGATTCTGCGATCGCCTGGAATCAGCTCTAAGAGTGCAGAATTTTGGGCGGGCGCACGCGGTATTTTTCCGCTGATTGTGGGGGCTGTTCCCTTTGGAATTATTTTTGGGACGTTGGCTACGAGTAATGGCCTTTCCGGACGTGGCACTTTAGCAATGTCAGCGCTAGTATATGCAGGATCGTCGCAGTTTATTGCGGCTGGCATGATTGCAGCTAAAACCAGCTGGCTGTTGATTGTGTTCACCACTTTTGTAGTGAATTTGCGGCATTTGCTCTATTCTGTGAGTCTGGTTCCCTATGTCAGAAATTTACCTCAGCGTTGGAAAGTGCTGCTGGCTTTTGGGCTGACCGATGAGGCCTTTGCGGTAGCGATTCGCCGCTACGAGTCGCCCGATACGTCGCCTTTTAAGCACTGGTACTATTTGGGGGCGGCGATCGCGATGTACCTCAACTGGCTGCTATGCACCTTTGTCGGAATCACTATCGGCCAACTCATCCCTAACGCCGCTCACTGGGGGCTAGACTTTGCGATGTCGGCGACCTTTATCGGCATTACCATTCCCTATCTCAAAACCAGACCGATGATTTTGGCGGTAATTGTAGCGGGTGCTATAGCCGTTATTGCTAATCCTTTACCGCACAGACTGGGGCTAATGGTAGCGGCGACGGGTGGGATTATCACAGGTGTTCTGGCGGAAAAACAGCTATGAATGAAGTTCTTATCATCAGCGGGATGGCGATCGCAACTTTTACCATCCGCTACCTCATGTTTGCCGCCAGCCGCCGCATTACGTTTTCACCAGCATTACTAAGCGCCCTACGCTATGTGCCGCCAGTCGTTCTCACCGCTATTGTCGTACCTGAGGTACTTCTCCATGAGGGATCGCTGCAAGTGAGCTATTTAAACGCTCGGTTAGTAGGTGCGATCGCTGCCATTATTATCAGCAGCCTCACCCAAAACCTGTTGTTGACAATTGTTCTAGGTATGATCATATTTTTTAGCTGGCAAGGGCTGCTAACCTTTTTGAACCAGTAAAATCGGCTCGAAAAAAACTTAAGAAAAATCTCTCACCTGCTTAGACAGATGATTTGTTTTTCTCCTTTTCACTTTCATTAGATCTTCAGCGCTGTAGTCTGACGGTATAGCTAAGCGCCGCAGGCCCATTTTTATATAGTCTTCATTGATCTCAATGCCAATCGATTTTCGGCCTAAGCGCTTGGCGACCGCACTGGTAGAAAAGCTACCTGAAAACGGATCTAGAACAACTTCTCCCACGTTAGAAGAGGCTAAGATAATTCGCTCTAACAAAGCTTCAGGCTTTTGGGTGGGATGGTTTTCATACTCTTCCATTTTGAAGCGAACTCGCGAGAAACTCCACACGTTACCCGGCACTTTTTCCGTTCTGTATGGCTGAGGCGGATTTTTTCGATAGTCCATGAGCTGGCGGGTTTTTCCCGTTTTGGCTTCTACTTTGATCGCCTCAGCATTAAACGTATAGTCTTTTTTATGCTTGGTAAGCATTAAGATTGGCTCATACATCGAGCCAAAATATCTTTTAGCCTGCACGCTAGAGCTATCGTAGGCCCAGATAATCCTGCTTTTGATATGAAAATGCTGACGGCACTTAATATCGAGATAGGGCATATTTTCAGTGCTGTTCATCAGATAAAAAGTGCCTTTGGGCTTAAGAACGCGATCGCACGCCTCAATCCATCGATACGTCCAGGTCAAAAAGTCTGTGGCTGACCAGTTCTCCACCAGTCCATCAAAATTTTTGCCAATGTTGTAGGGCGGATCAGCAAAGATCAAGTCAACAGACGCGGGCTCAAGGCGCTGCAAATTTTCCAGCGCATCGCCCCGAATAATCGTGTGAGAATCATCCTTGTAGGTCTTAGCTTCCCTCATAAAAACTTCATTTTCTCCCGCTAAGCTAAAAATCAGTTAAACATTAGCGCTGGAGTTGTCATGAATTTTTGTATCTGTTGCCATACGGCCTTACTGCGCCACATTCGTCACCGTGATATCTACTGGTATTGCCCTGAGTGCCGGCAAGAAATGCCCAGCCTTGAGATTGTATCCGGCAATCCCTTAAAAAAGCCCGCGCCAGTCTCAAAGCATTTTTCTCCTAATTTCTCTACTGTCTTAGAACTACAGGCTTAAAACTACTGTCTTAGAACTACAGGCTTAGAATCCCTTAACTACGGATTAAACATTGAAACCGCTGCCTTGGAATAGGTTTCAATGTCGGCATTAAGGCAGAGAATTGTTCTTAGCTGACCACAATTTGGCAGCATCAGGAAAATGCTCCTGCATACAGCGATCGCACACGCTATGCGTAAACTCCATCTCAGTATGTTTGGTCATAAATTCTTCAACCGTTGACCAATAGCCTTGATCATCGCGAATGCCTTTACAGTAAGAACAAATCGGAATCAAATCGGCCATCACCTTTATTTGTTCTAGAGCATCGGCCAGCTGCGCCGAAACCCGTCTCAGCTCCATCTGCGAAACCACCTGACGCGCCAGCGCTTCTAGCGTGCTGCCCTGAGAGCGCGACAGCATCTTCGGCTGATGATCGATTACACAGAGTGTGCCGAGCGGGTAGCCACTAGGGGTCAACAGCGGTACACCTGCATAAAATCGAATATTTGGCGCACAGGTCACAAGCGGATTATCAAAAAAACGCTGATCGAGCAGCGTATCCGGAATCACCATGACCCCTTGCTCTCGAATAGCATGTGCGCAAAAAGAGATATCGCGCGTCGTTTCACTCGCCGCTAACCCCACTCTAGACTTAAACCACTGCCGGTCAGAATCGACTAAGCTAATGAGTGCTATGGGCACATCGCAAATAAAAGCCGCCAAAGCCGTAATATCGTCATAAGCTTTCTCAGCGGGCGTATCTAAAATGTTGTAATCTTTCAAGGCTTTAAGCCGAGCAGATTCTTCAACGCAAATTTTTGCTTTCATAAAATCACGCTACCCCTTTACTGGGGTATGACTTTTTCTTAACGGGCACTTTAAATAATCGTTTTATCGAACGTTTACAAAACATTGTATTCAAAACAAACGCCATCAGTGACGCCAAAGAGATTAAGACTTTATATGGCCAGCTAGAACCCAATAATCTCTGCCTCATACCCCCTTTAAAGCTCACACTCCATAATATCTGCTCAGTCAATTGTGCGGTAAACAAGCTTACAGTAGTATAAACAAGTCTTAACTTGATACAGGCTTTAGGCTACTCACGCAATGGCTCAGACCCAATGGATCAGATGGATCAGAAAATAGTAAGCTCAAACATTCAATCAACTGTCAGCACTGCCGGTATTTTGGCTGATACGATCTCGGCTGATACGATCTCGGCTGATACTATCTCGATAGAGGCCGGTGATCAGCTGATTCCGATTGAATCTGTTCAAAAAATCCTCAACCGCTCTCGTGCCTCAGTATATCGCTATGCCAATACCGACACCAAAATCCTCAATCCGCCTTTTGAACCTAAGTGCTTAAACCCTGAAATCCGCCACGATAAAGAAGCGCCGCTGCTATTTCATCCCAATGAGGTGGCTCGTTTTGCCCAAGAGGTGCTGGGCATCAAGCAGGTGACCATTGCCGTTACCCCACCTGCCGAAACCGAAACCCATCGACTGCTGAAAGCCATCTTGAACGAACTCCAAGAAGTTAAGCAATTATTAATGGAGTAGTAAATTTAATAACTGCTGACTACCCAATCTTTGATTCGCGCTCTCTGATGATTCGCGCTATCTGAGGTACCAAAACTAGAAGGTGAAAAAACCAGAAGGTGAAAAAACGGGCAACCTTAGAAGATCTAGGTCAAAAAAACCAAAAACCAAGAATTTGCTGCGATTCAAAGCCCATAAGAATGCTACTTTCTAAGTAGTCAAACTGTAATATATCTCACCAGAAAGCTCAATCAGGTTCTGCGTAAACACGGACATCTATGACGATAATGTCACAAATGTAAAATCCTCTGTGCCGAATCTTCAAGCCTTGGCTAATATGTGAGATAAGGATCTGTGAAGATAAACCGGCGGTAAAGTTTTCATCCCTCAAGATGAGGCTATTGCCTTAGCTAATCTATCAATAGATACAGCTTAATCCGTACAGCCTATCCCCTTGTTCTTTATCATAGACGTTTCACGCTTCTCTCCGTATGGAATCTGTGAGTCCCGAGCACCCGAGCGAACAGCCCCCTGGCCATATTGCCAACTTGATCGGCATCTTAATAGCCACTTTAACTATTACCCTGCCTCTCTATGCAATATCGAACTTCAATGCCAGCCAAGCGGTCGTTCCACAGCAGATCCCCTCAACGTTTATGAAAGCGCAAAAGTAGACTCAAGCAGCCGAACAGGCTATCTAAAAATGCCTTAAACGGCGTTTTTACCTCTGTGTAGTGATGTGGAAACAGTGGTTTAGAAACGGTGATTAAAATTGGTTTAGAACATGAGGCTAGATCGATTATAAGCAGTGGCTATCTCACTGGTATTTAGTTCCCGTACTCCCGTAAAATGCTATTTGGAGGGGCTAGCCATATCGGTCGAGCCGACTTTTTGTTGTGCTCTTTGGCCTATTTGTCTGGCCTATTTGTCTGGCCAGTGGAGATAGGTTTATTCATTGGCGCTAGGTTCCTCTCAACGGTTTAATTATTTTTAGGAGAAACTTGTGGATCTAACTCGCATTCCAGCTCAGCCCAAGCCCGGTATTGTCAATGTTTTGATTGAAATTCCGGCTGGCAGCAAAAATAAATACGAATTCGATAAAGATCTCAATGCCTTTGCTTTGGATCGGGTGCTGTATTCATCGGTTCAGTATCCTTATGACTACGGTTTTATTCCCAATACCTTAGCCGACGATGGCGATCCGCTTGATGGGATGGTGATTATGGATCAGCCGACTTTTCCGGGCTGCGTGATTCCGGCTCGTCCGATTGGGATGATGGAGATGATCGATGGCGGCGATCGCGACGAAAAAATTCTCTGTGTGCCTGCCGATGATCCCCGCTATGTCAACGTCAAAACCCTAGATGACATCGACGAGCACCGGCTAGCGGAAATTGCTGAGTTCTTTAAAACCTATAAAAACCTAGAGAAAAAAGAAACTGAAATTCTAGGCTGGAAAAACCTCGATCAAGTGCAGCCGCTGATTGACGAATGTGTTAAAGCTGCTCAATAAGCTGCCATCAGTCACTCCAGCATCTATCCCAGCATCTAACTAGACATTCCATCCCATTCAAGCCCCAATGCATTCACTCAAAGTATTGAGGCTTGAATGATTAAGTTTTCGCTCAAATCCTTGTAAACACTGAGATCTAATTACGTCTAGCCTGGGCTCACTGAAGATAACAGACGCTGATACGCATACCTGCAGCCTGCGTTCGGCCTTGTTTGAATCAGCACTTCTTCTTTGTCTGCCCATCATGATCTACACCGTGCGCCCGTCGATAGCTCAGTGTGAGCCAACAACTGTTCGAGAAACCCAGCTATGGGTCAAGTTTTGGGGCGTACGCGGCAGTGTGCCGACGCCCGTTGCCGCCAACCAACGCTACGGCGGCAATACCATCTGTGTTGAAATGATGCTAGGCGATCAGCGCATCATTTTTGATGGCGGGACAGGAATTGTCGGCTTAGGCCACCATTTGCAGCAACAGGAAGGAATTAGCAGCGCTTGTGTGCTTTTTACTCACACTCAGTGGGATCGAATTCAAGGCTTTCCTTTCTTTCAGCCTGCGTTTATTGGCGGCAATCATTTCTCGGTGTATGGCGGCACGGCTCCCAATGGCGCTTCGATTAAGCACTGTCTGACCGATCAGATGCTGCAACCTCATTTTTCAATGCCCTTGCAGCATATGCGGGCGAATTTAACGTTTAGTACAGTGAGCGATCGCGATCACTTTCAAATGGGCGACATTCAGGTGCAGGTGCTCAAAACCAATACTCGCACTGAAGCGCTGGGCTATCGCCTCAGTTGGCATGACTATACCGTGGTCTACGCGACCGATACCCCGACTGGATCAGTCGATGAAGCTTTTTTGGAGTTTGCCGATCAGGCCGATATCTTGATTTATGACGGCACCTACTCCGATTTGACTTACCTGTGTAGTGCTGCTACGGATCATGAAAATGTTTATCAGCCCTGGGAACTCGGTGTTGAAATCGCAAAAAAAGCTAGTGTTAAGGAGCTAGTGATGTTGCACCATAGCCCTGTACAAGACGACGCTATTTTGGATCAGCTACAGCGTGAGGTGAGCGATCGCTTTGCCAATGCCAAAATTGCTTATGAAGGCATGGTTCTCAGCTGTTAAGTTTGCCGTTGAATTGCCATTAAGTTGCTATTGATCTGCCATTGAGCGCTTATTGAGCGCTATAGATCATGCACATGGCGTTCGGCAATTCTGAGTTTGGCGGAGCGCGATCGCTTATTTTCTTTAATTTCTTCTCTAGTTGCGATCAAGGGCTTTTTAGTGACGATCTGCAAACGGTCATCGCCTCTAAAGGCGTACTTTACAATCCGATCTTCTAAGCTATGAAAGCTGATAATTGCGAGCCGACCGCTGGGATTCAGCCAATCAGGCGCTTTGGCTAAAAACTGCTCTAGCACAGCTAATTCACGATTGACAGCAATGCGGAGCGCCTGAAAGCTGCGAGTCGCTGGGTGAATACGCCCGTGACGAGCTTTGGCAGGGTAGGCCTGAGCTATAGCCCCGGCTAGCTCAGTTGTGGTGTGGAACGGCCTTTTCTCTACAATTTGCCTTGCAATCCGCCGTGACAGCCGCTCTTCACCATAGGCATAAATCATATCGGCCAGCGATTTTTCGTCCCAATGATTGACAATTTCTGCCGCCGTGAGCGTTTGGGTACTGTCCATACGCATATCTAGCGGAGCTTCCGCGCGAAAGCTAAAGCCTCTATCGGCCTGATCGATCTGAGTGGAGCTGACACCAATATCGGCTAAGATACCGTCAAATAAACGATTAGCCATCCTATAGTCAGAGAAATTAGTATGACAAAAGGTCACTCTCTCACCGAACTCAGCTAGTCGCGATTTTGCTGCCGCTAGCGCCTGTAAATCCTGATCGAGCGCGACTAGCGTTACATCTGGCGCAGCCTGCAAAATCAGCTGACTGTGCCCCGCGCCGCCGACTGTAGCATCCAGGTAGTGACCATTTGGCTTGATTTGCAGCCCTTCTATCACCGCCTCAGCCAGCACCGGCACATGAAAAAACGGCTGATCGGCTGCGCTTTCACTCGCAAATTCAGGTTGAGCGATCGCGCTATCTTCAGACATATGTTTAAGCATTACCGTATAATTTGGGACAGTTGGTATGGTCGAGCATTGAAGTCGAGCATTGAAGTCGAGCGTTGAAGTCGAGCGTTGAAACTTTGGCGCTGATTCTTTAGAGTAAAAGCAACTGTCAATGTACGACTATTAAAGCAGTAGAAAAAGCAGTAAAGGATTTTCGCTCAATATGGCTACGCTGCAAACAAAAACTGAGCCCATGGTGATCAACATGGGGCCGCACCACCCGTCTATGCACGGCGTGCTACGGCTGATTGTCACCCTCGATGGCGAAGACGTCATCGACTGTGAGCCCGTCATTGGCTACCTGCATCGCGGCATGGAAAAAATTGCCGAAAGTCGTACTAATGTGATGTTCGTACCCTATGTTAGCCGCTGGGACTACGCGGCAGGCATGTTTAACGAAGCGATTACCGTCAACGCCCCCGAAAAGCTCGCCAATATTGAAGTGCCAAAGCGCGCTAGCTACATCCGCATGATCATGCTGGAGCTAAACCGAATTGCCAACCATCTGCTGTGGCTTGGCCCTTTTATGGCTGACTGCGGGGCTACCACGCCGTTTTTCTACATTTTCCGTGAGCGCGAGCTAATTTATGACCTGTGGGAAGCTGCTTCCGGCGCACGCTTGATTAACAACAATTACTTTCGCATCGGCGGGGTTGCCGCTGACTTACCCTATGGCTGGATTGATAAGTGCGCCGACTTTTGTGATTACTTCATGCCCAAAGTCGATGAGTACGAAAAGCTAATTACTGACAACCCCATTTTCCGCCGCCGCGTAGAAGGCGTTGGCACCATGTCGCGCGAAGATGCGATTAACTGGGGTTGCTCTGGGCCGATGCTACGCGCGTCGGGCGTCAAGTGGGACTTGCGCAAGGTCGATCACTACGAGCGCTACGACGAGCTAGATTGGGACGTGCAGTGGGCGACGGAAGGTGATTGCTTTGCCCGCTATGTTGTGCGCTTAAATGAAATGCGCGAGTCGGTTAAGATTATTCGTCAGGCGATGGAGCAGTTACCAGGTGGCCCTTACGAAAATTTAGAAGCCAAGCGAATGATGGAGGGGCCAAAGTCGGAGTGGAATAGCTTTGACTATCAGTTTGCGGGCAAAAAAATCGCCCCAACATTTAAGATTCCAGAAGGTGAGCACTATGTGCGCGTCGAAACTGGCAAAGGCGAAGTCGGCGTTTATATCATTGGCGAAGACAATGTTTTCCCTTGGCGTTGGAAAATTCGAGCCGCTGATTTTAACAATCTGCAAATTTTGCCCAACTTGCTCAAAGGCGTAAAGCTAGCCGACATCATGCCAATTTTGGGTAGTGTCGATATCATCATGGGCTCGGTAGATCGGTAGGCTTGAAAAGTCGGCTGTTTTGCAGTCGGCTAATTACTGTTTGCCGTAGGCTTTTGCGGTCATGCCTTCAGTGGCTAATTCAATGCCGTTTTGTGAAACCATGCCGAAACAACCTAGCGACATGATCGCGCCTGGAGCCAGTCGAAATGTGGCAAAGCTTATGGCGTCCATGAGTCCGTTACTCAAAGCTAGTCGGGGAAGTAGAAAGTTAGCGGCAAATGCGAACATAGTGAGCCCGATTAAGAGCGATGTTCTGAACGGCGAAGGGTGGATTTCTGTTCCATCACAACTGTCTGTTTGTACGCCGGTAGTGATCGGCTGACAGTTATCGGCTGACAAGCAGGGGGTTGAGCGCGGGAGAAAATATGCTGTTGATACCTACCGCGATCGCCCCAAATACTTGAGAAAGCGCAGCGCGCTCATCAGCTAAAAGCAGGAGGCACTCTGGTATCGCCGCCCTGACAAATTTTGGATCAATTGGAATTTGCCCTAGCAGCGGTACGGCTAGATCTGCCGCGATTTGATTGCCATTCACTGAGCCAATAGTGACAATTCTTGCCCGTCGGGTATGGTTCGTGCGGCATTGATAGCGGCATGATAAAGGCGCGCACAATTAATTAATGTCGATCAATCCGGTCTACATCGCTGGGGTCTAGCTGGTCTAGCTCTCGCGAATGGCCCAATACGCCAATGCCTGCGTTGACAACCAAAATGTCTAGCGGGCCGCGATCTGCAATTTTACCTAGCTGACGGCTTCTCTATCCGCCCTGTCTGCCTGGAGAGAAGTTGTGCCCGTTTTTTCGGCTAACATTTGAGCGGCGGCGGCTGAACCGCTATAGGTGAATGTTGTTTTAGCGCCTTGAGAATTTGATATGGACAAGGCGATCTTACGGCGATGGATTTATTTCATCGCCGTGGATACGACGGTGTAGGCGTCACAGATCTGAGTAAGACGATTGAGCACTACTACCTCTAGTTTGTATTCTGCATTTGGCAGTAAGCGTGAGCCGATTAAGCAGGTGCTTTAGCGCTATGCACAAACGCAGGAGGGTTGGTTGCCGAATGCCCTGGTTGAAAGAGATTCTCTGGAGCAGTCTATTGCTTTGTTGTTTTTGGAGGGTATCGGTTCTTTACGCATCCTGATACAGCGGCCCTACCGCCGCTAGCCGGAGTGCGTAATCGTTTGAGTGAGTATGGCTTAGAAGTGATCTTGATAGTCGCTTTCTTGCACTATTGGGTGGGGATATCGCTAGACCATACTTGTGCGGTGGTGGAATTTTTCACGGGTTTAGCGTTGAGCAAGTCACAAGCCAATTCACTCTTGACTCAGCTGAGTAGTGACTGGCAGGGGACATACGACAGTATTGCGGAACTGTTGTCCTATCAGCTGGTGATATACATTGATGAAACGGGCTGGCAGGTGGGCAAAGAGAGCTGTTACACCTGGGCGTTTTCGACGGCTATGCATGTGTTGTTTCGCACTGGGGTGGGACGCGGTAAAGCAGAAGCCCAAGCGATTGTGGGCGAGCAGTTTGCTGGCATTGGCGTCACCGATGATTACGGGGCTTACCAATCGCTGTTCAGTGAGCACCAACTTTGTTGGGCACATCTGTTGCGCAAGGCCATCAAGCTGATGCTTCAACATCCCGCCGAAGATGAATACAAAGCCTTTTTAGATGAGCTTTACCGGATTTATCAGCAGGCGGTTCGCTGGCAGAAAGACCAACGGTTGAGCACCGGACGCGCTGAGAAAGTTGAGCGGTTACAAGCTCGCATTCAAAAACTGTGTCATCGTGCTGGCACTGCAATTGACAAGGAAACGATGCCCGTTCCAGAACAAACCTTCATCCGCCTACAAAATGAGTTAGTCAATGGCTTGGAGGCTTTGTTCGTCTTCGTGATTCATCCTCAAGTCGAGCCGACTAACAATCGCAGTGAGCGCAATGTCCGGCGCGAAGCAGAAGTCAGAAAGGGCGGGCGAACGAGCAAAACGCAGGCAGGGGCAAAGCGGCGCGGCGTCATTATGACCGTATTGGCATCCCTCAACACTCGCTTTCCTGCTTTTACACTTCAGTCGCTGCTTGACGAAATTGCCCGCTGGGCCGAAAACGGCATCTCGCTATTTCCGGCTGAGGTGTATTTGGCAGATCCTGAGCGGCCTGGGTATCGAGTGATTGATAGAACTCACAATTGTGGTGATGTGGGGCGGTATGCGAGTTGACGGCGCAGATGAGTCGGATGACTGGAGAGGTGGTACGCGATCGCATTGCAACAGCAGCCGCGAATTTAGAAGCCTCCGAAGTGGATGCTTTGACGAATTATGTGGTGATGATTTTGGTAGGTCTTTCGAGCAGCGCTCAGGATGGCGTAGGGATAGAGACTTTGCAAGAGTCTGCTGAGATTGCTGCTAAGGGCTTTGTTCGACGGTTGCAGTAGGTTTCGGTGCAATTAGCAAACCAAGCTACACACCGAAACCTATTACAAAATTAGCCGCAGAACAAGGGATATCTCTAATAAAAAGAGAGCTTACCTATTTCTACATCACTCCCATAAGGATATCTCTAACAAAAAGAGAACTTACCTATTTCTACATCATTCCCATGCCGCCCATGCCGCCCATACCGCCCATGCCGCCCATGCCGCCCATACCGCCCATGCCACCATCTGGCATCGGTGCTTCTGGTTCAGGCTTTTCGACGACTAGCACTTCGGTAGTGAGTACCATGCCAGCAACTGAAGCCGCATCTTGCAAAGCGGAGCGAACGACCTTAGCCGGATCGACAATGCCGCTGGCCATCAGATCTTCGTACTGGTCGGTCATGGCGTTGTAGCCGAAGTTGAAGTCCATTACCTTGACTTTTTCAACAACTACATAGCCTTCTGCACCCGCATTGTCTGCAATTTGTCGCAGCGGTGCTTCTAGGGCGCGTTGAACGATGTCTACACCGGTTTTTTCTTCGTCCGAAAGAGACTCTTTGAGGGCGTCTAGCTTTTGGGCTAAGTGCAGCAAGGTCGCGCCGCCACCAGGGACGATGCCTTCTTCTACCGCAGCTTTAGTTGCGCTGAGGGCATCTTCAATTCGCAGCTTGCGGTCTTTGAGTTCGGTTTCAGTCGCTGCGCCGACTTTAATCACTGCAACGCCGCCTGCTAGCTTAGCCAATCGCTCGGCCAGCTTTTCTTTATCGTAGTCAGAGTCGGTCAGCTCCATCTCTTTGCGAATTTGCTCAACTCGCTTGTCGATATCGGGCTTATTACCGCCTTCAGAAACGATAGTTGTTGTGTCTTTAGTGATGGTGACTTTGCTAGCTGTGCCTAGCATGTCAAGCGTGGCACTCTCTAAACTGAGGCCAACTTCTTCAGAAATTACCTGACCGCCTGTGAGTACGGCAATGTCAGCGAGGAGTGATTTACGTCTTTCGCCAAAGCCAGGAGATTTGATTGAAGCGACATTGAGGACGCCGCGCGCTTTGTTGACGACTAAGGTTGCTAGGGCTTCACCTTCTACATCTTCGGCAATGATGAGTAAGGGCTGACCTGAGCGCGTTACTTGCTCCAGTACAGGGACAAGATCTTGCACAGAGCTGACTTTTTTATCGATGATGAGCAGTCGGGCATTCTCTAGCTCGACGATCATGCGCTCTTGGTCGGTGACGAAATAGGGCGACATGTAGCCGCGATCTATTTGCATTCCTTCTACCACTTCTAGTTCAGTCTCTAAAGACTTAGACTCCTCAACGGTGATTACACCGTCTTTGGTCACTCTGTCCATTGCCTGGGCTACCATGTCTCCTACCATGTCATCGTTACCCGATGAAACGGCGGCGACTTGAGCGATATCGTTACCAGCAACGGGTTTAGCAGCGGCAGCAATGTCGGTAACTAGCTGCGCGACCGCTTTTTCAATGCCACGACGTAAGCTGACAGGGTTTGCGCCAGCGGCGACGTTTTTTAAGCCTTCGCGGATAATTGCTTGAGCTAGGACAGTTGCGGTGGTTGTACCGTCACCTGCAAGGTCTTTAGTCTTAGAAGCAACTTCTTGAATGAGGCGAGCGCCAGTGTTCTCGTACGGGTCTTCTAGCTCAATTTCCTTAGCAATGGTGATGCCATCGTTGACGATTTGAGGAGCGCCAAACTTTTTCTCTAGAACGACGTTGCGGCCTTTTGGCCCCATTGTAATTTTGACTGCATCTGCTAAAGCATTGACGCCACGCTCAAGCGCTTGGCGTGACTTTTCATTGAATAATACTAATTTCGCCATATGCCGGTTGTTACGAATTTTTCATGCGGGTCTGAATTCAAAATTTAGCACTCTAAGCTGTTGAGTGCTAATTTAATTCATAATGTAGAAGGAACTGAGCAGGTGGCAAAGTCGCGATAACCGATCCTTTCTAGGGGATGCGATCAAAATATATGCTGGTTGAACTACACCTAAATAAGGACAGCTAAATAAGGACAGACTAAATAAGGGCGCTAGCTCTGTTGCTAACGCCCTTATAAAAACTACTAGGTTACCTAGCAGCTAGCCTATTCAGTTTCTGAAATCATTTTCAATCTAGCCTAATCTAGCCACTTATCCAGAAATTTGCCCTTCGACGGGGCCGTTCATCGCTTTCCAAGCGGGTAAACCGCCTTTGATAGCACTGACTCTTTCAAAGCCAGTGTCCCGTAGCTGAGCGACGGCCATTGCGGTCTGTTCGTCCGATTCGCCATAGACGAACAGGTCGCGCTGAGCTGTAAAAGCATCTTTAGCGCGATCAACTAGATCGCTCATCGGCATCGGCATCGCTCCTCTGATGCGCTCTTCGTTAAAGGCGGTGCGATCGCGCACGTCCAAAATCGACAAAGCAGGCTCGCCCCAGTCTAGCCGGGCTTTGAGATCAGCCGGTGAAGAAACCGCATCAAAGTCGGTGGGTACAGGAGTGAGTTTGCCCAAGGCATCTTGCGCTTTGCTGACGGCATTGAGCGTTTTATTTTCTTTTTGATCCGCTTTGTCTAGCAAAGCAGCTGAACTATCTTTGGCTTCTTCAAAAGCCTCGCCTGACGTTTTAGTTTCCATAGGGTTCATAGCCTCTAAATAATCTACTTTTTCGTAATCTGCTTTTCCACGGCCTTCTAAAAGCATTTCTAGCCGTCATACTGGCCAGATTGAACTGGCTGAGTATGAATTGCCTCAATTTGACCGGTTTCAGTTTGAGTGATCTCGATGTCGTCTTCGCCCTCGGATGATATCGGCTGACTGCCGTCCGATTTAGAATCAAGGTCAAGCTCGTAGCGGTTGCGATCGCGTTTATTAAGATCTTCGGCGACCGAAAGCGGTTTCCCCGGCTGAATATTTAAACCGGCTTGCTTCCCTAACTGCTCCGTATCCATTTCTGGATCGGGTGAGACGTTTCCTGCGTAAGCGCTTTTGTTATCTAACGCAGCTTGCTTGACCTGACTATCTGTATTTTCCATATAATTAGCTTGGATAACACGAACAACTCTTCTCAGCTATCGGCTCGAAAGCTATATGCTCGAAAGCCATATGCTCGAAACAATGTTGGATCAACGCTGTGATAACGCCAAGGTAACGTTGCAACACAAGCTTTAAACTAAGAAGATGAAAATGACGAAAACCTCTTTCGGAGCACAAGCTACTGAAGTCTGTGGCTAAATGAGGCATTTACTCTCAACTTTCAACAATTTATAAAAAGTTAAAGTTAAATGCCTCTGCTATGAGACAGAAACTTTCCCTTTAGCAGGGAATAGTTAAATGACGCTGCTGACTCAAGCAGCCGGTTAAAAAGCAACACCAACACAGCTAGGGGCGAACAGTCAAGCGGGTCTTAAGTGAGAATTTTGAGGCGCTCAAAAGCGGTTGCCTTATTCCTTTAGCTGTATTTATTAAGTCAGACTAAGCCCGTATACTGCTCAAACAAATATCGTCCAAGGCTGGCAAACACGGTCGTCTAGGTTGCCATCTGAGTTGCCAACGTGATGCTGCACCTGAACCGCAACGACTTGCCGGGACTTGCCGCAACGACTCAAGACTTAAACTCAATACTTAAATAAGTGCAAACTGCCAAAGCAGTAAAAAAGCAGCAGTAAAGCAGTAATTTACCCTATGAGGTCTTACACTACAAAAAAATGCAACACTAACATTATTGCAAAACCATTCTAGAAAGGATTGTGTATGCGCGGCTTGAAAGGTAAAAATGTCTTGGTTACGGGAGCGAGTAGCGGTATTGGCAAGGCAATAGCCGTTCGCTTCGCCGCTGAAGGCGCCCATGTAGCCGTCAACTATTACAAAGGTGAAGAAGAAGCGGCTAATACCATTGCTGAAATGCGCACAGCTAGTGCAGCCGCAGGCATTACGCCTGGTAGTCTCAAAGATATGACCATTCAGGCCAACGTTGCCAAGGCCGAAGAAGTCAGCGCCATGTTTGAGCAAGCGATCGCTACTTTCGGCGGCCTAGACATCTTAATAAACAACGCCGGGATGCAAATTCAAGGCGCTTCTCACGAGATTCCGCTCGATCAGTTTGACAAAATGATCGATATCAACATGAAAGGCGCTTATTTATGTGCTCGTCAGGCGATTATTCACTTTTTGGCACATGGTGGCGGTGTGATTGTGAACGATTCGAGCGTTCATGAGCTAATTCCTCGGCCTCAATATGTCGGCTACACCATGAGTAAAGGCGGCATGAGAGCAATGACGCGCACCTTAGCCTTAGAATACGCCCGCGACAATATCCGTATCAATTCTTTTGCACCCGGTGCGACCCTAACGCCGATTAATCCGTGGAAGGACGATCCGCAACGTAAGGCCGATATTGAAAGTCATATTCCGATGGGCCGATCAGGGACACCGGAAGAAATGGCGGCTGTAGCGGCCTTTTTGGCATCAGATGATGCGGCCTACATTACGGGCCAAACCCTCTTTATTGATGGGGGTTTAACATTGTTTCCTTCCTTTCGTACCCCTTGGACGGGCTAATACTATGCTGAAATCTTGGATGGTGATTGCTGGCGTGGGCTTTGCCATCGCCTTACTAGCCAACGCTATCAGACCCAAAGATGTGAAATGGTTCAGACGGCAGCAGCGGCCCAGCTGGCTAACGTTTGAAAAGCTGATCCCGGTGATTTGGACAGTCGTATTTGTCTGTGGTGGCTGGTCGGCCTATATTGTGTGGGAAAAGGCTCCATCTTGGGGCGAGTCTGGCGGTTGGATGGCGGCTTATATTTTGCTGGAGGTCGTCACGGTTGCTTTTACGCCCACATTGCTGTGGTCGCATAATCTGAAGCTAGGCTCGTATGTTGGCGGGGCGGGGTTTGTGGTGGCGTTAGTGCTAGCTTTGAGGTTGCTTTCAGTATCGGGCGCAGCAGCGGCTTTGCTCATTCCCTATTTACTCTGGAGCCCAATTGGCACGCTTACTACCTGGCAAATGGATAAGCTAAATTCGAGAGATCAATAATCTGCTTTAGCTCCAATCTTCTCCCTTTTTAATCCAGGTCGGTGTAAATACTGTCTCTTTTTGATGGATAGCACGGGTTTGAGAAAATAACTCGGCTTCGGTTAAGTTCCAATGTTCGAGCGCTTTATCCAAGTCCCTTTGAATGTCTCGTGCGCCCTGAAAGCCGTCATAGCGAATTCGCAGCCGAGCTAGCTCTGCCAAGTTTAAAGGATCTGGCTCACCCCCTAAAAGAGTATTGAGCAGTTCACGATCTTTTCTGTACTGTGGATGAAGATAATCTTTGTTGGCTTGAGCGTCGGCCATAGCTGTACCTGAAGTTTTACGGAGAGTTTGGCTGAGAATTTGGCTGATCTGAAAGAACCGCTCTAAGCTAAAAGAATAGCGGCGTGATGGCGAATATGATCGCCGATGAAGCTGGCGATAAAATAGTAACTGTGATCGTATCCGGGCTGAAGCCTGAGCGTCAGTGGTTGATTGGCCTGCTGACAGGCTGCGGCAAATGTCTCAGGCAGTAGCTGCTGATCTTTCAAAAACTGATCGGCTTCGCCCTGGTCGATCAGAATCGTGCCAATGCTCGATCCTGCTTGCTGTTGAGACTTCATCAGCTCTGTTGCATCGTAAGCGGCCCACTTTTGCACGTCGGAGCCGAGGTAGCCGGTGAATGCTTTTTGCCCCCAAGCGCATTGAGAGGGCGCAGCAATGGGCGCAAGGGCAGAAACAGAAGCGTATTGATCGGGGTTTTTGAGCGCGCAGATTAGGGCGCCATGACCGCCCATTGAGTGACCGCAAATGCCTGCGCTAGAGCCCCGGACATCAAAGCTGCTGTTGATCAAGCCCGGCAGTTCCTGCACCACATAGTCATACATGCGGTAGTGGCTTGCCCAAGGCTCCTGGGTCGCATTCACATAAAAGCCCGCCCCTGAGCCAAAATCCCAAGCCTCATCTTCTCTCGGTAAGTTCACGCCGCGAGGGCTCGTATCAGGCGCTACCAGCATCAGGCCCTGTTCAGCCGCGTAGCGCTGAGCTCCGGCTTTTTCAATAAAATTCTTTTCGTTGCAGGTTAATCCTGACAAGAAGTACAGCACTGGGACTGGCGCGACTTCAGCCTGGGGTGGAATATAAACGGCCAAGTTCATATCACAATCGCACGCCTCAGAGCGATGGCTATAGAATCTTGTGGTGCCGCCAAAGCTTTTGATTCGCGAAGTCTCTTTTAAAGCCATATTTTTACTCCATCAGTCGTATAAAACAACGCTGCGAATTGATTCGCCTCGATGCATGAGATCAAAGGCATCGTTGATGTTGTCTAGCGGCATGGTGTGAGTGATTAAATCATCAATATTGATCTTGCCGTTCATGTACCAGTCTACGATTTTCGGCACATCGGTGCGGCCTCTAGCGCCGCCGAAAGCGCTGCCTTTCCAGACCCGACCGGTGACGAGCTGAAAAGGCCGGGTGCTGATTTCTGCGCCTGCTTCGGCGACGCCAATAATCGTACACACGCCCCAACCTTTGTGGCAGCACTCTAGCGCTTGACGCATCACGTTGACGTTGCCAATGCACTCAAACGAGTAGTCTGCGCCGCCGTCGGTTAGATCGACTAAATGACCGACTAAATCGCCCTCGACTTCTTTGGGATTAACAAAGTGGGTCATGCCGAATTTTTCAGCGATCGCCCGCTTATCCGGGTTCAAATCCACCCCGACAATCTTATCAGCGCCCACCATTTTCGCGCCCTGAATCACATTTAGACCAATCCCGCCAAGGCCAAAGACCACCACATTTGCCCCGGCCTCCACCTTGGCAGTAAACAGCACCGCCCCAATTCCGGTCGTCACCCCACAGCCGATGTAGCAAACCTTATCAAACGGGGCATCTGAGCGAATTTTTGCCAGCGAAATCTCCGGCAGCACCGTGTAATTCGCAAACGTTGAGGTGCCCATGTAGTGATACAGCGGCTGGCCTTCAAACGAAAACCGGCTCGTGCCATCCGGCATCACGCCTTTGCCCTGCGTACTGCGCACCGCCTGACACAAATTCGTCTTTTGGCTGAGGCAATAAGCGCACTCGCGGCATTCCGCCGTATACAGCGGAATCACATGATCACCGGGCTTGAGGCTCTTTACCCCAGATCCGACCTCACGCACAATGCCTGCCCCTTCATGCCCCAAAATCGAGGGAAATATGCCTTCAGAGTCCTTTCCAGACAGCGTATAAGCATCGGTATGACAGATCCCAGTAGCCTTAATTTCTACCAGTACTTCGCCCGCCCTAGGTCCTTCTAGCTGCACCGTTTCAACCTGTAAAGGCTGGCCCGCTGCAAACGCTACCGCTGCTCTTACATCCATGAAATTGCCTTCAAGCTAGCTTTTGTATCTAGATGATATCAGCCACCGACCGCATCAAAAATAGCTTGAGCGGTAAGCTGAAACTCAGGAAGTGTGTGGAAATATCAGGAAGTGTGTAGGAAATAATTGTTTTAATCTCTAGAAAAGAGTCGTCACTCGCTGTGCCAATGACAGCTTTGGCTCTCAGATGAGCGATCGCCCCTCTTCTGCCAAGCCAACCTAACCCAAAGCCAAATCACGGTATCGCCGCAGGCAACCTTTCTAGTAATTTTGACTAAACGGTGGCCAGTTAACGGTTTTGACCCGCTGCTATGCTCTCAGTAGAGCGATCGCGACTACACTAAGCGCACCTCTATCCCATCAGCCGATATCGTTAATGCACCTTCCAGTCTCTTTTCTGGCCGCTTATGAAAATCCTGCTGAAAATTTCGCCTGTCTCTGCCCAAACCACGCCTTCACGATTCTTGAAAGCTACCCTCAGCTTAATCGGGGCTCTGGCCGTATTGTCTCAAGCGCCAGCCGCCATGGCAGGCATGTGCAGATCTGAACTGCCCGCAAAAATTGACGCGATCGCCAACGGCTACACCCTGCGCGGGGCTAAAGTCGGCATCTTAATCGAAGATGCCACGCCCAACAGCCGCGTCCTTTACACCCGCCGAGCCCAAGAAAAGCTGGTTCCGGCCTCAAATGTCAAACTGCTCACCACCGCCGCCGCCCTCCA
Source organism: uncultured cyanobacterium (assembly GCA_963740915.1). Classification (GTDB taxonomy): domain Bacteria; phylum Cyanobacteriota; class Cyanobacteriia; order Phormidesmidales; family Phormidesmidaceae; genus Phormidesmis. The sequence continues at coordinate 25,192 of CAVUFV010000015.1, forward strand.
AAGCCTTGGCCCCGACTTCAGTATCCGCACCTCCATCTTTGGTCAGCCCAACAGCGCCAACCCCGATCTTTACATTGTGGGGCGAGGCGATCCAACCTTTACCAGCTATCAAATCAACCTGCTGGCCAATCAGCTCAAGCAAAAAGGCATCACCCGTGCCAACAGCCTTACCGCTATCGACAATTATTTCACCGGCCCTGCCGCTAGCCCTTACTGGGATGCTGAAGACTACCGCGCAGGCTACGGAGCCGCCGCCAACAGCCTGATTCTCAACCGCAACGAACTCGGCTTTACCGCGACGCCTACCCGCGTGGGTCAACCCTTGCAAATTGTCTGGGATCGCCCCGAATTCGCCCGCGGCTGGCGAATTGAGAACAGCACCCGCACCGTCCGCGCCAACAGCAATGAATTTATTGACGCGGGCCAAAGGCCAAGGCAAAATGTGATGAATGTCACCGGTCAACTGATTGCCGGAGCCGCCGCCGAAAACACCTCAATTGCCCTGCTAGAGCCTGCTAATTACTTTGTTGAACAATTTCAGCAAAGCTTGGGTAGCCATGGCATCGCCTCCGCCAAAGGCCAGGTCAGCATCAGCAATCCGCCGAACGGGCTAGCGGAACTTGCGGCTATTCAATCACCCCCTTTACGCGCCTTTATCGACCCGACCAATCTTTACAGCGTCAATATTTACGCCGAGGCCATGCTCAAAGCCTTAGGCCGTAACGTTGATCCAGCCACTCCAGATGCTTATCAGGCCGGTGCTGCTGCTGTCAGTACTCTTCTGATCAACCTTGGCATTGCCCCCAACAGCATTAGCCTAGTCGATGGATCGGGCCTTTCTCGCCGTGATTTAGCCACGCCTGAAGCCTTTGTTGATACCTTGCAAATGATGGCTACTACGCCCAATGCCACCGTTTATCGCAATTCTCTTGCGGTTGCCGGACGCAGCGGCACCTTACGCAACCGTATGAAGGGGACTAATGCCGAAGGCCGTTTTCAGGGTAAAACCGGCACCCTCAGCGGTATCTACAGCTTGAGCGGCTATCTCAATCCACCTAATCATCCGCCTTTAGCACTCAGCATTTTGATCAATGGTACGAATGCGAGTGGCAGCGACATCCGAGCTTTGATCGATCAGATTGTGATTCATGCTGCGAATCTCAATGACTGTTAGGTTAACGGCGGTTAAGTCAATAATGGTCAGGTCAATGGCGGCTAGGGTTTGAACAATTTAGAGCGAGCTTGAGCGATCGCCCTCACGCTGCGATAAATGCAGTAGAGCGCCCCCATCTGAACTAGGTGATAGCCCACTACCGGGCTAAGGCTGAAAGCTAAGGGCACAGGCACGATTAAAAAGCCAGCGGCAATGCCTGAAATAGCAATGCCGGATGCCATCCAGGCAAATCCTGAGCCTTGCTGTAAAAGCAGCACAATGACCAAGGCGCTTAAATAATCTATTACTTGCACGATAAAGCTCCAGTCACCTGTCCCTAAATTCACTAGCAGCGCGAGCTTAAGCGTCGCTAGCATCATCGCGATCCCGCGCCAGCGCCGAGGCAGATGCCAAGTGCCCGCCAGAATGATCAAAAAGCTCGCGATCGCTAGGGCCAGCACCGTCCCTTGCCAAATAAAATTATTAACTGGCTCAGCGAGAAACACCGCAAAGCCGTGATAGGTGCCGCCTAACGCCGCCGCCACGCCAACGCTGACAAAGGCCGCTGCCCAACAGCATTCAGCCCAGCCAAATCGCAAAAGCAACCCAGCCAATAGCAAACATTCCAAAGCGATTACGTAGTCAGTCACTGTCGTGACAGGTTCTGCAATCATGCGTTTTACCCGGATGCGATACGGAGTAGTCTAATTGAGCGGCCATTTCTTTGGCTTGCCGTCAATTAATTTTGTATTCCGCTTAATGCCATGACTTCCTTACCCCCTGTATATCCTTATATCCCCTGTATATCCATGCGACGGTAGAGACAGTAGCCAACCAGTGCGAGACGGGCACCTTTCAAGATGTCTAGCAACGTCAATCAGGCTTTGGCTGGGTCGCGCAGCCTCAAACGCTTCTAGAGAGCGTAGCCGCTTTCACCTCAACAGCACCTCAAAAGGAATAGACTCATCTACACTAAAGGCAAGCTTCAAAGCCCAGTTTCTCTTTTGCCAAACCCGCTTAGAGCCACCCTTTAAAGTCGCCACTATGCCCAGCGAAACGCCCACTCTCTCCGCAAAATTTTTGCAGGCTTTAAGCTTTGCTGCCGATAAGCACCGCCATCAGCGCCGTAAAGACATAGCCCAAACGCCCTATATCAATCATCCGATTGCCGTGGTTCACATTTTGCTCAATGAAGCGGATGTGACGGATGAATCTGTGCTGATTGCGGCCTTGTTACATGACACCGTAGAAGACACTGAGACCACGTTTGCAGAAATTGAGCAGGCTTTTGGCCGGACGGTTTGTGGCCTTGTCAGTGAGGTGAGCGATGATAAGACGCTGCCTAAAGCCCAGCGAAAGCAAGCGCAGATTGACCATGCAGAGACTTTGAGCGATCGCGCCCGATTGATCAAGCTCGCCGACAAAACCGCCAACTTGCGCGATATCGTCAGCGCTAGGCCCGCAGGCTGGTCGGCTGATCGCATAGACGACTACATAGAGTGGGGCAAAGCCGTCATAGATCGAATTCGAGGCACTCACAATCAGCTAGAAACACTTTTCGATCAGGCTTATGAGCAAGGCAAGGCAATGGTTAAAAGCTTGCATTAGTCTCCTAAATGAACAATATGCCCCCTGTTAATCAAACTTGTTAATCAAACCTTAGAAGACCTGTAAAAAAGCCTAGGGGAGAATGCCAACCCCTGAGCAAAAAGCTTTGTTAAGCAAACCTTATTCAGACTTTAGCGCTTTCTCAATATTTCTCTTGTAAGTGTAAGCAGATCGGTTCATAAAGGAATACTGATTTGTTTTCTACGCTAGAAATATTGAGCAATTTGTCCCTGACAAATCTGCTAGTCGAGAGCGCCAAAGCCGTTGCTGTAATTGTTGTGTTGCTGCTAATAGGTGACTTTGCCTCCACCTTTATCTACCATGTGCCCGAACATGCCTTTGGGCGTTTGCACTGCCGGGTGCACCATGAGAAAAAGCAGAGCTTTCAGCACTATGCGGTGCTCTCGCGGCATCCGTTGGTGATGCTAGATGGGCTATTGGGCGCGCTGCCCTATATTTTGCTAGCGGTGGTAATGTGGCCCATTTCTCCCATTGGAACTGTTGTGGCGCTACTCTTTGGAGAGTTTCATGTGGTTTGGCGGCACACGACTAAAATGGGCTGGCAAACGCCGCAGTGGGCTTTATTTTTATGCCGTTGGTCGGGCTTAGTCACCCCCGAAGCCCACTGGGTGCATCATGAAAACGGCGCAGTGGCTTTCGGAGATATTTTTGTCTTTTTTGATCGGCCTGCTCAGGCTTGGCTGCGATCGCTCACCCAGCTCAAAAAACAGATTAAATTTCGTCCAGAAACTCAGCGATAGAAAGCCTGTAAAAACCTGTAAAAAAGCCCAGGGGAGAATGCCAACCCCTGGGCAAAAAGCTTCATTTAGATACAGCAGATGGGCTTAGCCAAAGGCGAAGCTGCTAGCGCTAAGGTTAGCAGCGAGGACGTTTTGCAGAACTGCGATCGCCAATCCACCCGCCGGTGAGAGAATCCGCGTATCCGCGCCACTTTGAACTAAATCCACATCAGCAAAGCTAGAAACCCCAGAAATACCGCCAAAGCCAATCATATCCGTGCCAATCGTGAAGTCAGTGATGATGTTGCCAGCACCGGGAATGCCGCCATAAGCAACCCAGAACTGATCTGCACCCGCACCGCCGGTGAGCGTATTTCCGCCTTCACCAGCAAACAAAACATCGTCGCCCGCACCGCCGACAATCATATCGTTAGCGCCACCGAGAATGAGATCGTCACCATCGCGGCCAAAAATGCGATTGCCGCCTTTGCTGTTCGTTGCATCAAAAAAGTCATCGCCATCGCCCCCAAAGAAGATTTGGCCGTAGGTATCAATTTCGATAGTGTCACCCCCCGCAGCCGCAAAGCTAAACTCAGGCACAATAGAAGCCGTCACTGGCTCTACGCTCGTTGCAGCCGTTGGGATCGGCGGCGTCGGTAGGGGCTGTGCGCCATTGGTAATAGCGGCGTACATAGCCTGATAGATGTGCGTTTGATCCACTGTGTTCGCAATTCCAGGAATCGCGTTGCCATAGGAGTCAAAGCCATCACCAATGAGATCGGTAAGGACCTCAGAACCAGCCCCCTGATAGTACACCGGCACCTGACGATTAGTGTGAGAGCCCCAGCCGTACTTAATATCAGGGCTAGAGCCAAAGTAGTGACCGGCCTCATCCGCTGAGTTAGTGCCAAAGGTCAGGGCCTCTGCGCCTTGCTGTTGTAGCAGCTCAGGAAAGTTGTCATTGAGCGTGAGGTAATGATCGTGATCGGCAGTCACAATTAACAGGTTCTCTTCAAAACCGCCGTTGCCATTAATCCAGTCAATGACGTTACCAACTGCTCTATCAAACTCTAGGGTGTTGCCGATAACATTATCTAAGTTGTCATCGTGCAAGCCCCAGTCGATATCGCCGCCTTCAATCATCATCCAGAAACCGTCTGGATCATCTTCGAGCACATCTAGCGCCGCCAATGACAGGTCGCTAAGCGTGGGGTTTTCGTTGCGTTCTCTGGCAATAAATTCAGCATCAGTTTCGCCCGGTGCCAAAGGCCGCTCCATATCAGGGTTAGGCGTCTGGTCAGTCGCATTACCAGACGTTGAACTAAAGAGTGAAAACATATCTAGGCCAGTCAGGCTGTAGTCACCATTAGCACTCGCTACCGGCAGGTTACCGTTTTGGCCACGCGCTCCGTAGAGTCCAAGCAACCGCTGGCCACTGTTAGGATCAATGCTAGCCGCCGCCGCCGCGAGGTTTGAAGCCGCGTCAGTGCCCCGCTCTAAGAAGTTGTAGCCGTAGATGTTGCTGTTGGGATTGTTGCTGAGTTCATTGTAGGTAGACTCTCTAATGTAGGTAAAGTCAGGTTCTACGCCGTCAGGTAAGGCGGCATCTGCCGTCGTTGAGAGCGGATGACCGCCACCTAATAGCACGGTAGGCTGATACTCACGCAGCTCCTGCTGCAAAATGTTGTCAATGCTTGGAAACTCACCGTCATATTTACCCCGACGGTTGACATTGGCCGCTGCCGCTGCCGGAGTGGCATGGTCAATCGGGACAGAGGTAACCAAGCCGGTAGATTTACCGCTTTTGTTAGCAGTAGCCAGGATGCTCTCTAGGTTTTGCTCAAAAATATCAACGCCGACCGCATTGTTGTAAGATTTGACGCCGGTATAGAGAGTTGTAGCTGTATTAGCTGAGTCAGGGTAGCTGTGCTTGATGTACTCAGGGTCGCTGCCCGCTTGCCAAGGGGTTGCGCCGCCGCGCACGGGGTCGTAGCCTACTAGGTTACCGCTAGCTTCAGCCGTAGTCGCACCGCCTGAGGTTTTGGTGCCAGGGTTGAAGGTTGGATCAAATTCAAAACCAGGGCGAACTGGGTTTGCCCCAGTTGCTGGAATAATCAAATCTTGAGGAATCGGCCCCGTAATCAGCTCGTTGCTGTCCAATAGAGCGCTATTACCGGTGCTGTAAACGCCTTTTTCATTAGCAATAGTGGTGCCGTAGTTGGTCGCTAATGTGTAGTTTTCTAGCGTTTGAAAGTTAAGACCGCTGCCTTTGCCTTCAGTATAAAAGTCTGACAAAGAGGTGCCAGTGTTGCCTTGGTTGATTTGCTGGGCGATCGCAGCCGCTCTTGCTGCGTTCCATCCCATCCCATCCCCGATCATTAAAATAACGTTTTTAGCCATATTGATAGCGTTAACTCCTGAAACCTGTTGTCATTACGCAGCGTCTATACTGCGTTTACACAGTGCGGGAAAGAGATTAAGAGCTTCCGCCAAGTAGGTTAACAAGCTATGAAGATCGGCAAATTTTCAGAAATTGAATAAGGGCCGTGCGTTTAAATAATGTACCGACAAATTTAAGCTTTCAGTGCCCTCATCCCCAACCCTTCTCCCTCAGGGAGAAGGGAGTCAGATCTGAAATCTCTCTCCCTCAGGAAGAGGAATTTAGGGTGAGGGCAAAGCGGTACGTTATTTATTTGCGGTTCCCTAAGTGCAGTGAAACCGCAACAAAAAAGGCTGTGCAAATGGCACAGCCTGCAAACGAACTGAACGAAAATAAACCCTTGTTAAAGCTAGGCAAACGACATCTTGACAATCACATCGTCAAAGTCCATATCCCCACCACCAGATAAATCTTCAAAGCCAAAGATATTATCACCGAGCAATCGCACATGGTCTTTGCCGTCACTGTTCATGCCAATATGGTTGAAGTAAATGGTGGGGTCATTAGCTGGGTTGTTATCGAGCAGTGCATCGATGGTGCCATCGACCACTAAGAAAGTAGAAAGCAATTTGCCTGTCGCCAAAGTAGCACTAAACTGAGAATTGCGTCCATTTTCACCCGTTAGCGTCAGATCAACGCGGTTGGCTAGCGCCGCTTTCACATAGCCCACATCGCCCGGTTTAAGACTGTTGCCAGTGAGCGGATCGATCACGGTACCGGCTTTATCTTCAATGCCGTAGAAGCCGACAACATTGTTAAAACTCGCCTCGCGGAAGACCTCTACGGTGGCATTAACGCTCGGTGCGGCAATGCCCGTCAGATCGATGATTTCACTTTCAGCGTTCTCGCCCTGAATCTCGCTGCCTAGCGGTTTTGGCGTATCGCCCAGAGTCAGGTCGAGCGTAATATCGTTGCGGCTGCTGCCCGGTAGACGGAAGCTAACCTGTACGGATTGATTGTTCAGCGCATTTGGATTAGCGATCGCCGATTGACCGTTGCTATTAGCCGCAGGCGTGGCAAAAATAATCTCGCCCCCGCGCCCATTGATCACATCGCCCAAGGTGCCACCCTTGATAGTCGCAAACTGTAAGAATTTACCGCCCATCACATCAATCGTGCGCATCGGGTTGAGGCCACCAAATTCACTGGCGCTCAAAGTTGAGAGCACAACGGTGGCTCTCGCCAAAGCAGCGGCTTGGTAGCCTGCGCTGCCAGGGGCTTTGCCGTCAATGGTGCCGTTCTCATCGTCGGTGGCAATGACAATAATTTCACCCACCGTTTCACTGGTGCGTCCGGTGAGGGTGGCCTTGAGCTGAGTCGTACCGTTCCCGGTGGTAGCGAGTAAGTTGTTGCGGTTGAAGCTAACTGTCGGAGCCATCGTAGGCGAATCAATCACCAGGGGCGCTTGATAAACGGCGACCGTTTTAGAGACTTCGTTGGCCGCCACCAGCAGCGGCTGGCCGGTTGGACTCTGATTGGCGGCGATGAACTGAAACCCTTCAGGGGCAACGTCTTTATCGTCTCGAATATATTGGATGAACTGGGGCTGAGTCGGATTCGAGAGATCGTACATGAGCACGCCACCACCTGCGCGCTCTAGGCCGATAAAGGCGTAGGGCTTGCCGTCAATAATGCCAGTGGTGATGGCTTCGGGCTCTGGGCCTTTGTTGTCGGAGCGGGTGTCTTTTTGATCGGCTAGACCGTCGTTGGCGTTGAAGAAATCGGGCGATCGCTGCGCTGTAATCTGCTCAAGCTGATCGCCACTATCGAAAATCATATTTCCAGCACTGTCAAGCACCGAAAAAGAGCGGCCTCCATAAGCCACAATTTTGTCTAAATCACCATCGCCATCGGTATCGCCGTCAATTGAAGAAATCGTCAATCGACCCAGGTTTTCATCTTTGAGCGCGTCGGGGCCAAGCGTTGCAATCAATGCCGGGTCAAGCGTCAGCCCATTGCGGCCCAAGGATATGACCTTACTGATATCTTTTAAACGAATGGCGTCACCGCGTCCGATCGCATCGGCATCGCCGCGATCATCGCCTTCGTTAGCAATCACGTAGTAGGTTTGGCCATTGACCTCAAAAGCCGCAATCGAATCGGGCATGTAGAGGCCAAATACGGGCTGCTGTTTAATGTTGATACCGCCGTCGCGATCGCTCGCATCAATCCCATTGCCAGCCAGGCTAAAGTCTTTAAGTCCTAAAGGTTTAATGCCCGTAACAGTGGCGGTCGCAATATCGACAATCGCGATCGCATTATTCTCTTGCAACGTCACGAAAGCGGTTGTGCCATCGGGCGATACCGCAATGTATTCTGGCTCCACATCTTGCGCAACCGTCGCATCGGGGAAAATTCTAACGCCGCTGGCCTGCAGCGCTGCTTTTTGGGCGTTAAAGCCTTGAAAATTTGCCGTGGCTACATTAGCTTGGCTGAGGCCAGCAAAATCACCGCTGACATCGATAATGCTAATCGAGCCTTCCGGATCGACGCTGCCGTCCGGTTCGCCTTCATTGGCGACAAGCACCTTTGTGCCATCAGGCGTAAAAGTCACCATATCGGGCAGTGCGCCAACGGTGAAAACCTTCGTCGCCGCTGGAATATCCGCCGCCGTTGAGATCGCACCAACGTTAACTACACCCACCCAACCAGGGTCTGTTTTATTGGCAGCTTGAACTGCGATCGCCACCAAGCCATTGCGATAAGCAATGCTATTGGCCCCGCCAATCGGCACTCCATAATCAGCTAGATCAATCGCCACTACCTCTCTTGGCGTTGTCGGATCGCTAAACTCAAGAACCTGAAGAACCGTGCCGCCAGAAACGACATATAAAAATTCACGAACATCATCAAAAGCAACAATTTCAGCGCCGATTTGGCTGGCGTAATCGCCAATTTGAGTAAGTGGGGAAGTCATATCCTTCTATCTGTTCAAAGCCCAATCAACGTACCAAAGTTCTTTGGGCGGCGGGTAAAGAGAAGGTTATGGATACGACACTATTGAACGCCTTCATCGAAAGCTTACGCGTATAAAGCGCCTGTAAAAAGAGAAAATTTCAAATTCCAGGTCTATAAGCTATGCCCCCAGCAAGTATCACACCACCTATCAAATTACAAAGGTTTCGGTATGATGAACATCGCTTAATACCAGATCAATAGCAAAAGATTCGGCAATAGCGCCTCGAAAATAGGGCAGTTGAATAAAGCCATCGGTCTGTTGGGCGGTCACAGTTGCCAACATTGTCTGCTGATCGCCTAATAGATTCAGCGTTAGCGCAGCTGGCAGAACGCTCTCTGTGCTGGCCGGTTGAGCCTGCACACAAACTCGATACAGATCATCTTTCTCTGGCTGTATTGCCACTAGCAATACAGCCTCAGGTGCTGATGCTTGTTTACCTGATGCGCTATCGACGAATTGCAAGCTATTCAGTGAGCCATTGATAGGAACGTCTAATTTAATAGACTTATACCGCTTCACCAACGTTTCATCACGTAGATGATAGGCGCTGCGTAGACGCATTGCTGGCCGCGTTGCCGACTCAAATAGCTGGTCTAGAGACTGCCAGTCAGGCTCAAACTGGCCTTGAAACCAGTGACTCAAACGCACCGGACGCACTCCCGATGGCCTTAGATCAATCACGCCGAGTTGTTGTTGGCGGGGGCCACAGGGTTGAGTACTGCCAAATTGACCCATTAGCTGATGCAGGGCGTAGCTTTTAAATAAAGCTGGCAGCGAAAACAAAGGTGGATCTTGCTGGATGTCAATCGTTAGCATTGATCGCTGCTTGAGCGAATCTAGCGCCGAAATGAGTTTCACCGAACTCAAGGAAAGCGGCAACGTCCGCTGAAGGTCTCCTAGCGATATCGGCGCTTCTTGACTCGCCAGCCAGTACAAAATATTGGTTTCTGTTTCAGACAATCGCTCTACCGACGGGGCTAACAGTCGTAAAACGTCATCCAAGAGTAATGGCATCTGTTGTAAAAATGCCTCAACTCGGCCATTAAACATCTCTCTAATCATTCTTGCAGCTAACTTAAGAGCCAGCGGATGCCCTTGATAGCGCCTAATCAGATCAGGCCAATGATCGCTCACCAACAAGGACTCAGCTACCAACAGTTCGTTTGCTGCCTGCTGATCGAGCCCGGTTAATGTCAGCGATCGCACTCCGCCACAACTGCCGCCACCGCCATTCTCTTGCCCTTGTCGTACCCAATCGGTAGGGCCCTCAATCCCAGTGACTACAATGCAGCTACGCAGCCCCACCACCGCCTGAAAAAACTCCCCATAAACTTGATAGCCGGGTAAATAATTGCCTGCTAATACCCCCGGTTGCAGCAGCGCCTCCACGCCTTCCAACACTAGTAAAAGAGATTTCTGAGCCATCACTGCTAACAGTTGAGCCGCTGCCTGATCAGCTGCTGGCAGTAGCCCCAAACGAGTCAAAACGCTAGCACAAAGGTCGTTGAGACTCGGCTGATCTTGCAGCGATCGCCAAATCACCGCATCAAAGCGATCGCTCACTTGAGCGGCTAACTGCTCGGCCAGCAGCGTTTTGCCCACGCCATGTAGCCCCCAAATGCCCACCAGCTGATGGGCGCGATCGCTCTCCAGATCAGCTGAACCCTCAGCTGAAACTTCCGGTAAAGCCCCAAGTGAAATGCTCGGCTGGTCCAGCTTCTGATCTGCATCAAGGGGACTAGCGCCTAACCACGCCGCCCCTTGATGCAGTTCATCTTCATAGCCATACATTACCTTAGGCGATCGCCCCATCATGAGTTGCGAGGCGATCGCCCAAGGTAAATTGCCAAACACCACCGCGCTGCTAACAGCATCTGCTAACAAACGATTTGTTGTCGGCAAATTCGCCCGATTGCTATTCGCCGCCTGACTATTTTCAGAAATCACCGCCGGATGCCAATCCAAGCAAGCTTCCATCTCCTCTGCTATCGGCTCCGATCCACCTGACCAAAACCCGCGATCCTCCTCAAATCCATATCCTGAAAAATCAGCCACCTCGGCTGATCTTGGGCGACTAAACCTGCCCAAATTTTCAGCCTCTACAGGGGGATCTACAGCCGCCCTCGGCGAATCCGCCAGCCCATCCGTCAGTCCATAGACTGCTAGCGTAGGATCATTCCTCGCATTCGCCGCTACATAAGCCACCAGCGCAACCCGAAAATTGTTTTTACCGAGCGAGCGACCAAATATCACAGATAGCTGCTTCCACAGTTTAGGCGCAACATCTCGCATCAGGTAATTGGTACTATATTGCGACTCCTGGGCCATTTGCTCATAAGTCAGCCCTCGCCAAGTTCCCCTTAAGATAACCATTTCAGGCTCTCGCAGGGAATGGCCTAGCATCGTCATTACCGTAGACTCTAGCCACCTCAGCGCCGCCGCTAAATTCACCTTTTTCCCCTCATCCGCTGAATAGTTCGCCGATTGAAGTCGCCCATCTCAAATTGCCTATCAGTTTCGTCAATACATAACTTAACAGCATAACTAAGTTATTTGAAGATTGCCTTAAAGCAGGCACCTGTAACGATATCGACCCCTCGAAGGCCGCTCAGCCATTCAAATCTACCATTTAGAGAGTGACAGATTGATAGGCAGATTAACAGGCAGAAAATACCAGATGAATAGCCCTGTAATGACGTGATTACGCGATAGTGACTGTCATTAGGCCGCGAGGCATCCTGATTTAATGGCAGATCGATATAACCCCCATAACCCTCCCATGTACACATAAGTCGAAAAATTTCGTTATGTCCTGCCGCCCTCATCCCCCAACCCCTAAGACACAACTTAGTAGCACTTTGGTAGCACTTTGGCAGCACAGTGCACAGAGCCAAATCACTACAGAGCCAACATCAAAAAAATACCAAAATACGCTCTCACAGCGCTTTATGCCAACTTTATTTCCAGCTTTATACCAACTTTATGGCCAATTTATGGCGCTAAAGTTATGCACTTCACGCAATTGTTCCTCGCTAAGCTGTTCAGAACTTGACGGACAATTTGTCATAGGCTAAATATTTGCCTGACAAAAGTTATCTGACTGAAAATGACTTGATTTAGGCGGTCTTCCAAGCTTATCTTGCAGTCCAAGTCAGATGAACTAAGCCTATGACCTAAGGCTACATTTATTGAGCATTTAAAACAGGCTAAACAGGCTACACATAAGCTGAACTACCCGAAAAATGAACGCCCAAATTGCCATTCTCTACACCGCTAGCTTTAGTCTGAAAGGGCTGCTGCTGCGCGGGCGCGCATCATACTTTTTTACCTACCCATATTTCTCTTCCTAAATATGGCTCTTTACGCTGCCCCTCAATCTGCTGCGTTTGGGGTGATAATTACGCCTATTTAGCTGCTGAAATGGGTCGCATCATCATTGCTGCCATTACGGCTATGAGCGCGGCCTAACGCAAATCTTGCCCAGAAATAAATCTAAAGCTAGCTAAATCGTCCTGACTCACCATAAAAAACAAAAACAACATGGAAAGACCCCACCATCTGCTCCAGATTTGACAGCGCCAAGAGGTGTAAGGGCAGACCTTTCTAACGGTGGAACGATCACCTTAAAACTTAGGAAAGAAAACAATGGTAGCCAGCAAGACACTATTGGAGAACTGAGAATAGGAAATCACGATATTCCGGGCTATGAAAGAGTTAATCAGATAGAGTTTGCCGTTGAGTAACTATCCATTTTGAGTCTAAGAGTATATGCAAAAATTACGGAAACTGAAAATATACAATGAAGTTCAATCTCGCATCATCCCTTTCTATTGGCTCTGCTTTAATTGCTGGAATCTTCCTCGGAAATATTTTCATCAGTTCGCTTGTCGGTAACGACATGGCCAAATATAGCAGTGCTGCTGTATTAAATAGCTAGCCATCTCAGTCAGATTTTGACTCACTGGATGATCCCACTCTCATAGCAGTAAGTCCCCAACTCAATAACCTGTTGTACAACTCTCATACCGATTTGTAGCTTGGTGTGAATTTAATAACCTTATAAACCCGGTTTCCATATTCACGTGAGGCACTATGAGGAGCGATCGCTCACCAGCGGCAGTGAAGGGCAAGCAATAGCCCTGATCGAAATTGGCACTCAGCAAGGCAGCACCTACGGCGTTGGCATTCACGAAAACATCGTTACGGCGTCTTTTTATGCAGTCATTAGTGCTCTCAATCGCCAGCTCAATTCTCCACGGATTGCAAAGCGATCGCAATCGGGCATTTTGCGACAAAATAAAACCAGCCCAATAAAACCAGCCCAATAAAATCAGCTAACTCTTCACCTATCACCCACCTATCACCCACCTATCCCCATGAAATTCTTTGAAAAACCCGGTGCCGACCTGGCTGATCGCGTTCCGCCCGGTCAGCATTTAGCCAAAGGCTTCCCCGTGCTCACTTACGGCGACACCCCGCAACATCAGCACAGACCAATGGCAGTTCTCCATATCCGGCCTAGCCACCGCTAAAACCTTCTCCTGGCAAGACTTCATGGACATGCCTCAAAGCGAATTCACCGCCGACTTTCACTGTGTCACCACTTGGAGCAAGCTAGATGTCACATGGCGCGGTGTGAAGGTAACCGACTTTCTCAAAGCCATAGACATCGATCCGAAAGCAACGCATGTGATGGAGCACTGCTACGGAGACTACACCACTAACATCTCTTTAGAAGACTTTAGTCAAGAAGAGAACTTTTTTGCCCATACGCTATTTGGTGAGCCCCTACCGGCTGAGCATGGCGGGCCGATGCGATTAGTGGTGCCCCACCTGTACGCCTGGAAAAGCGCAAAATGGATCAACGGTCTGGAGTTTTTAGACAAGATGGCGCTAGGGTTTTGGGAGCGCAACGGCTATCACCATCGAGGCGAGCCTTTTGCTGAAGAGAGATACAGTACGCTGTAACAGCGCAGAGATCCGCAATCTATAACTTCTTCCAAGCTCGAAAGCTTAGCGTCAAAGCCTTACATAGGGCGCTAACTCATCCCACAGCGTTGGGAATTGGGCGCGAATATCGTCTGCTTTGGCAATGGTCATATCGCGATAGTCAAACCCCGGCGCGACGGCCTCACCTAACAAACCATACTCTCCGGCTTCGAGAACAGCGGCTTTCCAGTAGCCGCTGGGCACCAAGAGCTGAGGCCGTTCACCTTTAGCCCAATCTAGCCCTAGCTTTTGCTTTTGCAGATTGCCTTCAGGCGTGACTAACAGGTAGGTAATCGGAGAACCGGCCTGAAAGTAATGCATGATGTCTGACTGGTTTTGGTGCAGATGATCAATCGGACGATCGTTGCTTAATAAGTAATAAATTGAGGTCATGGTGGCGCGACTAGAGCCTTCTCTATTCGTTGGTATGGCCTCTATGGCGCGATAGGTTTCGGCAAAGTAGCCGCCTTCAACATGCTTTATTAGGGAGAGCTTTTCAATCCAGTCGCGCTTGTTCATATCTGAGAGCCGATAAACTGAAGGAGGATTCTGAAAATTTGCTAGGCCGCGATCGCCATTTTGCCCGCATTCAGCACCGCCACATAAAACCGCTCTAGCTGCCGAGTAGATGCCGCCCAGCCCCAGCGCTCCGCCTCAACCCGCGCATTTTGCCGCAGCAGTTCGCGTTCGGCCTTCATGCCTAGCAGCTTTTGAGTAGCCGCGATTGCCCCGCCTTCATCTGCTGGATCAAACATAAAGCCATTAACCCCGTTGGTAACAATATCGGGAATGCCGCCCGCATTCGCCGCAATCACCGGACAGCCTGCTGCCATCGCTTCGAGTAGCACTAGCCCCAGCGTTTCGGTTCGCGACGGGAAAATGAACGCATCGGCAGAAGCATACGCCGCACCGAGTTCTTCCCCGCCCAAATAGCCGACAAAATGAGTCTGCGTACCGGCAAAGTGCTTTTCTAGATCTTCGCGGTAAGGGCCATCGCCCACCAGCGCCAATCGAGCCCCGGGAATCGACTCTAGCACCGGCTTAATGCGATCAATTTCTTTTTCGGCAGATAAGCGGCCAATGTAGATCAAAATCGGCGCGTCAGGATGGCCCTGAGTGAGGCGCGATCGCATCTCATCACTGCGCAAGTCAGGCCGAAACAGCACCGTATCCACCCCCTTTTGCCACACTTCTACGCGCTCAATATCATGCTCTGTTAGCTCCTGCTGCATCGCCGTCGAAGTGCAGAGATTAATCGCGGCTTTGTTGTGCATTGCCTTCAGCAGTTCCCACAGCACCCCTTCCAGCATCCCTAAATTGTAATGCTCCAAATACTTCGGCAAATGCGTATGGTAAGAAGCCACCAGCGGCACCTCCAGCGCTTTGCTGTAGTAAATACCCGCCAAACCCAGCACCGCCGGATTCACCACATGGATTAAATCCGGCTTAAAGGCTTCGAGCGTCTCGCGAATGGACGGGCGCGGGAAAGCCAGTTTCAGCTCCGGATAAAGCGGCAGCGGAAAGCCAGAAACGCCTTCTACTTTCGCCCCTTTGTATTCTGTAATGCCCCCTTCCGGACAAAATACACACACCTCATTGCCAAAACTTTGTAAATGCTCAACAGTGTGCTTTAAGCGAGTGACAATCCCATCAACTTTGGGGAGAAAGGTCTCGGTAAAAATAGCAATTCGCATGGATTAAGCTCGGCAGGAGTTATGTAAAGAACAATCAGTAGCAGCGAACGATTATGTTTTATCTGAGCTTTGGCATAGTCAGCAACCCCCTAAAAGGCAATTGACAAGTCAGTAAAAAAGTTGCCAAAAAAAGGCCAGCCAGCATTTGGAAAGTTTCATTCCTAAACACAAGCTGACCTTTCTAGACGAATACAGAGTCCGTCTCAGTTATGCAGATCGTTGGGGCTCTCATCCCCAGCCCTTCTCCCGATGGGCTCCCGTGTACACATAAGTCGAAAAATTCCGTTCTATCCTGCCGCCCTCATCCCCCAACTCCTAAGACACAACTTAGTAGCACCTTGGCAGCATAGTGCATTTTCCCGAAGGGAGAAGGGGGGCCGGATCAAAGTCCTTCTCCCCTCGGGAGAAGGATTTTGGATGAGGGCGAGTGCAAGGTATAGTAACGCTTTCCAGTATTTGACTCATAGATGTGTGTACACAGGAGCCCGATGGGAGAAGGAAGTCAGATTCAAAGGCCCTCTCCCGAGAGGATAGGGATTTAGGGTGAGAGCAACCTAGCGATGCCAGCTGACGGTCGGCAGAATCTGCTTTTGATTGACGCGGTGCTTGTACTTAATGGCTGTATTCAGCACAGAGTCCAACAGAGAGTCTGACAGTAGATGAGGCTCTAGCCCTAAATCAATCAGCTTCGTGTTCTTAGCATTGAAATAATGCTCTTCAGCTTCTACGCGCGGATTGTCCAAGTTGCTGACTTCTACATCTAGTCCTAGGGTAGTTCCGGCTTTTTTCACCAGCATGGCTAAGTCATTGATGCTAAACATCTCGGTGAACTGGTTAAATACTCGGAATTCGCCAGCATTCGCCGGATTTTCACAGGCGATTTCGATGCAGCGCACCGTATCACGAATATCTAGCAAGGCGCGTGTTTGGCTACCTGTGCCGTAAACCGTGAGCGGATGGCCGACCGCCGCTTGGATGCAGAAGCGATTTAGGGCTGTACCAAACACGCCGTCATAGTCGAGCCGGTTAATCAATAGCTCGTCCATGCCGGTTTCTTCGGTAAGGACGCCGTACACAATGCCCTGGTTGAGGTCAGTGGCGCGTAGGCCCCACACTTTGCAGGCAAAGTGAATGTTGTGGGTGTCGTGCACCTTGCTGAGGTGATAAAACGACCCTGGGCTTTTGGGAAACGGCAGGGTGTCTTTACGACCGTTGTGCTCAATGGTGATGTAGCCTTCTTCAATGTCGATATTGGGCGTACCGTATTCGCCCATTGTGCCGAGCTTGATCAGATGGCATTCAGGGAAGTGATCGCGCAAAACATACAGCAAATTCAGGTTGCCGAGCACATTATTGGCTTGAGTCATCACCGCATGTTCGCGGTCAATCATTGAAAAAGGGGCCGAGCGCTGCTCACCGAAGTGAACCACTGCATCCGGCTTGAACTGACACATTGACTTTTCAAGGAAAGGATAGTTATTGACATCGCCAATAAATAGCTCAATATCTTTACCCGTTAAATCCTTCCAGCGCTGAAGCCTAGACTGAATAGGGGCGATTGGGGTGAGGGTTTCGGCCTGGAGTTCCATGTCCCAGAGCCGCCGTACCAGGCTATCTAAAATCGCGACATCATGACCTTTGTTGGAGAGGTAGAGCGCTGTCGCCCAGCCGCAGTATCCATCACCGCCGATTACTAAGACTCTCATGCTGCTTCTTTATGAAACCTTTAAATAGTGACCTTTGCTGATGCCCAATTTATCAGGTTTGGGGGCACGGGTGAGTAGTTTCTCGCAAAGGGACGGTAGATAAAAAAATGCCAGACTGGGTAATAGAGGCATTGAGTGGGCCCTCATAAATAATGCCAACAGGCAGCTGTGAAAAGGTTTCAAGCTATTTTTGCCGGGTATAGAGAGGCTAAAGAACAATTATATCTGGCGACGCAAAAATATTATTCACACTAAGAATGAAACGATTAAGCAAGGCTTAAGAAGATCTTAAAGTTCTAACAAACGGTCTTGCTGTTGAAGAGAAAGCTGTTAGATGACCTCTAGCTGTTAGATGGCCTCTATAGTTTGAGATTTACCTTGAAACTTATCTTTGTAGAGGTTTTGGCTGCGGATACGGCAAGCAATAGCGGCTGGAATTAAGGGTGAATAATAAGGTGGCTTTAAGCGCGGCTGAGCTGAAAAACGAGCAGGTGAGTTGTTTGATCGGCAAAAAAGTTATTGTCGCTCATCATCAGTAGGCTTTGGCTGCCATCGGCTAGGGCCGGGCCAAATGTCATAGCTTCATAGTTTTCGAGGGGAATGTCAGGCTCTGTATTGGGCGCATTAAAATCCAGCAGAATTTGTTTGCGGATGGGGCTGATGCCGCCTAGGTCGCGGGTGTCATTGGGATTGCGGAGAGAGGCGATCGCGCTAATATCGGTCGCACCCCCCGAAGCTAGCTGATACAGCTTAAGCGCAAACCCCTGAAAGCCAAAGGAACGCTCTAGCGCTAAAAAATGACCGCCCTGATCGAGCACTGCCAGTTCTGATAGGCCATGCAGCACCGCCCCAGACGGAGCCAAATCCATTTCATACAGATGCTCAGAAATCAAGGTGCGCTGATACGGATCGATCAGGTAGTGCAGCAGCCGGTTTTTGTAGGGAATATTGGGGGCAAAGTCGAGATCTTGCAGCAGCGGGCCTTCGGTGGCCACAAACAGCCGGTAGGGTTCATAAATACCGCCAGCTCCAGAGGACACATTAATCGCCAGCGCTTCAAAGCCCAGATTTTCTTGAATGCCTTGAGTTTGACTGCTCAACTCAGCGGGCGCTTCTGGGCTCAGCACACTGTCCGGCAAATAGCGCACCGGCAGGGGCAGCACGGTTTTTACCTGTCCGGTGGCGAGGTCATACTCACCGATGGCGGATGCGATTCGCCGCTTAGCCGAGCCTTCGCTCGAAATCAGCAGCGTGCCTTGGGGCGTTAGCGCCATGCCTTCTGGATCAAATTCACCGGCAGCGTAGGGGTTACCCTGGTTGTCTTTGAGGTAGGTGACGGATTCGACGGTAAGATTGGGGGTTGCTGTTGTCAGATTAGTAAGCCTGAAGGTGTAGAAACGAGGGCGATCGCGATTGTCAGACAGGCCGTAAAGGCGATCGCGCACAACGTCGTAGGCGATCGCTGAAATGCCGCCAACCGGATCACCATCAAAGCTCTGGGTAGGCAGCGCATAGCTGCCGAGAAAGTTCAGCGAAATATTGAGAAACAAGCGTTCTTCAGCCTTCACCTGCGGCAGTGCGCAGCCGCTTAGCAGCATCAGAGCCAGCAGGCCACTGACGATGATTCTGCCCAGTGGCCGCATTCTAAGCTGAGAAAGACAAAAGCTAAAAGGCATACAAACCCAATCAGTCAAAACAGACGACACCGTTCAAGATAAATTATTTAGGGGCTGAAACGAATGGCGAGATCGATTTACTTCGCCGATTTACTTTTGCCGATTTACTATTGACTGTACCAAATGAATCAGGGCTGGACTTACACTGATTGTCTGACAGCGGCAGCGGCAGGGCAAACGGTGCTGGACTATTACACACAGCGATACCAGCATTCGAGCCGTCCGCTGTGGGAAGCGCGAATTGAGCAAGGGCAAATTTTGCTCAATGGTCAACCGGTGAGCGCTCAAACGGTTCTGCAAAGCGGTCAACGGCTCACTTACTACCGTCTACCCTGGCAAGAGCCCCCTGCGCCCCTTGATTTTGCTGTGCTGCATGAAGATGAAGATCTGTGGGCTTTGGCCAAACCCTCGGGTCTACCTGTATTGCCCGGTGGCGGCTTTTTAGAGCATACGCTACTGCACCAAATGCGATCGCGCTACCCTACTGAAACGCCTATCCCCTTGCATCGATTAGGGCGAGGCACCTCTGGAGTCATCCTAGTGGCCAAGTCTCAGGCAGCTAGAGTACATCTGTCACGGCAGTTTAGAGCGCGCACGGCTGAGATTAGGCCAGCTTCTGGCAAAGCTAAGCGATCACGGCCAATCAACCTGCCCATGGAAAAGGTCTACCGGGCTTTGATTGGCCCTGCTTCAGTGAGTGAATTGGGCGATCGCTTTAGCTGCACATACCCTATCGGCAAACTGCCCTACGCTGGGCTTAGCTATTTATATGGTCACTGCGCGGGTGGACTCGCTTCTCGCAGCGAGGTCACAGTCTTAGATCGGCGCGCCGAATCAACGCTAGTGGAGGTTTCTATTTTCACCGGTAGGCCGCATCAAATTCGCATTCACCTAGCGGCAGCGGGCTATCCGCTGCTAGGCGATCCACTGTACGCCGCCGGCGGTATTCCCATTCCCAAGACAACGGCCATGCCCGGAGACTGCGGTTATCACTTGCACGCTCATCGCATCCGGTTCGCGCATCCGCGCACAGGGCAATCTCTATTGGTTGTCGCGCCGCCGCCTGCTGAGTTGGCGACCCATCAAGTACCCATCAATCATCCATCAATCACCTATGGATCAGCCTAATTACATTCTCTACGCGCAGCACGGCTGGGCCGATATCAATCGCGGCATTGGCCTTTTAGCCCAGCAAATCGCCAGTCCGCAGGCGCATGTGGTAGTGCCTAATTTGGGGTTTGTGAATACTTGGATTCGGATTGAGCCGTTGATTCAGCGAGTGGAAGCGATCGCTCAACAAACTCAAGCGACCTACCCCCAAACGCCGCTGCGCATTGTCGGCCACTCAATGGGCGGCCTGATCTGGCTAGAGGTATTAGCGCGCCATCCAGAGTGGTGGCCGCTGGTGGAGTCTTTAGTACTGGTAGGATCGCCCGTGGGCGGGGCTGATTTGAGTCGAATGATCGACCCTTGGGAGTGGGGCCTTGGAATTGCCAAAGATTTAGGCCGCAATCGTCGGGCCTTGGCAGAGCAGATCGCGGCTGAAGTGCCAACGCTGATCATTGCCAGCGACTGCAACAACCGAGGAAGCGATGGCATTGTGCCCATAGAATGTGCAAGATTCAATCGGGCTAGCTATGTGAGGCTAAGCGGCGTTAGTCACGCTGAATTAAAACAACATTCGGCAGTGGCTACTGTCATTCAACAGTTTTGGCAAAGTTCTGTTCATCTCTGTGTGCCTAGCTTGGTGGAGGGCTATAGCGACCATGTGATTCGTCAGCTTCAATCTATTCCGGGTATGACCGATGCTCACTATCGGGGGTTTGAAAAGTCTATGCTGTGGGCTACGCTGTCAGATGGCCTGTTGTTACGGACATGGCAAAACGCTTTGGGTATTCACCACGTATTCGTTGCAAATACGATGGGAGATTGTTTGTTTGCCGGGTTTGTCGGTTGGCCCCATACAGGAGATCTGTATACAGCGTTAAGCTATTTGGCTACTTTTCAGCGAAGCAGATGAAGGTATAGGAGAGCGAGTAAGCCTTTTGAGGTTTTGCTCGTATTGAGCGATGAGATCGGCTTTGGTGAGCTTGCGACGAGAGCCGATAGGCGTCATCCGAACGCCGCAGGCTTTAGCAATACTGGCTTTGCGCAGATCGGCAGCTTTCCATTTTTTCCAATTGACGGGCTCACAAGCTATGGGCTGTGAACGGCTCTTTTGTGAGGAGATTGTTTTAGATAAGATTGTGGCAGATAGAGATTTTGGAAAGAGATCTTTTTGAGGAGCCACTTTTGGGGAAAGAGATTTATCAGAAAAGACTTTTGTAGAAGTCATTTTTTCTGGGATAGATATTCTTGTTTGGCCAGAAACTGCTTGAGTGGGAATAAAGCTATTTTTTGCAAAAGCAGGGGGTTTAGCCACTGGAAGCGTTTTTTCTAGCTTTTTAGAATCGTGGGTAACGACATACAACGTAAAAGCCAAGGTAAACCAAAATTCAGAGCCATATACAAGGAGAGAAATAGCAGCGGTTAAGACTTGATCAATGAGTTTGAGTGTCATAGTTTATGCCGGGTATGGTTGAAGCTGGTGGGCTTAATCCGTAGACAAGAAAGACAAAAAAGCAGAAGATGTTGAAGCCGTAGGCCATTGATTGAATAACTAAATTAGTTCTATTGTACTATCAGTTTTGCAATTGAGATCCTTGAATATTTACGAGACCCTTAAACTAGAGGCTAAGGGTCTGCTTGTCTGACCGCCTTTAGTTGTTTTAGCTTCTAATTCTTTTATGCCTCAAGTTTCGTTGCCTCAGCTAGTCGATGCGTTAGCACACTCTCCTTGTTTAGTGAGTTTCCCGACCGATACGGTGCCGGCGTTAGCGACTCGCCCCGAACATAGCGAACTGATTTACGCAGCTAAGCAACGGGCAGAGTCGAAGCCGTTGATTTTGATGGGATCTTCCTTGGCGGATCTATTGCCCTACGTGTCGGCAGAAACTGAAGCCCAGGCAGCCTGGATGGCTTTAGCTGACAAGCACTGGCCGGGGCAGCTCACACTGGTACTGCCGACGAACCACTATCCGTTTCAAGTTTTACAAGAGGGCACCCAAAGCCAAAATACGCTAGGTATTCGCGTTCCAAATCATCCGGTAGCTTTAGAACTCCTGGCTCAGACCGGTCCTCTTGCTACGACTAGCGCCAATTTGTCTGGGCAGCCGCCGCTGACGACGTTAGCCGATATCGCTCGGACTTTTCCGTTGGCTTTGACGCTGAGCGCTGAAGCCTTTGAAGAAGCTGATCAACGAGCGAACACAGCCAGCGGAACCCCTTCTACCGTGGTTAAATGGACAAAACAAGGCTGGCATGTTCTGCGCCAGGGGGCAGTTAATATTTAGGTTACGGCAAGGGGCAATCAATATTCAAAGCTCAAACAAGGCTCAAAAATAAATGCTTCCAGTAAAACGTTTTAATCCGATACTTTTTTCATGACCTTCAATACTTCTGATCCGGGTGCAAATATGCAGCTTGCCTATCAGCGGCTGCTGGCACTGGAGCGCTTTAAAAGCGGTTTTTTGGCGCGAACGGCACATGAGCTGCGATCGCCCATTAATACCATTGTCAGCCTACATCAGCTGATTCTCGAAGATCTGTGTGAAGATGCAGCCGAAGAAAAAGAGTTTTTGCTTCAGTCCAAAGCCGCCGCGCTGAAGATGCTGACCTTGTTTGATCGCGTTGCAGCAGTCGCGAAGCTAGATGTGGGCCGAGAGCCGCCAACGCTAGCTGCTGTTGACCTAAGCTTTTTGCTACCTGATATAGAGATGCTAACCGCGCTGCCAGCGGCGAATGAAAATGTGCGCTACAGCGTGGAGTCACCCGTAGCCGAAGTCATGGTGCATACCGATGGCAAATGGCTAAAGAATATTCTGATCAGCCTGATTCAAGATGCTATTGCCCATACTAAAGGTTTGCGACTGGCTGTAGAGTCTGATCAGAAAACTGTGGCGGTGGTGATAGAGTGCGATCGCGCTGCGGCTGATCTACAAAGCGAACTCGACAGCGTTGCCGACGCGCTGACGCTTTTCCAAGAAAGTGAAGATCTGCCCGTTGAACCAAATCAACCTTTATCACTCGCTCAAATCGAAAATCTTCAGCTCTCTACAGGACTGGTTTTGGCCACCGCGTATACGGCTTTACCCATCATTCAAGGACAATTTTCCATCGCGCCGCATCCCACAGAACTCGAACGGAGCCGCTTGATATGTGCATTTTTCACTCAAAATCATCATGAATGAGTCACCAGCGATCGCGGCCCCTTTTCCCACCGAAACCGATCATTTTAAGGGGCGATATGCCCTGTGGCTGGGGCTGATCTTTCTGTTGATCGGCGGTCTCACAACTGGGGTCAGTCTCCGGGCCATGCTGATGAACGGGCGGATCAACGGCGCAATCATTATCGGCATCATCACCACTGGAATTGGTATTTTGTACCTGATTCGCCCTTACTTTTCGCTAGCACCTAATCGCCTGACGGTTTACAACCTGCTTGGCAACACCGTTAAGCGCTATCCTTTTGAGTCATTTGGCCATCTCACTATAGAAAAAGGCAGCTTATATATAGACAGCCGTGACCAAAGTAGAGAAAAGGTGAAAGTTAGCCGGTGGATGGTGAAATCAGCTGATTGGGAAAAGCTCCAGCAGATTACCAAATCGCTAATGACGCCCAAATCATAAATAAAATCAATAGTTAGCATTGATTTGTGAGCCCATCCGGTTTGCGGCTGGCTTTTTCTTGATCTAACAGCCTCTATCCCTTTGAGGAGACTGTCATAACAGGCCATGCACGGTTGTCTCAGCGTTCTAGAGGGCAGTTTGCTTCTATACCCGACTATTTTAGTCGGGTATATTTGCGGCGCGATCTTTCGCGTGTTAGCATCATTTCACTTACATCTGAAATAGGTCTGTAACTCTATTTCCACAGCGATCGCTAGTGCTGTTATTTGATCTTTACAGGCATTAGCAGCGTGCTTCTCACCACAGTTTTAGAGGGTTAAACACCGATGACTCAAGCTATTGAAAGACTTTCCCCGCTCAAAGCAGCATTGCCCAAAACATTTACAGCGCTGCAATGCAAAGAGTGTGGAGAGCAATACGGCCTCGGCGCTAAGCACGTTTGCGAAGACGTGTGCTTTGGCCCTCTAGAAGTCGCTTACGACTACGAAGCGATCAAGCGACAAGTTTCCCGTGAAAGTATTGCCGCTGGCCCCCACTCTATTTGGCGCTACAAAGCCTTTTTGCCCGTTGAAACCGATACCCCCATTGATGTCGGCACGGGCATGACCCCTTTGGTCAAGGCCAATCGCTTAGCGCGTCAGCTCGGCATTAAAAATCTCTACATCAAGAATGACGCGGTTAATATGCCGACATTGAGCTTCAAAGATCGGGTGGTCTCGGTAGCCCTGACTCGAGCTCAAGAGCTAGGCTTTACGACCGTTTCTTGTGCGAGTACAGGTAACTTGGCGAATTCTACAGCAGCGATCGCCGCTCACGCTGGCCTAGAGTGTTGCGTCTTCATCCCCGCCGATCTCGAAGCCGGTAAAATTCTCGGCACCTTAATTTACGACCCCACCCTGATGGCCGTTAAGGGCAACTACGATCAGGTCAACCGCCTTTGCTCCGAAGTCGCCAATACCCACGGCTGGGGCTTCGTCAACATCAACCTGCGCCCCTACTACTCCGAAGGCTCCAAAACTCTGGGTTTTGAAGTCGCTGAGCAGCTTGGCTGGCAGCTTCCGGATCACGTTGTCGTTCCCTGTGCATCGGGCTCTCTATTCACCAAAATCTACAAAGGCTTCAATGAATTTGTCAAAACCGGCCTAGTCGAAGATAAAGCCGTGCGCTTCAGCGGCGCACAGGCCGAAGGCTGCTCTCCCATTTCTCAAGCCTTCAAAGCCGGTCAAGACTTCATCACCCCCGTGAAGCCCAACACCATTGCCAAGTCAATTGCCATCGGCAACCCGGCAGATGGCATGTACGCCCTTGAAGTTGCCCGCAAAACCAACGGCCAAATCGAAGATGTGACTGACGCTGAAATCATTGCTGGCATGAAGCTACTGGCAGAAACCGAAGGCATTTTCACCGAGACGGCGGGGGGTACCACCATCGCTGTGCTCAAAAAGCTCGTGGAAGCCGGTAAAATTGACCCCAATGAAACGACCGTAGCCTTTATCACTGGCAACGGCCTAAAAACCACCGAAGCAGTGCAGGGTTACATTGGCGAACCCTTGACCATCGAGCCTAAGCTCGAAAGCTTTGAGCGGGCTTGGGAACGAGCTAATACGCTCAATCGCTTAGAGTGGCAGCAAACTCAGGTTTAGTTAGGTTTAGCTTGATGGGATACTGATATAGTCAGTCTCCCATCAGTATCAAGTCAGTATCGAGGCAGTTAGCTGTTTTGTTTAGCTGTTCGATCTTTGAAAAGACAACCTTTGAAAACACATAGTGAAGAGATATGGCCGTTAAGGTTTTAATTCCCACCCCCCTGCAAAAGTTCACAAATGATGAAGCTACCGTCGAATGTGAGGGCAGCGATATTGTTGAACTGATGAATACCTTGGAAAGTAAATTTCCGGGGATCAAAAAGCGTCTTTGTGATGACAGCGGTGAACTGCGCCGGTTCATCAACTTCTATGTGAATAGTGAAGACATTCGCTTTTTGGATAACAAAGAGACTGCGCTTAAAGATGGCGACGAAGTCAGTATTGTGCCTGCTGTTGCGGGTGGCTAAACAGCCTTCAGCATACCGGTCTAATTAACCACCGTAACTACTTGCGGTGGTTTTTGTTTGGCTGGCTTTGGATAACAGAGGTTAATTGATCCAGCCTTTACACTGCGAACTTACCTTGATTTTTGAGGACATCTAAGAACATTTCGACGGCGGGCGCATGAGGCGTAGTGGCTAACGTGGCTGCGCCAATAATGCGGTTTAGACGGGTGGGAAGCGATCGCACATACACCCCATCCGGAATCGGTAGCGCTGCTAAGCGAGGTAAAACCGCCGCCCCCAAGCCTTGTGCCACCATGCTAACAATTGTTGAATCCTCTTTAATCACATAGCCCACTTCAAAAGGCTGACCGCACTGCGCCCAGTGATTGCGCACCGCACTCGTACATTCCGCGTAGTTAAACAGAATGAATGAGTAATTAGAAAGATCGTCCCAAGTCAGATTTTTAGGTGGGGGCGAGTCCGTCTTCGGCAGGAGGACGACATATTCATCGCGGGCGATTTCAACCGTTTTAAATTCTTCCGAACGGGGCAGGGGAATTAGGCCAATATCAGTTTGCCCTTCTCGTAAAGACTGTTCTACCCCGGCAGGATCAAGTTCGGCCAAGCTCAATTCCACATGGGGAAACTGCCTGCGAAAGCGGGCAATATTAGCCGGTAACAGATGAGTAGCCGCACTCCGAAAAGATGAAATCCGTAGACGGCTGTTGTAGAGTCCTTTTTCTAAATTAACCTCGTAATCTATGTGCTCTTTGAGATCTAGCATCTTTTGAGTGTGTTGGATGACGCGCTCGCCCAGCGGAGTGAGCTTAGCGCCAAAGCGACCTCTGCTCAAAAGCGCCACTCCTAGCTCAGTTTCCAACGAAGCGATCGCTCGACTCACTGCTGATTGAGATACTTCAAGATTGATAGCAGCATCCGAAAAAGTACCGAATTCTACGACGGCAGAGAGAATCTCAAGCTGAAAAATGTTCATAAATCAATTCTATTCGCTTCCCGCATAGATATACACCAGTAGGCGGTTTGATCCTGCCAATCGCCAGGGCTAAAGTAGCCTGTATCAATTCCAATTTCTCCTATAAGATCGCGAAGATCGCGTTGCAGCGGTCAGCTTCCAAGCGAAGTTCGTCAGCCTTTAGTCAACTTTCAGCGGTTAATCTCATACCAGTTTAGTCAATCTCAGGGGAGTTCCTTTCGATGTTTCAGCTACTTCAGTTCCAAAAGTTTAGAGATACACCCAGCGTTCAGTTCTTTGACATTACCGTGCCGTCTTCTAACGCTCGGGATTTGGTTTCTCACACCGGGCCAGCGATTAGCCCTAACAACGCTGAAGACAACAGTTGGCAATTTTATCTTCACCCTCGTCAGGAAGACAATCTGCTAGCGCTTTCCGGCGGACGGACGTTTCATTTGATCAATTTTGACTGGCAGCGCCCGTATCACATCGTTCGGCTAGATGCGAACCGTCACATTTTGCGCATTCCGCCCGGTACGTTTCACCGCTCTGAGTCTGATTTCAACGGATCGCTGGTGATCAATCAGGCAGTGCGAACTGAAAATGCTAGTGTCCAAAATGAGTTCAGAGTGTACAACAGCAGTGAAATTCCAAAGCTAAAGCAGCTATTATCGTCAGCGTTTCAGCCACAATGTCATGGATTTGAAGGGGAGTATTTGCAAGCAGCTTAGGCGCAAAATAGGTGCTCAATAGGCTTTGGGGAGAAATTATAAAGCGATATTTTAGGGTATGGGCTCAAGGCGCTGGAGTTTCGTTCTAAAATAGAGTCATAAAATTCGCCCGTCCCGTGGCCGGTATCTTACCCAATGACACAGCTTCAAAATAGGTCAGCTGATTCGACTCAAAATCTTGCCGATGATTTAGATAGAGTGCTGATCTTCGATACGACGCTGCGTGATGGAGAGCAATCGCCGGGGGCGACGATGAATGTGGCTGAAAAGCTAGCGGTTGCTAAGCAGCTTGCAAGGCTGAATGTAGATATTATTGAGGCGGGCTTTCCGTTTGCAAGTCCAGGTGATTTTGAAGCAGTGCAGACGATTGCCGGTGAGGTCGGTACCTCGCAAGGGCCGATTATTTGTGGCTTAGCGCGAGCAACCAAGGGCGATATTGAGGCGGCGGCAAGGGCGGTGGCTCCGGCTGCAAAAGGGCGGATTCATACCTTTATCGCTACTTCAGAGATTCATATGAAGTACAAGCTGAAAAAGTCGCGGGCGGATGTGCTAGCGATCGCGGAGGAAATGGTCAGCTATGCCAAAAGCTTTACTCATGATGTGGAGTTTTCACCCGAAGATGCGGGCCGCAGCGATCCTGAGTTTTTGTATGAGGTGTTAGAGCGAGCGATTCTAGCGGGCGCGACGACCCTCAATATTCCTGATACGGTGGGCTATCTGACGCCCGGTGAGTTTGGAGACTTAATTCGCGGCATTAAAGCCCATGTACCGAGTATTGATCGCGCGGTGATTTCGGTGCATGGTCACAATGATTTGGGTTTGGCCGTGGCAAACTTTTTGGAAGCCGTTAAAGCGGGCGCTCGGCAATTAGAATGCACAATTAACGGTATTGGTGAGCGGGCCGGAAACGCCGCTTTAGAAGAGTTAGTCATGGCCTTGCACGTTCGCCGTCAGTATTACAATCCCTTTTTCGGCCTGCCGCCTGAATCTGAAGCGCCGCTAACGCATATCAATACCAAGGAGATTTACAAAGCGTCACGGCTTGTTTCTAATATGACCGGAATGCTGGTGCAGCCGAATAAAGCGATTGTAGGGGCAAATGCATTTGCGCATGAATCGGGTATTCACCAAGACGGCGTGCTTAAAAACCCGCTGACTTACGAGATTATGGACGCGCGTTCGATTGGCCTCAACGACAATCAAATTGTGCTGGGCAAGCACTCAGGTCGAAATGCCTTTCGGACTCGGCTAAATGAATTGGGCTTTGATCTAAGCGATCAGGATTTGAATCGGGCTTTTTTGCGCTTTAAAGACGTAGCCGATAAAAAGAAAGAGATTAGCGATCGCGATCTCGAAGCCATTGTCAATGACGAAGCGCTACAGGTCGCTGAGCACTTCAAGCTACAGCTAGTACAGGTGTCTTGTGGCAGCAATGCGCAGCCTACGGCGACTATTACCATCCGCATGCCCAATGGTGAAGAGATTACCGATGCTTCTGTAGGGACTGGCCCTGTCGATGCCATTTATCAGGCGATTAACCGCGTGGTTGATATTGATAATGACCTAATTGAATACTCGGTGCAATCGGTCACCGCAGGCATTGATGCCATGGGAGAAGTCACCATTCGCGTGCGCAATGGTGAGCGAATCTATTCTGGCCATGCGGCTAATACCGACATTATCGTAGCTTCGGCATATGCCTATATCAGTGCTCTAAACCGGCTGTATACGGCGCTGCAAGCGGGCGTTGCGATTCATCCACAGCGAGAAAAAGTGCCTGCTGGAACGGGCGTTTAGCCCTAAACGTGCGAACTAATCGTGCGGACTAATCGTGCGGACTAGGCATTAGGACTAAATGTTAGAACAACATGCAGATCTCTCAGCAGCCGATTCAAACGAGCGCAGCTACCATTAACAGCATTAAAAGTAAGCCTCATCAGCCCATACCTGATGAGGCCAAGCTAATTTCTCTTATCGATGAGGAAGGCTGTCCTTTTAGCTGGCAAGCGGTAGCCCAAGGCTTGATTGACGATGCTGAGTTTTGTCAGCGATGGAATCGCATTTGGGCCGATCTGCCGTTTGATTTTGAGTGGAAACCGGTGCCCATTCATCCAAATACGGCCCAGACTCAGCCGTTTTTTGCGGTAGTTTGTCCGGCTACGTTCAGAGCGAGTGATCCGAGTGATTTTCAAAGCCAACTGCGATCGCTGCCTCCCCATCAGCTCACGGCCACCTTTCGCAATCTTTCCAATGACGCTCAGCTATTGATTCCAGCGAATACAGGTGACTATGGTCATATGGCAGCTTTTTGTCGAACAGCATTGCCAGATCATCAGCGCGAGCTTTGGGCTCGCGTTGGAGAGATTTGCATAAAAGCTATTGCGCAGCAAATTCCTACTTGGTGCAACACGCATGGTCACGGCGTCCCTTGGCTGCATATCCGCTTCGACAGCCGCCTAAAGTACACCTCTTTTCC
Source organism: uncultured cyanobacterium (assembly GCA_963740915.1). GTDB lineage: Bacteria > Cyanobacteriota > Cyanobacteriia > Phormidesmidales > Phormidesmidaceae > Phormidesmis. The sequence goes on from CAVUFV010000015.1 coordinate 55,097, forward strand.
ACCCCAAGGGCGAATTGATGCCAACAGCCAAGCGATTTGGTATGAACAAATCTATGCTCAAATATCTCCAATACCTCGCTGTAAAGGACGTTAAAGTACTTTAAGTGACGAGGCGGCAGGGTACGTGAGAAAATTACTTCACCGTTTTCTGTACCATTTTCACCATTTTCTGGGAGGGTATACGCCAAGCTAACACTAGCTGACTAACCCAGCTTGCAGTGCGCCTCACCGCCCAGTTCGATCCAGCCGTGAATTAACCCTGATGTCGATTGCGCTGCCGAACAGCGGCCTGCATGATCAATTACAATCACACCGCCTTCGCCTTGAACTTTTTTGACTAAATAGTCAATCCCGGCTTGGGCAGCCGCAGCGGCATCCATGCTTTTGAAATAAACAAAGTCCGACACCGTTTTGGCCAGCACTGTACGCAAAAACTGTTCTCCGTAACCCGTCGCCGATACTCCACAGGTTTCATTGTCGGCAAAGACGCCTGCCCCAATCACGGGCGTATCGCCAATTCGGCCCCAGCGCTTATTTACAAGGCCCCCCGTGGACGTGGCTGCGGCTAAATTGCCGTTAATATCTCTGGCCACTGCGCCAACAGTGCCGAGCTTTTGAATCGGCGCCACGCGCTCGTGATCTAGGGTCATGATCCCGGCGGCCTTAGCGGCGGCTAGCTGTTTGATCCGAGCCTCGGTAATGAAATAATCATGGGGGCAGGTAGTGGCCTCACAGAATTTTGCGAAGGCTAAAGCACCTTCACCGGCTAACATGACGTGATCGCCTTGTTCTAAAACCTGACGCGCTAGAGAAATTGGATTTTTAATAGTTTTTACACAAGTCACCGCTCCAGCTTTGAGATCGCGGCCATTCATAATGGCTGCATCCATTTCTACTTGACCGTTTTCATTCAGCACGGAGCCTTTGCCCGCATTGTAAAGCGGATTGTCTTCGAGCAAATTGACACAGTATTCAACGACATCTAGAGCGGCATCTCCTGCTTCTAATCGCTGCCGGCCTGCCGCTAAGATGGCGGCAATGCTCTCTGTAAATTCGGATTCACCGGCTTCATACTTCAAGTCTTCAAGTGCGCCAGCGCCGCCGTGGATAATGAGAGAGTAAGAGTGATCCATTGTAAAAGAGTAAAAGTTGCAGTGGGTGCTGGTAGGAAAGGGGAAAAGAGGGAGAAAAGCTAGCTGACAAAAAGCTATTGAGGAGAAAGTTCTTCTAGGATCGTAAAGCGAATGTGGTTGATGGCCAGATTGCCTAGAGAGAATTTTTCGGGTCGGTTGTCGGCTTTGATCTTGGCAAATGGAATGCCTTTACCGAGTTCGGTATGGTACCAGGCAAGGCCCATAAAAAATCGAGTTGGATACGGGCCGCGATCTATGACATCATCCACATTCGATTCCATCGGTAGCCAGCCAATGCCAGGAATGTAAAATTCTAGCCATACATGGTTAAAGTCGGGCTCTAGCGGGAGGTTACGCAGCTCTGGCTTTTGAGGGCATTTGTAGCGGCCAATGGTGCGACAGGCAATGCCGTTGAGCCGAAAGAGTGCTAGCAAAATGCCGACGTATTCACCGCAAGAAGCAGTACCGCGATCTAGAGCGACATCGGGGGTGTCAATTTTGGGCTGAATTCCATATGACAGCCGGTCGTAAACGTAGTTACGAATTCTGAGGGCTTTGCGAAGAATATTGGTTTCGGTGCCGACAGCTTCTTTGGCAGCGCGCCGAATAGTTTCACTTTCCATAGCTAGTTCGTCGTCGTCCACGAGATAGCGCTGCTGAAAGTCTGCGGGTAAGGGCGGGGCTTGATCTACATCTTCAGGCGTGAAGCTATATTTGATGCCGTACATTTCCAGGGTGGCTTTCCAGCCAACTAACCCGGCCTGATGCGGTGTGAGCCGATCAAATTTGTAGACGGCGACGCGTTGACCGTCTTGAATTTCTTCGGTGAAGGGGTGACCGATGGGCTCTATTTTGCAGACTTTTTGGCGAGCGGTATCAGCCGGTAGGGCAATGCGCCATTCGACATTGGCAAGGGTTGGCACGTCTTCTAGGGGCAGCAGTTCTTCGACGTATGAAAGCTCTATACGGTAGCCGTTAGAAAGCGTGTAGTGCTCGTCGGCATGGGGTTGGATGTAAAGGGGATGGATAAAAGTGCGATCGCGAAAGGTCAGCTGATAGGGCGAATCGGCATTAGGATCATCGCGAATATAGGGCTCTTCATCAGCATAGGCAATGTAGCAAGTGGGGGATGCATTCTCTTCGGCTGCGGGCTGAAAGGCAATCGCAGTGGGCGAAGAAAATGGGGTCAGGGCACTAAAGCGAAGTTTGCCGGTGGTGCGCTCTAGGCAGTAGGCGGTTTGTTCAGTGCGATCGCACACCCACAGTGATTCCGCCGTCGCGGTCATATTTTCACTGCCGACACCAGGTTGAACCAGCTTCTCTACAGACTTACCGCTATGGCGATCAAAAACGTGAATGTATCCAGATTTTTGGCAACTTACATAGACCTGCGACTCCCAAACGGCTACACCATTCGCCGGATAGACCAGCTTTGTAAACGCAGTCGGTGCAGAAACTGCAAGCGTTTCGCGGTTGAAGTCGCAGTAAAAAACAGACTCTTCTCTAGCAAACCAAATCGTATCTTGCCACACGGCTAGCCCAGTTGCCCCGATCCAATCAGCCACCGCATCCGGGTTGAGAATAATCGTGTTATTGCTTTGAGGATCGATTTTGACCAAATATCCTCGCAGCGTATCGATTGCTAGCAGATATGATAATCCGGCGCTAGCAAAAGGGTCACTAAAAGACAGTCCAGAAAGAACATAGACGCCAATAGGCCGGATGGTTGAAGGAGACATAGCTACGGGTTGAGTCCAATACGTATGTGAACGGGTGTGGGCTATTCTTAACCATACAACCCCGCATCCGTTCTCAAAGCTTTCGCAGAGACTTTTTCTAGGCTTTTCAACACAAATGCTGATCTAAGCGTGCCGATAAAACCCGCGCGAAAACACCCGCATTCGGATAAAAAAACTGCCTGTTTAGGTTTCTATGCTCCTATGATTAAAAGGCGATCAGTGAGCCGAACAGCTCTCTTAACATAACCTTCCATGAAAGCGATCTATGAAAGTAGTCTACGATCCAGACAAAGATATCTTGCAGGTTTCGTTTAGCGCAGCCTCGATTGAAGAAACTGCTCAGCTAGCACCCGGATTGATTTTAGACTATGACGAGGATGGCAACGTCATTGGTTTTGAGCTGAGGCAGGCGTCTAAAAAAGTAGATAAGCCTCGCGAAATCATCTATTTAGTCGGCGAGGCAAATCTTGAAAAGCCACCGCTCAAAGGGAACCAATATCTTTGAGCGAATTTCTGTACGAATCTGTGAGCACATTAGCCTTTTGACCGAGGCCCACGGATCACTTACTCAATTACACTTAACTCAATTATTTAGTCGTTAATCCAAGACTCTTGGCCAATCAAATCGGCGATCTGATCTCTTAAGAGGTAGTTGTGAGTTTCTAGAATGTGCTCAACTTGTGGCCATTCGCGATCGCTAAAGTAGCGCGATAGCGAAAAAATCTGATGATTTTTACCGACTGAACCTTTAGTGACCAAAGCTCGAACTTCGTCTTGAATAAAGTCTAGAGAATACTGACGGGCTTCTTTTAGCATGGTAAATGTCCTAGTTAAATGTCTGAGGCAAGTGTCTGAATTAAATCTCTGAGTTAAATGTCTGAGTTGAATGTCTAAGTTAAATGTCTAAATCATGGAGTCGAAATGAAAACGGAAGCGAATTTCGATGAAATAGCTCTGAGCAGTCAGCGAGAAATTAGTAAGGAGTAAAGCTAACAACGCTATAAATCAGATAGCCAAAATATTTTCCAAGACAAAGCTGTCTATGCTAAAACAGCCGTTAATTCTGTAAAAAACAATACATTTGATGACCCTATTATCTAGCGTAGAAGCTTATTGAGGGGGAAAAGATACCAAATGTTGATGCACAGCATTGGAAAATCTTATGTAGTTAGTCCGGTGGCTAATAGGCTGGTGTCGAAGCCGCTGTCGGAGGTAACGAATTCAAAGTTTGTATATTCAAGTCTGAGGAATTTAGCCTTAATTTAGCCTTCTTGATTTAGCCTTATAGATTCAAACCCTATGAACTTGGATGCTTAATGGGATAGGTGACTCACTAATTTAGCTTAATGGGATAGGTGACTCACTACTTTAGTAGTTTTCTCAGCAAAAAATCACACTCAACTTACAGGGTTAGTCTGGTAAGCACTGGACGCTTTTGAAGGCAATGAGCGTTGGATACAGTCAACCTTTAAAGAATACGAGAGGTGCCGAGCTTTAATGAGACTGCCAAAAATATGTCGAAAAACATTTCAAAAATAGATCAAGACTAACTTGTGCCCAAAAGAAGTAACCGATGGCTTTTATTCAATTTTTTGACTGTGGGAGTTTTGACTGTGGGATGCTGTTAGGACACTAGCTGATACACGGACTGTTGATACACTGTGGGACTTGGTTAGATACTTGCTTAGGTATCTGTAGGTAGTGCCTGTAAGTAGTATCTATAGGTAGTATCTATAGGTATCTGAGTGATCCCAATATCTTGTTAAGTCATAACTGTATTGTACAGTACCGTTTTCTGCCCAAATCAGTCCTTTAGTTATGGTTTCCTAACAATTTTGTGAATGGATCATTTTCGTGAACAGCGGTAAATCCGTTGGTATAGCTTGTTTGAGCTGACTTTATCAGCACTTAAGCAATTGTTTGTATAAACAGATACTACAGAATATTTCTATATTGCTCCGAAATCATAACATTCTGTTATGAGATGATTTTGTTAGCTGTCAAATAAGGATATTTAACGTCAGATCTATTGAAAAATATAGAGATTGCGAATAAGACTTAGAGACATAAATGAGATTTTTTTAAGGTGTTATGTACCCTAAAGTGGGTACCCCATAAGGACAACTATGACGGATGCAGTAAGAATTTTGATGTGCCCTCCCCATCATTACGATGTGGACTACGTGATTAATCCGTGGATGGAGGGCAACATTCATCGTTCCTCGAGAGAACGCGCTGAGCAGCAGTGGAACCGGCTTTATGAGGTGCTCAAAAATCTTGCCACGGTAGAACTGGTGCCGCCTGAAAAAGGCTGGCCTGATATGGTGTTTGCGGCGAATGCGGGACTCGTGCTGGGCGATCGCGTGGTTTTGAGTCGTTTTTTGCACCCGGAGCGGCAAGGTGAAGAACCCTATTTTCAGGCATGGTTTGAGGCCAATGGCTTTACTGTCCATACGCTGCCCCAGAGCTTGCCGTTTGAAGGCGCTGGTGACGCTTTGTTTGACCGATCCGGAGGCTGGCTGTGGGCTGGCTACGGCTTTCGCTCAGAACTGGATTCGCATCCTTATTTAGCGGATTGGTTGAATGTTGAAGTACTGTCTTTGCGCTTAGTAGATCAGCGTTTTTATCACTTAGATACCTGCTTTTGCCCGCTGACAGACGGATACTTGATGTACTATCCGCCTGCTTTTGACGCTTACTCCAACCGTCTGATTGAGCTGCGTGTTCCAGCCGAAAAACGCATTGTCATTGATGAAATTGATGCGATCAATTTTGCTTGCAACACAGTGAATGTGGATCGCACAGTGGTCATGAATCAGGCGAGCGATGCGCTTAAAGAAGCTTTAAACGAGCGCGGATTCACGGTTGAAGAAACGCCCTTAACAGAATTTCTAAAGGCGGGGGGCGCGGCCAAATGTCTGACTTTAAAAGTCACCGAGCCTCGCCAAGATACGCCCAAAGTATCTACTATTCAAAGCCGAGTGATTCACTTAGAAGGTCACCTGCTCGATTCGGGTTTGGTCAATCGCGCTCTCGATACGATTGTCACGGGCGGCGGCAGCTTTCAGGTGTTGAATTTTGATCTCGGTAAGCAGCGCCAAGATCCTTCGATGGCAGAAGTGAAGGTTTCTGCGCCGGATCAAACGGTGATGGATGACATTATGGGTCAGCTAATTGACTTAGGCGCTGTCAGCCTGCCGAGAGAAGTGACTCCGGCGGCACTCGCACCGGTTGTGCAGGCGGGCGTTGCACCAGATGACTTTTATGTGACCACCATTTACCCGACAAAAGTGCTGGTTGGCAATAGCTGGCTCACGGTAGAAGGGCAGCGGATGGATGGCGCGATCGCCATTACTGGCACGACTGACAAAGGATCTAATCAGAAGCCGGTAGCGCGCTGTAAGCTGCTGCGAGATTTGCAGGTAGGAGAAGAGGTGGTGGTGGGCAGCAAGGGCATTCACACCCTGCGCACGGCACCCTCGCTGAAAAAGAAAACAGATGACTTTAGCTTTATGGGGGCGGGCGTTTCGAGCGAGCGCCGGGTAGAGCTAGTGGTGGAACAAATTGCCTGGGATTTGCGGCGGATTCGCGATCGCGGCGGCAAAGTCGTGGTCACAGCTGGCCCTGTCGTCATTCATACAGGCGGCAGCGAGCATCTCAAAAGCTTGATTCAAGGCGGCTACGTCCATGCGCTATTGGGCGGCAATGCTATAGCGGTTCATGACATTGAGCAGTCGATGATGGGCACCTCTTTGGGCATGGATATGAAGCGCGGCGTTTCGGTGCAGGGCGGTCACCGCCATCATCTCAAGGCCATCAACACCATTCGCCGATATGGCAGTATTGCCAACGCGGTTGAAAAAGGCGTTTTGACCAGCGGTGTGATGTATGAATGTGTAAAAAACAATATCCCCTTTTCGTTGGCAGGATCTATTCGCGATGATGGCCCTTTACCCGATACGCAAATGAACCTGATAGAAGCCCAAGCCGATTACGCGCGGTTGATTGAAGGGGCAGATTTAATTCTGATGCTCTCGTCTATGCTGCACTCTATTGGCGTTGGCAATATGACGCCAGCGGGGGTGAAAATGGTGTGCGTGGATATCAATCCGGCTGTAGTTACTAAGCTGAGCGATCGCGGATCAGTAGAATCCACTGGCGTTGTCACAGACGTCGGCTTGTTTCTGAGTTTGCTGGTTCAGCAGTTGAGCAAGCTAACCGGCCAATATGCCCATAGTTAGCTTGCTTCGGATAACCCAGACCTAAACCCGCTTATGCCTAGCTGCTTAGCTGGGTTTAGGTAACTTTTATCAAGCGCTGATTTTGCAACCGCCGCTCCTAGCTTCTGCCTAAGCTCACTTAGGTTTTACGATGATTATCCGCCACGATATTAATCCTGATCTTTATCTCACGAGCCCAGGGCAATTTCCGGCGGTGATCACTGTCAGCAGCTTGCAAGTCGAAGTCCAAATCGCTTACGACAATATCGATCAGCTGATCAGGCCCAACCTGATTCCGATTGTTCAAACAGCGCCTGAGTATCGCACTTGCTGCAATGGTATGGGTACGTTAATTCGCCCAGATTGGGTTGTGAGCGCCGCTCATATTGCAGCAGAAATCCCTTTAAACGAAGCCATTGAAATTGGAGGTCGCGCGATCGCCATTCAGCAAATCGTGCTGCATCCTCACTTCCAAAACGCTACGCTAAATAAGCCTTTTGCCGAAAACGATATTGCCCTAATTCAGTTAAAGCAGCCCATTAAAAGTGTTTCACCGCTACCCTTGTATCGCAGTCAAGATGAGCAGCAGCAGCAAACGGTATTAATGGGCAGAGGAGACTTTGGCAACGGTCTCACCGGGCCAGATCAAGTCGATGGCAAACTGCGAATGGCCACCAACCGCGTTGAGAAAGTAGAGCCTCAGTGGCTGCTGCTAAAATTTGATGCCCCACCTGAAAGCACTGAGCTAGAAGGGATTGCAGGGCCAGGAGATAGCGGTGGCCCTGCCCTATTAGCCGTCAAAACAGGCTGGGCCTTAGCGGGTGTGCGCTCTACTCAAGCGTCAGGGCGCTTAGGCGAAGGCTACTATGGCGTTTGGGAATATTACACCCGCATTTCTCACTACTTAAACTGGATAGACTCTGTTATCGACGCCTAAAGCAGCTTCCAAATCGGTCATCCTATAATGAGCTGAGCTATCAAATCACCCCTCAAATCACCACAGATACAGAAGAATAAACAAGATAATCCAAATGACATCAACAAAGTGCCAGTAGAGCTCTACGGCTTCGACGCCGAAGTGACTTTCGCTAGAATAGTGACCAGGCTTGCGGGCGCGCCACAAAACGGCCAACATCAGCAGCAACCCCACAAAAACGTGTAAGCCGTGGAAACCTGTGAGTACATAAAACGTACTGGCAAACAAATTATCTCGCAAGCCAAATTCTAAGTTGCTGTACTCATAGAGCTGACCCAGCAAAAAGACGGTGCCCATCACGACCGTGGCGCTAAACCATACCCTCAAACCGTTGACATTGTTGTTTTTGACAGCGGTGTCTGCTTTGTGAATCACAAAACTACTAGAAATGAGAATAAGAGAGTTAATGCCCGGCAGCAACAGTTCTAGCTCCGGTGTCCCTACCGGCGGCCATTCGACGGCGACTAGCCGAAAGGTAATGTAGGCGACAAATAGGCCCATAAAGAGCATACTCTCAGCGCATAAGAACACTAAGATTCCAAACATTCGATGGTCGGGATGTTCTTCGTGATGGCTAGCTGCGCCCTCTTGGGCGAGATTAATCATCCCTTCAGCAGTATCGATAGAACTTTGCATAGATAGGTAAAAGTAGGAGGTTAGGAGGCAACAGGGGCGGGCACAGCATGTTCGTATAGCTCAGCGGGATCTTTTTCAGCGATGTAACCTAAGCCATAGTCATAAGGGCCAGTTTTTAGCACAGGTAGCTCTTCAAAGTTTTCAATATGTGGCGGTGAGAGCGTTTGCCACTCCAGCGTCAGGGCCCGCCAAGGATTCGCGGGGGCTTTCGGTCCATAGCGCCATGACCAAACTGCATTGATCAAAAAGGGAATCGTCGAAACTGCCATGATGTAGGAGCCAATGGTGGCCAGCACGTTCAGATCAGTAAACTGAGGATCGTACAGCGCAATCCGGCGGTTCATGCCCATCAGACCGAGCTCGTGCATGGGCATGAAGGTGAGATTCATGCCGACGAAGGTGAGGGCAAAGTGAATACGGCCCCAAGTTTCATTCATCATATGGCCGGTCATTTTGGGGAACCAGTGGTACACCGCCATGAAAACGCCGAAGACAGAAGCGCCGAACAGCACGTAGTGGAAGTGAGCGACTACAAAGTAAGTGTCGTGAACGTGAATATCAAAGGGAACCGCAGCTAGCATGACGCCGCTGATGCCACCGATCAAAAAGAGGGCGATAAAGCCTAGGGCAAACAGCATGGCACTGGTAAAAGCGATTTTGCCGCGCCACAGCGTAGCTACCCAGCCAAAGACTTTAATACCAGTCGGCACCGCGATCACCATCGTCGTGATCATAAAGAACATCCGCAGCCAAGGCGGGGTGCCGCTAGTAAACATATGGTGAGCCCAGACAATCAAACCCAAAAAACTAATGACAATAGAGGAGTAAGCAATCGCCCGATAGCCAAAAATCGGCTTGCGCGCATGGACAGAAATCACCTCGCTAATCGCGCCAAACAGGGGCAGTACGAAAATGTACACCGCCGGGTGCGAGTAAAACCAGAACATATGCTGATAAACCACCGGATTACCGCCCCCGGTGGGGTTAAAGAAGGCAGTGCCAGCTAGCAGGTCAAAAGCGAGCAAAATCAGTGCCCCTGCCAGCACAGGTGTACTGATCAAAATCAGTAGAGAGGTGGCAATCATGGCCCAGCAGAACAGCGGCATGTCCGTTAAAGACATGCTGGGCACTCGCATTTTTAAAATCGTGACCAAAAAGTTGAGCCCGCCCAGAATCGAAGCCGTACCGCCCACTAAAAGGCTCAAGATCCAAATGCCCTCACCCAATGCGCCAGTCGTCAGACTCAACGGCGGATATGACGTCCAGCCCGCCTGCGGGGGCTCATAAAAAAAGCTACTAATTAACAGCAGTCCAGACGGTGGGATCATCCAAAAGGCGATCGCGTTAAGCCGAGGAAAGGCCATATCACGCGCCCCAATCATGAGTGGAATCAGGTAGTTGGCCAGCCCTGCTCCAGCAGGCACGATCCACAAAAACAGCATGACGGTGCCATGCAGCGTTAGTAGGCCATTGTACACATCGGGTGTGACGATATCAGGCGCAGGCGTCGCTAGCTCGGTGCGCATGACAGTCGCAAGACTACCGCCCACTAAGTAAAAGAAGAAGGCGGTTACCAAATACTGAATGCCAATCACTTTGTGATCGGTGCAAAACGTAAAATAGTCAGTCCATTTACGCTCGTTGCCTAAGAGCATTGGCACATCTACGGGGGCGGTTGCTTTAGCTTCTGAAGTGGCTGTCATAAACGCTTAGGGTTCTATGGCTAATTGATAAGGACTAATTGAAAGTGGCCTATTGAAGGCTACTAGTGTGAAGGATGCACATGAGCGTGCAGCATAGCCAAGCTTTCGGGCGCAACTGCTAGCTGCATGGGCTCAACAAAGGTGTTGAGATATTCGGCTTCCGTGCGATCTGCGGGGGGAATGGGGAGGTTAGCGATAGTGCTATTGCCCTCCGCCATTGCCGTTAAGCGACTATCTACCCAATTTGCATAGTCTTCAGCCGATTCGACAATGACTTGAGTGCGCATACCGCCGTGATAAGGCCCACATAGCTCAGCGCAGACCACCGGATAAGTGCCTTCGCGAATCGCCGTAAACACCAGCTTGGTGTCCTGACCGGGGATCATATCTTGCTTAATCCGAAACTCCGGCAGCCAAAAGGCATGAAGAACATCTTGAGCATTCAAGTTAAGTTCTACCGGCTGAGCGACGGGTACATGCAATTCGCCGTCTACGATCCCGTTGGGGTAGCTAAAAATAAAGGCATACTGCAAACCTTTGACATCAACCGACAGTACGGAGTCTTGATCTTGCCCCGGCATCAGGCCCATCCCAGCGCTCGCATCTGTTAGTAAACTCGCATCTGTTAGTAAAGGAGTCGCACCGTCTTTGACTTGGTAAGCAACCTGCATGGCGGGCGCATTCGTTGGAGCCATACTGTGATTCATCAGATCAAGGCCACCCATGCGGGTATAGATATCAAAGCTATAAATCGAGATGCCAAGCACAATCACCGCCGGAATAGCTGTCCAGACAATTTCTAACGGGATATTGCCCTCTAAGTGTTCGCCATCACTCTCATCACCTGCACGGCGACGAAAGCGAATAGCCGCAACCACTAACGCGCCTTCTACAAGCAAAAACAGGCCAAACCCAATCGTCATCATCACGTTGAACAACTGGTCTACTAGCTCAGCTTCGCTAGAGGCAGCTACCGGTAGCAAGCCATGATTTTGGCCATACCACAGGCTGGCGAGGGTAACAAAAATACCCACTAAAAGAGTCACAATAGAGCTTGGAATATTCACAGTGCTAGGTGCAGATCTCTACCGATCTGTTACTTTGGATTACTTTTCTATTACCAAGTTTTGCTTCGGCTAAGTTTGCTTAAGCTGACTTGTTTGACTGGCTGTTTGACTGGCTTTGAGAGCTGATATCTTTTTCTAATAATCTTCTATAAAGGCCATAAAGAGAATAATTTAGGTCACGGCTGACTGATTGCCTATACAAGGTAGCGCTCTTTGGAGGGATGTGAGCACCTTTTTAAAGGATGTTAAAGGCTTTAATCTTTTCTATAGAATTTTGCTGGCAGGTAGACTTTACCTAGCGCTAGGTTGAGGATATCTATGCCAAAAACTCATCCCAAAAAACTTGAGCTGAATTGTAGAGATCACAAAAATTATTTCAAAGTGACGAGCTTATGCCTATTGTAAGCTGCTAATTGTTAAGCAAAGTTAAACGCAGCGAACCTACTTTGGAAGAAAATCTCTACAACCAAAGAATATTTTTTTATTTGCGCTATATTCTCATCGAAAGAAGATTCTAAGGGGGCAGTTATTCATGCAGTTAATCATACTGAGGAATACTAAAGAGAATCTTTTGACAATGTTAAGGCTGGCAAAGTTAGGGCGGTTTGTCGCGAGAATCAAACCAGTCTAAAAGCCCAGTCTAAAAAAACCAGTCTAAAGCCTTAGCTCCCTGCATCCTATTTACCGGTTGTTCTGCACCTTATGGTTAATTCCAGTCTAAATTCTGGCTTTTCGAGCGCTCAGATAACTGAGCCAGCTAATGCCCAAACAGCGGCCCAAACAGCGGCCCAAACGCTGGTGCGGCGCTGGGTGTGGAAAATGGCTGTGGCCACACTTTTGCTGATGGCGGTTGGCAGTGCCACCCGGGTGATGAATGCGGGGCTGGCTTGTCCTGATTGGCCTTTGTGTTACGGGCAGTTAGTGCCGACAGCGCAGATGAATTTGCAGGTATTTTTGGAGTGGTTTCACCGCTTGGATGCGTCTTTGATTGGGCTGATGGCACTAGCTCTGGTGGCGATCTGCGCTTGGTACCGGCGAGTGCTTCCTGCTTGGCTGCCTTGGGCCTCTCTGGGTGCCCTGTTTTTAATCCTAGTGCAAGGCTTATTGGGTGGGCTCACCGTCATGCAGCTCCTGCGATTTGACATCGTTACTGCCCACCTAGGCACTGCCCTGCTATTTTTCTGTGCGCTACTGGTAATGGGCACATTGCTGATGCCTTATCAGCCCACTGGCAACGTGGGCAAATTGCCCTGGATGGGTTTAGCCGCGGCCGTTGCGGTGTACGGCCAAAGCATTTTAGGCGGGCTAGTGGGCTCCCGCTGGGCGGCGCACCAGTGCTTTGGTTTCAATGACTTGTGCAGCGTCATGAATACGCATATTGTCGGGGTTGTGCCGCCGACCTTGGCGGTGATTGTTTTGGTGGTTAGCGTTTGGCGCACGCCTGCTTTGAGCGGATGGCTACGAACCCTTGCGAATGCGGCAGGGCTACTGCTCTTGGTACAAATTGCCTTGGGGATCGCCACGTTTAAGCTGCGGCTTCAGGTAGAGCCGCTGACGGTTTCACACCAAGCAATTGGGGCGACGCTGTTAGGGACATTGGTGGGCTTTACGGTGTTGGCTTGGCGCGATCGCCTATTCTCAAACCAATCTCCCAATCCAACCCTCAGATCCGTTTCAATTGATGCCCGCTGATTCAACCGCCCCGATTTAACTGCCCCGACTTAACCTTAAAGAGGATTTATACCCAGATTATGCAAACTTCTTCCCTTGGGAGCGCCCAGCATCACGAAAACCCCTGGCAGGTGGTGCGCAGCTACTGGCAGCTAACCAAGCCTCGGATTATTCCGCTGCTGCTCATCGAAACGGCCGCAGGGATGTGGGTTGCTGGTCAAGGCCGAGTCAGCCCGACGCTGCTACTGGTGACGCTATTAAGTGGAGCTTTGGCCGCTGCCTCGGCGCAGACCATTAACTGCATTTATGATCGCGATATCGACTACGACATGGAGCGTACGCGCCATCGGCCTATTCCCTCTGGGCGAGTACAGCCTAAAGATGCGCTCGTATTTGCGGTGGTGATGGCGGTGATGTCTTTTGCGCTGCTGGCGGGGTTTGCCAACCTACTGAGTGCGAGCCTAGCGATGCTGGGGATCGGGGTCTATATCGGTGTGTACACCTTTTGGCTGAAGCGATCTTCACCCCAAAATATTGTGATTGGGGGTGCGGCAGGTGCGATTCCGCCTTTGGTCGGCTGGGCAGCGGTAACGGGTGATCTGAGTCTTGCGGCCTGGGTAATTTTTGCGATTGTGTTTGTTTGGACACCGCCTCACTTTTGGGCGCTGGCGATGCTCATTCAAGATGACTATGCCAAAGTGAAGGTGCCGATGCTGCCGGTGGTAGTGGGTAATCAGGCGACAGCTAAGCAAATTTGGCTGTATACAGTAGCGCTGATACCGCTAACACTGACACTGGTGTATCCGCTAGGCGTGTGCGGCATCGTGTATGGGCTGAGCGCGGCAGCGATGGGCTACCTGTTTTTGCAAAAGGCTTGGGATCTGCGCAGCGGCTACGATGATCGCGATCTAGCAAGGGACACCTTCAAATATTCCATTTTTTACATGATGCTGCTTTCAGTCGCAATGGTGATTGATTCCTTGCCGGTTGTGCGCTATGGCACGGCGGCTTTGGCAAATGGAGTGCAGTCCATCCTGAGTGCTATTCCAATGTTGGGCTAGCACTCAGATGAACGAGTTGGCCGGTAGGTTTGCTTAGGTTGGGGCCATTGGCGCTAAGACATTAAAATAGAAGAAAGCACTTTTTTCTTTCAAGGTGATCTATGGCTCCTGCTGTTTTGGTGGAAAATCTCAAAAAATCTTACGGCGATGTCGCCGCCGTTAAAGAGGTTTCTTTCACGATTGAACCTGGAGAGATTTTTGGCTTGCTAGGGCCAAATGGTGCGGGTAAAACGACCACCATTCGCTGCCTTTGTACGCTGATGACGCCGGATGCCGGCAAGATCGAGATCAATGGTATTTCGGTCATAGACGATCCGCGCAGGGCACGGCAAATGCTGGGCTACATTGCCCAAGAAGTAGCGATCGATAAGGTGCTGACGGGACGTGAACTGCTGGAATTGCAGGCGGCGATCTATCATTTGCCGAAAGGTATGGTCAAGCCCAGAATTAAGCAAATGCTGGATCTGCTAGAAATTTCTGACATTGCCGATCAAAAGACGGGTAATTATTCAGGCGGGCAAAAGAAACGGCTGGATTTGGCGGCGGGGTTGCTGCATCAACCGGCAGTGCTAGTGCTAGACGAGCCGACAGTGGGCTTAGATATTGAGAGTCGCACGGCGGTGTGGAAATTTTTGCAGCAGTTGCGCCAAGAAGGTACGACGATTTTACTCACCAGTCACTATCTCGAAGAGGTGGATATGCTGGCAAATCGGGTGGCGATTATTGATGCGGGTAAGGTGATTTCGAGTGGCACGCCTGCGGCATTAAAGGCGGAGGTGGGGGGCGATCGCATCACCCTCCGCATTCGCGAATTCACTCCCGACGACGAAGCAGGCATAGCCCAAAGCCTCCTCGCCGCTTTGCCCGTCGTTCAAGACGTAATTGTCAACAGCGCCCAAGGCAATTCTCTCAATCTTGTTGTGGATAAAAACGCCGACGCTCTGAGTGCCGTTCAAGCTGCACTCAAAGCCGCTAACCTCCCGACCTTTGGCATTTCGCAATCTCAGCCCAGCCTAGACGACGTATATTTAGCCGCGACTGGCCGCACCCTGATGGATGCCGAAATGGCCGCTGTGGGTAAGCGCGATATCAAAAAAGAGAAAAAGCAAAGTATGCGATAGCCCCGCATTTTATCTCTCTTGTTTTATTTCAGAGAGAACATATTGCACACCCGAAAGGTAGTTTTTGACAACTGCCAATCCATCAGGCTTAGCATTGCTAGCGGAAAAGGGAAGCGGGTGACGCGATTCGAACGCGCGACAGGCTGCATGGGAAGCAGCTACTCTACCACTGAGTTACACCCGCAAGGAAAGGACGGCAGGCCACTGGTGCTTGAGTTCTTTTTTCTACAGAGCCTTATTATGACGGCTAGTTCACAGCTTGTCTAGGGCTAGGGCATAAACATTACCCCCTGAGATCTTTACTACATCTAGGCTGCTCATGAGTCTGTACAGGTAACTTTGTAAGAAAGCCTTGTGAATAACGGGCCATTGGGCTTGCGCACACTGAGCGAATGCCGTTTACTGATGGGGAGAATATCTGCCTTTGGGTAAGCCTAGTGACGAGAGCCGAAAAAAGACGGGTAGCCATTACCGCTCAGGAAGTATTACGCCGCTACGCTGCCGGAGAGCGCGACTTTCGCAATGCCACCTTGCGGGGCGCGAACTTTAAGGGGCAAACCCTGTCTGGCGCGGACTTTAGCGGGGCAGATATTCGCAGCGCGAACTTTACGAATGCGGTGCTGCATGAGGTGAACTTTACAAATGCACAGGCGGGATTGCAGCGGCGGTGGATGGTGATGCAACTGCTGCTGATAGCTGTAATCGCTGGCGTGGCAGGCCTTTTACAAGCATTTTCAGGTGTTTTTGTAACCATTTTCTGGGATGGTGGCTCTACATCTGGGGTGATTAAAACCATCGCTTATGTGCTGTTACTGATTGTTACTTATGGCGCGATTGCATTACAAGGATTTACAAATTCAGCCTTCGGCTCGATTTTGACCGCATTCGCATTCGCAGTCACAGCCGCAGTTGCACTCACATTCACAGCAGTCACGGGCGCAGTCGCATTTGCAGGCGCAGTCGCAGGCGCAGGTGCATTCGCAGTCGCGGGCGCAGTCGCAGGCGCAATTGCAGTCGCAGGCGTAGGTGCATTTGCAGACACAGTCGAAGTTGCAGTCGCAGGTGCATTCGCAGTCGCAGGTGCATTCGTAGTCGCAGGCGCAGGCGAAGTCGCAGGCGCATTCACAGGCGCAGGCGCGGGCTCTTTATTAAGTCTCTATGTGGGGTGGCAAGTCCTCAAAGAAAACGAAAAGTTTGCCCTTGTCCGACTCTTTGGCCTAGCCCTTGCGGCCCTTGGCGGCACGTCCTTTTGCGGCGCAGACCTCACCAGCGCTAACTTTCGCCATGCCCAGATTAAAAGCACCAACTTCGCCAGCTCTCGTCAGCGCCACACAATCCTTACCCAAGTCTGTTGGCAACAGGCCCAAAAGCTTGACCGCGCCCGCCTCGGCTCCGCTATTTTGCAAGATCGCCGCGTTCGCATCCTCCTTACCACCCCCGAAAAAGGCTACAAGCAGGATTTCTCTGATGCCAACTTACGCGGGGCCTACCTCAAAGGCGTCACCCTGGAAGAAGCCAATCTCACCCGCGCTATTCTCAGCGAAGCCACCCTAGAAAATGCAACGCTGACAGGCGCAATCTTAACCGAAGCGCAAGCCATTAACACCAACTTCACAGGCGCTTGCTTTACCGGCGTAACCCTCCAAGGCTGGAGCATTGACAGCACGACCATCCTCAAGAACATCCAGTGTGACTATGTGTTTTTATTAGAGAAACTCAACGCCTTGGGCGACCGAGAACGCCGCCCCCACGATGTCAACAAAAGGTTCTAACCCGGCGACTTCGAGAAATTGTTTAAAGAAGTGCTCGATGAAGTGCAGATCCTCATCCGCAACGGCATCAACGCCGAGGCTTTTCGGGCCGCCATGCAAAAAATAATGGAACAAAACCCTGACATTACTCAGGATGCAATTAAAGGAATCGAGAAACAGGACCAAGATGTTGTTGTTACCCTACAAGTGCCCGAAGGCACCGACAAAGGAAAAATAGAACGCGACGTAGCTGTCTATTTCCAGTCAGAAGTGTGACTTCAGATAAGTAGCCTTGGAGAGATATCGACCTTGAAGACTCTAAGCTGCGGGGGGCGCATGAGCCATCTTGATTTCATAGAGTTCAGCTTGAAATAGCGAGATGCCGTTTTCGGCCCAGCGGGCAATTTCGTCAAGCAGCGACTGAAGTGTAAAAGCAGGAAAGCGAGTGTTGAGGGATGCCAATACGGTCATAATGACGCCGCGCCGCTTTGCCCCTGCCTGCGTTTTGCTCGTTCGCCCGCCCTTTCTGACTTCTGCTTCGCGCCGGACATTGCGCTCACTGCGATTGTTAGTCGGCTCGACTTGAGGATGAATCACGAAGACGAACAAAGCCTCCAAGCCATTGACTAACTCATTTTGTAGGCGGATGAAGGTTTGTTCTGGAACGGGCATCGTTTCCTTGTCAATTGCAGTGCCAGCACGATGACACAGTTTTTGAATGCGAGCTTGTAACCGCTCAACTTTCTCAGCGCGTCCGGTGCTCAACCGTTGGTCTTTCTGCCAGCGAACCGCCTGCTGATAAATCCGGTAAAGCTCATCTAAAAAGGCTTTGTATTCATCTTCGGCGGGATGTTGAAGCATCAGCTTGATGGCCTTGCGCAACAGATGTGCCCAACAAAGTTGGTGCTCACTGAACAGCGATTGGTAAGCCCCGTAATCATCGGTGACGCCAATGCCAGCAAACTGCTCGCCCACAATCGCTTGGGCTTCTGCTTTACCGCGTCCCACCCCAGTGCGAAACAACACATGCATAGCCGTCGAAAACGCCCAGGTGTAACAGCTCTCTTTGCCCACCTGCCAGCCCGTTTCATCAATGTATATCACCAGCTGATAGGACAACAGTTCCGCAATACTGTCGTATGTCCCCTGCCAGTCACTACTCAGCTGAGTCAAGAGTGAATTGGCTTGTGACTTGCTCAACGCTAAACCCGTGAAAAATTCCACCACCGCACAAGTATGGTCTAGCGATATCCCCACCCAATAGTGCAAGAAAGCGACTATCAAGATCACTTCTAAGCCATACTCACTCAAACGATTACGCACTCCGGCTAGCGGCGGTAGGGCCGCTGTATCAGGATGCGTAAAGAACCGATAGCAGATGTATTGCGCCCGCCCATCTTCAATGCGCCACACGCACTGGCTCCCTCTCGCCACGCAAGCTGCTGGCGGCACTCCCGCTTCGTACACATCGACCGTGCGCTCTACCAGCTCTAGCTTGATTGATTGCGGGCGGCGGCCAGTCGCGTCTTGGCCTCGTTTACTTTTGCCTTTCCCTTTGTTCTTCTCTACGCTGTAGTTCTCCGTGAATTTGGGCGCTTTCGACCCTTTTTTCTCAGCCTCTGACGCTAACCGTTGTTTGAGCTTCGCGTTCTCTACTTCTAGGGCTTTAATCTTCCCTGCCTGCGCCTCAATCCGTTGCTCCTGTTCTTCCAGGCGCTTGCCAAGCTGTACGACTAGCTCTATCAGGTCATTTGGAGCCATTTATCTCGGTTTTTGGGCCGACTATCATCGGCAATCTGAAATCTATCATACAGCTTCCCGATAATCACGCCTGCTCGGAAATAGACAGCTACAACGTGACTGGGACAGCGGCTATCAGCTCGGACTCAAAGCCGGAAGAGAAGCGGAACAGCTCAAAAGCGCTCCAAAATTTGAAAAGCTAGCCTTTTTGTTAGCAGAAAAACCCATCAATATCAGCAATAGGAACAAACTTATGACCGGCCCCGACCAAAGCCAAAACATCGACGTAAAAGGAGACTTTGCGATCACTGCTAATCAATCAGTTGTGAGCCTGCGCGACATCAGCGGCCAAGCCACCAATCAAATCACTCAGCTTAGCGATGCACCGACGCAAGCCCAACTGAAAGAGTTGCTGACTCAGCTTCAAGCCGCCATCGAAACTGAAGAGAGCTTTAGTGAAGACGAAAAAACAGAGGCGCTAGCAGAAGTGCAGCAGATCGCTGCCGCAGGCCAAGCCCCTAAAGATGGCTCCATGAAAAAGGCCGCAAAACGAGCTATTACAGTGCTCAAAGGTATGACTGTAGGGGTCGGGATAACAACGAAATTCGTAGAGGCTTGTAATGGGTTATTACCTGCCATCAGCCTCCTGTTCGGCCTATAGTCTGGTGCTAGGATATAAGCAAAACAGGAAAGAAATCGGCATCATAGCTCTTTACTAGGTTCATGTGATGATGACGCTCACGTTGGATATGCGCTCCGCTGACCTCGCCCTCAGTGAGGCCGACTTCTATCGCCTCTGTCAGGCTAATCGAGACTTGAGGCTAGAACTCACCGCCCAAGGACAATTAATACTGATGCCACCGACAGGATGGGAGACCGGCAATCGCAATATTGGGTTGGCCAGCCAAGTAGACAATTGGGCTCGGCAAAATGGCAGCGGACTGGCTTTCGATTCCTCCACTGGCTTTCGCTTGCCCGACGGCGCAATTCGCTCCCCCGATGTTGCTTGGGTACTCAAGAGCCGCATAGAAGCCATCAACCCCGACCCCAGCAAATTTCTCCCCCTTTGCCCCGACTTTGTAATTGAACTGCGCTCCGCCAACGACAGCTTGAGCGATCTGCAATCCAAAATGCAAGACTACCTCCACAACGGCCTTCGCCTCGGCTGGCTGATCGATCCCCAAAACCAAACCATCGAAATCTATCAGCAAGATCAGCCCACCAACACCCAACCGCTCTCCGGCACCCTATCTGGCGACCCCACCCTTCCAGGTTTCCAACTCAACCTCAGCAAAATTTTCTAAACTAATTGAAGTTGAAGTAAGTAGAGGCATCTAAGTTAAGTTAAGAATGAAATAAAATCACTGCATTTGCCCCCCAGCCCCCAATTTTGGGGGAGCACAGCCGATCTAGAAAATCTTGATCGCTTATACAGAAAGGATTTGGCGCATCTTGTTTCAGAGCCCCAGCATTGGGGACGGGGGCAAAGCAGCATGTTAGCTATCCAAAATTTATTTAGTCAAGCTGATCTGCTTACTTCATAAAAATAAAAGCGCCTTTCCCCCAATCCTCCCTTCCCCACTAGCCCCAAATCCCCACCTTCCCATGAGCCAATCCATCACCCCCGCCCCCTCACCCCCCCTCACTCTCGCCCCTACCCCCGGCACCGCCGAATTTATCCAAGAAACCACCGCTCTCACCCGCCGCCTCTTCATTCAGCTCCAGCGCCGCCCCACCACCCTTGTTGCGGGCATTATCCAGCCCCTAATGTGGCTACTCCTTTTCGGCGCACTCTTTCAAAACGTGCCCAGCGGCCTCTTTGGCGAAAGCCAAAACTACGGCCAGTTCCTCGGTGCAGGCATTATCGTTTTTACCGCCTTTGCTGGAGCCCTGAACGCTGGACTGCCGGTGATGTTTGATCGCGAGTTTGGCTTTCTCAACCGTTTGCTAGTCGCGCCATTGGCCTCGCGCTTTTCTATCGTGATTGCCTCGGCGCTGTTTATTGGCACCATGAGCTTGATTCAAACCGCAGCCATTATTGCTTTGAGCGCGGTGCTAGGGGCCGGACTGCCCGGACCGAGCGGGCTACTGGTGGTGACGCTAATTGTGCTAACGCTGGTATTTGGGGTGACGGCGCTGAGTTTGGGCTTGGCTTTTGCACTGCCCGGTCATATTGAGCTGCTAGCTGTTATTTTTATCACTAACTTGCCTTTACTATTTGCCAGCACAGCCCTAGTGCCGCTTTCCTTCATGCCGCCTTGGCTGCAAGTAGTCGCTAGCCTCAATCCATTGAGCTACGCAATTGAGCCGATTCGCTACATTTATCTGCATCCCGACTGGAGCTTTGGCAGTATCGTAATGCAAGCGCCTTTTGCAGATATCAGCTTGGGTTTGGCGCTCGGCATTTTGATCGCTTTTAGCAGTTTGGCCTTAGTTGTCATTCGCCCTGTGATCAGCCGCCGGATTGCTTGATTTAGGTGGGTAGCTTGAGAGATAGGGCCGACTGAAAGATCGGCATAGAACCATAAGGCGATCGCTCTGAAGTCAGTAAGCTAAAAAGACCTAATCGTTTGAGTAATGGTCTAATGGCGTAACGCCGCAAATGGACAGATTTTGTATGATGGGTATATCTCAAGCCGTTTGGAGGGTAAATAAAGTGAGTAAGTGGGTAATTGGATTATTGAGTGCAGGGCTGCTAATAGGTAGCACGTCCTTGTCTGCCTTAGCACAAGATTCTGGCCGAGCGAATACGGCTGAAGACTTTAAGTCGGCAGAAAGATCTGACGGACTTTTTGGCACCGATATGAATATTTGGGATCTGGTTCGCCAGTCTGGAACGCTCAGTGGTGCAGGTGTCGTCGATGACGGCTTTCACCGCAGCCAAAGTCGCCAAATTAGTCGCCAGGCCGAGTTGCTACGGGAGCGTCAGCGGGCGATTTTGGAGCAGCAGGCGGCTGAAGCAGCGGGTAATACTACGCCGACAGTGACAGAATAACAGCCAAAAAGTTATCCCAAAAGCCGATAGAGCCATTGCCAAGTGTCTTGCTAGTGGCAGCAAACCTCGCCTTTAATAGCACCGTAAAACGGCACCTAGCGATCATCTAAACACGCGGGTGCCTTTTTATTGGCTGGGACGTACGAAGGCTCTAATCACTGCTACCATTTAACCTGTTCAGACCTGTGCTGAGCGCTAATAACTCTCCCGAATCGTACCTGTCATGACTGCCACGACAACTGCCGCCACTCCCCCGCTCGCTAGCCAGTACGATCCCACCGTGACTGAAACCAAGTGGCAGCAGTATTGGGAGCAAAAAGAAGTCTTTAAAGCGGATCCGAGCCGGGGCGGAGAGCCTTTTTGCGTGATGATTCCGCCGCCGAACGTGACCGGCAGCCTGCACATGGGCCATGCCCTAGAAGAAGCGCTGATCGATACAATGGTGCGCTATCAACGGATGAAGGGACGCAATACGCTGTGGCTACCGGGCACAGATCATGCCAGCATCGCAGTGCAAACGATTTTGGAGCAGCAGTTTGCAGCCGAAGGTAAAACCCGTGAAGAGGTGGGGCGCGAACAGTTTTTAGAAAGGGCCTGGGCCTGGAAGGCAGAATCGGGCGGCACGATTGTAAATCAGCTTAAAAAGCTGGGGGTGTCGGTGGATTGGAGCCGTGAGCGCTTCACGATGGATGAGGGGCTTTCGAGGGCGGTGCTAACAGCGTTTAATCAGCTTTATGATGAGGGGCTGATTTACCGGGGTAGCTATATGGTGAACTGGTGCCCGGCGAGTCAGTCGGCGGTGTCTGACTTGGAAGTAGAGAATAAAGAAGTCGATGGCCATCTGTGGCATTTTCGCTATCCACTGGTGAATGGAGACGGTGATCTAGAAGTCGCGACGACTCGACCGGAGACGATGCTGGGCGATACGGCAGTAGCGGTGAATCCAAATGATGATCGCTACCGGCATTTAATTGGACAACTGCTGCGATTGCCGCTGGTCGGGCGTGAAATCCCAATTATTGGGGATGAATTCGTTGATATGGAGTTTGGGACGGGCTGTGTGAAGGTGACGCCTGCGCATGATCCGAATGATTTTGAGATGGGTAAGCGGCACGATCTGCCGGTGATTAATATCTTGAATAAAGATGGGACGCTGAATGAAAATGCAGGCCCAGAATTTGATGGGATGGATCGCTTTAGAGCCCGAGGACGGGTGATCGAGCGGCTGCGTGAGGAAGGCCATCTGGGTGAAATTGAGGACTACAGGCATTCGGTGCCTTATAGCGATCGCGGCAAAGTCCCCATCGAACCCTTGATTTCAACCCAGTGGTTTGTCAAAATTCGCCCAATGGCTGACAAAGCTCTAGCCGCACTAGATGCGCAGCAGGAGCCACAGTTTGTACCTGATCGCTGGACCAAGGTATACCGCGACTGGCTAGTGAATCTCAAAGACTGGTGCATTTCCAGGCAGCTCTGGTGGGGCCACCAAATTCCGGCCTGGTACATCGTCAGCGAGACCGACGGCGAAATTCGCGACAATACACCTTTTGTCGTAGCAATGAACGAAACCGAAGCGCTGAATAAAGCCGCTACCCAGGTGGGCCGCGAAGTTAAGCTGCGTCAAGATCCGGACGTGCTAGACACCTGGTTTTCTTCGGGGCTATGGCCAATGTCTACTTTAGGCTGGCCCAATACCGAAGCGCCGGACTATCAGTTTTACTACCCGACGCAAACCTTAGTTACGGGCTTTGATATTATCTTTTTCTGGGTGGCGCGGATGACGCTGATGGCGGGCCACTTCACGGGCCATATGCCGTTTGACACCGTGTATATTCACGGCCTAGTGCGCGATGAAAACAATCAAAAAATGTCGAAGTCTAAAGGCAATGGCATCGACCCGCTGATTTTGATTGATAAGTACGGCACCGATGCGCTGCGCTATACCTTAGTGCGCGAAGTCGCTGGAGCCGGGCAAGATATTCGCCTAGACTATGACCGCGATACGGATGAATCATTAGCCGTTGAGGCATCGCGCAACTTTACCAATAAGCTGTGGAACGCTTCCCGCTTTGTGATGATGAATTTGGAGGGGCTCAAGCCTGCCGACTTAGGCCCACCCGGTACAAACGGAATGCCGCTAGCGATCGCCGATCAGTGGATTCTCTCTCGCTATCACCAGACCATTCAGCGCGTACGGGAACAGCTTGACGCTTATGGGATGGGCGAAGCAACTAAAGATCTGTACGAATTTACGCGCGGCGACTTTTGCGATTGGTACATTGAGCTCGTGAAGCCTCGGCTATATGACGGCGGCGACAGTAAGCGCAGCGCGCAGCAAACGCTGGCCTATGTGCTAGAAGGCATTTTGAAGCTGCTGCACCCATTCATGCCGCACATTACCGAAGAGCTATGGCATACGCTCACAGGAGTGGGTGAGGAAGACTGTCTGGCATTGCAGCGCTACCCAGAAGCTGCTACTGAGCAAATAAATGTTGAGCTAGAGCAGCAGTTTCAGCTTTTGTTTGAAACCATCCGCACGATTCGCAATCTGCGGGCAGAGTCTGGGATTAAGCCTTCTGCCAAAATTGAGACAATTTTAAAAACAGACAGTGAAATGGAGTTGCAGGTGCTGATCGCGACCCAGCCTTACATTCAGCAGCTAGCGCGAATAGAAACGCTGACGCTGATTAGCACTGACTTTTCACAGACGTTATCCGGAACCGTAAAAACCTTTTCGACAGCAGATCCGGTAGCGGTAGCAGCCGCCGCAGAAAGATCGTTAACAGACCTGCCCATGAACGAACCCCTTACTCAACAACCTGCTGAACAACTAGCTGCCAATCTTTTTGACAGAGTGCAGGTATCCGCAAATGACAACATTTTTCAGCAGATGAAAATAACGCTTCTAGCCTTTTTAGAGCATCCTGATCGTTATTTCGACAACTTTTTTGCCGATTACAAAAAGCCTGTGCTTTCACTTTCGGTGCTGTTAGGTATTGGCATGACCTACAAGGTATTGGACTCAATGCTTGATGCCATTGACGAACTGCCATTACTAGCAGGATTGTTTCAGCTAGTGGGCTTGATTTACACCATTAGATTTGGCGTGAGAAAGGTGTCTACCGCTAAAAGACGCGCTCAAGTAGTCGCGGATCTTCAACAGCTTTGGGCTGAAATATCAGGAGCGGCAGAAGGGACTATACCCAGATCTATGTCCCAGGCACCGAGAGTCGAAACTGAGGCTAACTCGGCTGTGCCAGCTTACGACCCGGCCGCTGAGCAGCGCAAAATGTTTGCGGGTGTAACCGGGACGGTGCAGGTGCTGATTCCGCTGACGGGTGTGGTTGATGTCGATGCGCTAAGGGCCAAGCTCGAAAAAGATTTGGCTAAAGCCGAGGGTGAGATCAAGTCATTGAGCGGCCGATTGAGCAATCAAGGGTTTGTCAATCAGGCTCCGGCGGAGGTAGTCCAGGGTGCGCAGACGGCGCTAGCGGAAGCAGAAGAGCAAGCTAGGTTAGTCAGTGAACGATTGGCAATGCTGTAAGGTTTTTTGAGAGTAGGCTGCTTACTTGCGGAAGGGGCCAATCCAAATGGCCGCGCCAGTGACGAGTGGAATGAGGGCAAAAATGCCGCCAAAAATCAAGGAGTGATCTTTGGCAAAAGTTACCGTTAGCATAGTGGCCATGACTAAACCGCAGTAAAGCAAAGCAGCAAAAGGAACGACGCAGATGAGGATAATCATGAGCCGATCATTGGATTCAATAGGAGTCATGGCGGTTCGATAATTGATACAAGTTCAATGATTAATACAAAGGCGACGGGTATAAACGCTAAAAAAAGGGTGAGAAAAAAGCCTAAGCCAGACGGGATAGGGCCGATGGTGATCACTTTGCTGATGTTTATCGGCGTGGTGGGAACGCTGCATGTTTGGATGCAATTCCCTTGGAAGGCTTGGCCATCGCCCAAACATATCACACTGCTCGACGCCACTGACTGGGTGGCCTCGCCTCTGCCCCTGGTGATGAGAGGGGGCGATCCTTACTTACGCGCTTTAATGCGAACTATTTCGGCGGCAGAATCGAATACGGCTGATCCGTATCGGCTGCTGTATGGCGGCGATCGCGTCAAAGATTTGAGCGTACACCCAGATCAGTGCGTGAAAATTGTGAACGGGCCAAATCAGGGTGATTGCACCACGGCGGCGGGCCGATATCAGTTTTTGACGACGACTTGGGAAGCTGAGGCTGCTAGGTATCATCCCAATTGGCCGGCTTGGTATGAAGTTTGGCAGCAGCCCAGTTTTGAACCAAAGTATCAAGATGCGGTGATGTACGGCTGGCTAGCCGATCCATCAGCTTGGGGGGAAGATATTGCGCAGCGGCTGCGCGCGGGTGATATCAATCAGGTTTTAGATCTGCTTTCAGGGACTTGGACTAGCTTAGGCTATGGCATTGAAGACAACAGCATGTCAGCGCTCCTACCACAGATTTACGATGAGATGCTAGCAGAAGAGCTAGCGGCAGATCCACCCGCAAAACCCGCAAAGTGACTCGTTTATACCTATTCGTTTATACCTATAGTTCACTAGAAGGTTTAAGTTAGAATACTGCTACAGCTAGAGTTTTTTGGAGATGTCACAATGGCTGTCGCCCCTCAATTTGCTGATCAACTGCGTATCGGCGAGGTTGCTAAGCAAGCAAGCGTTGCAGTTGGAGCGCTGCGCTATTACGAAGAACTGGGCTTAGTAAGCTCTCATCGCGGTACAAATGGCTATCGCTACTATGATGCAGCGGCTATCCATCAGGTGCAATTTATCAAAAAGGCACAGGCATTAGGCTTTTCGCTGCTAGACGTGAAAGAGGTGCTTAGTCTCTATCAGCAGGGAGAAGCGCCCTGCGAGTTAGTGCGATCGCGTTTGCAAGAAAAAATCGATCAGCTCACCAACCAAATTCAGCAGATGAGCGCCTTTAAAAGCGATCTCGAAGCCTATCGCGACAGATGGACTAACACGCCGCCTCACACCGAACCGGGAGACATTTGCCCGCTCATTGAAACGGTGCCACTCATCTAAGATAAAGAATCTAACCGCAGCTAGCTCCGTCGACCGTAATCAGCCGGCAGGCAGTCCATAGCGATTGACCGGCAATTAACTGGCGATTGACTGGCGATTAACTGGTGCTTGACTGGTTACCGTAAGAGAATGCCATTACGATCAGGTCTTATACCCACTGCATCACAACCAAAATCAGCCTACCTGCACTAAGCAAATAGGCTGATTTTCATTTCAGAACCTCAAACCCGGCTCAAAGCTTCTAACTAGCCGCTAAGTAACCATTCACACTAGCCTTGCGACGACGTAAGTGCTTCAGCGCCTGCTGCTCTAGCTGACGAACGCGCTCACGGCTAATACCCATTTGCTGTCCAACTTTTGCCAGAGACAAGGGCGTACCGTCATTTAAGCCAAAGCGTAAGTTGATCACTTCTTGCTGCTGAGGCGTTAGCTCAGAAAGCATCCTGAAGATGTCTTGACGCAAAGACTGCTGCACGGTGTAGTCTTCAGGCGAAGCGCCATCGTCTTCTAGCAAATCTTGCAGTTCGGTGTCTTGGTTGTCACCAATGCGCACGTCCAAGGAAATGGGCTGCCGCGCAATCGTCAAATATTCGCGCACTTGTTTAGGCTCAAGGTCTAGCTCAACGCCTACCTCGGCAGCATTTGGGCTGCGGCCTAGCTTTTGCGATAGCTCTCGCTGGACCCGCTTGATTTTATTGAGCTTTTCGGTGATGTGAATGGGTAGACGAATCGTGCGAGCCTGCTGAGCGATCGCTCTCGTAATTGCCTGACGAATCCACCAGTAGGCATAGGTCGAGAACTTATAGCCCTTCATTGGATCAAACTTTTCGACTCCTCGTTCAAGCCCCAACGTACCTTCTTGGATCAGATCTAGAAACTCTAAGTTACGCTTTTGGTATTTTTTGGCTACAGCAACCACTAGGCGCAGATTGGCCTCAATCATTTTACGCTTAGCTCGCTGGCCGCGGCGCAGGTGATAGCTCAAGTCAGTCTCACTCATACCGGCAGCCTGAGCCCATGCAGCCTGAGAAATTTGAGCCGTTAGGTCTTGTTTGCTTTGATCCGCCTCTTCAGCATCGACGTCAGCATCAATATCTGCACTTTCGGGTAAATCCGCAAGCAGCGACGCTTTGACATCTAACAGCGCCATCAGCTGTTGCACTTGCTTGCCAAGGACGATTTCATCCTCATGGCTCAGCAAAGGAACGCGGCCAATCTCGTGAAGATAGGCCCGTACGGCATCAGTCGTGTAAAGCGGTTTGGCCTTACGTTTAGAAACCTTCCGCGTCTTTTTGGGGGAAGCTGCCTCGGTATCCAAGCTTTCCGCACTTTTCAAAGCAACTTTTACAGAAGTTACTTCTACGGTTTTTTGCGCAAGGTTTTGAGCAGTCTTTCGGTCATTTTTTTCTTTTGTAGTCATTTTCTCAGCCTTAGTCTCTTTGTTTACAGAGACCTGCTTAAGGTCAATATTTTCTTCGGTTGCCTGGGTTGGCCGGGTTTCGGTTTTGCGAGGATTAGTGATAGCCATAGGGTTTGGGGCCTCCGCCGAAAGTTCTTTTTAAAGGATTAAGCAGCAGACACGCTACCAATGCTGCTTCCTACTCGTCTATAACGTGACTCACAATTTTTCTGAGATCGCACTGGCTACAAACACTAAATTTAGCCCGCTAAATCTAGTCATAACAGCTATGGGCAGTAGCTATTAGCGGACGAACCCTTAGATTGTGTTGATGAGCAATGCCTGTCGGCGTAGACCGCCTTTGATAAAATGGCTTACTCGGAATCATTATGAGTTCATATTATCATTTTATTAAACCCTTAACGGGAACTTTTGAGCAGTTTTTCTAAGTTTTCTTAGGAGCGATAGATTAGGAGTGATCTTAAGGTAGATTGCCTACCTAGACTTTCTAGGGTTCTAACTAGCCTGAGTTTAGGGGCAGTACCTAAAAAAATACTGAGCCTAGCGTTACAGTGCGCTTAGAATTGCCTTAGAAACTTTTTTAAAAACCTTTCTGTTTAATGCGTTAGTTCAACACTTAACATTATGATTAAAAGGTATACCGTTTACGGTGGGGCTTTCCCGCTGTAATCACCGTACTTTTACCAGCACAGGCTTATACCGACACAGGCTCACCTTGAAAAAAGTGGAAGAAAAAGTTGAAAGGACGTGGGTCCAGCTAACTGGCCTTGTCTTTAGCTTTTTCTGGTAACTTTTTTGGCAGTTTTTTTAGTAGCTTGTGGGGGGGGGATCTCACACTTTAGTCCTGATGCTATTACAGCGTAGTCATAGCTTGCACTTTAGTCATCTACCAACAGACTTAATCCACCCTGCCTCTAGCACCCTGCCTCTAGCGTACATTCATAAATTTGGCTCATAAATTTGGCTATGGATTGGTGAATTGTAGGGTCTATCGATAATAATTTTCAAGGCTTATCTAATCTACTGTTCGCGGTCAATGCTGACTGCGGGGGTTTGCACGGCACCTGTAAGTCTGGTTAGAATAAATTACTTAACTGCGGAAGAGAAAGACAATAGGCCGCTATAAAAACAGTCACAGTTGAGAGCACTGATAATCAGGATAATTAGCTGCGCTATCAACTGGATGCTATGTTTCAGGAGGGCTTTATCGCGGTTCTGCCAGAGCCTACGGTAAGTTGATGAGGCTGCGAGCCACGTGAAGCTGGCTTGACGAAGTCGCTTCATTGAATGCGGCCTGGCTTAGGCGTATCTTTGCAAAATCACATTCTGAAAGAATAGGACTTTTGGAGGTGCTGCACTAATTATTTTGCTAAATATCTTAAAAGATATTGAACCTTAGCATGGCTGCTTTAGGGGGTCATCAATTTTCACGTTATCTTCATTCTTGTAGCCGAGTGTAGGCTGATAAAAGATTGTTGTGAAAAGGGTAGGGGGTTTGCTGTCTTACTTTTGCTGTCTTACGTTTGGAGGCTATTGGCAAAGGTTTGGATGGCATTGATATAGGTGGTGCCGTCAACCCACAGTAGGTTGTTGTGATTGGCCTCGGCGATCGCGACTAACTGTTTCGGCTCACGCGCAGCCGCGAATAGTGCCTCACTGTGGCTAAAGGGAATGGTTTGATCGCAGGTGCCGTGAAGGATTAGCAGGGGGCAGTTAATTTTGTCGATGCGCTGAATGGTGGGAAATTTGTCAAAAGGCAAAAGATTAAAGCGAGTAACTACCTGAAAAATGGTGGAGAATGTGCTTTCCAAAATCAGCCCTGCTACAGGTGTTTTATCGGCTAGCTGAGTAGCGAGATAGGTACTGGGGCCACCGCCTAAAGACTGACCGTGCAAAATGATCTTTTCGGGTGGAACGTTCAGAGTATCGCTTAGATAGCTGTAGGTAGCAGCGATCGCATTGTAAGCACCTGATTCACTGGCTGCACCTGAGCTGTTGCCATAGCCCGGATAGTCGTAAGCCAGCACAGAAAAGCCCTGAGCGTATAGGGTTTGTAAAATGGGTGAAACTGTGCCCAGATCTGAAGCGTTGCCGTGACTGTACAAGATGGTGTAGTCGCTGGCCGGATTCGGAAAGTAGCGGGCGGCAATGACGTTGGCATCGCCGGTCAAAATATCGATGGCGTGGGGATCTTGGTTCGGATGGTGATCGTAACTAGTCGGAGGTGGCAAAAAGATCAATCGCTCTACAAGGAAAAAGACGCTGAGAGCGAAGATGCCATAAACCGATAAAAAAACGACAAAAATCGACAGCAGGAGTGTGAGCATGGAATCAAAGTGATACGACCTTTGATGGGGGCAGAGGCTATGTTGCCAACCGATTACTTTGCCAAGCTATAGTCTGGCGCTGAGAAGTCTGGCGCTGAGAAGTCTGGCGCTGAGAAGTCTGGCGCTGAGAGCAACGAAGTAGATGGCCCATTTGCCATGGGATCAGGCTCACTGGCAGGCGGTTCATTGAGAGGTAAGCCATGATCTGCTGCCCAGGTATGTAAATCGGTAAAGGCGCGATCGCGGTATGCTCCATAGCGATCGCGTTTATTCCTCACTTTTTTGGCCAAGGGAGGAATGATGCCAAAGTTGGGCGGCATGGGCTGAAAGTGCTTTGGTTCAGCGGCGCTGATAAAGCCTGTGAGGGCACCGCTCATAGTGGTGAGCGGCAGGGTCAAAGGTAATTTGCCCAAAGCCAGACGAGCGGCATTAGTGCCTGCTAACCAACCGCCAGCGATCGCGGCTGTATAGCCTTCAGTGCCTACTAACTGCCCTGCGGCAAATAGCGTGGGCCGCG